>CAZIQK010000033.1:7352-24411 GCA_964541735.1 uncultured Treponema sp.
CACAGAGGTCTGTCCCCTGTCAAAAAAAATTGAAAATACAAGGGGTCTGTCCCCTGTCAAAAAGAATTGAAAATACAAGGGGTCTGTCCCCTGTCAAAAAGAATTAAAAACACAGAGGTCTGTCCCCTGTCAAAAAAAATTGAAAATACAAGGGGTCTGTCCCCTATCAAAAAAAATTGAAAACACAGAGGTCTGTCCCCTGTCAAAAATAATAACTCATTAAAAACGAATTTTTTGGACAATTCACAACTCTTGTGGTAGAATACTCCAATAATCAAAAAGTAAACAATAGGGGTTTTTAATGTCGGACAAACGCTACAGAGTTGCTTTACTTATTGATTATATCATTTCTGATTATTCTAATATTCTTCTTAATGGCATAAAATCTGCTTGTAAAGATTTAAATATCGAACTTTTAATTTTTCCAATTGGCGAATTGCACAACGTTCAATATTCATTTGATTATCAATATATTGCTGTTACTGGACTTTTAAATTCCACAAATGTTGATGGAATCATTTTTGCTTCAGGCACGCAAATGCATTATTTAACAAAAGCAGAACTTTCATCATATTTGAAATCATATAAATCTTTGCCTCTTGTTAGTATTTCTGTAGATATTCCAGGACTTACTTCTATTACAGTTGATTGTAAAAATGCCTACAAAGAATTAATAGACAATCTTATTGATGTTCAAAAATGTAAAAGATTTGGAATTATGGGGGTTAGAAGTAGTTCTAGTGAAGTTAGAGCTCGAACTCGAATTTTAAAATCATTACTTGAAGATCGTGGTATTACTTCAAAAAATGTTCATTTTTGGAAATCAAATTTTGATTATGGCGTTACAATGGCGGAACTAGAAGCATATTACGATGAAAATAAAATTTTTGATTTTGACGCTCTTATTTCCTTAAATGACGAAATGGCTTTTGCTTGCATTGATTTTTGTAAAAAGCATAATTTACATGTTCCAAACGATGTTGTAGTTGTTGGTTTTGATAATATTGATAGAGATGAAATTTCTTTTCCAACTGTAACTTCAATTGATCAAAGAATTTTTGATCAAGGTTATGAAGCTGTTATTTATATAAAAGATTTGATTGAAAAAAAAATCGTTTCAAAAGAAAAAGTTATCGAAGCAAAATGTATTGTGCGTCAATCTACAACAAGATTTAAAAATCCAAATGAATCTACAAATTATCTGTGTTATGAACAAATGTCAAATTGCAAAAACTATGATAATCAAATTCTTTCAGAGTGGTATCAGCGAAAAAATCAGATTTTTCAAATTACTCGTTTTTACAATGAAATGCAGTATGATATGTCGCAAGACCAACTTCGCAAGCGATTAAATAATGATGTAAAAAGCTTTGGAGTTACTTCTTTAGCAATCGTTTTGTACGAAAATCCTATAGAAATGGCAACTCCTTTTGATTATTTTACAATGCCCAAAAAAGCTCATCTTTTTACCGCTTTTGATTATACAACCGGTTACGATTCTACTACAACTGATGATGATTTTGTTTTTGATCCGCATAAAAAAATCTTGCCAAAAGGAATTGTAAATTTTGATTCTGAAGGTGCGTATGTAATTTCGCTTTTTCATAATACCTTGCAGTATGGTTATATAATTTTTAGACGTGGCTCTTATGATATTTCAATTTATGATTTACTCTCTAAAATTATTTCTACAATAATTGCCTCTGTTCACTCGTTTGCACTTGTTCATAATGAGCATGTAAAATTTCAATCAAAATATGATAAATTGGATATTATTGCAAATACAGATGAACTTACAGGTCTTTATAATCGGCGAGGTTTTTACGAAATAGGGCAGTCAACCTTAAAATTTGCAAAAGCAATGAGCCAAAACGGACTTATTGTTTATAGTGATATGGACGGACTAAAAAAAATCAACGATACTTTCGGTCACGAATCTGGCGACCATGCTATTATTGCTGAATCAATAATATTAAAAGGAAATTTCCGTTCAAATGATGTTGTAGCTCGCATTGGTGGCGATGAATTTGTTATGCTTTGTCCAGGTTTAACAAAAGAAGCTTTCGCACGAATAAAAAATAAAATTGATGATGATTGCAAGAAATGGGCAGAAACATATAATTCTCCATTTTCTATTTCAATAAGCATGGGTGTTGTAGAATATCCTTCAGTTTCGGTTGGCTATCAATTAACGCCTTTACTGTCCGAAGCAGATTCTATGCTTTACATGGAAAAACGTTCTAAAAAAGCACTTCGTACAGATTAAATTACCAATCTCGCAAAATGTAAGTTTGTTTAGGACGCAATGTTATATCAACACGACGATTTTGAGCTCGTCCTTCTTCTGTATCATTTGAAGCAATTGGCATTGTCCCTCCGTAAGCCTTGTATGTAAACAAACTTTCATCAATTCCTCTTTCAATTAATGCATTCATAAGCGTTCTAGCTCTATCTATTGAAAGATTTAATTGTCCAACAGGTTTTCCAACATCTGCAGTGTGACCTTCTACCAAAACAGTGTAACCTTCCAAATCGAGAAATTCTTTAATTTTATCTGCAACAAAACCAACTCTTTCTTCCTCGCTTGGAAGAAGGACATCAGAATCTGGGTAAAATTTCAAATCAATGGAAAAAAGAATTCCGTTGCCGGTTGGAACAATATCTAAACCGGGAACTTTATTTTCGTAAAAATAATTTTTTATTTCATCATAAACAACGTAATATGTATTATCCATTTGAGGAACAGAAATATCATAAATAAGATTTTCTTTATCAAGTAAAATTACAACTTTACCTTGTTTTAAAAGTTCAATATTTTCTGGAACAGTAAGAATTTTTAATGCATCTTTTCGCCTTATGATTGGATCCGTGCGATTTCTGCCGTAAACTTGAACCGCTTTTATGTAAAGAGGATCAAAACCTACTTTATCTTCATAATTTGAAATATCATCAGAATAATGAAATCCAACAAGCCCAGCATCTTTTATAACTTGCGGATTTACATAATTCTTTTCGTAAATAATATTCATTTCTTCGTCCCAAATCTGCGGAAAGAAACTTGGATAAACTTCGCTTTCAACATATTCACCATGAACATGAAGCGACCCTCGTGCGTCAATTATGATTCCGCTATACGCTCTTGAAGGTACAATTTCTATTGGTTTTTCAACTTCGGATGAAAAATTATGACGAATTAATTCTTTATTTAAAAGATTTATGTTTAGATAATTTGTGGTCGAGATTTTTTCTGCATTTTGACTAAAAACATCTGTGGTTTTGTAGCCATTCATAATAAAATTATAAGTTTGATCCAGTGAAAGTTTTCCGGAAATTACAACATCAGAAAGTGTTGTCGCAGAGTCGGCAAAAAGAGAAAGTAGAGGAGGTTGAATAAGTTTTGGCAGATTTGATTTTATTTTTGAAGAAGCAGTTTTTTTTCCAGAAGGCATTTGAATTTTTGCTTTATCTACATCAAGCGAAATTTCAGAAACGAATTCTTTTGTAATCCAATTTACACGACTTTTTGATTCCATTGACGTATTGTCTACGTTTTGTGATTTTGAAAAAATCAAAAAATTTGAACTTAAAAAAAATGCAAAAACTATAAAAAAAATTTTTTTCATTTAATTTCCCTATTCTTAAACTTTCTTTCAATTTTTACTATCGGATTATTTTGAAGGAATGTAAAGAATTTTTCCAATTCTAAGAATGTCATTTTCGTTTATGTTATTTAAGTCGCAAATTGATTGAATTGAAACTTTGAATTTTCTAGAAATTGACCAAAGTGAGTCGCCTGAAACAACTTTATACTTAAAAGGAAATTCTATTGGTGTGAGTTTTTTTAATGCTTCAGTTGCACTTTGTTTCATTCCTAAAGGTAAGCGAATAGAACTTTTTTTTGTAGGATGAGTTATTCCTCTTGTAAACGAAGGATTTAAATGTTTTATAGTTGATGTTTCTAATCTTAATTCGCGAGCAAGTTGTTCTAGAGAATAAGATTTTTCAACTGTAATGTAATCAAAAATTCCGTTTTTTTCGTTATACAAAACTTCAAATTCTTCTTTATGAGAAGGTAAATCAACATCATAAAATTCAGAATTTTCTGCAATATCAGAAATTGCTAATAATTTTGGAATATATTGTGATGTTTGATTTGAAATATAATTATTTTCTGCTAAATACCAAAAATCACGATTTTTTGCTTTATTTATTGCTTTTTGCATTGCTCCGGCTCCGCAATTATATGCGGCAATTGCCAAAAACCAATCACCAAAATAATTATAATTATCCGTGAGTTTTGAAATTGCAGCTTCCGTGCTTTTCCAAGGGTCAAGTCGTTCGTCCACAAAATCATCTAACTGCAAAAATGGTTTTACAGAATTTTCCATAAATTGCCACATTCCAAGTGCACCGGATTTTGATTTTGCTGTAGTTTTGTAATTTGATTCTACAATCGGAAGATATTCAAGATAAAAAGGCATGTTTTTGTCTTGCAATGCTTTTCTAACATAAAGTCTGTATTCCATAGAAGATTCGAGGTCATTTCTTAAAATTGTTTGCCATTTTGGAGAAAGATAAATTTCTCTGTATTTTTCAACTTCTTTTTTATCGCTAAAAGGAATTTCTATTTTTTTTGTTTTTTCTTGTTGATTTTCGTTTTCTACAATTTCAGTTTTTTCTTCGTTTTCAGATTCTTCTTTTGTTAAAAAAACTTCGGAATCTTTTGAGGTTGTTAAAAAATCATTATTTTCATTTTTTTTAATAGGATTTTCAAGATTTTCTTCTATTTTTGAGTCATTTTTTTTATTTTTGATTTTGTCATTGCCAAAAGTTTCTATTTCTTGGCAAAACAAATTCGCAGAAAAAAATATAATTAAAAAAATCAGAGAAAAAAAATTTGTGAGTTTAAACTTTATTGCCAATGTAAATTCCTGCCCATTCCCAATTTCCGTTTATATCAGGATCAAGTGGATAGTTTATTTTTCTAAAGTAAAGATACCAAACCGAAACGTAAGTACTCCAACCTGTTGTCCGTAAATAAGCTTCGTTCGGATTTGATGCCTCGTCCAAAGAGTCGCTATATCTAATTCTTCTGCCGTATGCATAATCACGTGTAGAAAAATCCTCTTGTGAGTTTGGATCGGTTTCATTTTGTCGCCAAGACATCGAAAAGAAATTTACTTTTGCTTTGTATTTATCCAATGTTCGCCAATCATAATTTCGTATTGCTTTTTTTACAGCGGCTTCTAGTTCTGGCAATGTTTCAAAAGTCCAATCTTTTGAAGAATTATTAAAATCAACCAAATGACGAGCGTTGTTGTAAGCGTCTGGTTCTCCCGGAATTTGTATAATAGAAGCATCCGGTTGTTCTAAAAATAAAGTGTACGTTTTTAAAACTTGTGACCATTGATTATCATTTTCGTATTCTAAAGCAAGTCTGTAATAAAGTTCTGTTGTATTTACATTTTGCGGAAAACGATTTATTAGTTGATTAAAATAATTAATTCTGTGAGTTGGCGTTTTACTAATTTGAATAAGATTTTGTAAGCACAAAAAATGAATAGAATTTCCTTTTACGTACAAATCATCATAATCTTGCAAAATTCTATCAAAATAATATTCTGCCATTGGTTCTGCTCCCGTAGAAAGATAAACGTAAGCAGTCATTAAAAGCCAATAAGAGTTGTAAATATCATCAGGATTTTGCTCAACATAACTTGTCAAAAAAAGAATTATATCTTGATACTTTTTTTCGCCAAGCAAACTGTTTGCCATTTGATTTATTGCAGTATATCTTTGTTCTGAATTTAATTCTTGTGTTTCTAAAATTTCTTTTAGTTCTTGCTGAATAATTTCAGAATTTATTTGCTTAGAGTTGTTTTTGCAACTAAAAAATAATATTGCAGATACAAAAAATAAAAACAAAAATTTCTTTTGAAATTGCATAATCCTAAATTTAGCATAGCGAATTATTATTGTAAAGATTGAAAATTGATTGTATTATGATAGGGAAAAAAATCCCAAAACTCAGATAGAGTTCAACCTTCAAATTTTATTTTTATTACAAACGGAAAAAAAATAATGAAAAGACCAAATCTTGTTTTTTTTAATATATTGCTCGGTTTGACTACTTTCTGTTTTATAGTTGCACTTTTTTATTTTTTTAATAATCCTTTATCAAATCCAACTTCGTATATTTTTGCAGTTTGCCTTTATTTTCAACTGATTTTTGGTGTTTTTGCGATTTTTTGGAGTACAAAAAAAACTAAAAAAGCATATCAATTATTTTTAGGTTTGATTTTTCTTTTTTGGTCAGTAACAAGTTTGTTTTTTTTCTATTTTTCTCCAAAAACAATAAATTCTTTTTGGCCAATTTACGGAGCAGAAACAGGAATTATGTTGTTTATTTCGGGACTTTATAAATACAAAAAATTAAAATTTGGATATTTATTCCCGTCTGTTACTCTTTTTATAATTTGTTTTTGGTATTTTTTGTTTACACTCAAAATTATTGATGTACCGTTTTCAAAAGTTGCAAGAATTTCAATTCCAATTTTCTTTTTTACAATAGCAATTCTTTTAATTTTATTTTTTATTTTACAACAAAAGAACAAAAAGTTTTTTATAAATGATGAAGAACAAGGTTCTTTTAGCGATGAAGAAATTTTACTAGAAGATGATAATGATTTTAATAATTAATTTTTTGGAAATAAGATTTTGAAAATTAGTAGAAGTTTTATACAAAAAGGTTTTCTCATTTTTGTGGCAATTTTTATGTTGCCAACTTTTGCATTTTCAAAAAAGAAAAAAAACACGACACAAAATCAATCTTCATTAGTTACGGCAACTTACGAAAACGAAAATAAAGACAAAACTCTAACCGAAACATCTGAGTCTTCTATTATAAAACTTCCTTCTGCAAAAAGAACTTATTTTTCAAAAATAGATTCAGAAATAGTTTTGCTTGTAGAAAATGGTTCATCATCATCTTTGCAACAAGCAATGTCAAAAATTAGAAAAAGTGAATCTGAATATACAGAAAACGAAAAAGTTTTAATTGCCGTTGCAACCGAAATTATGAAAACAGTTTGGCCTTCAGAAAAAATCACTTGGGATTCTTTTTCTGTAGACGAAAATAATCCTTACATTGGTGCAATTCATTCTGAACAAAATGGAATTTTTGATACAAGCACAGGGAATGAGGATTTTCTTTCTACAATTTTACCTTCTTTTGTAATTCTGCGTTCATCTTTTTCTTCATCAGATTATGATTTATGTAAAAATGCAGTAGAAAAATCACTAGAAATGAATAATTCTTCAGTTTTGGGAAATTATTTAATGGGGTTTGTTTACGAAAAAAATAATGATTTTCAAAATGCATTAATTTTTTATAAAAAGGCATACGAAACAGAAAAAAATACCCAAGAACTTTCTTTAGCGTATGCAAGAGTTCTTCAAAAAAACGGAGATTTATCTTCTGCATCACTTGTTATGCAAACTTTCTCAAAAGATTCAAACAATCTTGAGGTTTTAAAGCAAAATGCGTACATTTCTTTTTTTAATAAAGATTATGATAGTGCAGAAGCGTATGTCGCAAAAGTTTTACAACAAACTCCTAACGATTTAGAGTTTGTTTTGTTTCGTGTAAAAATTCTTGTAGAAAAAAAAGATTATATTCACGCAGTTTCTCTTTTGGATGTTTATGAACGTCAAAACAATACAAATAGTGATTATCTTATATTGCGAACAAAAGTTCAGTTAGATTGGAGTAAAAATACAACAGCTGCAACAGAAACTATTGAAAAAGCGTTGCAACTTTATCCAAATAATTCGGATGTCCTTTTACTTGCTGCAAAAATTTCTTCTATGACATATTCTCCAGTTGCAGGACAGTATGCTGATGAACTTTCTAATAAAGTTTTAAAAAATGAACCAGATAACACAGAAGCTTTAGAGTATGCATTAAAATCTCTTGTTCAACATAAAAATTGGCAAGAAGCATACGAAATCAGTTCTAATCTTATCCAAAAACAAAATATTTCTTCCGAAGTTGTAATGCAATATATCGAAATTTGCATAAATCTTGGAAAAAAATCTGAAGCCTTTGAATATGCAAAAAAAATGTATAATTCAAATCCAAATGATGAAACTTTGCTAGAAGCATATATTTTAGCTTATTCACAAGTTGGAAATCGTGATGTAGTTTTAAAATATATAGATTCTCTTTTGGATAATTCATCATCAAAAGTAAAAAGTTTTCTTTATTACAGAAAAAGTTTTTTAGAATATTCTGATGATGCGATTTTGAGTGATTTACGCTCTAGTTTGATTTCTAATCCGCGAAATAGTGATTCTCTTTTTAGATTGTACGAAGTTTATTATGCAAAAAAAGATTACAGAAAAGCACAATATTATCTTCGTCAAGTTGTTGCAATAAATCCAAACGATTCTTCTGTAAAAAAATTAAATGAAGCTCTTACAAAACTTATAGAATAGAAAATTTAGTTTTTTTTTATAAGTCATCTCGAAAACTTTTCTCTTATAATTGCCTAAACTCCTAAATCAATGCTATAATTATAAAACTGATTTTAAATCAGAAAATCAAAAATGGGATGGTATAAAAATGTCTTTTATTCCTTTTTTACAGGCTGCTGGAAGTGGAGCTGGTTCTGCATCTAGTTCTGGTTCTTTACTTACTGGAATTGTTCCTTTTCTTTTAATTATTGTTATTTTTTATTTCTTTTTAATTCGTCCTCAGAATAAAAAACAAAAAGAAACTGAAAAAATGTTAAATGCATTAAAAAAAGGTGATAAGGTTATTACAATTGGCGGTATTCACGGAGTTGTTACTTCTGTAAAAGAAGATAAAACTGTTGTGTTAAAAGTTGATGAAAACTGCAAAATGGAATTTAATCGTTCTGCAATTTCTTCTGTAGAATTATCTGATGAAGAAAAAGCAAAATTACAAGCAGAAGCAGAAGCTAAAAAGGCTGCTAAAGAAGCAAAAAAAGCCGAAAAATTAGCAAAAAAAGAATCTAAAAAAGCAGACTCTTCAACAGATGTTGTAAAAGAACCTGAAGAAAAATCTTCAGAAGAAAAATAGAAAAGTTGAGGTTTACACAAAGATGAACAAACGTACTCGTTTAGTGATTCTTATTGCTGTAATTGCAATTTGTTTTGTGTTCCTTTGGCCTTCTTTAAGTTGGTATGTAAGAACGCCTAAAGAAACACAACAGTTGGCATTGGGGTCAACGGAAAATATTAAAAAGTATGCAGAGTTGCAAGCGGCAGAAGATGTACGAACTATAAAATCTATAGCAAATAAAAATCCATCACAAGTTATTGATGGTGATTATGAATGGATTGCAAAAAAAGCAGAAAAGCAATATAAGGCACTTGAAAAGAAAGTTCCTTCTCCAATGACTGCAAAAGATGTCCTTTCAATTTATGATTCCGAAGCAGAATTCCTTAGTGATTTGCAAGAGAAATATCGTAGTAAAATTTTAAAAGCAAAAAATTATTATGATAATTCTGTCAAACTCGGACTTGATTTGGCTGGCGGTATGAATGTAGTTGTAAAAGCTGATTTGGATGCAGCTGTTGCTTCTATGGGAGATGAAATTACTTCTGACAATGTTGCTGATTATAAAAAACAGGCAATGGAAAATGCAATCGAAAATCTAACAAGTCGAATTGACCGTTTTGGACTTACATCTCCAACTGTTCGTCAGCAAGGTGAAGATAGAATTTATATAGAAATTCCAGGTGCGGCTCAAGCCGATACAATCAACACTTTGATTATGGGAAAAGGAATTCTAAATTTCCGTCTTGTAGATTCAGAAGCAACAAATCAGTTTAAAACTTATTATGCAACTCATCCTGCAACAACTTTTAATGCAGTTGGTGAATTGATGGATTCTTCTATTATTCCTGAAGATTGTGAAGTTTTAGGCATTTATACAAAGGATGAATATGGTCTTGATGAACGTTATGATTGGCTTGTTGTAAAAAAAGAAATTGCTTTGGATGGAAGTCATGTAAAATCTGCAGAAGTTCGTAATGATTCTATTACAAATCAACTTGAAGTAGGTTTTAAACTTGATATAGAAGGTGCTCAGATTTTTGCTGATTTTACAGCTGCTCACGTTGGAGAAAATCTTGCAATCGTAAGTGACAACAAAGTTAAATCAAATGCAACAATCAGACAAGCAATTACCGGTGGAGAAGTTTCTCTTTCTGGCGGATTTAATCGTGAGGAAGCTGAAAATATCCAAAAAGTTTTGCAAACTGCTTGGTTAAACGTTCCTCTTGAAGTTGAAAGTCAGCAAGTAATTGGTGCATCTCTTGGAGACGAAGCAATTAAGCAAGGTATTTTAGCAATTATTGTTGGTTTAGGATTTATTCTTGTATTTATGCTTCTGTTCTATCAATCTTCTGGAATAAACGCTGTTGTTGCCCAAATATTAAACCTTTACATTATGTTCTCAGTTCTTTCTGCTTTCAATTATACACTCACACTTTCTTCTATTGCTGGTATGATTCTTACAATCGGTATGGCAGTTGATGCAAATGTTTTGATTTTTGAAAGAATCAAAGAAGAGTTACGTGAGGGAAAAAGTCGTGCTGTTGCAATTTCTTTAGGTTTTGAAAATGCATTCTGGGCGATTATGGACTCTAACATCACAACTTTTATAGCCGCTCTCTTCCTTGCTTGGCTTGGAACTGGTGCAATTCAAGGTTTTGCAGTTTCATTGGCAATTGGTGTTTGTTCATCAGTATTTACAGCATTGTTTGTTTCTCATTTAATGTTTGATTTTGTTACTGATGTTTTTCATGCCAAAAAAGTAAGCATTGGCTGGGGGATTAAACAATGAAAACTCTAAAATTTAGTAAAGGTTTTGTTCCTTGTGCAGTTTTATCTGCAGTAATCATAATTTTTGGTATTGTTGGCTTTTTTGTAAAAGGCATTAATTTTGGTTTGGATTTTAAACCTGGTCTTATAGAAGAAGTTCGAGTTGCAAATCCTGTTGCAGAAATAACTTATGATGGAATTGCAAAAATTTCTATGGATTTATCTAGCGGACAAATGGATATAGTTATTTCAGGTGTCGGAGCTACAAACGAAACTCGTTCATTCAATTTTAATGTTCTAAAAACTGTTAATGATTTAGCAGCAGAAGTTAACAAAATTGATGGCGTTGTAATGAATGTAAAAAATGGTTCTTATGATACAACAAAATTATTTTTGAATTCTCTTGCAACAAATCAACTTTCTAACAATATTACTTATATTTATCCTGCAGGAACTTCTGATATTACAACCGATGATATTCGCGAAACATTTGGTTCTGAATCTATTGATATAAAGCAACTTGGTTCTGGAGCTGATGCTTCTTATCAAATTAGAACGACAGTAGAAGGTGATAAAAATCAATCTGATGTTATTTCTACAATAAACGAAAAACTTTATTCAAAATTTGGAAAAGAAAATGTTGCTGTTGTAAAAACAGACTTTATTGGTGCAGGAATGTCAAAATCAATCGTAATTCGGTCTATAATTATGTTAGTTTTGACAATTCTTTTGATTTGGATTTACGCTGCAATTCGTTTCCATTGGGATTTTGCACTTGGTTCTGTTATTGCTTTAGTTCATGATACTTTAATTATGATGACTTTTATAATTTGGACTCAAATGGAATTTTCAACAACAGTTTTAGCTGCAGTTTTGACAATTATTGGTTATTCTATAAATGCAACTGTCGTAATTTTGGATAGAATTCGTTATCTTCTAAAAACTATGCCAGAAGTAAAAACTTTTAATGAGATTTTGAATAGAGCGTTGAGCGATACATTAACTCGTTCAATTCTTACAACTGTAACAACTTTATTTGCAGTTCTTTCTTTGTATATATTTACAACTGGTTCTATAAAAGATTTTGCACTTGCTATGATTGTCGGATTGATTAGTGGTATGTATTCTTCAATCTTTATTTCATCTGGATTTATAAGTTTTTCTAGAAGAAATTGGAAACCAGAATATGGTGAACATCACTCTTTGCGTGCTACAAAATAACAATTAGAAAATTGGTATCTCTAAAAACTGATTTTTTTGAGGTTTCCAAATGATAAAAAAATCGTCTCGTAAAAGCGGGGCGATTTTTTTTTTACTTTGTGATAGATTTTAGTCTATGGAAATAGTAAAGTCTTCTGTTTTAGGATTTTGTTTTGGTGTTAAAAATGCCGTTGAAATGACGGAAAAGGCATTAAACCAATCTCAACAAAAAAAAGTTTATTCACTTGGACCTTTAATTCATAACGAAGAATTTTTAGCCGAAATGAAAAAAAAAGGTTTAATTATTGTTAATGAAAATGATGTTGAAAAAATCCCAAACGAAACAATTGTGATTATCCGAGCACATGGAGTTGCCCCAAAAATTATAATTCAACTTGAACAAAAAAAATGTAAAATTATAAATGCAACATGCCCAAGAGTAAAAGCAAGTCAAAAAATGGTAGAAAAATTTTCATCACAAAACGAAATAATTGTTTTTACTGGTGATAAGAATCATGGAGAAGTGATTTCTATTGCCGGATATGCAAAAAAAAATTTTGTACAAATCCAAAATTATGATGAAGCAAAAGATTTTGTAGATAAAAATCACGAAAATAAAAAAATAATCTTAATGAGTCAAACAACATTTAATCCGATAGAATTTTTAAAAATAGAAAATCTTTTTAAATCTCATTTTAAAAATCTTGAGATTAAAAATACAATTTGTCCGGCAACTGAAGAACGTCAAAATGCATTACTGGAATTATGCAAACAAGTCGATGGCATTTTGGTAATTGGTGGAAAGTCCTCGGCAAATACGAAAAGACTTTATCAAACTGCATTAGACAACTGTCCCCTCGTGGCTTTTATTCAAAATCAAAATGATATTCCAAAAGAATTTTTTTCATTGAAAACAGTAGGAATTACAGCGGGTGCAAGTACTCCAGATAAAATTATCAATCTTGTTGAAAAAACTTTAAAAAATATGATATATTAAAAAGATGAGTAGATGTTTTGTAATGTTAAAACCTGGCGTGGTAAATAGACGCCTTGTTGGTGAGGTTATTGAACGCCTCGAAAAAAAAGGATTAAAAATTGTTGGATTGAAAATGGTTCATCCAACTCGTGAATTAGCAGAAACACATTATGCTGAGCATAAGGGAAAACCTTTTTTTAATGAATTGGTAGATTATTTAGTTTCGGGACCAGTTATTGCAATGGTTTTACAAGCTGATGATTGTGTTATGATTACAAGAAAATTTGTTGGAAAAACAAAACCGGCAGAAGCAGAACCTGGAACTATCCGTGGTGATTATTGTATTCATACTGCAAGAAATATTATTCATGCTTCAGATAGTGATGAAAGTGCCGAAAGAGAGATAAAACTTTGGTTTACCGACAATGAAATTTTTGATTGGAAAGATTGCGAAGATGGTTGGTATTAATCTGGGCAAATTTTGAAATTAATATGAGGGCCCCCTAAATATTAAGGGGCTTTTTTTATTTCGATAGATATTGTTATTCCAGTGCACTGACACGGAAAACTTGTTTGGAGGTTTTTTTATGGAAAGTAAGAATGTTGGAATTATTGGTGGAGGAGCTTGGGGAACAGGCTTTGCACAAGCACTTGCTCGAGGTGGTCATAAAGTTCAAATTTGGGCGTTAGAAGATGACGTTGTTGAATCAATAAATAAAGAACATGAAAATAAAAAATTTCTTCCAGGTTATAAACTTTCTAATGAAATTACTTGTTCAAGTGATATTATAGAAGTCGCAACAAATAAAGAATTTTTAGTTATCGCATCACCATCACTTTATTTAGCAAGCACTGTTGCAAAACTAAAAAACGTACCAAATATTGCTGATGGTTCTACAGTTGTTGTCGCTTTGACAAAAGGTTTTGTTCCAACAGAAAACGGTCCAAAATTAATTTTAGAAACAATAGAAGAATCTCTTCCAAAAATTTATAAAGATTGTACAGTTTATGTTGCAGGTCCTTCTCATGCAGAAGAAGTTGCAATGGGAAAAATTACTGGATTAGTTGCCGCATCCTTAAATCCTAAAAATTCAATTCGTGTTAGAGAACTTTTAAGAGTTCCTGGAATAATGTGTTATTCGAGTTTTGATGTTATTGGTGTGCAGATTTGTGCGGCTGCAAAAAATGTTGTTGCTGTCATTTATGGTGCAATGGATGCAATTTCTGAAACTTCTGATATTATTGGTGATAATTGCGAGTCTTTAATGATGGCAGCCGGATTAAATGAAATTCAAACTTTGGGATTTGCAATGGGAGCAACTCACGCAGAGACTTTTACTTCAATTAGTGGAGTAGGTGATTTGGATGTAACTTGTAAAAGTAAATATGGTAGAAATCGACGTTTTGGTCAAGATTTAATAAAAACAGATATGCTTTCAAAATTTAAAAATATAGATGATTTAATTGCTAATGTTGGAAAAATAGGCTATCTACCAGAAGGTGCAATTGCTTGTAAATATGCTTATGAAATTGGTAGAAAAAAAGATATAAAACTTCCTCTTACATATGCACTTTATAAAATTTTAAATAAAGAAAGTGATATAAATTCAGTTGTAAAGGAACTTTTAAGTTTTTAATGCTAATAAATGAAGAACCGTTAAAAAACAAGCCGAAAGGGGTGTTTTAGGTTCAACACAAAAGTAGCACAAGCGAGATTTATCGAGCAATCCGAAATATTTTTATAAAAGAGAGGAAAAATAATGTTAGAAAAATTGACAAATACATTTGGTGGAATAGTAAAAAAAATAAGCGGAAAATCTACAATTACAGAAAAAAATATTGAGGATACTGTCGAAGAAATTAAAATGGCATTGCTTGAAGCGGATGTCAATCTTCGTGTCGTTAGAAGATTTGTAAATTCCACAATAGAAGAAGCAAAAGGAGAAAAAGTTCTTCGTTCTGTAAATCCAGGTCAGCAATTTACAAAAATCATTTATGACAAAATGGTTTCTATGCTTGGTGATACAAAAGTAGATTTACATTTAAAAGGCCCAGATACACAATCAGTTATTTTAATGTTAGGTCTTCAAGGTGCCGGAAAAACTACTGCCGCTCATAAACTTGCAGCTCGACTTTTAAAAGAAGGTCGCAAACCTATTCTTGCCGCTTGCGATTTAGTTCGTCCTGCCGCTGTAGAACAACTTTCCCAATTAGGAGAAAAAATCGGTGTTCCAGTTTATAAAGAAAATTCAAAAGATGCTGTAAAAAATGCAAAAGAATCAATCGAATTTGCTAAAAAAAATGGTTACGATACTGTAATTATTGATACTGCTGGACGTCTTCAAATTGATGAAGAAATGATGGCAGAACTTATAAAAATAAAAAAAGCAACAAATCCTGTAGAAATTCTTTTAGTTGCAGATTCAATGACAGGTCAAAATGCTGTTGATATTGCAAAAACTTTTGATGAGCAACTTGGACTTACAGGTGTAATTCTTACAAAATTTGATTCAGATGCTCGTGGTGGTGCCG
This sequence comes from uncultured Treponema sp., assembly GCA_964541735.1. Taxonomy (GTDB): domain Bacteria; phylum Spirochaetota; class Spirochaetia; order Treponematales; family Treponemataceae; genus Treponema_D. The sequence goes on from CAZIQK010000033.1 coordinate 22,913, forward strand.
CACTTTCTCTAAAAACTATTACAGGAAAACCAATTTTATTTATTGGAACTGGTGAAAAAACTGAAGATTTTGAAATTTTCCATCCGGACAGAATTGCAAGTAGAATTCTTGGAATGGGTGATGTTGTTTCTCTTGTAGAAAAAGCTCAAGAAACAGTAGATGCTGAAGCCGCTCTAAAAATGCAAAAAAAATTGCAGAGAAATGAATTTACTTTGCAAGATATGCTTGAACAATTTCAACAAGTAAAAAAAATGGGAAATATGCAATCAATTATGGATATGATTCCAGGAATGAGTGGAGTTGATGCTTCTCAAATGGATTTTAGTAGTATGAAAAAAAATGAAGCTATTATCCAAAGTATGACATATAAAGAAAGATTAAATCATCTTATTATTGGACCAAGTCGTAGAAAAAGAATTGCAAAAGGTTCTGGAACTAGCGTAGCTGATGTAAACAAACTTTTGAAGCAATTTGAAAAGACAAAACTTATGATGAAAAAAGTTAGTAGAAATAAAGGTATGCAAAGTAAGATGATGAATCAAATGGGAATCAATCCATCATCTTTATCAGGCGGAATGGGAAATCTCCCAAACGGCTTAGATATGAATAGTTTAAAAGGAATGGATATGAAAAAACTGCAAGAAATGGCAAGGAAATTTCGTTAAAAATTAATCAACTTTTATTACAGAGGCACTTCGACCATCTTCAGTATATGCTTTTTGAGGGTTTGAAGTGTCTAAGTAAGAATTCATTCCAATTATATAGTTGTAATAGTATGTTCCTGTTGTTAGCGGTAAATTTAATTCATAAAATCCTGGAGATGTTTCTTTCAATGTGTAAATCCACGGATCCCAATTTGTAAAGGTACCGGAAAGCCTTACCTTTTGACCGCTTTTGCCTCTGTAAATAAAATGAACAGTATCTTCATTTGTTTTGTTTGTAAAAACTTCGATACCCCCCAAATTTTCTATTTTTGAAAAATAAAGATTTACGTCAGCGTCGTATTCTTTGTTTGGATTTAAGGGGTCTGTCCCCCATAGTCCATCAAAAACAAGTCTGTATTTTATTTGAGAAGACTTATGTTTTCTCTTATAACAGTAAAATAAATATGACTTATTCTTTTTTCCATTGTCATCAGTTTTTGTCATAATTTCAAACGAATGAATTGTTTTGTAATCTTCAAAATCAAAAACAATTCCTACAAAACGATGATTTTTATCTGCAGTAAAAATAATATAGTCGTTTGTTAAAATAGGTCCTATAGGTTTATCTATGCTACTTAAAAGCGAATCTAGGTTAAAATCTTGGTATTGGAGTTTTTCATTAGAAAAAATACCCAATGAACAAAACAAAAATTCTATCAAAAAGAAAATCTTAATCTTTTTCATAACTTATTTATCGGTTTTTTCTTAAAAAAATTAAGAAAATATGTTTCAAACTGTAAAGGATGGGGACAGACCCCTATTTTACAAAAAAAACGACCTTCCCACCCTAACATT
>CAZIQK010000034.1:0-22548 GCA_964541735.1 uncultured Treponema sp.
TGCCGCTTAAGTAATTAGGGTATTTTCTGACTGTACTTAAATTGACTTTTTCAATTCTATTTTTTTATATCAGAAACAACTTAATGTTAAAAAAAATACCGTGTCAGACTAGATAATCTAAACTGACACGGTAATAATAAAATTCATTATCGGTGGTTTCAATAAACAAAAGCACCTTTTATCAGCGCGTTTGCAATAACATTTTATCCAACGATTGCTTTTACAAAAACTTCTTTTACATTAGAATCAGCTTTTACAGTAAGTCCATTGGCTGTTCCATTCTTTACTTCAAGAGAAACTTTTCCGACATTGTTTTTATTTTCTACAGAAATATGATAAGTTATTCCTCTGAAAATTCTTGTAAATTCCGCTTGTTTTACATGTTTTGGAAGTCTAGGTTCAATTTCAAGACCATTATGTTGAGGACGTAATCCACAAATATATTGAGAAAGAGCAACAAAGTTCCAAGCTGCAGTTCCTGTCAACCAAGAATTTTTTGCTTCGCCTTCGCGTCTTGCTTCTTTTCCGGCAACCATTTGAGAATAAACATAAGGTTCAGTTCTGTGTATATCTGACCATTTGTCTTCAACCCAAGCAGGAGCAATTTTTGTATAATGTTCCCAAGCATCTTCCGGTCTACCGTTTACAACTTCTCCAATTATAACCCAAGGATTATTATGACAGAAAATTCCGCCATTTTCTTTGTATCCTGGTGGATAAGATGAAACTTCTCCAAGTTCAACATGATAATCTTGATAAGCCGGCCAAAGAATTACAATTCCATATTTTGAATCAAGATATTTTTTTACACTATCAAGAGATTTTTGTGGATAACCTTTATCTGCACCGACTTTTGCCATTGTTCCAAAGCCTTGTGTTTCGATGAAGATTTTTCCATCTTTACATTCGTTAGAACCAATTTTGTTTCCAAAATCATCATAAGCACGAACATACCATTCTCCATCCCAACCGGCAGTACAAATTGCTTCTTCCATTTTTTTGCAAAGTTCTTCTGCATGTTTTGCTTCTTCTTCTTCACCCATAAGACGACACATTGCAGCGTAATCTGAAGTAACAAACACAAACATTTGTGCAATCATAACAGATTCTGCATTTTTTCCATCTTTGTTAGTAGAAGTTTGGAAAGAATCATTTGGATTTGTAGAGAAACAGTTTAAATTTAAGCAGTCATTCCAGTCAGCTCGTCCAATAAGTGGAAGTCCGTGTGGTCCCAAGTGATTTGGAATATAATTGTAAGAACGTTTTAAATGTTCAAACATTGTTGCTTTGTTAGTTTCTGAATTATCAAAAGGAACATCAACTTTTAAGAAATCTGTGTCGCCAGTTTCGCGAATGTAATTTCCAACTCCAAGAACAAGCCAAAGCGGATCATCATTAAAGTTTGAACCGATATCAGCGTTTCCTCGTTTTGTAAGAGGTTGGAATTGATGATATGCAGAACCATCTTCAAATTGAGTAGCGGCAACATCATAAAGTCTTTCACGAATTCTTGAAGCAGGAAGTTGATGAGCGGCACCAAGCATATCCTGAGATGTATCGCGGAAACCAAGTCCACGACCGATTCCACTTTCAAAGTAAGATGCAGAACGTGCGAAATTGTATGTAACAACACATTGATATTGATTCCAAATTGCCATTCTGTCGAGTTTTTCATCGCCAGTTTTAATAACAAAATGAGAAAGAGTTTCGTCCCAGAATTTTTTCAAATCATCATACGCTGCTAAAACTTTTTCTTTTGAATCAAACTTATTTTGCATTGCGTACGCTTTTTCTTTGTTGATAATTCCAGAAGCAGTATTTGTTCTTAAAAGTCCATCTTTTAAAGCTTTTTCTTTATCTTCTTCAGAAAGAAATTTTTTATCATTATCATTTTCAATATAGCCGAGTACAAAAATTAAAGTTTTTTCTTCTCCGGCTTTTAAAGTGATATTTACACGATGAGATGCAATTGGCGACCAACCATCAGCGATTGAATTTTCTGATTTTCCTGCAAGAACAGTCTGAGGATTTGAAATAGAATTATAAAGTCCTAAGAAAGATTCTCTGTCTGTGTCAAATCCATCAATTTTTTGATTGCACCAATAAAATGCAAAGTGATTTCGTCGTTCTCTGTATTCAGTTTTGTGATAAATTGCACTTCCTTCAATTTCAACTTCTCCTGTAGAAAAGTTTCTCTGGAAATTTTGGCAATCATCAGAAGCGTTGTAAAGACACCATTCAACAAAAGAAACTAAACTGATTTTCTTTTCTGATTTTCCTTCATTTTTTAAAGTGAGCATTTCTACTTCACAATTTTCACCATTTGGAACAAAGTAAAGTGCTTCAGATTTTAAATCATTTTTTTTGGAAATAAATTTTGTATATCCAAATCCATGATGGCATTCATAAAAATCTAATTCTGTTTGTGTTGGTTGCCAACCTGGATTCCAAATAACATTATCATCTTTTATGAAAAAATAATGACCATTATTATCTAATGGCATATCATTGTATCGATAGCGAGTTAAACGTCTTAGACGAGCATCTGTGTAGAAAGAATATCCACCAGAAGTATTAGAAATTAGAGAGAAAAATTTTTCACTTCCTAAATAGTTAATCCATGGATATGGAGTTTTTGGAGTTGTGATAACATATTCTCTGTTAGTATCATCAAAGTGTCCAAATTTCATATAAGGCCTCAGATAAAAAAAATAACATTTTCAATTTTTACGAAAACGTTGTAGTAATTTTATTATACAATAGTTATTTTTAAAGTCAATTACAAAAAAATCCCTAAAATTTAACAAATTTACTAATGATTATTTAAATCAACAACAGTTCCACCTTTTAAAAGTCTTCCGGAAACGACTATTTTTGAATCACTGTAATCTGCTTTATTTTCTATTTTTTGAATTAATTTTTCTGCCATGAGTTTTCCCATTGTTACACCATCTTGCTCATAAGTTGTTAATGGAGGAATCATCATAGAAGTAAGTAAAATTCCATCATAACCAACAATACTTATATCTTTTCCGGGAATTAATTTTCTACTATCTAATTGTCTAATCCCTCCAAGAGCAGAATAATCATCTGGATAAAATATGCAAGTTGGAGGATTTTTTAACTCTAGGAGAATATTTGTTGCTTCTGAACTTGTAATTGGTTCGTTGTAAAGACCTTGAATAAAATATTCTTTTGGAATGGAAATATTATGAGATTTACAAGTTTCTTTAAAAACAGAAAGACGTTCTTTTGTTACAAAAGTATCTTCTCCATGAATTATTGCGATTTTTTTATGTCCCATGGAAATTACGTATTCTACAAGTTCTGACATTCCTTTTTTGTTATCACTTATTATAGCTGTGTGATTTTCATCATAAAAATAGTCTAAACTAACAGAAGGAATTTCACTCTGGAGTAAAAATTGTATTCCGGGTTTATCAAAATATGAATTTACAATAGCAACTCCGTCAAAATTTCGACTTTTTATATGATTATAATAATCATCAGAATTTGAGGGATTTTTTGTTGTAAAAGTGATGTCAAAACCATTTCCTAAAGCAACGCTTTGTAATCCGCTGATAACTTTCGCAAAATATTGATGTTGAAATCCAGAACCAGTATTATCTTCAAAAATAACACAAATATTGTTTGTTTTATTTGTTCTGAGAGTTCTTGCTGCAAAGTTAGGATGATAATCCATTTCTTCAGCTTTATTTTTTATCAATTTTATTGTTTCTTCGCTAATTTCCGGGCTTCCTTTTAATGCTTTACTTACAGTAGAAAAAGAAACCTTACATTCTTTAGCGATGTCTTTTAGCGTTGTCATAAAAAAAGAATACATTTTTATTTATTTTTACGCAAACGTTTTCGTTGGTTGTTTTTACCTATTTCCATAAAAAAGAGAGACTTTTACAACGAAAAGTCTCTCCCAAAAATGTATTCCGGAGGAAAACAACACCTTTTTTATTTTTATTCTTTTACGCCACCAATTGTCATTCCAACAACAAAATATTTTTGCACAAATGGATAAACAATTAATATAGGAAGAGTTGCAACAACTGTAATAGACGCTCGTATACTAATTGGCGTTACCATTGCAGATGAACTTCCTGCGGCAGCAGCAACCGCCATTGCATTTGCGTCAGCAACAGAAGAACTTTGATTTTGGCTAGATTGTAAAAACTGCATTAAAACGTACTGCAAAGAATGTAAATTTGTTTTTGGAGAAGCATAAAGATAAGTATCAAACCAGCTATTCCATGCTCCAACAGCAACAAAAAGACAAATCATTGCAATAGAAGGAACAATTAATGGTATAATTATTTTCATAAAAATTTTAAATTCATTTGCTCCATCAATTCGTGCAGATTCAACAAAACTATCTGGCAAACTGTTTATATAAGTTCTTACCAAAATAAAGTTAAAAACATCTATCATGTTTGGAATGATATAAACTAAATAATTATTTAACAAACCGAGATGTTTTATCAGTATATAATTTGGAATAATTCCTGCATTTACATACATGGAAATTACAAGAATTGTTGTAAGTGGTTTTTTGATTATAAATTCTTTTCTACTCAAAGCATAAGCAAGCATACTTGTACAAAAAACACTTATTACAGTTTGTAAAACAGTTCTAGTTACAGATATAAAAAATGCTCTGAAAATTTGGTCAGTTGTAAAAAGTGCAAGATAATTCTGCCAAGTAAATTTTCTAGGCAAAAGTTTTATTCCGCCTCGAACAGAATCCAAACCATCATTAAAAGAAACGGCGATTGTATTTAAAAAAGGATAAAGAGTTACAATAACTAAAAATCCTAAAATTAAAAAATTAATCGTATAAAAAATAATATCTTCTACATGCGATTGTCTTCTGATTTTTGAAAATGATGCATTTGTCATATAAGTCGTTCTTCTCCCGCTTTTTTAGCTATTGAATTTGCCAAAATTAAAAGTAAAATATTGACAACGTTTTTAAAAATTCCGGCGGCAGTTGCCAAAGAAAAATTAAAAAGTTTAAATCCATATTTAAGTACGTATATATCTATTGTCGAAGCAACATCTTCTATCATTCCATTTTTTAATAAGAACGGCATTTCAAAATTTGCATCCAAGATGTGCCCCGCACTCATAATCATCATAATAATTATTGTTGTACGAATTCCTGGTAATGTGATGTGCCAGATTTTTCTCATTCGTCCACAACCATCAATTTCTGCAGCTTCATACAAGCAAGGATCTATTGATGTCATTGCACCAAGATAAACAATTGTATTCCATCCGACTTCTTTCCAAACGTAAGTCCAACCGATAATATTCCAAAAATATTTTGGAACAGAAAGCCATAAAATAGGCTCCTTTATAATATGAAGTTTTAATAAAATATTATTTAAAATACCATCTTCAACCGACAAAACATTTGCTACCAATCCAGTAACAATAATCCAAGATAAAAAATGTGGTAAATATGATACTGTTTGAACAAACCTTTTTATTCCAATACTTCTAACTTCATTAAGCAAAACTGCAATCAAAATAGCGGTGATATAACCGAGTGCAGTGCTTATAAGACTCATACAAACTGTATTTCTAAGAGATAATAAAAATTCTTTGTCTTTAAAAAGAAAGATAAACCATTTTATGCCAACCCAAGTTTGCTGAGAAAAACTTTTTGCAGGTTTATAATCCTGAAAAGCCATATCCCAACCAAAAAGTGGTACAAATTTAAATAAAATTATATACAAGACAAAAGGAACTGACATAAAAACCCATTGTTTTTGTCTTCCTAAAGTTTGCCAAAATCTTTTTTTCATAATAAAACCTTTTTTAATCAGAAAATGGACGGAAAATCATCATAACTTTCCGCCCGATAGGATTTTTATAAAACTCAAAAAAGAGCCTTATTTTTTACTCAGGAAAACCACCGAATTTTTGAACACGGATTTCTAGTTTTTCTTGCATATATTTTACATAATCATCAATTCCTGTCTTATTCATTTCTGTTATGTAAATATTCCAAATGCTTTCAAATTCTTCTGGTTTACACATAATCATTTGAGGAAGATATTTTCGTTGAACACCTTCTATGCGAGAAAGTCCTAATTGAGCTGCAGAACCATCTTCCGGAATTTCTTGCCACATAGGATACCAACCAGCATTTCTTGGTGGATTTGGATCAACAAATGCAGCGTAAGAAGCAACTCCATAAGCATTCCAAAGTTCAATATCATATGTTGTTGCACCAGCTTGGAATTCCCAAGGTTGATTATTCATTACAGTTGCATATCCGTCAGAGAATGAACCTTCCATTTTTGGCGCTGTTTCAAACCAAAGAGTTGCTTTATTATGTAAAATCCAATTGTTATCTGATTGTTCATCACGTTGTTTTTGTGTTCTGCAAGGACGACCATCTTCATCTAATTGATAATCCTCGCCTTCAAATCCCCACTGAAGAACTTTTTGATTTTCTTCTTTTAATTGTTCATCCATGAATTTGATGATTTCTATAGCTTTCTTTTTTCCACATTTTGTTGTAATTCCGTATCCGCGACGAATATTTGGAATTGGTATATCACGATAATGAGGTTTAATGCTTTCATCAAAAACAATTGGAAGTGGAGCATAAGTTCTTTCGTACATTCCACTAGATTTTAATGTATTTTCTGCATCACCTTGGAATTGCCACCCTTGAATAAACATTCCAAGAACACGACCTTGAGCAATTTTTGCGTAATATTGATCGCGATTATCTGTAAAAGATGCAGAATCAATCAAGCCGCGATTGTAATATCCATTTGCAAGTTTGAACCAACGTTTACAATTTTCATCACGGAAATTATCTGTATAAATATATTTTCCATTTTCTTTTGTAACGTGACCATTTCCATCGTTAGGATAACCGGCAAGAAAGTTCGGAGGATTCCACAAATCAAAAGCTTCCCAATCTGCTGTGATGATAGAAAAAGGTATTGTTTTTGCTCCATTTATTGTTGGATATTTTTTTGCATATTTTTCGAGTAAATCAAAATATTCATCTACAGTTTTGATTTTTGGAAAGCCAAATTCTTTAAGAACGCATTTTTGAATCCAAAAGCCATTTTGATTGTAGGAAGTTCCTTGATCAGGACCATCATAAACACCCCAGTTTGGAAGACAATAAACATGACCATCAGGTTCAACAATTTTTGCCCAATCTTTTTCATAGTGTTTTTTAATATTTGGCCCATATTTTTCGATTAAATCTTCCAACGGAATAAGGCATCCTGCATCTTGAAATTTTGTTGAATCAACTTCAACTAAATCCGGTAAATCGCCGGAAGCAATTAAAACACCAATTTTCTGATCTTTGTCACCTACAAGAATATCCCAAGAAAAAGTCACACCAAATTTTTCTTCAATCCATTTGTACATCTTATTATCTGATGGTGGTTGTTGTCGTTGTTGAATTGTAAAAACAGAAATATTTAAAGGCTTTGTTTTTTTAGTTTTTTTAGCCTTTGCAGCACTTAAAGAAAATGTTAGCATTGTGAGCAAACATAATCCCATAACAATTTTTTTCATAAAAGTCCTCCTATTTGACCTTTTTTAGATAATTCTAGAATAAATGCAATTTGCATAAAAAATACAACTAAAATACCATATTTTTTACACAGAAATCCCATTTTTCAAATTTTTCAAGTAAAACCCCCTATTATTTAGAGTTATTTTTAGATTTATAATTTTTACAAGACTCTGTTTGACATTACAACTGAAAAAAATCTGTTATTCCGAACCTGATTCGGAATCTACAGTAAAATATTGTTTTTTTTCACAGATGCTGTGCGAAGTCGCCGAAGACTAGCAATTTCAGCATGACACTTTGCTAGTAAAATTCAGCTGCTTTGTAGGATTGAGCCTTTTATATAACAAAAAGGTAAAAATTATGAATTTAGATTTTGAAAATCTTTCTAAAGCTACAAATAATTTTCCACTCATTGTTCGTGATAGTCTAAATTATCAGACAACTGTAAATTTTGAACAAAAATATGTAATCCTTTATATAAATTCCGGAATTGCTGATTTTATTTTAAATGGCAAAGAAAATCGTGTAAAAAAAAATGATGTATTTTTTATTGATTCAGAAAGTGATTTTTTTATAAAAAAAGTCACAGCCGAAACTCATTTTATTTCGATTATCTTTCCACCAACAATTATGGGTTCAAAAAATGATTTAACACGAGAAATTTTTACAAAGATTGTAATTGATACAAAAATTGTTCTTTCTGAAGAAATCTTAAAAAAAATCGAAAAAGTTGCCACAACAAATTACAAAAATGCTGTAGAAAATGAATTTGCAATAAAAAATCTGATTTATGAAATATTTTTTTATATCATAAAAACTCAACAGTTTGCTCCACTTCCAAAATCTGCAAAACAAAATAAAAAACGCTCGATTGAAGAAAGTATAAGTTACATAAAAAAACATTATAGAGAAAATATCACACTTTCTGATTTGCTAAATTCGACAAATTATAGTAGAACACATTTTATAAGACTTTTTAAATTAAACACCGGAATGAATTATACAGATTATTTAAATCGCTACAGGATAGAACATGCTTGCCGTGATTTGATTTTTTCTGACAAAAATATCACAGAAGTTGCAACCGAAAACGGATTTAATAACATTCAGTATTTTTCAAGAATATTTAAAAGATATATGAATTGCTCACCTAAACAATATCAAAAAAAATGGAAAACAAAATGATTTTGACTTCCGCATTATAATTTTTTTATGAGCAATAACTGCGGAATCACAACAACCGCAAAAAATACAAGGCTTATAAATGTAAAAGTTTTTATAAAATTCAAAGTATTTTTTGAACCGGGAAACTCTCGATTATAAATTCTAAGATTTATAACACTTGCTAAACTTCCAATTAAAGAACAAAGTCCTGCACTATCAAGTCCATATAAAAGAGCTTTTAAGTTTTCTATTTTACTTCCGGTAAATGGCCACAGAACTATACTCGCTGGAACATTTGAAATTATCTGACTTAATAAAATGCTCCACAAATATTCGTTATTTTTTACTTTGCCGGAAAGAAAACCAGAAACTATTGGATTTCTGCAAATCGATGATGAAAATACAAAAAAACATAAAAAAGTCAAAAGAAGAACATAATCAGTTTTTAATAAGATTTTTTTGTCAAAAATAAGAATCATCAAAAATGTAAAAATCGTTACGAATGGCCAAAATTTTGTTCGTGTTACGATTGTTGCAATCACAAGGCAAAATAAAAAAATGTACAAAATTCGATTTTTTAACCTTTCTTTTTTCCAAGGTGGTGAAATTTCATTTTCTTGAAAAATAATTTCTTCATTTTCATCTTTTCTGAACAAAATTAAAATAAAAATATACAAAAGAAAAGAACTAAAAATCCAAAGTGGAAACATCAATTTTATAAAATTAAAAGCACTAATTTCGCTTTGACTAAAAATATAAAGATTTTGAGGGCTTCCAAAAGGCGTTAAAAGAGAACCACGAATTGCTGCAATATTTTCAAAAGTTAAAACTGGAAGAAGATATTTTTCTTTTTTGCCAGCTTTGAACAATAAGATTGTAAGAGGCACAAAAATAATCAGCGAAACATCATTAGTTACAAACATTGAAAGAAAAAAAACTCCATAAACAAAAAAAATTGTTAAATGACGGATTTTTTTAAAATTTTCACATTTTTTTAAAAGTGGAGAAAAAATATTTTCGCTTTTAAAGCCTTCAAGAATTGTTAAAAGCATAAAAAGAGTTGCAAGAGTTTTCCAATCAATTCCATTTAAAAGTTCTAAACTTGGAGGAGTAATAAAAAGAGAAATAATTGCAAAAATAATAGAAACTGTGAGCATCGGCTCTTTTTTAATAAGATTCAAAATTTTCATAAAGCATCAAAATTTGTAATTTTCTTATTATAAAAAAGCAAGAATTGTAATTCAAGAGCTGTGTAATAAGAAACGCAAACAAGTGCGTAGCGTTTCATTACTGTGTTTTATAACAAAATTAAATGAGAAGCATTTTTATACCATGTAAAAATTTGACAAAATAAAAGATTCTGATTTTTTAAAGCCGCTTATAATTATTCTTAAAAAGAAATTAAGTTCCATTCTATCCTAGAAGTTTTATAAGCACATCATTTAATATTTTACAGAGATAAATCTGAATTTGTTACAACCATTTTATTCTAGAGTAAATGATATTTCTGTCGAATAACCAACACCATTATAGGTTCCTACTACAAATAAAGTGTAAGTTCCTATATCCCAAGTTGAGTCAGTTAAAATATAAATACTTGAAGCTTTTGTTTCTGAAGAATATACCGAAGATAGATCTTTTGATGTATAAAGAGAACAATTTTGTACATCAATTCCTAAATAATATAAAGAAATATCCCAATTTGAAAGTTCTTCACTACTAGAAATACAAAGCCAACTTTCTCTAGAAAGTGTACCACCATCGGTAGGTGTTGTTGTAAATGTTATAGTTGTTTCATAAGGATTTTCTGCAGCTCCGGTAGAAGAATTTTTACTCCATACTGCATAAAGTATAACAGTGTTTCCATTTTTGCTTGTAAGATTTGAAATTACTGCTCCATCTGAATATTCTTTTTCTATTGAATCGGGGTCTGTCCCCCAGCCTAAGAATGTATATCCTGTTTTTGTAAATGCATTTGCAGTTAATGGGACTTCTTCATCATAACTTACAGAAATGTCTCTCATCGTGCCACTTCCACCGTTTGAGTCAAATGAAATTGTATATGTGTTTGCACTCCATACTGCATAAAGCGTAACATCCGTTGTTCTTTCACCAGAATTCCAATTTTTAATTATTGTAGAATTTGTCGAAGCATTAGAATCATCTGTCCAACCAATAAAAGTATAACCGGTTTTTATTGGAATAGCAGAAGTTAAATCAACATTTTCATATACAGAGAATGTTGATTTGATTATTCCACTAGAAAATTCGCCTCCATTTAATTCGTATAAAATTGAGTATGGAACATTTAATTCATCTAGGGTTTCTGTTCCAGAACTTAAAAGACCTGGTTCAACAATAGCAAATTCTTGATGAATATAAAGTAAACTAGACTCCTCCTGAATAGAATCTGAATAAAGTTTTATAAGCAAAATATAAGTTCCACTTAAAACTCTATCATTTATATAAATAACGGAATCATAAGATTCATCTTGAAAAATTGTTAATGTTGTTTCACTAAAAACTGATAAATCTTTATCAGTAGAAGAAAACTTATATAAAATTCCAATTGCAGACTCTACACAATCTGATGGAAAATTTAAGGTAAAAGAGATTTTTCCCTCAGAAACTGAAGAACTATCTGTAGAATTTGCTCTAGAAAGCACGCCAAAATCTAAATAGTTTTCTCCTTGTTTAATTAATTTTGTTATTTTTCCAAATAAAACTTCTTTACCTTCTTTTGTCACACTCAATCTAAAGGTCCAATTCCCTGTATCTATTAAAATTGATGAGTCTGATTGCATTTCTGAATATGAAGACCAAGTTCCTAATTCAATGGAATTTAACGATGGGTCTGTCCCCATTAAACTAAAAACTAAATCTGTCGCATTTGAAAAGTCAAAACTATAAACAGTAAGAGTTCTTGGTGATGTTGCTGAAAAAACAAGATGACCTTTTTCGCAAAAATCTTCATCACACTGTATTTTTGCCAAAAATGAACAAGATACAAAATTTATAAATAAAATTAATATTGTAGTAAAACTGAGAAAAATTCTTTTTATGTTTAATATTTTTTCTTTCATTTTACTTAATCACCGTAACTTGAACTGTTGCAGAATAAGTTATATCTACAATAAGCATTACACTGTAAACACCTGCATCATAATCAGAAAGATTCATTACAAAACTTTCGTCTTCAGAAACTTCGGTACCATTTATAAACCAAATATAAGAATTATAACCAGACTTTCCAATAAGTTTTATTGATGATGTTGTGGTTTCTTTATAAATTAAATTATTTACAGAAGTTGAAACTGGTTCCGTTGCAAAAATTGCTCCAACATAATTTTTACTCCATACTGCATAAAGTATAACAGTGTTTCCATTTTTGCTTGTAAGATTTGAAATTACTGCTCCATCTGAATATTCTTTTTCTATTGAATCGGGGTCTGTCCCCCAGCCTAAGAATGTATATCCTGTTTTTGTAAATGCATTTGCAGTTAATGGGACTTCTTCATCATAACTTACAGAAATGTCTCTCATCGTGCCACTTCCACCGTTTGAGTCAAATGAAATTGTATATGTGTTTGCACTCCATACTGCATAAAGCGTAACAGTGTTTCCATTTTTGCTTGTAAGATTTGAAATTACGGCTCCATCTGAATACTCTTTTTCTATTGAATCGGGGTCTGTCCCCCAGCCTAAGAATGTATATCCTGTTTTTGTAAATGCATTTGCAGTTAATGGGACTTCTTCATCATAACTTACAGAAATGTCTCTCATCGTGCCACTTCCACCGTTTGAGTCAAATGAAATTGTATATGTGTTTGCACTCCATACTGCTGTATGAAAAGAATCTTCAATTGGGAATGTCGTTGGGAGTTCTGGATTCCAATTACTGAATGTATATCCTGTTTTTGTTGTAGTTTGAGAACTCACTATAGCTCCATATCTTCCTGATATTGCAGAAATTTCACTTCCACCATTTACATCAAATGTAAGAGTTATTTCATTTCTATCATAATAAATATTTACAACTGTACTTCCGTCCCCTGCGATTGTTTTTTGCTCGAAAGTTTGAACTGTAAATCCTTCGTAATTTTTTGCTTCTGCTTGAGTTTGAGTTCCGGTTTTTCCTGTTAGACCTTGCACTTCAAAAAGACTATATTCATCATCTGTAATATTTTGCTGATAGTGATTCACTGTATAATTTACATTTTTTTCGTCCCAGTCTGCTGCATAAAAAGAATATGAATCGTAACTTACGGTGAATTGTGTTACATAATTTGAATCATTTAAAACGAGATTTGTGGGAAGTCCGACACCATTTTTATCATAAAAAATCCAACCCTTTGCTATATAACCTTCGTGACCAAGTTGCTTGCATAATTCTGTACTAAATTCCGGAACAGAATAAGTTTTTCCAATTTCGTAAGAAAAACTTACACTTGAAGATTCTTCATCTTCGGTTCCATAAAAAATATAAGTTGTAGAAATATCATCAGATAATTCTTCTAGGCCTTCTCGCCAAGCAAAACCGTTGCATCCAAAAGTTAAAATCAAAAATAGTAACGAAAATAAAATTTGAAAATGATTTATTTTTTTCATAATCTCACTCCCATTACCAAATAAAAATTAACACTTCCTGTTGGCATATTTTTTATAAAAAGATGATTAAAATCTGCCCCAAACTCAACAGAAAAATCTTTTGCTGGGATAAAAATTATAGAAAGTCCGCATTGAACACCAAGTTCACCATAAAATTTCAGAGAATTTTCTGAAATTCTATATGTTTCTTGCGTATAATTTACTATTTCAGTTATAAAAAGTACAGAACCTCCTAATTTTAATGATAAATATAATTTTTCGGTAAAAAGTTTTCGCTGCATCACAAAATTTAATTGTTCTAAGACAATAGGAAAATGAACTTGCAAATAATCATTTTTTTTGTATCCATCGCCAAATTGAGAAGCAAATTCAAAACCAAATTTGAAATTTTTTGTTTTCGTTTTAAAAGGCAAAAATCCAATTCTTATATCAAAAACCGGTTCAATGGGGACAGACCTCTCTGTTCCCCAATAAGTTGTATCGCTATATGAAAATAAAGTTCCGTCATAAAAATTATAAAAAATTCCACCACCGAACAAAATTGTAAAATCTTTAGCCTGCTTTGATTTTTTCGCAGTGAAAAGGGCTTCCTCAGACTGATGTTTTTCTTCCGCAAGTCTCGCTTCTTCTTCCGCTTTGCGTTTTGCTTCCGCAAGTCTCGCTTCTTCTTCCGCCTTACGTTTTTCTTCCGCAAGTCTCGCTTCTTCTTCCGCTTTGCGTTTTTCTTCCGCAAATCTCGCTTCTTCTTCCGCCTTGCGTTTTGCTTCCGCAAGTCTCGTTTCTTCTTCAGCCTTACGTTTTTCTTCCGCAAGTCTCGCTTCTTCTTCAGCCTTACGTTTTTCTTCCGCAAGTCTCGCTTCTTCTTCAGCCTTACGTTTTTCTTCCGCAAGTCTCGCTTCTTCTTCCGCTTCAAAATCACGTTCTTTTTCAATTATGATAATTTCTGACTCGCTAGAAAGTCCGCTTGGATTTGTAATTTTTAATTTCCACTCGCCTTCGCTAACTTTTGGAAAAGTAGCATTTGAAGTAATTAATTTTTTTTGTGAATTTTTTGTAACCTCGAGATTTCCACTAACTTCTTTTCCTGTTTTTGTATTTACGAGAGACACTTTAGTCTCATCTTCAATATCAGAAACATCTAGGAAAATTGTTATAGAATCTTTTTTTACTTCAGGAGTGACACTTTTTTGAATTTTTTTGATTTTTGGAGTTGCCGCTTTTAAAACCGTAAAATTTTGCCATTCACTCTCGGACGCTTTTCGCCCCAAAAAATCATACGCAAAAACTTTGTATTGATAATTTCCGGCACCGAGAGACACTTCTACAAAATTGGAGTCAGTTTCAAACGATGTAGAATAACTTCCCTCAAGAGATTTTATTTCAACTTCATAATAAAAAACATTGTCATCATTTTGCCAAGAAAGTTTTTGCACAAAATGATGTTCTTGGGCACTTAAAATTGAGATATTAAAAAAAATTAAAATCATAAAAAATTTATGATGCATTTTATTCACCATAAATTCGCCCCGGATCATTTGTTTTTATTTTTGTTGGAAGATTAAATTGGATTTTGAATTTTCCAACACTTGTACTTCCACTTTGTTCTTCAAAACCATCTTTTGCGTGATTATAAGCAGTTACATTCCATTCAAAATTCCCTACATCAAGAGAAGAAAGTTTTTTAAATTTTACAGAAGTTCCTTTTATGTTTTCTTCAGAATAGATTTTTCTTATTGTACCATCATCATTTCGTTGATACAAAGTAAATGTATAATCAGTTGCTCCAAAAACTTCATTCCAAGAAAAAACAATATTTCGATTTTTACGAAGATATGAAGGTCCTATAACAAAATCATTTTGAGGAGAAGTTAAAACTGCCTTTTGAAGATTTTGAACTTGTGAAACCGTAAAATAACGATAATTTTCTGCATTTATTGGAAGATCATCTTTAGTGCTTGCTAAGATTGTCCATTCGTAAGTTCCACTAGAAAGTCGCGACAAATTTATTTGATTTTTTACATTTTCTATTCGTTGAATCTCTCTCGTCGTTCCAGAAGGCAAAACTTTTCGCAAAACAAAAGTCGCTTTAGAAGGTTCATCTTTTCCAGATTTCCATTCAATCACAATAGGATTTTTTAATGCTTTTAAACCATCAAAATTTTGTGAATTTTGAGGAGAAACAAGTTTTACAGAATCTACAGTTCGAACTTCAAAATTAGAAGATGATATTTTTCCTTCTCGCAAAGGCATTTCGTCAGTTTGCTCTGTAAATGATTGAAGAGAAATTTTAAATTGTGAGGGGTCTGTCCCCACGTAAAAAGGAATCTGAAAATCTTGTACAGAGTTTTCGTAAGAAATTTTTGAATAAACTAAATCATTTCCGTTTTGTGATGAATAAACTAAAACTTTGTAAAAATCAGCATCTTCAACTGAAGTCCAATTTATATTTATAAAAGAATTTTTTAAAACAACAAGATTTTTTCCTTCACTCGGATAAATAATTTTTGGGGAGTCAAGTTCTCCCAAAATATTTAAAATTCTTGAATTCGTAAAAATTTGTTTATTTTCAAAATCATCAAAAGTACCAACTCGCCAGTAATATTTTCCTTTTTCTAGAGAAATATTTTTGATAGAATTTTTATCTGTTGATTTTTGTACTAAAATATTTTCAAAATTTTCATCGCTTGAAAGTTCAAAAATAGATTCTGTAGTAGAATTTTTGTATTCGTCACTTAATTTCCAAGAAAAATTCGTCGTCATAATTTTTGATTTTTCTACAGAAAAATTATCTGGCGGATAAACTAGTCTTGTATTTTCAGGAACATATTTTATTACAGAAAATTTTCGCACTTCTGATTGTGATAGATTTTCATCTTCAAGAGAATTTCTTGAAACTTTCCAAAAATAATTTCCAATAGAAAGAATTTTTGAAAAATCTTCATAAATACGAGTTCCGTTTACATTTGAAGAATAAATCACATTTTCAAATTTTTCGTCGCTTGCAATTTTAAAATCATACTCAGAAACTTTCACATCAGATTTCCACAAAAAACTCACGTAAAAATCAGAATCTTTATAAGTTAAAGTTGCATTTTGTGAAGGGACAGATAGAATAGGAGGTTTCAATTCCGCATTTTTTACGATTGAAAAACTTTTTATGTCGGAAGGTTCTGCATAACCGATATTATTTAAAGGATAAAATGGCGTAACTTTCCAAAAATATTCGCCTTCGTCCAAAGAATCCAAAGAAATATTTTTTATAAAAGCTTCTTCGGTAATTATTGGTGATGAAAAATCTGCTGTTTTAGAAATTTCAAGTTTATAATTTGTTGCAAAATCGTTTCCGCTCCAAGAAAAATTGATTTTCGGATTTTCTTTTCTATACGAAAAAACATTCCCATTCATTGGAGAAATCGTTTGTATTGGTAAAACTTTTTCAACTCTAATTTTGCCTTCAACAACATCATTCTTATTTTTAATTAAATTTTCTATTTTGCGATTTTCGCCAATTTGTGATTTTGAATCATCACTTTCATCAACAAATGCTCGCCAATATAAAGTTCCGTTTTTTGCAGGAAGAATAAATGAATTCATATCTTTAACTTTGTAAGTATCTTCTATTTCTGAAAAATCTTTTTTATGCGACGTTTGAATGATTACAGTTTTTTGAGCAAGATCTTCTGAAGAATTCCACTCTAATTCAATTGGAATATTTTTTTTATCATCAAAATTTAAGATTTTTAAATTATTTGGAATAGAAGTTACATTAAAAGAACCTTTTGAAACTTCGCCAGTTTTTTCGATTTTTGCAGTTTCTCCAACCATAATGGAAGATTCTTCACCTTTATTATTTGTTATAGAAGCGTCCCCTTCTTGAACATTAAAATTTGTAATTCCAGAATCTTCTTTTGCACTTGCAGACATTTTACTTCCGCTAGAAAGAGCAACTATAGATCCGTCCCCTGTCTTTACAGAAAAACTTGCAACATTTGAATTTGTTGGATTTACAGATGTCGTATCAATCTGAACATCACCATTTTCTACACTTAAAAGAACTCCGCCATCATCTGTGTAAAAAACTTGAATCATTGTGTTTTCGCCAATTTCAATTACGGAATTATTTTTAAAAGTGATTGTCGCTTCTGACTGACTAGAAGTTCGTAAAAGATCTTCGTTATAAAGAGGGGCATTATTTTGTAAACGTTCCCAAACAACTCTATCTGAAAATTTTCGTTGAGCAATTCGTTGTTTAAAAACTATAGTCGCTATAGAATCTTTATCTGTTCGGATTGTAAAACTGTTAAGATCTTTGTAAAAAAAATAAATACTAAAAACGCAAACCGAAAGACAAAGAATAACTATAAAAACATCAATTAGTCGTGATTTTAGTCTTGTTTTCTTCTTCATCAAGATTCACCCCACTAAAATCAGGGATTGGAATTCCTAAAAGCATTCTTACATCGTTTAAATTTTTTGGACCATCCGGACCAATACATTTTTTACAATCATCATCAACAACAAAATCTGGTTCTGATGTTTTGAAGAATTTTTCTATATCAAATTTTGGCATATTCACAATTCCATAAAAATGCTGTTTTCCTTTACCTTTTACTTCAAATGTAACAGGAATTTTTTCTACAATAATTTCATTTTCTTCGTTTTCGGCATTAAGATGATAATTATTTTCTTCGCAACGAATATAATCCATTTTTAAAAGATTATATGTATCTTCTGTCATCAAACCATCAGTTCCACAAAGCTTATTTGAAGATTCTGTTCTACTCGCAAGATTTACAGCATCTCCAATAGAAGTAAATTCCATTTTATCATAAGACCCCATAAAACCAACTGTCGCACGACCCGAATTTAATCCACAACCAATTCTAATATGAGGTTTATATTGAGCATTTTCTTCATTTTTATGATTTTCTGTAAAAATTTCAGCATCTTTGTTATATTTCATCAAAGCATAACGCATTCCGACAACCGCTTTTACAGCACTTATTGCATCTTGTTTTTTATGATTTTCGTGTTCGATTTGAAGTTCTAATTTTTTTGGATCAGAATCCGGAAGTTGTTCAAAATCAAGAGTATCATTCCGTAAAACGCCCCAGCAAGCCATAATTGCATCTCCTTCAAATTTATCAACATTTCCGCCTGTAATTGTGATGCAATTTACCATTTGAGCCATATAATCATTTAAAAATCCGATAATTTCACCCGCTGATTTTTCGCCGAAGCGTTTATAAAATCCATCCGAAATCGCTGTAAACCCACGAATATCACTAAAAAATATCGTAATATCTTTTAAATGTGCATCAAAATCGATTTCTTTTCGAATAACTGCTTTTGTAACCGCTTTATTTGTAAGACGAGAAAAAGTATCCAAAATTTGACCTTCATTTTTCGTACTTCCAATTAAAACGCCAATTTCATCCTTTCGTTTTCCTTTTAATTCTCCAAAAATCTCTTTACCAAAATTTCCTTGATTTATTTGATTTGTAACTTCAGTTAAAGATTTTAAAGGATTACTCAGAGATTTTGAGAAAAACCAAATAATCATTATAGAAATACTTAAAATTGCAAATGTAAGATAAAGATTTCTTCTTGTTGTTGCATTTACCGCTTCCAAAACTTTTTGAGTTTGAACAATAGTCAAAACGCCTGCACTAGAATTTGAGATTAAATTATACGCTCCAATATATTCCACTTCATCCGCATCTGTAAAATAAATTTGCTCATTATTTTGATTACTAGAAATCATCTGCAAATATAAAGGATTTTCGCTCATATCTTTGGCAAAAAGCATTGCATCTACATCTGGATGAATTAAAACAATCCCTTCAGAATTTAACATAAATGATTGGTTTACACTTCCTGCAGAAAAAGATTCAGCTATTGCTTCTGGAGAATAAAAAATTACAACTTCTTTATAATTATCAAATGATATTAAAGGAGAAAAAATTGCAAGTAAAGGCAAATTAAAATTTGGAGAAGCATTTTCTATCATAGAAGTGCCAGTTTCAGCCATTTCAATGTGTTCATTTTCGGAGTTTACATAATCCAAAAATTGACTTTCTTCAAGTTCATTCGTAATTAAAAATGTTCTATTG
This sequence comes from uncultured Treponema sp., assembly GCA_964541735.1. Taxonomy (GTDB): domain Bacteria; phylum Spirochaetota; class Spirochaetia; order Treponematales; family Treponemataceae; genus Treponema_D. Next base: position 19,453 of record CAZIQK010000034.1, read on the forward strand.
TAAAAAATTTTTTTTATGGTCGGAAGATAAACGGCTACAATTTCTGAATTTCTTTCAAAAAATGAATTAGAATTTTTTAAAATCTGAATTTCATCGTTATTTGAATCATCAATTAAATCTAAGAACATTTCAACATTAGAAACAACCGTGCTAAAACGATTGTCTGCATCACTTGCAGCACGAGAATTTATAGTTAGATTATTATCTTCCGCATTTACACGTGCATCTTGAGAAACAAAATATGAAACAAGATAGGTGAGACCAGCAAGAGAAACTATCAAAATTGTAGATATAATTCCAATTAGTTTTGCACCAATAGAAATCTTTGCCTTTGTTAAAGGTTTTTCTTCTTTTTTTAATTTTTCTTTTGGAATTTTGACATTTTTTTTAGAAGATTCCACATCATCCATGAAAGGAACTTCCCAATCAAAAATAAAATCTTTATCTTTACTTTCGTGTTGAGAATCTATACCATCTTGAGAAGCATCTTGCTGAATAGATATTTTACTTTTATTTAGCAATTCTTCTTTTGCCTTTTTTATAGCAACAATTCTTCTTCTCTTTTGCTCAAGTTGAAATTTATATCTACGTTCTTGAATATTTTTTATACGTAAAACCTTATCTTGAAATTGTAAATGCGATGTTGTTTCGATAGGGGACGCTTCTTGCAAAACTTCAAGATGTTCTGTATTGTGAGGAACTTTGTATTTTTCAAAATTACCATAATTATAAAATTCTTTTTTCACTATACGTATTATATCGGCATAAAAAATGACATTCAACAGATGAGCTTAATTGGAAAAGGTGTGAATGGGGACAGACCCCTATTTTACAAAAAATGAAATCGGAGTAAAGCAAGCCTGTGCACAGCTTGGTCTGTCGTACGGAACTCTGAGTGACTGGCGAAAAAGCTGCAACCGGAAACGGATTTTAAAATCAGAAGCCGTAGGGGAAGAGCCGCTTACAGAGCGAGAAAAGAAGCTTATGAAAGAAATTGCGGAGCTGCGGGAAGCAAAAACAAAAAAATCTTCATGAACTGGAAAAATGTTATGGAAATCAAATTTTGAAGATTTTAAATGAAGAATAAATTTTAAAATATTTCCATATTTCCTATTGACATACTAGGTTTATAGATATATAAAAGTCTAAGAATAAAAAATTCTGGAGGCGCAAATGAAAATTTACTTTGAAAAATTAGTTCGAGAAAATTTTAGAAACGGAGTCATGTGCGCTTAAATTTTATTCCTTCATTTAGTTGCACATAGTTAAAACAGAAGGACTTACCTAAAAATACTCACGCTGAATTTATTGTTTTGTAATTTCAGACAGCGTTCATTTTTATAACAATATTAAAAATCGAAATTACAATAAAATCCGAGAACTTAAACAGAAAAATTAAAATTCGGAAAAACTTTACAATTTTAAGGGGAAATTATTATGGCAGACTTTTCTAAAACACATTTTGAAACAAAACAACTTCATATTGGACAGGAAAATCCTGATCCTGCTTCAGATTCACGCACAGTTCCAATTTATGCGACAACTTCTTATGTTTTCCACAATTCAAAACACGCTGCAGACAGATTTGGTCTGGCTGATTCTGGAAATATTTACGGTCGATTAACAAATTCAACTCAGGACGTTTTTGAAAAACGCATTGCTTCTTTGGAAGGCGGAAGTGCGGCTCTGGCAGTTGCTTCTGGTGCGGCGGCAATCACTTACACAATCGAAGCTTTGGCGCAATCTGGAGATCATGTTGTTGCTCAAAAAACAATTTACGGCGGAACTTACAATCTTTTAAAACATACGCTAAAACCGTTCGGTGTAGAAACGACTTTTGTTGACGTACACAATCTTAAGGAAGTTGAAGATGCAATAAAACCGAACACAAAAGTTTTGTATCTGGAAACTTTGGGAAATCCAAATTCAGATATTCCAGATTTAGATGCATTGATTGACTTAGGACACAAACACGGACTTGCAGTTGTTGTTGATAACACCTTTGGAACTCCATATTTGATTCGTCCGCTTGAACACGGAGCAGATGTAGTTGTTCATTCGGCGACAAAATTTATTGGTGGACACGGAACAACTTTGGGCGGAATTATAATTGAATCAGGAAAAACTAACTGGAAAAGCGGAAAATTCCCTGCAATCGCAAATCCAAACGAAAGTTATCACGGCGTAAGTTTTGCTGATGCAGTTCCAGGCGCGGCTTTTGTAACTTACATTCGGGCGATTTTGCTTCGAGATACGGGTGCGACAATTTCTCCTTTTGCGGCTTGGGCTTTGATTCAGGGAACAGAAACTTTGTCGCTTAGAATTGAAAGGCACGTTGAAAATACAAAGAAAGTTGTTGAATATCTGGCGAAAAATCCAAAGGTTGAAAAAGTAAATCATCCGTCTTTGAAAAATCATCCGGATCACAAACTTTACGAAAAATATTTTCCAAACGGCGGAGCGTCAATTTTTACTTTTGAAATTAAGGGCGGTCGCGAAGCAGCATGGAAATTTATAGACAATTTGCAAATTTTCAGTTTGCTCGCAAATGTTGCTGATGTTAAATCGCTTGTAATTCATCCGGCTTCAACAACTCATTCTGAACTTAACGAAGCGGAACTTGCTGAACAGGGAATTACACAAAGCACAATCCGACTTTCAATCGGCACTGAGCACATTGACGACATTATTGCGGATTTGGATCAGGCTTTTGCAAAAATCTAAAAGTTTTTTAGTAAAATTTAATGCCAAAGGGAAAATTTTCTGTTTTCCTTTTGGCATTTTTTGTGCGAACTCTTAGCACCGTTATTTTTGTCATTGCCGTACTTGAACGAAGTCTAGTGGTAGCGTTTACGGCAATCTGTCATTTAAGATTATCAAGTCATGTTGCAACAGGCAGCGTCAACTTTATTAATGTTCCGGTTTCTTCGCTGGATTTTATCGAAAGTTCCGCGCCTATTATTGCGGCTCTGTTTTTCATTCCTAAAATTCCAAGATGCGTTGTGTTTTCCGGTGAAGTTTTTTGATTTAAGAAAAGGTGTGGATGGGGACAGACCCCTATTTTACAAAAAAAACGACCTTCCCACCCTAACATTT
>CAZIQK010000035.1:0-22303 GCA_964541735.1 uncultured Treponema sp.
AAAACAAGCAGAGCGTATTCGACAACTTGAAGCAATGCTTGCTAAAAAGTAAATTTTTTTTGCGTAAAATAATTCTCCACAAAAAATGCATATTCACTTGAACAAATTCCCAAAATAAAATGCATTCTTACAAAAAAATTCCCCGACAGAAAGATTCCATCGGGGAATAGAAAATTTGTTAGTAAAAAATCTAAAATTACTTCAATTCTGTATTTGTTGCTGTTACTTTATAAATTGTGATTTTTACACCGTTTGCAGGTTTCCAATCAACTGTAGATTCAACAAACAGTTGAAGACTTCCTAAAAGATTGTCTTTTATTTTAACTTCAGTTGCGGTATCATTTTCCCATTTTGAGTATGTTCCAAATGTAGTTCCAAATTCTGTTTGATATGTATTTTTAGAAACAGCACCTTTTTCTTTGATGCTTCCTTGTGGATGTCCTGCTCCATTTTTTTCATTCATAGGTTGTACAATTACATTTTGAGCAGTAGCATTATCTGTTGCAGAAAATTTTACATTTAAATATTTGTAACCAGTAAGATCAATAATATTATCAAGATTAAGATATACGCTATATCCATCTGTTGTAAATTCTTGACCTTCTACCTTTTCCCATATTACATCTCCGGGAAGATAATCAGTAGGAGCATAATCAGATTGTCTATATTCAATTAAAGGACTAATTGAAGTTTCAAGATACGGTATATCATCTTTCCGATAATTTTTTCCGTAACTTTCAATGCTATGAGTATATGTAAAAATAACACCAGTATCAGTTAAAGTTATAGTTCCGGAAATAACTGTCATTTTTATCTGGATTTCCGTATAATTTTGATTAGCCCCACTGTTTCCCCAAGAAAAATCAGAAACTGATGGGCTTCCAAGAGTAATATTACCATTAGAATCCATATATGCATCTCTATCAGAAACAACTGTTGCACCTTCATACGTATATGGCATAAACATAGAATAATCCGGAACGCCTCCTTCAACTAGATAACATTTTCTAGTTTTAGTAAACATATCCCCATTTCCACGGACCTTCAAAACCAGTTACAATTTCTATAGTTTGTTTACAAGAAATAAAAGCAACACTAAGTAAAACCGCTACTAACAAATAAGATAATTTTTTCATTCTTTTTTCTCCTTTTGATGAATTTATTTTTACAAAGTTTTCTTTGATTTATATTTTAATAAAACTCTAGATACCCTATTATTCTGTATAGATTGTCGTATCACGCCCGACAATGACAAAACATCTCTTCTTCCATAGCTCTCTCCAAAAAAAAATTTAAAAACAAAAAACCGACTATGCAAAAAAAAGCATAATCGGTTTAAAAATGCGAAAATATATTTTTTTTGATTAAAAGTTAGTTCGCCCTTAGAATTGATGAATTTTGAGGCGTTATGATTTGCTTGTTAAGTGATTTTATCACTCCTACAACCATCATATTTTCACTATCGCACAATTTTATAAACTAGCAACTATATTGTAAAATCAACAATTTGTAGAATTACGAAATTTTATAAATCTTGAATTGATTTTTCTATGTTAAAAATAACATAGTAGGCACAAAATGATTTATTCATCACTTCCCTACTATGTTATTTTTTCAGAAAAGATTTTTATAATTTATAATTCAATGCCGAAACTACTGCTGCAATTCCGGCTCGTCCTACGTTAGAACTTTTTCCAACACCCCAAGCATCTTCTCCGTTTTCTTTTGTAATATGAACATACGCCATAGCTTTTGTGTCCGAACCTTTTCCTATTGAATGTTCATGGAAAGAAACAATATTGAATTTTGGAACCGGAGTTTGTTTTAAGGCGTTTACAAAAGCATCCAAAGGTCCGTTTCCATTGCCTCCAATCGCATAATCTTTTTCTTCCCAAGAAATTGTTGCCATAATTGCAACTTGTTCAGAATCATCACTTCCACGTTCACCTTCTATATGACGTTGAGAAAGTTCTTTAATTGTAAATGGAGATTTAGTATTGAGCCAAGTATCTTTAAATGCTTTATAAACTTCTTCATTAGAAATTTCTCGTTGTAATTTATCCGCAGTATTTTTTACAACATTTCCAATAAACGGATGCATTGCTTTTGGAGCAACAATTCCATAATCATGTTCAAGAATATAAGCCGCTCCACCTTTTCCACTTTGACTATTAATTCTAATAATACCTTCGTATTGACGACCAATATCATGAGGGTCAATTGTAAGATATGGAACATCCCAAAGTGCATTTTCATCCATTTTTACACGTGCAGCCATTCCCTTGCGAATTGCATCTTGATGAGAACCAGAAAACGCTGTAAATACAAGTTCACCGGCATAAGGTTGACGAGGAGGAACTCCCATTCCTGTAAATTTTGTATATTCTTCAACAAGATAAGGAATATTTGATAAATCAAGTTCTGGATCTACGCCTTGAGAAAACATATTCAATCCAACTGTTACGACATCCAAATTTCCAGTTCTTTCACCATTTCCAAAAAGACATCCTTCAACTCTATCTGCACCAGCTAAAAGCCCAAGTTCACATTGAGCGACACCTTCTCCGCGGTCATTATGATTATGAAGTGAAATTATAAGAGAGTCTCTGTTTGAAATATGCTGACAAAAATATTCTATTTGATCCGCAAACTGATTTGGCAAAGCACATTCTACAGTTGTTGGCAAATTTAAAATTATTTTATGATTTTCATCAGCGGCATCGCCCCATTCTTTTACAACAGCTTCACAAACTTCAATAGCGTAATCAATTTCTGTTGTAGAAAAACTTTCCGGAGAATATTCAAGGCGAATATCAGTTCCTTCACTCATTGGAAGGCATTTTTTTACGCAACGAATTCCATCAACTGCAATTTGTTTTATTTCATCTTTTGATTTATTAAAAGTATATTTTCTTTGTGATGGAGAAGTTGAATTGTAGAGATGGAAAATTGCTTTTTTACATCCTTTTAAAGATTCAAATGTTTTTTTAATTAAAGATTCTCTAGCCTGGCACAAAACCTGTAAAGTAACATCATCAGGAACGTGATTTTCTTCAACTAATCTTCTCATAAAATTAAATTCAGTATCAGAAGCAGAAGGAAATCCAACTTCAATTTCTTTAAAACCAATTTTTACAAGTAAATCAAAAAACGCAAGTTTCTGTTCTACACCCATAGGATTTATAAGTGCTTGATTTCCGTCTCTTAAATCAACAGAACACCAAATTGGAGCCTTTGTAATTGTTTTTGTAGGCCATGTTCGATTAAATGATGGAACAGCTTCAAAAGGTTTGTACTTTCCGTTTACTTTCATATTTTACCTCACATAAAAAAAAGACCCGCCGCAACTGCGACAGGTCTTAAATTGCTAATTAAAATTTTAACACACTACCTATCACTTACGGCTATTTTTGAGAAAATAAAGATAGTAGTAGTAGAGTTGTGTGTTTCATAAATATCACCTTAGTTTAAAATATATAAAAAGTCAAGTGTGCATAAAATGTGCATAGAGAAACGCGAGCCGTGTCGGAACGTTTCATTATCACTCTAACTTTTTCAAACTGATTCTAACGCTTGTTTTAAATCTGCAATTAAATCATTTTTATCTTCCAAACCGCAAGAAATTCTTATAAGTCCGGCTGGAATTCCTGCTGCGTTTAATTGTTCATCAGTTAATTGTCTGTGGGTTGAAGTTGCAGGATTTAAACAACAGCTTCTGGCATCAGCAACGTGAGTTTCTATAGAAAATATTTTAAGCGCTTTCATAAATTTTTCTGCGGCAGCTCTTCCGCCTTTCAATTCGCAAGAAACAACGCCACATCCTCCGTTTGGAAGATATTTTTTTGAAAGTTCGTAATATTTATTTCCTTTTAAAGTCGGATAATTTACGCTCAAAACCTGTTCTTGTTTTTCAAGGAATTCTGCAACTGCCTGACCATTTTCTACATGACGAGGCATTCGCACGTGTAAAGATTCTATTCCGAGATTTAAAATATATGCCTGCATTGGCGCTTGGATTGAACCCAAATCGCGCATAAGTTGGGTTGTCGCTTTTGTAATAAATGCTCCTGCCTGACCGAATTTTTCTGCATAAACAATTCCATGATAACTTTCATCCGGACTTGTAAGACCGGGATACATTTCTTTGTGAGCCATCCAGTCAAATTTTCCGGAATCAATAATCGCACCGCCAACACAAGAACCGTGTCCATCAAGATATTTTGTTGTAGAATGAGTTACAATATCCGCACCCCATTCAATAGGGCGGCAATTTACTGGAGTAGGAAAAGTGTTATCTATAATCAGAGGAACATTGTGAGAATGAGCAACTTTTGCAAATTTTTCAATATCCAAAACTGTTAAAGCAGGATTTGCAATCGTTTCTCCAAACATTGCACGTGTATTTGGTTTAAATGCTTTAGAAAGTTCTTCTTCACTTGCATCAGGATTTACAAAAGTAGAATCAATTCCCATTTTTTTAAGAGTTGTAGCAATCAGATTGAAAGTTCCTCCGTAAATCGCAGTTGAAGCAACAATATGACTTCCGGCTTCGCAAATATTAAAAATTGCAAAAAAGTTAGCCGCTTGACCAGAAGATGTAAGCATAGCAGCAGTTCCGCCTTCCAAAGCCGCAAGTTTAGAAGCAACAAAATCGTTTGTAGGATTTTGCAGGCGCGAGTAAAAATAACCACTTTTTTCCAAATCAAAAAGAGCACCCATTTCTTCGCTAGTGTCATATTTAAAAGTTGTAGATTGGATGATAGGAATTTGTCGAGGCTCACCATTTTTTGGTTCATAACCAGACTGAATACATTTTGTGTTTAAAGATTTTTCCATTTTCACTTCCATAAAAAATATAAAGTTTTTCTAAAATTATAAAAAAGCAACGAATGTAATTCAAGAGAAAGATGATGAGAAATTATAGTTCTCTGAAAACTTAGACATCTGTCCCCTATCATCACACAAATCATACTACACAATGCAAATTTATATTTTCTACAAAATTGCAAAATAAATTCATTGAAAAATCAAATAATAAGAAGTATTTTTAATTGTAAAATCAACAATAAAAACTTATATAGGAGCAAAAAAGTGCAGAATTTTACAGTTAAACCGCAAGGCGTTTGTTCAAAACAAATTGATTTTAGTATTCAAGATGGAAAATTGTATAATGTTCATTTTACCGGTGGTTGTCCCGGCAATACGGCTGCAATCGGAAAACTTTTAGAAGGAACATCTGCAGAACGAGCAGTTTCAATTTTAAAAGGAAACCTTTGCGGAAACAAAAAAACATCTTGTGCAGATCAACTTGCACTTGGAATTGAAAAGGCATTAAAAAATGAGGAATAAAAATGGACAAAGTCTCATTTAGAAATGCAACCTTAGAAGATGCAGAACGAATCTTAGAAATCTACAAATATTATGTAGAAAAAACGGTTATTACTTTTGAATGGGAAGTTCCAACTTTGGAAGATTTCAAAAAAAGAATGAATCACACAATGGAAAAATATCCTTACATTGTTGCTATTCAAAATAAAAAAATCATCGGATATGCCTATGTAGGTTCTTTCGTTGGAAGAAAAGCTTACAATTGGGCAGTTGAAAATACAATTTATCTTGACGCAAATGAACGACATCACGGAGTTGGAAAAAAACTTTATTTGGTGATGGAAGAAATCTTAAAACGAATGAATATTTTAAATTTAAACGCTTGCATTGGCTATCCGACAGAAGATGATGAATATCTTACAAAAAATAGTGCTCAATTTCACGAACATTTAGGATACAAACTAGTTGGCGAATTTCACAACTGCGGATATAAATTTGGGCGTTGGTACAATATGGTTTGGATGGAAAAAATGATTGGAGAACATTCAAAAAATCCAAAAAAAGTTTTAAATTATAACGAGATAAAAAACTCACTATCTGATATTTTGGAGACTTAACTACATTCACAAATTAGATTTCTTAAAAAATAATAGCCACCAAAATTATTACATTTTGATGGCTACATACAAAATCTACAGTAAAAATTCTATTTTTTAGAAAATTCTTCCAAAACCGATTTATAAATCTCAAGCCCTTCTGTTACTTCTTTGTCAGAAATTACCAGCGGTGGCAAAAATCTTACAACATCACTGCCGGCTGTAGTTACGCAAAGACCTTTTTCTAAGCATTTTACTTCTATATCAAAAGGTTTTATATCAGAAATGATTTGAGTTCCAATCATCAAACCTTTTCCACGAACATCTTTTACGATTGGAAGATTCCAACTTGAAATTTCGCCACGAATTACATCACCGATATGATTTACTCTATCTAAAAATTCTGGGTTAGAAACTGTTTCTAAAACGACAAGACCTGCAGCACATGCAAGAGGATTTCCTGCGAAAGTTGATTGATGGTCGCCTGCAACAAAAACATTATTTGCTTTTCCGCGAAATAAACAAGCACCCATTGGAACGCCTCCGGCAATTCCTTTTGCTAAAGTTACAACTTCCGGATTAATTCCAAGCCAATCTGATGCTAAAAAAGTTCCTGTTCTTCCAACGCCAGTTTGAACTTCATCACACATTACGATTGCACCGGCATCACGAGCCGCTTTTGCCGCAGCACAAGCCCAATCTTTATCAACAATATTAACTCCGCCTTCGCCTTGAATACATTCAATAAAAAGAGCTGCTGTTGTATCATCAAACGCAGATTTTAAAGCATCATAATCACCAAGTTTTATAGTTTTAAAACCTTCCGGATAAGGTGCAAAACATTCCGGATGAAATTTTGATTGACCTGTTGCAGTAAGCGTTGCCAAAGTTCTTCCGTGAAAAGATGATTCTAAAGTTACAATTGTTTTTCTCTTTTCGCCACCGTTTAATTGACCATATTTTCTAGCAAGTTTGATAGCCGCTTCATTTGCTTCCGCTCCGGAATTTCCAAAATATGCACCTTCAAAACCTGTAATTTTTAAAAGATTATTCGCAAAATCAATTCCAACATCAGAAAAATAATAGTTTGAAATATGAATTTCTTTTTTTGCTTGATTTGATATTGCTTTTACAAGAGGTTTATAATTATGACCCAAACAATTAACACCAATTCCGGAGATAAAATCAATATATTTTTTGCCATTTACATCCCAAAGTGTAGAACCTTTTCCTTTTGTAAAAATTAAATCAAAAGAACCATAATTATTTACAACTAATTTTTCCATTTTTTACTTCCTTAACCTCTTTTAATTAAATCCAAATAAATTTTGTGCAATTTTATATCCAATTTCAGAAATTTTCTCTTTTTCCGGATTTTCAGTATTTAAATTAACTCCAAAAATACTTGCATTCATCTTTTTATAAACTTTTGGATTTATTTTTTTTAAATATTTCCAAAGTTCTAATTTTTTTTGTTCATTTTCCTCACTTTTAGAAAGATTACACAAAATTGAAGAAATGACCGTTATAATTTCAAGATATTTATACATATAATGTTCAAGATGATGATTTTTTTCCAAAATATTTTCATCTTTTGTAAATTCATCAATCATCAATTTATTAACTTTTATTTGTTGATTAATTCGACTTATCATAACTTTTTCGTTTACAGATTGATCATCGCGCCCAATAAAATAATGATATAAACATTTTGGAAAATAATAAATCTTTTCGCAATATGGCAAAGGATGAAAAGCATAAAGATTATCAACATAAAAAGTATGTTCAGGCAATTCTAGTTTACATTTACGCAAAATTTCTGTTCTATAAATTATTGCATGCATAAGAATATAAGTTCCCAAAGGAAAATGTTTTATATCATTCCATTTGCAAACTTGATTTTGAGGAATTTCGTGTTCATAAGAAATGATTTTTTTATTTTTTGCACCAACTTTATCGTACATAAAATTGCATAAAAATAAATCAATTTGATTTTCGTCGGAAGTAAAATTTTTCAGAGTTTTAAGAACATCTTTTAAAACTTCGCCATCAACCCAATCATCCGAATCTACCACCTTAAAATATTTTCCGGTTGCATTTTTTATTCCAGTATTTACGGCTGAACCATGCCCACCATTAAGCTTATCAATAACCTTTACAATTGTAGGATTTTTATTTTCGTATTCGCGAGCAATTTGCAAAGTATTATCTTTATCCGAGCCATCATTTACGATAATAATTTCAACATCTTCGCCACCGGAAAGCAAAGTTTCTATGCAATGCTGCATATAATTTGCAGAATTGTAACAAGGAATTGTAATAGATAAAACCTTCATATTTTTATTATAACCATATTGCCTTTATATTGCTAGTTTCTGTGCATTTGCAAGCATAGGGGACAGACCCCTATTTTTCTATTTTTTCAATATTATTGCATTTGCCATAAAATACATAAATTCATATAATGCTTTCTATGAATTATAAAGAACGACAAGAAATGCGTTTTAAGGAAATAGGAAGAGTTTCTGCAAATGAGATTTGTTCGATTTCTGGAATTCTTGATGATATTTCTCAAAATGGCTGCAAAATTCATTATCAATTTCCGGTAAATATTGATTTAGAAAAAGAATACGAACTTAAAATCCTTCCTCTGCGAAATTCTGATGAAAACCCTCTCAACTTAATTTCCAAACCTCAATGGACAAAAACAGAAAACGAAAATACTTTTATAGGATTTCAAATTCTCTATTCTCCAGATGTAAATCGTCTTACAGAATTTATAAATTTTCTTAAGAATCAAGAAGATGATAATTTTCCTCAGATAAAATAATATGGCAACAAAAATTACAAAACTAGACGGAAAAGCATTTTTAGCATTTCCACAAATGAGCAACATTCTCCTTTCTGAATTAAGCGAACGTTTTGACATAAAATCAAATCCAAAAAACCGATACGGAGAACTTTTTTATTTTTCAGATTTACAAAAAAATTGTATTCCGTATTTTTCAAAAGATGTGATGGAAGAACCTTTTTTACTAAATTTTGATTCAATTTCCGATGCAGTAAATCATCTAAAAAATATTCAGCGAAATTGGGCATCTTATGATTTTACTTGCTTTCGTCGTACAAAATTAATTCAAGAAAAACTTCCGTATATCAATCTTAAAGAAAAAAAATTTCCTGTAAAAATTCCAACTTCTCCAATTGGACTTTTTACGTTGATTGATGAACATAATCTTATTTACAGTGCAAAAACAAATTCATTTTTGCCAGCAGGAACTTTAAAATTTCAAGAAGATCACGAAAATCCACCAAGCAGAGCGTATTTAAAAATTCAAGAAAGTTTGACAATGGCGAATTTATTAAACGGAACAAATCTTCCAAACGAAAATTCATTTTGTTTTGAAGCAGGAGCGTGCCCCGGCGGATGGACTTGGGTTTTAGTAAATCTTGGAGCAAAAGTTTTTGCGGTTGATAGAACCGAACTTGCTCCGGAACTTATGAAAAATCCAAAAGTAAAATTTTTAGCACACGATGCATTTACGCTAAAACCTGAAGAAATTGGCAATGTTGATTGGATTTTTAGCGATGTAATTTGTTATCCGGAACGACTTTTAGAATGGATAAAAATGTGGCTTTCGTATAAATCAAATTTAAATATGATTTGCACAATCAAAATGCAAGGAAATATAGATTGGCAACTGATAGAAGAATTTGCAAAAATCCCGAATAGCAAAATAGTTCACTTAAATTATAACAAACACGAACTTACTTGGATTCATACGTTTTGAAATATTATAAGTTCAAAAAACTAAGCTAAAACGAACTTTCGTAATACAATTCATCAGGACATAAATGCCCATTCCACACTAAATCCATTAGGTTTTACACTTTTAAAATATGATTTATCTTCTAACATTTCATACAAGGAACCTTGTATATATGGTTTTACATTATTTTTTTTATTTCCCCATTATCAAAATACAAAATAAGGGAATAATCCTCTAATGGTTCAACTTTTATTACAGTGGGTCTTAACATAAACGTTACCTCAAAGGTTCTATAAAATTAAATTTGCAAAAAAGTGTCATGGGGGGGGGCTGACCAATAAGAATAAAATGCGGTGGTTGAGTTTATCGAAATACTCAATGACCGCAATAATTTAAAGTTATTGGACAGCCTAATGTGACCAAAATTTAAGAATCACGCGCTTTATTTTGTGAGTAACGATGAGTTTGACAACTTCGACAGGCTCAATCTAAAGTTTTTAACCTTGCGGTTGATGAGACTGTCGAAGTAGAATTAGCGTTTTAAATGCTATTTCATTTGTGCGGTTTCTACATATCCTTGAGTTCCATAACTTATTGCATAACCTAAAACAGGGTTTGCAGTTCCGTTTCCATAAGCATTACCAGTAATTAAGCCACAGCTTGCCGTTCCTGTTGGGATTTCCTTTATTTTTCCAGTTGAAGAATCTTTATAAACCCCAATGTTAATTCGTTCTTGACTTATCAAACTTTCGCTTGGAATCATAACTTGTTCCCATTTTCCAGTATAGAAATTATCTTCATCAGTTCCTTCAGAAACCGTTCCTGCATAAGAATCTGTTAGATAAGCATATTTTGGATACATCTGGCTGTACATATAATAGCCAATATAAGGAATTGTTTTACCAGCATCATTTTTAGCAAGATCCATTGTTATATACCAACCAGTAATTCCGTAAGAATCAACAAGCGAACTATAAGTTGAAGAAGTTAAATCGCTAGCAGAATCAGCAGAATTATATTTATCCAAATATGTATAAACTAATGAACCAGCTTCGCTTGAACTATACGAAGCAATGTGAATATGGCCATCATCATCAACTAAGATTTTACAGAAACCTCCTGCATCTCCATCCAAAACAGCCTTTGGAATTGACCAAGTTGAACTTTTATGAGTTGTGCTGTCGATAGAAGAAGTTAAAAGAGGATTTGTATTATAAGAATACCAAAGATTTCTGTTTATAGAATCATACCAAACCGCAACAACAACATCGTTTCTTGTACCAGCAACACTAGCAGGAACTACAGAAATTGAAACATACTTTCCAGCATAATAACCAGATTTTCCTATTGTTTCACTAGCAATAATAGATTTATTTGAATAAGAAACTTTATACGCTGAAGGATCATCTTTCCCATTATTATAAGTTGCCTCATCTACAAACTGTCCAAATTTAACAGAAGAACTTTTCCAATTATCTCTCGCGTTTGAATCACTATATTTTGTTGATGTATTTAAAGTTCCAGCACGGAATGCAATTTCATTGTTTATTTCATCATAATAAGCAAGATAAATATTGTTTGAATTTGTTGTTGAAGCAATTGCCATGCTTGGAGATTTTATTCTTTCTGTATTTACGACAAACGAATCATCATCCATTCTTTGAGCCTGATTTTCAAGACGCAAAGCATTTAGTTTTCCGTATCCAGAGTAACTATCATTTGATGTGCTTCCATCTCCATCACTTACTCCCCACTGACTCGTATGGAATCTAAATTTAGCAGCCTTATCGAAATTTGTTGCAGAGTCTTTTTCTGCACTCGTTCCAAAACTTTGTCCGTTTTTATCATAAACAAACTCCATTGAAGTATATTTGTCCCAACCCCATCCCCACCTTGTATAAGATGAAAAAGTTCCGTTTGGCATATTAAAGTGGTCGTTTCCATTTACAAAAGCAAAACCTAACATACCATTTGCTGGATTTACGTGCATAACAACATCACTTACACCTGCACTAGCAGAACGAGCCGCTTGAGAATTCAATTGGATTACTGCAAGTTTTACATCATCAGTTAGAAGATTGTTGTTCTCATCGTTTGGTTCGCGATTATAATAATTACTGTAAACTTCATAATCGCCAGAAATATTGCTTGTAGTTTTTGTATATGAACCTTTTGCATCATTACTATTTTTGTTGTTAAGGCTTTCTATTTCGTTTACATATATGGTAATTTCTCCAGATGTTGCATCACTTGGAATTGTAAATGAATTACCAGATAAAGTTACTGAAGAAGAACCTCCTGTATATTTTACTGAACCACCGCTTAAATTAAATCCATTTATAGTTATAGTTTCGCCAACATTTGTAGAACCATCATATTTTGTTGTATAGAAATAAACTGGATATGCACCTAGGGCTGTACGGTCGTAAGCAGATGGATGGCGTTTATTTAATGTGCTTAATTTTGTCTTTATTCCTGTAATATACGGCACAACATCAGTTTGATATGTTGGCTTGTTGTAAGATGCATCAACTTCGTAAGCACTTGCTGTGCTGTTTACATTTGTGTTTTCATCATCATTTTCTGTGCTTGTTGCATTTTTACTTGAGTCTTCTGCAACTACAATAAGTTTTTGGTTAACTGCCGCCGTTTTTAAAATTATTTTTATATTTTCTGTATCAACTGCGAGCGTCCAGTAAACTTTGTGTCCGTTTTGGTCAAGATACGCTGTGTCTGTGTCGTAGTAAACTGAAAGTGGTGCAACGTTGTAAACCGTAAACTTGTAGCCGGAAGTGTCGCCTTCAGTTCCTAAAGTGCCGTCTCCAGTCCAAGTTTTATTATTTATATCGTAAGTTGCGGTCGCTGTTAAACTTCCGTAAGTTGCAGTGATTTTAGAAAGTGCATGTTCATCATAAGCAGTTCCAGTAAATACGATTTTGCCAGAAACTTTAGGGTCGCGGTCAAACTCACCTTTTTTAGCGCCGGTAAATGTGTTTGGCAAATCACCTTCAAGTTCAATGTGTCCGTTCAAAGCAGAATTTCCGTAAAGAGAGTTGTTAGAAGAACTTGCCCAGTAGAATGGATTTACACGAACCAAAGGTTTTGTGCTATCAACCAAATCAAACTTCATATTTTTAAGTACAAGTCTTGCATTTTGGCTGTCTGTTCCACAAATTGTTTCTTCAGTTGAATCCCAGAATGTAAAGCTAAAGTTTTTGCCATTGCCGTCTGTTTCTTCAGCAACATCTTTATCAGAAGCAGCACCTGTTAAATTTGCATTTGAAAGCACGTAAGATTTTACAGAAGAACTTTCAAAATAAGTATTAAATTCAAGCGAATCAAATTGACCGGAACTTGCAGAACTTAAACTTGCCGTTGCAGTGCTTGAACCTTCAGAAACCGTTGAGATTGCAGAAGAATCCGCTGCTAAAAATCCGCTGGCATTAGAAGAAGAAACCGCAGAACTTGAACTTGAATCGCGCAAGTAAGCCATTTTGATTTCGCTATTTCCGCCAGTAAATTCTGTTACAACTGCGAGTTTATTTTTTGCCGTAAATGCGTTTTGTAAATCTTTAGTTGCTTCTTCAAGACCTTCTGTAGCCTCTCTTCCAATTAAAGAATATTCTTCAAACTCGTTATCTGTAAAATTACCGTTTGAATCAAGGTCAGTTCCAAGCCAAACCTTTGCAATACGAGGCGCATTATTCGCAATCATCACAGGAATTTCAACACCGCTAACGTTTCCTGCCGCATCAAATGCAAGAACAATCAGCGTTGCAGGTCCGTCTGGCATATTTGTTGAATGAATTGTTGCGTCCCAAGACCAAGAAGAACCTGACTTTGTAATACTTTCCGGCATTCCGTCACCGTCATCGCTAGAAAGTGTGATTGGATTTGCTGAATCTGAAATAACTTTCTCTGTTGAAGTGTTATCCACAACTTGAGCATAAGGGAAGAACGCAGTTACGCTTGTATTTTCCGGCAAATTTGGAAGTTCTGGGTCAAAAGTAATAACATCACCGGAAATTTCATTGATTTTGCGGTAAAGTCCATCAACATAAATAATTCCGCCCTTTCTGATGTGAGCATCTTTTGAAATATCGTCAGAAGTAGTAGCGGTAAATTCATCTGTTGCAGATAAAGTTCCGCTCACATTTTTTCCGTAAAGTGAATAAGTTTTGCTGTTGTCTTGACTAAGGCTTTGTGCTAAAACTGTAGTTCCGTCAATTGTCGCCTTTGCCTTTGAATAATCAGAACTATCTTCATTTACAATCATTGGATCAATTACAACTTTTGTTCCGCCAGATAAAATATCATTTTCGCCACGCACAAACTGGAACAAAACGCGTTCGTATCCAGAACCTTCATCTGTTATTTTTCCGCTTGGACTAAATACGTAATTTTTTTCCTGAACATTGTAGCGATTGTCTTTTGAATAAGTTGTACTTCCGCCAGAAATTAAAGTGTCGCCATTTCCGTTTACAAAATCGATTGTTGGAGCAGTATTGTCGATGTTTAAGACAAATTCCATCTTTGAAGTGTGAGCCGAACCATCGCTGTCCATAACTTCAACTGAATAAGTTACGCTGTCGCCAATTTCCTGACTTACAGGAATATAAACTGTGTATCCTGTTTTGTTTGTGCCATTTTCAGTTTCGCTGATTGGACTAATATAATATCCACTTGGAATATCAAAACTTGAAGTTCCTGATTCAGTTTTTAAGATGTTATAACTTCTTGAAGTTGAAGTTCCTTTATAACTTACAGTAATTTTACTGACTCCAGTTTCATCAAGTAATTTTGCAACAATATACCACTGACCTTTCAAGAACATATTTGCCGTGTAATTTTTTGAAGCCAAAGAAGTTGCATTTACACTCGCAGAATTTACGTTTGAAGATGTTTGTGAAATTGAACTAAACTGATTTAATCCGTAAGTGATTGTTGGAGCAGAATTATCTACATTTATTTGGTAATTTTCTGTCCAGGCACCAATTTTTCCACTTGCATTAATTCCGCTTGCCCGCAAGTAAATTGTGTTTGTTTTTCCGCTTGTTGTAGGATTAAATTCACCATTTGAATTTATATTTCTTGTCCACAAAGAAGATGATGATTTATTTGCTTTGATTCCCCACCAAGAATTAAAATTCACTTGTGCTTTGGCGATTGCAGCAGTTTTTTCAGCTTCTGTTGCAGAATTTGAATAAGACGGAGCAAATCCAAAGGCTTTTAAATTATCTTCAGAAAGTGAATTAAAATCACTTGGAGCATTGTCGCCTAAAATTTCTTTAACTGCTTGTGCCGCAGAATAAACTGTGTAAATTGGATTGCCGTTAGAATCTTTTAAGTTTTCAATATAATCTTTTGCAAAACTTGAAGAACTATCAATTTGAATAAACAATGCACTTGCAGTTGATGTGTTTGAAGGAATTGTTACAGTTCCAGAAAGTCTGATTGTGCCGCCTAAAGTTGTTTCACTCACATCAGGATAGGTAATTGTTGTAACAGGTTTGTCGCCTTCAGGATTATGCTTGATTGTGTAATCAGTTTTTACATCGTAATTTCCAAGTTCATCCTGTGCCATAATATAAAGAGGAATATCGTAAAGGCTTGAGTTTGCAGCATTAACAAAATATGTATCATCAAAATTGGTTAAATCAGAAGCATTTCCGCTCGAACCAAAAATAAACTGCCAAACGCTTACCGTAGAAGAATTATCCAAAGTATTGCCCACACGGAGATTTGTTGAGTCTCTTGCTGCCTCTAAAATTAAATTTCGCCAGTAAGATTTCGAGTTGCTTTGAGAACTTGCTGAATCAATTTGGCTTTGAGTTGGAACAAACCAGTAAACACTTTCTGTTGCACTTCCGCCAGAATCAGTTGCAGTTCCAGAAACGGTTATGTCACCAGTAACTTCTTCTGTAGTATTTGGAGAAGAAATTCTAATAGTTGGAGCTGTTTGGTCAACAACAAATGAATAAGAGCCGCTTCCGTAAAGTCCGGATTTATCGTAAGCCGTTGCTTTTAAAGTTACAGTTGCAGATTCATAATCAGAAATATCAATTTGGTCAGTTGTCCAAACTGAATCTGTTTTGTTTGTAGTTTGATTAAATGAACTTGAAGAAACTTTGTAATCAGCAAAAGATGTGCCATTTATAGAATATGAAGTTGCATATTTTGCGATTGTTACAGTTGTTTTATCAGCCAAAACCTTTGTAAGTTCAAGCGTCATTCCAGAAATTCCGTTTTCGTCGCTTGCTGTAATTACAAATTGAAGTTTTGATTTTTCTGTTCCGCCCACAATAAACGAAGCACCAACAGTTTCCAAATTATCAATAGTCTGAGACCCGGAAATTATTTGATTTTTATTTCCGTCAGAATTGTAAGTATAAGACTGAGCGTTGCTTACAGAAGGTGGATTTGAATCTGATTTATATGTGATTTTGTTCACTGCATATTTTGAATCTTCAAGTT
This sequence comes from uncultured Treponema sp., assembly GCA_964541735.1. Classification (GTDB taxonomy): domain Bacteria; phylum Spirochaetota; class Spirochaetia; order Treponematales; family Treponemataceae; genus Treponema_D. The sequence continues at coordinate 16,169 of CAZIQK010000035.1, forward strand.
GCGTTGTCTGCAAGTAAAGTTTTGGATTTGAAAGATATTGTGTTTCGGTGCTTGAGCCGGTTGTTGTCGCAGTTGTGTAGAAAACGCCACCATTGTTATCTTCAATATAAATATAGAACAATTTTTCGCCGTCAGTTGTATTGCTTGGAGTAAATGTAAAGTCTCCGCTCGACGGGCTAAAATTAGTTGTTCCTTTTGCAGTTTCACTTCCGGTATATGCATCTTCTGAAATAACAAGTTTTGTTATAACCTTAGAACTCATAGAATCATCATCAGTAATTGTTCCGGTAATTTGCGCATTTGTTCCATATTTTAAGATAAAACTTCCGTCAGATTGCTGAGTTAAATTGCTGATTTTTACGATTGGACGGTCAGAATCTTGATTTACATAAAGCGTGATTGCACTTGAATACGCTTGATTTCCGGCAGTATCCTTTGCACTTGCACGCAAGTAAATTGAAGATTTGTCAGTAAATTGACTTGTGTCTAAACCGTTTACGCTAAAACTTGAAGCCTTTGTAATTGCAAAATTTGAACCGGCAAATTTGTATTTTGATGTATCCGCAGAAGAATCGCTTGTAAGAATTAACCAACCGTCTCTTGCAGTTGCGCTAGTTGCATTGTATTCCAAAACGATTGATGATGTGTCAAGTTCGTTTGTATCAGTTGCAGTTCCGCTTAAAGAAATTGTTTTGTTTACATCAATTTTGTCTGAAGTTGAATTATCTGCGTCACTTGGATTTGCCAAACTTACAGTCGGAGCATCCTTATCAACTAAAATATTAAATACTGTAAAGTCGGTTGAGTTTCCAGCTTTGTCTAAAACTTTTACTGTAACCGCACCGCCAGTTCCAACAGAAGAAAGTTCCTTTGAAGAAATTGTAAACGCATATTTTGAAGAATCGCTTTCATCAACTGTGCCAGAAATTGACTTTGTTGTACTTCCAATTTTTGTGATTGTTGCACTTGCAATTCCGCTGTAAGTTTTTGAATCTACTGAAGTGTCATCTTCAAGTTTGAGCGTAAATTTTAAATCAGAAGAAGCATTTACAAGTTTTTTGCTTGAACCGGTTTCTGGGTTGTAAGAATCAAGAATTGTTTCTTCAGTAATACTATCAAGGCTTGTTAATGTTGCTACACTTGGTGATTTTGTATCAACGTAGAAGATGAGTTTTGTTTGTGCACTTTCATTTCCTGCAGCATCCTTTGCTTTGATTTCAAGAGTGTTTTCACCTTCTCTTGCATCGAGTGTAAAGTTTGCGTTATCAACAGGTTTCCAAACTAATGTTGATGAATTTTCAGACTCTGTTTCGCCATTCAAATTGTAATAAAGTTTATCAACGCCACTTGTTGCATCTCCTGCCTTTGCAGTTATACTAAGCATTGAATTCTTATAACCACTATTAATCACACTTTCTACAGTTTTCGTATAGGCTTGTGTTGTTGAAATATAAGGACTTGTTTTTAAATATTTTGAAGACTCCTCCATATCCCAATAAGGAGCCGTTGTATCTGTAATAACAGAGTAAGTTGATGTTTTTGAATTTCCTGCTTTATCTGTTGCTGTTACTGTGTAAATGTGACTACCATCTTTTGTATAAGTATAATAAGATTCAGCAGAACCACTTCCCGGTGTCAATGTTAACTCCCAGTTTCCATTAGAATCAGGATTTACAGTCCAACTTGCCGATGAATCAATACTATCCGTAACTTTGACTGTTCCTAAAAGTCCAAGTTCATCTTTTGCAGTTCCTGAAAGTTTGAACTGTTGATTTGTAAGTGAAGTTGTACTTGAAATTGAAACTGTCGGTGCTGTTGTATCAACTATGATATTGCTAATTGTATATGTTGTCGCAGAGTTAGAGAATGAATCCTTTGAGTCAATTATGATTGAACCTGAAACATTTTCTAAAACTTTTGATGTCTTTCCGCTAAATCCGCTAACAGTTCCTGTATATGTACCATTATTTTCTGTAAGTGAAGTTGAACTGTTTGCAGTTACAGAAGCTACATTTGAAATAGCATCATTTGCAGTTACAGAAATTTTAAAATTCTGTGATTTGTAAACTTTATAAGTTGTTTCTCCGTTTTTATAAGTTCCAATATATCCTGAATCATCATCTTCTGAAATGATTGCAGAGATAACAGGACCTGTCGCATCGTAGTAGAAATTAATTACATCTGATGATGTTGAATTTCCAAGAACATCTGTCGCAGTTACCTTGAAAGTATACTCACCTTCTCCGGCAGATTGAAGTGAACTTTCAGAAAGATTTATAGAGTCAAAACTGAACGTTCCTGAAGATGTTAGAGATATTTTCGTAGCCTCATCATCTTTAATTACATTTGAAACCACGCTACCGCTAGAATCTTTTATTTTTGTGAGCGAGTAACTAACGCTTGCCATTCCACTTCCGGTGTCAATCGCATTTCCGCTTATGGTAACACTTCCAAAAGAATTGCTTCCCGTAATCGGAGAAGTTACTGTCAATGATGGAGCAGTTTTATCATAATTTACATAAATTGTGTAAGAATTTTGGTTTCCAGCTTTATCTTTGAGAGTAATTCTGTATGTATAAAGGCCATCTGAGGTAGGCACTGCTTCGTATGTCCATTCTCCGTTTTCAGAAACAGATAAACCATCATTTTTAGTTCCATCGTTTACAGAAATTGAGTCAAAATTTACATCTGTTACTTTACCGCTAAAAGTAAAATTATCTTTTGCAAGATATGTAGAACCACTTGTAAGCGTTGAAACTGATTTTCCAGTCGAATCATAAAGATTTGTAGATGTAAGTGTTGTTGTCGGTGCAGTTGTATCATACGTTACATTTCTTGTAACTTGCACAGCCGCATTTCCGTAAGTGTCTGTTGAATTTGGTTTGATTATGTAAGTTCCCTCTTCCACATCGTAGAACTTCGCTTGTACAACAGTTGTCTTTGTTTCATCTATGATTTCACTGTTCACATGACTCACAGTTTGTGTATATGTAGCTTCGCTTGCATTTTCTTTCCATAATGAAATTGATGTATTCGTTTCACTATAGTTATTTTCTGCAACAGAAATCTGAACTACGAGAGGACTTGTATTAAGTATTTCGTTTTCATTTGGACTGTTGATTAAAATTACAGGAGGAATTACATCGCACTTTGTATAAACCGTGAATCTGTTACTTGCTCGTCCATTTTCATCTTCTGCAACAAGAGTTAACATTGTAGGATTTCCATCAGAGAGTGATTCATAAGAGATATTATAAATTTTTGCAGTTTCAACATTGTTTGGTTTTACCGATGTTCCTTGTGCTGTTCCATTTATATCTGATGATGATGTATTATCACTTGTAGCTGACAAAGTTTTTACATTCGTATCTGTAACTGTAACTTCAAGTTCTACAGTCGCATTATTCAAAAGTAAAGTTTCTCCAGTTGAGATAGATTTTCCTTTATTTTTTACAGAAATTACAGGTGCTTTTGTATCTACAATGATTTTTTCTGCAGACTGACTTACACTTGAATTTTCAGCATTATCTACAGCAGCAAACCAAGCATAAAGTGTTTTGTCTGTTTCTATATTGTAATCATCTTTTAAGTTTACAGTCTGACTGTAACCACTTGTTGTTTTACTCATCAACTTCCAATTAGAATCTGTAGAACTAAATTTAGGTGCTGTATTATTTTCACTTATGCAATAGTAAACTGTTGAAATTCCGGAATTGTAATTTGCATTTGAAGAATCCTCAGCCGAAATTGAGAGAGTGATGTAATCCGTCTGATCAAGCCATATTTTGTCTGCATTAGTATCTAATTTTATACTCGGTGGAGTTGTGTCTACATTTGCAGTAAATGAGCCTGAATCACTTTTGTTTCCTGCCAAGTCTTGTGCATAAATTTTGTAAGTATAGTTTCCATCTTCAATATTGTTGATTGTCGCATTCCATTTTCCATCTGCACTAACAGAACCTTTTGAAACTACATTTGAACCTAACATAATTGTTATTGCTCTTTCAGCAACTCCAATATCATCACTTACTGTTCCCGAAATTGTGATTGATTTTTTATTACTTGTTATTGAAGTACTATCAAGTGTGAATGTCGGTGCTGTTGTATCAACAATTATGCTAATAGATTTTTCTGTTACATTTGAAAAACTATCCATTGCTGTAAACTTAACTTGTGTAATTCCGTTTTCTCCCGGAGTTACTGTCGTACTTCCTATATATTTTTCATCTTCTGAAAGTGTAAGTGTGCTTCCATTTCCCACTATTACAGATTGTACATTTGTCAAAATATCTGTCGCTTTTACTTCAACCGATAATGATGTTGATGAGTAAACATCATATTCTTTATTATCAACTGTTACAGAACCTTTTGAATCTTGCGTTATTTTGTAATCGCTAAGTTCAGGACCTGTCATATCGTTGTAGAATGTTACTGATTTTTTTGCACTTTCGTTTCCAAGTTTGTCTTTACTTGTTAGAGTTACAACATAGATTCCTTCCTTTGGTGGTGTAAACGAATCAAAGCTGTATGTTCCGTCTGAATTAACTGACGCTTCGGTTCTAGAGATAGTGTTTGTTTCTTCTTTTCCATCTTTTAAGACTGTCTCTGTTATTGAATAATTGACACTTGCGGTTCCAATTCCTGTGTCACTAGCTGTTCCTGTTACTGTTATCGCTTGTCCTTTTGCGTTACTTCCCTCTGTCGGAGTTGTTATTGTTAAAATTGGTGATGCTGTATCTCTTATTACAGATAAAGAATAAATAGTTGCATTTGCCGCTTTATCAGATACAACAATATTGTATGTATCTATTCCATCTTTTATGATTTTTGGTGAATATGTCCATTTGTTTTCAGAAACTTCCAAACTAGTTCCATTTACTTTTATTGAGTCAAAATTTTGTTCCGTTATCACTCCGCTAAAAGTAAAATCTTTGTTTGTATAGTATGTTTGTCCATCTTCAAACGTTAAAATCTCATTTCCATCAGAATCATAAACTCCAGATGATTTTGTTGTCGTTTCAGGTTTTACTGAATCCGGGTAAATTTTCAGATAATCATTTGATGTATTTTTTCCTGCTTTATCAATTGCAATTACATGGAAATCATATCCTGTAGAACCATCTTTTGTTTTAAGACCGGAAAGAATCTCGCTCGTAACTGATGCCGACCAAGTATTGCCGGAAATATTTGCTGAATACCAATTTGATGTTTCTAACGTCGGCTTTTCTGTATATTCTCCTACATAAAAATAAACATAAGCAATTCCACTTCCATTGTCTGTTGCTTTTCCCTTTATAATGTAGTTATTTTCCGGGTTCACATAAAAGTTTGTACTTGTTGTTAAGTTATCTGAAACGTATTTTGAACCATAATTTGTAAGTGTAAGAGTTGGTGGCATTTCATCGACTATAAATTCGCTTGTAGAAACTGAATTTGTTTGTCCGTAATTATCTACCGCTGTAAACAAGATTGTGTATTTTCCTTCCGACAAATCATCTTTAAACTGTACTTGCTTAGACTCTCCAACTTCAACTGTTACTGTTGTCGGTTGTGGGTCCAGTTCTTTTTCTGTTTCTTTATCTATAAAAATTGCAGTTACCGATTTTGCCTTTGATTCTGTTGTAACTAGAATTTTTGGTTTTTCTGTTTGGAATTCATTTATAGTTCCTACTGCGATTGTCGGTGCTCCTTTTGAAACCGCTATGTAGAATTTTCCACTCGTTGTTGTTTGAGCTGTTCTTTCGTCGGATGCATTATTGACATCATCTGTCGCTTTTACTTCAACTACATAATTTCCTTCACCAGAAGGTAGTGGATAATTAAGATTGTATGTCGTTTTTGATGTCGTTTCTGTTGATACTTCTATTTTTTTACTACTAACTAAAGTTGTGCCATCTTCTTTGTACACATTTACTTCAACTGTTTTTACCATATCATCATCACTTATTGTCGCCATTAAAGTGTTATTTGATGTCGTTCCAAACAAGTTTTCGTTCGCTTTTATATTATTTACGCTTCCTTTTCCGACAATAAAATCTGTTCCATTACTGAAATTTGAAGGTGTGATGATTGGGCGGTCAGTTTCTTGTAAAATTTTCAGTTTGCCATAAGATGTTCCGTTCGCACTCAATGATG
>CAZIQK010000036.1:0-21517 GCA_964541735.1 uncultured Treponema sp.
CATTGCTCAACTCCGAAATCGCTAAAATCGCCAATCAAATCAACAAGTTTTTCTGCGCCTTTGCTTTTCAGTCGATTTTGAATTTCTTCTTCTTCAAGTTCGCCCGCCAAGCAAAACGCACTTTCGGCAAGTTTAGAATCGGGATTGCATTTTTTAAAATCAACTTGCGCTTTTTCACACGCATATTCAATCAAGAATTCAATATAACTTTTGCCGTAAAGAATCACACTTGTTTTTCCGCGTGATTTTGCATTCATTATTTTATCGTAAAGAATTTGATTATATTCAGAAGCAAGCGCGAAAGTTCGCTTTGCAAATATACGGCTGCGAGCTTTGAGTTCATTCAGCCCCTGCTCTGTAAGCGCATACGCAATTTTCCGCGCGTTCACGTTTTTAAGCATAATCCAGCCGCGTTCTACAAATCGTTTTAGAACCGCATTCATAAGTCCTATAGAAACATTTGCGTTTTTTGCAAGTTCGCGCTGATTTGCATTTGGAGTTGAGACTAAAGTTTGATTTATATTTTGAAGAAGAGCCAAATCTTGATTCAAAGCGCCCGCCTTTTTATGTTCAATTTGTGAACAGTATAAATAATAAAAATTGGTGCGTCAATAAATCAGAGCAAAGCCGAACCAAAATCAAAATACGGTTGATTTAGATGGCTCGGAAAACAAATGGTTTAAAAAAAATTACGCAATCAGGTGGGAACAATTCCTTTTAGCATAGAAACAACCGCTTCCGCAATATTTACGGTGTGGTCGCCAATCCGTTCAAAATATTTTGCAATCATCATAACTTCCAAGGCTTGTTCCGCATCCTCGCGTCCGATTTTTGTTGAACTGCTCATCAAATCAATAAGTCCTAGTTTAGCTTTATGAAAAAGAGCATCAACGTCGTCGTCCATTTTTTCAACAGCTTCTGCAAGATTTACATCCCGGTTTACAAAAGAAGTTACAGCGGCACTGAGCATTTTAATTGTAATGTCCGCCATTTTTACAACGCTTTTGTTATGCCTGTTTTTTTCAAAACCGATTTGTCGCGAAATTTCTGCAATGTCGCTTCCCTGATCGGCAATTCGCTCCAAATCAACAATCATCCGCAATGCCGCACTCACTGCGCGAAGGTCGCTTGCAACCGGCTGCTGCTGCTGCAAAATCCGCATGCAGAGTTCCTGAATTTCCCGCTGCTTTTTATCTGTTTCGCGCTCGCATTCCATTGCCATATTCGCAATTTCTTTTTCGCCTGTAACAAGTGCCTGCATTGCATAAGTAAGACAATCTTCACATTCTGCGCCTAAAGAAATCAAATCTTCATTAAGTTCTTTAAGCTGATTTTCAAATTTTGTTCTCATAATTTTTTCCTTGCGTAACTGCATTAGAAAATAATTGTAGCTGCAACGCTCAACTTCCTATTTTCTTTCTGATTATCCAAACCGTCCAGTTATATATTCTTCTGTTTTTTTATCTTTCGGAGTTGAAAAAATTTGCTCCGTTTCACCATATTCAACAATTTTTCCAAGCAAGAAGAATGCCGTTTTGTCGCTGATTCGCGTCGCCTGCTGCATATTGTGCGTAACAATCACAATCGTAAGTTTTTCCTTAAGTGCATCGCAAAGGTCTTCAATTTTTCCGGTAGAAATCGGATCAAGCGCACTAGTCGGCTCATCCATCAAAAGCACTTCCGGATTTACGGCAAGTGCACGGGCAATGCACAAACGTTGCTGCTGTCCGCCGCTCATTCCCAAAGCACTTTTATTCAAGCGGTCTTTTGCTTCATCCCAAATTGCAGCCGCTTTCAGCGATTTTTCTACAATTTCGTCAAGTTCACTTTTGCGCTTGATTCCGTGAGTGCGCGGTCCATAAGCAATGTTATCGTAAATGCTCATCGGAAACGGATTTGGTTTCTGAAAAACCATTCCGACTTTTTTTCGCAAAAGATTTAAATCAGTTTTTTTGTCCAGAATGTTATAAAAGTCTTCCTGCCGCTGCTTTGCATCAAAATTATCTTCAGCAGCAATTTCAATATTAGGATGGCGTTCAGAAACTGCCGGTTCAGAAAGCACAGATTCGCAAAACGAATTCTCTTTTGCAAACAGGATTTTTCCTTTGTAGCAAGAATTTTCCGCCATATCGTTCATGCGGTTAAGCGATTTTAAAAGCGTAGATTTTCCGCAGCCGCTAGGCCCAATAAATGCGGTAATTTTATTTTCAGGAATTTCCATATTTATTTTGTGCAGAGCCTGAAAATTTCCATAGAAAAAATCAAAGTCCTGAATAGAAATTTTTGCTTTTTGCAGACTTTGTTGAAATTTTTCAATTTTTTGTTCCATTTTTATTCCTACTTTCTGTTGGATTTTTATTGTTTTTTTGTCATTATTTTTTCTATTTTTCCAGAAATAAAATTTAACAAAATAACGAAAAGAACCAGCACAACTGCCGTAGCGTAAGCCTGTTCCGTACGCAAACCTTCGCACCAAAGCGAATAAAGATGTACGGCGAGCGTTCTTCCGCTTCCCATAATATTTTTTGGAATGTGAGCAACAGTTCCTGCCGTATATAAAAGAGCGGCTGTTTCTCCGATAATTCTTCCGCAACTTAAAACTATTCCGTTTATGATTCCGGGAATTGCAGAAGGCAACACAATCTTAAAAATTGTGCGGAGTTTTCCGGCTCCAAGCCCGTAACTTGCCTCTCTATAAGTTTGCGGAACAGACAAAAGTGCTTCTTCACTTGTTCGCATAATTACAGGAAGAATCATAATTGCCAGAGTGCAGCAACCAGCCAATAGTGAGAATTGCCAGCGGAGAGCCGTAACAAAAAACAAAAGCCCGAAAAGTCCGTAAACAATAGAAGGAATTCCGGAAAGTGTTTCCGCCGTAACTCTTATAATCTGCACGAACAAATTGCCGCTTTTTGCATATTCAGAAAGATAAATAGCCGCACCAAGCCCAACAGGAACCGCAATCAAGAGCGAAACAACCAGCACGATTGCAGTGTTAACCAGAGCCGGAAAAAGCGAAGCATTTTCGCTCGTATAACGAAGCGCAAATAATTCCGGCTTGATGTGAACAAATCCTTTTGCAAAAATATAAACAATCAAAGTAAAAATTATGGAAAAAGTAATCAACGCAGAAACCGTCAAAAGAAAACGCAAAATCGAAGATTGCTTAGTTTGATTCATAATAACCTCGTTTTAATCCATCAGACATCAGCCATCGCTATCAGGGCATCAGGCTAAATCTTCCGCTTTGTCAGCATAAAGACAAAATTTATAATCAGAATAAAAAAGAACAGAACAACAGAAGTTGCAATAAGCGCTTCCCGATGAATTCCTGCCGCATATCCCATTTCCAAAACAATATTTGCCGTCAAAGTTCTGATTCCCTTTGTTAAGCCGCGCGGTAAAATCGCCTGATTTCCTGCGACCATAATAACCGCCATCGTTTCGCCAACTGCGCGCCCCACACCAAGAATAATTCCGGAAATGATTCCGCTTTTTGCCGCAGGCAATTCCGCAAAAAAAACACTCCGTTCTTTGCATGCACCCAAGGCAAGAGAACCTTCATAATAAGCGCAAGGCAATGCACGAAGCGAAACTTCACTGGTACTTATAATTGTAGGCAAAATCATAATTGCAAGCACAATCGACGCGGCAAGAATACTTGTTCCGCTGCCGCCTGCAAAACTGCGGATAATCGGAACAATCGCAGTAAGTCCGAAAAATCCATAAACAACGGAAGGAATTCCTGCAAGAAGATTTACTCCGTGATGAAAAATCGGATAAAGCCTTGCAGGACAAAACCGTGCCATAAAAACCGCAGTCATAACGCCAAGCGGAACTCCAAGCAACATTGCACCAAGCGTAACAACAAAACTACCCACAATCATCGGAAAAATTCCGAACAAGTCAATTTCCGGCTTCCACTTTAATCCAAAAATAAAGTTCAAAAAGCCGATTTTGCTCATACCCGGAATTCCGTTCGCAAACATAAAAAGGCAAATTAGAAAAACCGCAGCAACGCTAACACCAGCCGCAAGCAAAAATAAAATTTTCATAGTTGATTCATATTTATTTTTCATTCAATCACCTCTTTTACGAAATTTTTTCTAAAATCTTTGTTATGTTTTTCACTGCGACAACACGTTTTTTCAAAATCAATTTATTTTATTTCGCTCCAATTAGTAACTTCACCAATAAATATGCGGCGAACCTGGTCAGCACTAAGTGCATTCAAAGGATTTTTTTTGTTCACAACAACCGCAATTCCATCAATTGCAATTTTTGCAGAATTTACGCCGGATTCGCTTTCCTTTAAGTCGCGACTTGCCATTCCAATGTCGCAAACGCCTTGAATCGCGCTGTTTATGCCAGTTGTAGAATCACTCTGCGAAACTTCAACAGTTATTCCGGAATTCTTAGCCTTAAACGCTTCCGCAAGTTTTTCCATAACAGGGAAAACAGAAGAAGACCCCGCAACACTAACCTTTCCGCTTGTTACCTTTGCGCTGTAAGCAAAGTTTTTTGAAGAAGGAACCACAGAAATATAGCCGTTCTTTTCCACAATCGCCTGACCGTCCGCAGAAAGAATAAAACTCTTGAATTCTTTTGCCGCATCAGAAAGATTTTCCTTTGTAATAATATTAAACGGACGGCTTACCTTATAATTTCCGTTTTTAATATTTTCTATGCTTGCTTTTGCGCCGTTTATTTCAAGTGCTTTTACAGAATCATTCAAAGAACCAAGCGAAATATATCCGATTGCAGCCGGATTTCCGGAAACAGAAGAAATTACAACTTCCGTACTGTTCGTAATATCCGCAAGGTCCGTTGTCATATCAACTTTTTTACCCTGCACGTTTTTTACTTCAACACCAAAAAGTTCAACAAACGCACCTCTTGTTCCTGAACCAGCCTCGCGCGAAATTACAGTTATTTCATCTTTAATTTTTTCTTTGCCGTCTTTTTTTCCGGACGTACAAGAACACAAACTTACAACCGCAACTGCAAAAAGTCCGCATGCAATTCCATTTATTTTCATAGCAAAACCTCCTTGTATGAAAATCTAAGTTTCTGCCATAAATCTAAATTTTTTTTGTAAAGTAATTGCTAGAACTTTGTTAGAAATATGTAAATTTTTTTTAAGGGCGGCACCTCACTTCGTTCGGTCGCTATGTCCGGGGTTCCGGCATTCGCCTTCATTGCTGCGCAACACGCCTTTCAGGCGTGCCCCTACCAGCGCTGCCGCATCCGAGAAAACCAGATTGATTTGCAAAAAAAACTAAAATTCAACAGAAAACTTGCTTCCGATTCCTTCTTTCGAAACAAGCGTAATTTTCGCATCGTGATATTTTGCAGCGTGCTTTACAATGGAAAGTCCAAGTCCTGTTCCGCCAAGCGCTTTTGAGCGGCTCTTGTCCACGCGGTAAAAACGTTCAAAAATACGTTCCTGTTCGTTTTCCGGAATTCCAATTCCAGTATCGCTTACAGAAATCAAAGTATTTTTAATTTCAACATCAACATTTCCACCGTCCCGATTGTATTTAATCGCATTATCAATCAGATTAAAAATCATTTCGTAAATAACCGGGCGCACTCCAAGAATATTTTCGCTGTCTCCGCTCACATAAATTTTTACGTTCTTCGCCCGCGCGCTAGAAGAAAGCGCTTTTTTTGCTTCCTCCGCAATTTCTAAAAGACTGAGTGGCTCTTTTTCCATAACAATCGATTTTTCATCAAGTTTGCTAAGTTTTATAATATCATTTACCAAAGTAATCATCCGCTGACTTTCGTCGTAGATTGTTGCGGCAAAATCTTTCGCCGTCTTTTTATCTGTTTCACCCTGAGCCAGAATTTCCGCAAATCCGGAAATACTTGTAAGCGGAGTCTTTAATTCGTGGCTCACATTCGCACTGAACTGTTTTCTTAGCTCTTCGCGCTGCGATTTTTCAAAATTTTCTTTTGCGATACGTCTTGTAAAAGGTTTAAGTTCCTCATAAATTTCAGAATCTGAATTTTCCGGATTTTCAAGATCAATTTTATTCAGCGGTTCAACAATTTTTTTGGAAGTCCAACTGGCCGCAATTCCGGAAATTATCAAAGCGGCAACAAGCGTAATAAAAAGCGGATATTCAAATTCAAACATAAGAAAAACAATCGGCCGCTGCTCGCAAGAAATCCGCAAAATATCGCCGGAAGGAAGAACTTTTGCAAAGTACAAAGTTTTTACCATCATTGTAGAAGAAAATCGCGAAACCTTGGCTCTCCCGTTTTCTTTTGCTTTAAGAAATTCCTTACGCAGCGCATGATTTTCCATTTTTTCAGGGGAGACTTTATTATCAAAAAAAACAGTTCCGTCACCATGAATAAGCGTAATTCTGTTTTTTACAGGCGCAATTTTTTCTAATCCGTTAAAATCAGAATTCTGAATATATATTTCCAAAAAAGACGATTCTGTTTCTAGCTCACTAAAGATTTGCTTTTCAAAATGATTATACATATTTGAAAGCAAAATCAAAACGCATACAAAATAAACAAGAATTCCAATAACAACCGTACTAAAAAAAATTCTAAAAGTTATAGAGTTAGTTTTCATTCAACTTAAAAAAAATTGCGGCCATTGAGCAACATCGAAATGACCGTTATCAAAAAGTGGCTCCGATTTGCTCAACCACCGGATTTTTTCATTTATTCAATCTTATAACCAACGCCACGCACAGTTTCAATCAAGTTTCCATCGTCATCACCGATTTTCTGGCGTAAAGTGCGGATATGAACATCAACAGTGCGACTTTCAATATCAGCATCAACTTTCCAGATTGAATCCAAAAGCCGCTCCCTGGTAAGAACATTTCCGCGGTTTTCAATCAAAAGTGCAAGCAAATCAAATTCTTTAAGCGTAAGAAAAATCTGCTTTCCGTCAACAAAAACGCTGTGCTTTCCAACATCAAGTTCAACATTTCCCGCCGCAAGAATTTTTTTACCGCTCTTTTTTGAACTGCCATTTTCGTAACGCCGTAAAACCGCTTTTATCCGCGACAAAAGCATCATCATTCCAAAAGGCTTTGTAACATAATCGTCCGCGCCGGAATCAAGCCCTGTAACAACATCAAATTCAGTATCTTTTGCGGTAAGCATAATAACAGGAATTCCGCAAGTTTCACTGCTCTGCCTAAGTTTTTTCAGAACAGAAATACCGTCTTCTTCCGGCAACATAATATCCAAAAGCACAAGTTCCGGCTTTTCCTTACACAACGATTTCCAAAATTCTGAAGGAAACGCAAAACTTTTACTTTCGTAGCCCTGCGTTTTCAACGTATAATCCAAAAGTTTGCGAATCGCCTCGTCATCTTCCAAAAGATAAATCATATACTAAAAATATTATGTTAATAGAAGAATAAATCAACTTAAGAATGTAAAATTCAAGTAAATTTTATCTTTTCTCTTTGCAGCCTTTCCGCTCCGATGCAACAATTACCAGTCGTCTTCACAGTCAAAATCGCCATCTTCAAAATCATATTCGTCTTAATAGGAATCATCATCGGCAATCATATCCGCAAAAAAAATATGAACAATTTTAGGCTTGCGTTTCTTAATGCACAGATGATTTCAACAAAGGAAAAGACAGAAGAACCTTAACAACATTTCAGCAGTATGCAACTTATTCTGCCCATAAAAACGGGACAGTTCGACTCAATTTTTGATGCGGATAAAACTAATCTGCCATTAAGCAAGCTAATAACTATTGAAATGGGAAGTTTGATGAAACTTTCTGAGAAAACAGTTGATCCGCCCCTTATGTACATATTCCGTTATCTTGAAAAGTTATGGAACGTACCGACATGAGAAAAGCAGCCTTTGACATTCTTGTTCCTTGATAAAGCATAGCTTTACTTACAACATCCGATTTTTGCGGGATTTTTTCAGGAATGGTTACGCACTTTGCGAAAGAAAAAAGTTTTTCTGCATTTTTGCAACACAGGAAGTTGCAGCAGCAGCAAAATCAAGTCTGAGCGACACAATCGCCCAGTAGTGTTTAACAAAAATCTACCTTGCAGATGAATCGACAACTTCACCGGGACTTGTGGACAACTACCACTACTTTGACTTAACCGACAGTGAAATTATAGCCCTGAGCAATGCAACCATGAAAAATGATTACTACTTTAAGAATACGAACGGCTGCAGAATGTTCACACTGGATTTGGCTCCGTTCTAATTAGCTTTGATTTCTCCAGACTATGAAATGCTGGACAAAATTAAAACCGAGCAAGGACGCAACACAGTGGAACCGCTGGTTTTTGAGAAAGCTACAAGGCAGAAGATGGTAGATTTAGGAGGAGACACACGACAACTGGAGTATGAAAAACACAAGAGGATACTGGAAAGTTAGTATTAATTAAAAATGAGTCTAAATGTCACTTTTTAAAGTGGATTTAGACCTCTTTTATTCAAAAATACGAAATTTAATAAAAATGGCATTTTTTTCTGAAAAAAAATTTAACACTCTATAATATAGTCTGATAGAGCGTTCTTAGTAAGCGAACAAACTTTGAAGATAAAAAGTTAATTCTTTACTCAGATTTAAAGTATTTTGAAATTCTTAATGGTGAAGATTATTCATATTTAGCAATTTGCGATAATTCTGATAAAGAATTTAGCACATATGAATCTTATTCAGAAAAGAAAGTAACTGTAAATCAGGTAATCCAAGACATACAAATTGTTATAGATTCTTTTTACTGTACAAACAAAGAAAGGAATATTGATGAATGCTTTGTATGTGACTTTGCAGTAATTATTGTTCTTGAAGATTGCAAAATCTGTTATTGCCTAAGAAGCCTATTAAAGACGTTTTTGGTTTGTGGCAGATTGAAGGCGAAACTGATTTTTCTGGGAAATATGAAATTCCTAAAGTCCACGGAACAAATAAAGTACCAGAAGATTTAGTAATGTTTTCAAATGCAGAAAATCAAACAGAAACGAAAACTAAAGCAATTCATTTTTATGAATTTGATGAAAAATTTATTGACAATAAGGTAAAATTTGCTCCTCTAATAGAGAATGTATTTAAAAATTACCAAAGTATTATTCTTCCAGATTTTAGCGTATATGTAGATTTTCCATTCGTTTCTTAATGTACACATAACTTGCTTACAGCCATAATTTTAATTATAATTGGTCTGTATGATTAAAATTAAAAAATCTCCAATCATCTTAATTTCTATTCTTACCCTTTTTGCAATTATCTTTGGAGTGGCACTTGGATGGACTCTTAGCGAAACTCAAAATATAAAAAATACTGAATATTTTACAGAATTTGAAACAGCATTACCAACAAAACTTCTTGATATAAATGGTGAATTAATCACAGAATTTACATCTGATGAAAAACGCGAGATTATTGAATATAAAGATTTACCACAACAAATGATTGATGCTCTTCTTACTCGAGAAGATCGCGTATTTTTTTCTCACAAAGGTTACACTGCAAAAGCTGTTCTTAGAGCGGTTATGGGAAAACTGACAGGACAATCGCTTGGTGGAGGTTCAACTTTAACTCAACAAATTGCAGGAACTTTATATTGCGACAGAACAGATATGTCATATTCACGAAAACTCAAAGAATTGTGGTGGGCAATTCAAATGGAACGTCGCTATTCTAAAAATGAAATTTTGGAACTTTATTTAAATAAAATATATTTTGGTGGTGGAACTTACGGTGTAAATGCGGCTTCTAAATATTATTTTGGACATGATGCAAAAAATATTACGCCGTCAGAAGCCGCAATCTTAGTAATTCAACTTTCAAACCCTGCTTACTATAATCCTTTTGACCATCCAAATAGAGCAATGGATCGCCAAAAAGATGTACTTGCTTCTATGGTTTCATCAGGTTTTATAAAACAAGAAGATGCAGAACAATCTTTTGAAGATTATTGGAGTTCTTTTGATTACACAAGAACATCATCATCAGCTTATATGATGAGAGAAGATAAAGCTCCTTGGTTTAGCGAATATGTACGCCGAGAATTAAATAATATGATTTACGGTTCTGATGATATTTATACATCTGGATTTACTGTAAATACAACTGTAAACCTAAAACATCAACAAATTGCACAAGATGTTATGGAAAAATGGATTCAAACGGCAAATAATCGCTACCAAAAAGAACATTCTTCAAAATCAAATCTTGCTTTTACAACTTACGTGCCTATTACCGAAATGATTTCTTTACTATTTGATATTCCTGAATTAAAAGTAAGTGAGCAAAGAACCGAAATTGTAGCAAATAGTACTTTTGTAAATTCTGTGAATCCGGTTTTAGATGTTATTTCTATGATGACTGGAACGAATTCCTTAAAAATAAATATTGTAAACCGTGGAATTGCACTTTCTAAACAAGAAGATGAAAAAACGACCATAGAAGGCTCGATGATTGCGTTAAATCACGAAAATGGTTATATAGACGCTCTCGTTGGTGGAAGTAAATTTGACCAAGAAAATCAATTTATACGAGCAATTCAAGCAAAAGTTCAGCCGGGTTCAACATTCAAACCTCTTTACTACTCTGCTGCGATTGATTCTAGAAAATACACTCCAACAACTCAAATTTCTGACACACCTGTTGTTTTTCACACAGCTGACGGAAAACCTTATATTCCGTTAAATTTCAAAGGCGAATGGGAGGGCAATGTTTCGCTTTACAGAGCATTAACTCGTTCTATGAATGTTCCTTCGCTAAAAGTTCTTGACGGAATCGGATTTAATGCAGCAATTGATAGAGCCGTTGCGTTACTCGGAATTTCAAAAGAGGAACTTCCAACTCGTGGTTTTACTCCAGGTTATCCTATTGGATTGGGAGTTTGTTCCGTACGTCCTGTTGAAATGGCAAGAGCTTACGCAATTTTTGCTAACGGAGGAAAAGAAATCACTCCTATGGCAATCCGAACTGTCGAAGACAAAAATGGAAACGTAATTTTAAATCCTGAACTTGATATATTAAAAGAACAAGCCGCAAAAGGTGACTCCCTCCAAGTTATAAGTCCGCAAACTGCTTATGTTATGGTAAAACTTTTAGAGCAAACTGTTTCTAATGGAGGAACATTAAGTGCTCAAAAATGGCATTTTGATTATCATGATAAAAACACTAGACGCGTTTACACAATGCCAGCCGGTGGAAAGACAGGAACAACACAAAACTGGGCTGATGCTTGGACTTGTGGATTTACACCTTATTATGCAGCAGCATTTTGGTTTGGATTTGACAAGCCAGGACAATCTCTTGGGTTAAATATAACCGGAGCAACTTTAGCTGGTTTTGCTTGGGGCGAATATTTTGATAAAGTTCACGCAGATTTACCATATAAAGATTTTATAAAACCGTTAGATGGAGTAATTGAAGTTACAGTTTGTTCTGATAGTGGAATGCTTCTTACGGATGTTTGTGGCGACCACCAAACAACGCAATGGTTCTTAACAGGAACTCAACCAACCGAAGTTTGTCCAATTCATTCAAATACAACAAATAGAACTTTAGCACAAATAAGATTGGAAAAAGAAATGTATATGTCCGGACAACGATTTACAGAAACTGTAGACACAACTCCTCTTTCGTTAAATCTTGACTTTTTACAAGACGGTTACGATTTTAGTTTAGAAGAAAATAATTCTACTAAAATTGAAGGAGAATCAGAAAAAACATCATCTTCCAAAAATGAAGATTATGATTATAATTATTTGATGGAATAAAATTAAAAAGTAAAACGGAGATTTTCTATGCTAGTTCCTGTAAAAGAAATAAAAGTAAAAAAACGTGTGCGCCAAGATTTAGGAAATCTTGAAGATTTAAAAGATAGTCTTAGAACTTATGGACTTTTAAATCCAATCACCATAAATAGAAATTATGAGCTTATTGCAGGCGAACGACGTCTACAAGCAGCAATTCAACTAGGTTGGACAAATATTCAAGCAAATATAATTGATAATTTGAATGAAGTTGAACAACTTGAAATGGAAATTGAAGAAAACAATCAACGAAAAGAATTTACTGATGAAGAATTACTTGCAGGTTATAAGCGACTAGATAAACTTAGAAATCCATCTTTTTTTTATAAAATTTATCTCTTTTTCAAACATCTTTTTGAAAAAATTAAGAATTTCTTTTCCGGAAAAAAACATCGCTAAGATATTCACAAACTTTTTTTCCATCCTCTTGCAAGTGCCAAGGGGAATTTATTACTAACATTCCGCTTCCATAAAGTCGAGGCGGATTTTTTTTATCAACATCACTTAAAAATGATTTTAAATCTGTTTCTTTGTGAGAATTTTCATCATTTACAATAACTTGAAGATTTGCAATTTCTGTATTTTTATTTATTTTTAAAACAAAATCTTTTATTGAAAAAATCATATTTTCAATTTCTGTTTTTTTGTGAGCTAAAAGCGGATACCAAAGCATAAAAATGCCATTTGTCCATTTTTTATAAACATTGCAAATTGATTTTTGAACATTATCATAATCTTGATTTTCTTCGTAACTTGGATCTATTAAAACAGCTCCCCTTTTTGTTGTAGGAGGAGTTAATGCATTAAGATTTTTAAAACCATCTTTATTAAAAATTTGAATTTTTGGAGATTTTTTTGCTTCAAAAATTGGATTTTCAATATTTTTTTGTAAATTTTCAAATTCTTTTGGATGAAGTTCTGTTAAAAACAAAAAATCCTGACTTCTTAAAAACGCTCGTTCCATTTCCGGTGAACCAGGATAAAGATTTTTTTGAACATATTTTTTTATAAAACTAAGATAAAGCTCAAGTTCGGGAGGAACGTTTTGCATTTTTAGAAGAGTCAAGATTCCATTTTCAGCTTCTAAAGTTTTTTTACTTCGTTCATCACAAAAATTATACAAACCAGAACCGCTATGAGTATCAAAAAAAGTATAAGATTTTTCTTTTTTATTTAGCGAATTTAACACAAATGTTAAAACAAAATGCTTTAAAATATCTGCGTGATTTCCTGCATGAAAAACGTGTTGATAACTTAACATATTCACATATTATCACAAAATTTGATAAAATAGAAATGAGGCTAATTATGAATATCGCTATTGAAAATAAAAATTTTTTGCTTGAAATAAGCACTTTAGGAGCAGAAATTCAACATTTTGTAAAAAAAGATGATGGAACTAATCTTATTTGGAATGGAGATAAATCTGTTTGGAAAAATCATGCACCTATTTTGTTTCCTTTTGTTGCACGTTGTCTTGGAGGATATTTTTTTATTGATGGCAAAAAATGTGAATTTTCAAAAAATCACGGATTTGCAAGAGATTTAGAAACAAAAATCATAGAAAAACAAAATCATAAAGCAGTTTTTCTTCTTACCCAAAACGAAGAAACATTAAAAAAATTCCCATATAAATTTTCACTAATTACGGAATATGAACTTACAGAAGACGGTTTAAATTGGAAAATCACCGTAAAAAATGATGATGACAAACCTTTTTATTTTGGAATTGGAACTCATACAGCTTTTGCTTGTCCTCGGAATACTGATAAAAAAGGAACAGAAATCAGCGATTATGAAATTGTTTTTGAAAATCAAGAAGCATTGACAAATGTTGTTTGCACAGAAGATGGTTATATTGAAGTTGATAAAAATAACAATCCTCTTACAAAAATTTATGGCGAAAAGCAAAAAGGAATAATTCCTTTAAACGAAACAGGTTTTGGAAATGGTCATTTATTTACAGACTTTACTTCAAATTGGGTTGGTCTAAAAAATAAAAAAACAGGTTCTATAATCACAATTTCTACAAAAAACTTTCCTTATTGTATGATTTGGCAAAATACAGTTGGAAAACCTCAATTTGTTTGCATAGAACCTTGGCATGGAATTCCGGATGCAATAAATACAAATCACATTTGGGAAGATAAAATTGGAATGAATAAACTTGATGCAAAAAAAGAATTTATAAGCGAACAAAATATCCGCGTTAAGTTTTAAAAGTCATATTGAGAAAACTATCTACTTGCAAGAGTAGCGAAAAATCTCCAAGAAAAAAAATGTACAATACAAGTTTTTATATAAAATATCATCATTATCGTCCAATTCGCTTTTTACAGTCATTCCTATAAAATTTTGCGAATTATTGGCGTAAGTTCACTAATTAAAAGAGGAATAATTTTATCAAAAGAAAACCTCTGTTCTTCATTTTGTATTTTACAAGTTGCTTTTCAAAATCGATTTTCGAATCAATATTTTTTTTACAAGCAAAGCAGTATTTTTTGTCCACTCAAAAAGAGTAACGCCTAAATCATCCTTAAGTTTTTCATTGAACAATTAAGTGCCGTCTGCGAAATATTTAATTTTTTTGCAATCGCAGTAAGAGTTCCATATTTAGAAAAAGTCGCCAATTCATTAAAAATATACATTTCTATCATAAAAAATAATTAACATGGCCTTATAAATTTGACAATAAATCATCTTTATAAACTTCTAAAACAGTTTTTACAGAAGTTCTTGAAACGCCAATAAATTTTGCAATATGATTTTTACTCATTCCTAGAGAATGCATTGTACAAATATGCTTTTCTAGCCCATCAAAAATATGATTTTTATTTTTAGCACCTTTTGGTCTTCCAAGTTTTATATTTTGTGATTTTTTTAAAGCAAGAGCTTCTTTTGTTCTTTGACTAATTAAATTTCGCTCAATTTCGGCAGAAAGTCCAAATGCAAATGCTAAAACTTTACTCTGAATATCATCACCAAGTCGATAATTGTCTTTTACAGTCCAAATACGAGCTTCTTTTTGCATAATAAGATTCAAAATTGACATAATCATAAAAAGGGAACGTCCAAGTCGCGAAAGTTCAGAACAAATTATCAAATCATCTTTTTTTATTTTAGAAAGCAAAACTCCAAGTTCACGTTTTTCGGGAAGTAAAGTTCCACTAATTGTTTCTTCTATCCATTCTTCAATTTCCAAATTATTCTTTTTGCAAAATTTTTCAATCTCAAATCGCTGATTTTCTACAGTTTGCTTGTCGGTAGAAACTCTAATATATCCGTAAATCATAGATTAAAGATAACTAAAAAGAATACTAAAAGTCTAATTTTATCTTTTTTTATTGCTCAAATCGTCTAAAAATTTCTTTTCTTCTGCTTTTACGTTTTCTTTGTAAATTTCAAGTTGATTTTCTTTTAGTTTTTCCAATGCAGTAGTTTTTTTTATAATTTCACTGAGTTTTTTTCTTTTTTCTTCGGTAACGAGTTTTGCTTGTGCAAGTTGATTTAAAAGTTCATCTTTTTGATATTCCAAAAGATTCACATATCGATTTTGGCTCATTACATCTTGAAAATCAAAAGAACCTTCCATTTGATTTTTTAGATTAGAATATTGAAGAGCGATTTGTTTTAAATTGTCATTTATTTTTGTTTCTTCAGACAAGGCTTTTGAAAGTTCGCTTTCTGCTTGTTTTTTTTCGAAATTACGATATTCTAAAACTTGTTCAAACTCAAAATTAAATTTTTTCATTCATCATTACTTTTTAGATTTTTCATCCTCTACAACTTGTGCCGCAGAAAGATTATTTATTGAAGGTTGTTCCGAATATTCTTCTTCTGGAATTTCAATTCCGGTTAAAGTCGCAATTCTATCTAAAGTTTCGTTCATTGGACAAGGTTCGTATTCATCTTGTTTTAAAAATTCTTCGATTTCGCCGTGTTTTTCTATTGCTTCATCAATTTCCGTACTATTTCCTTTTTGATAAATTCCGGCAGTTATCATTGTTGAATTTTCTTGATAAATTGACATCCAAGAACGGATTTTTCCAACTGCTTTTTGAGTTTGTTTTCCTGTAACGCGTTTTGAAAGTCGGCTGATAGAAGCCAAAACATCAATTGCCGGATAATGATATGATTGTGCAAGTTTTCGATTTAAAACAATATGACCATCCAAAGTACCGCGAACTTTATCTGTAATCGGTTCGTTCATATCATCACCATCAACTAAAACTGTATAAAATGCGGTGATTGAACCTTTGTCATTTGTTCCCGCTCGTTCCAAAAGTTTTGGAATTAAATCAAAAACACTTGGAGGATAACCACTTTGTGCAGGAGGTTCTCCATTTGCAAGTCCAATTTCTCGTTGAGCTTGGGCAAATCGAGTTACAGAATCGACCATAAGCATAACATCTTTTCCTTGGTCTCTAAAATACTCTGCGACGGCAGTACAAACATAAGCCGCTCTCAATCTACAAATTGCACTTTGATCTCCAGTAGCCATAACAACTACGGAACGTTTTAATCCTTCTTTTCCAAGATCTCGACGGATAAAATCTAAAACTTCTCGGCCACGTTCACCTATCAAACCTATGACATTTATATCAGCATTTGTATTTCTGGCAATCATAGAAAGTAAAGTTGATTTTCCAACTCCAGAACCCGCAAAAATTCCAAGCCGCTGACCTTTTCCTACAGTTAGAAGACTATCAATGGCACGAACTCCGGTTGTAATTCGTTTGTTTATTGGAAGTTTTGTCATTGGATCCGGAGGATCTTTTATTGCAGGATAATACGATTCAGGAACAAGTTCACCTAAATCATCGCAAGCTCTTCCTGTTGCATCTAAAGTTCGTCCAAGCAGACTCATTCCAACAGGAACTTGTAAAACAGAGCCGGAAGCTATAACTTCACATCCAATTTCGATTCCTTTTGTTTCGCCAAAAGCAGTTAATTTTACTTTATTTTCATCAAGCCCAACAACTTCTGCTATTAAACTAGTTCCATCTCGCAAAATGATTGTACACATTTCGCCTATCACAGAACGCGGACCTTGACTTTCTATTTGAAGACCTTTTACAGCGACAACTCTTCCAGTATATTTTATAGTTTCTGTATCAACTACAGTTTCTAGATATTTTGCAAAATTAAAATCTTTTTGATATGAAGAACGCATTTCAAAAACTCCTACTCTGCGGAAGTTAAAGAATCCGAGCGTTTTATTGTTTTTAATGGTGATATTTCTAAGATTTTATTTTCAAGTTCAGTAAGTTGACTTGAAATTCGAGCATCAATAGAACCAAAATCTGTTTCTACAATACAGCCGCCTTTTTCTACCAAAGAATCTTCTAAAACTGTAATTCCTTGTACATTTTCTACGTGCTGAATAAATTCTTTTACGTGAGCAGTGGTAAGTTTTACATCTTCTAAATTTACACGAAGTGTTACAGCCCCTCGAGTTCGAACTTTTTTTAACGCAGCAAGAGTGTTTGCCATAATAACATTTTTTTGATTTTCACTAAGGATTTTTATAACTTTTCTTGCCATTAAAATTACAAGTTCCACAATTTGACTTTCAGTTTCTTGCAAAATTTCATCACGACGTTGCATTACCGATTCTAAAATTTTATGCATTCGCTCAATAAGACGATTTACTTCATCAACTCCATTTTGATAACCTTCTTCATGACCTTTATCAAAACCTTCTTTTTGAGCATCATTTTTTAGTTTATCTTGTTCACCCCGTGCATCTGCAATAATTTGTGCAGCTTCATCTTTTGCTTTTTGAATAATTGATGCTGCTTCATTTTCGGCATCTGTTTTTATAATAGCAGCTTGATCAGTTTGTCTTTTTACTTCTTCAAACGCAGTATCTTCTGCTTTTTTTACAATGGCATCCGCAGAAGATTGTGCATCGGCAATTATTTTTTGTTTTTCAATTTCCCACTTTTTTTTAAATTCTTCTGCTTCTCTTTTTAAATCTTCAGCAGTTGGACCATTATATTCTTCAACAACTTCTTCAACTTCTTCAACTTTTGGAGAAAAATCTTTATAAAGAGGAAGAACTACTTTTCCTTCAGACTCTTTTGCCTCGCCAGGTCTAAAAACAGTTTTTGCCATTTTCTAAATTTTTCCTTATTAGATTAAGAAACAAGTTCATCTTCGCCAGAACGAGCAATTACAATGTCACCGTTATCTTCAAGACGACGAATGATAGAAACAATTTTCTGTTGAGATTCTTCAACATCTTTTAATCGAACTGGTCCCATAAATTCCATATCTTCTTTAAGCATAGAAGCCGCACGTTTTGACATATTTCTAAAAATCTTATCTTGAACTTCTGCATCTACAGATTTTAATGCCTTTGCCAATTCTTGTTGATCAACATCACGCAAAACTTTTTGAATTGCTCTATCGTCAAGCATAACAATATCTTCGAATACAAACATTCTCTTTTTGATTTCTTCTGCCAAATCAGGATCATCTTCTTCCAAAGACTCAATAATTGATTTTTCTGAAGAACGATCTACAAGGTTCAAAATTTCAACAATTGCCTCAACACCACCGGCTGCAGTGTAATCTTCTGAAGAAAGTGTAGAAAGCTTCTTTTCCAAAACTCGTTCAACTTCTCGCAAAACATCCGGAGAAGTTCTGTCCATTGTAGCAAGTCGTTTTGAAACTTCGGCTTGCATATCTTCTGGAAGATTTTGCAAAATAATTGCCGCTTTTGCCGGTTCCAAATAAGCCAAAATCAAAGCTATTGTCTGAGGATATTCCTGCTGAATAAAGTTTAAAAGATGAGCAGGATCTGTACGACGAATAAAATCAAATGGGCGAACTTGTAAACTTGATGTCAAACGATTGATAATATCAATTGCTTTTTGAGAACCAAGTGATTTTTCCAAAAGTTCACGAGCATAATCAATACCGCCAGTTGTGATGAAGTTTTGTGCATTCATCAATTCTTGGAATTCTTCCAAAACTGCATCTTTAAAATCAGGATTTACTTTTTCTTGCCGAGCAATTTCAAAAGTTAAAGTTTCAACTTCATCTTCTCGTAAATGTTTCATAATTTCTGCAGAAACATCAGGCCCGAGTGAAATTAAAAAAATTGCCGCTTTTTGCCGTCCGGTTAAACTTTTATAATCTTTTGCACTATTTTTTTTGCTACTAGTTGTTCCAGCCGGTTTTAATTGACCAGGCTTCGGAATTGGTTTTGGAGCTGCCATATTCGGTTTTTCTGATGTTGTCAGTGATTCTTCTGCCATTTTACTCCTCCATCAACCATGTTCTGATAAGCATAGCAACATCTTCAGGATGTTCTTTTGCCATTGTGATTGCATTTTCTTGAAGTTCCATACGTCTTGTTTCTTCAACAGACATTGTAACTTTCATTTCATCGTCTTTTGCATCCCAAAGAGCTTTTTCTCTCTGAGCTTGCTGTTCTGCCAAAAGTCTTGCTTCTCGTTCTCGCCGACGTCTTTCAACTTCTTTACTGATAATTCTAAATAAAATAAATCCTACAAGAACAACTGCAACTGCAGCAAGAATCAGGAGAATTGTTCTTCGTCTTTGAATTGCAGCAAAATATGCTTCATCTTCTGCTAAAAATTCTGAATCTCGGTCATAAGCAATATTTGTAACAGCAACTAAATCTCCACGGTTTCTATCATAACCGATTGCACCTTCTATTAAAGTTCTTGCTTGCTCAAGTTCATTCTGAGGAATTGCTGTATATTCTCTCTTAATTGCACCATCTTCTATAATAAGATTTCCATTTTCATCTTTGATTTTTTTCCATTTTCCATCAAGGTTTACAGAAACAGAAATTCTGTCTATTTTTGGGGATGAAACTTCTTGGGTTTGCTTTGAATTAATAACATTATTTTGAGTAACACCAGTTTCTGTAGATTTTCCAATAACATTAGACATATCACTATAAACAGGAGGATTTTGACCTTCTACACCTGCAGGGCCTTCTGGATTATAACCGGTTCCTTGCCATTCTCGAGTTACAGTTTGACTAGAAAGCGGAAGTGTATCCCGATATTCAGAATCATCATAAGGAGTATCAGGATTATCTTCTTTTATTGTGATTGGTGAGTACTCTGTAGAATTTGACGTTTTTTGAGAAAAATCCATTTCTACAGCAACATTCATATCTCGACAACGATCTTCTCCATAAGTTTTTTGCAATGCTTTTAAAATTGATGCACGAAGTTTTACTTGCTCTTGGCGAATTAGTTTTTGTTGTTTTGCAACGTTATCAATTCTATCACTATCAGCCATTCCTTCAAAATCATTAATCTGATTTCCTTCGGAATCGGAAATAATAAGATTCTCTTCGGTAAGCCCTTCCACCGCCGATAAAATCAAACGTTGAATTCCTAAAATTCGTTTTCTATCATTTAAAAGAGAACTTGTCGGATTTACTTTTAAAATCACACTTGCAGTAACAGGTTCTTGATCAGCTGTAAAAAGTTGTTTTTCCGGCAAAACAATGTTTACATCAGCCATTTGAATATCTGAAATAGATTCAAGATGTTGTTTTAATTGCTTTTGAATTGTATTTTTTAATTTTACATTTTGATCAGCATCAGTAGTAGACCAAGAACGATCATAAAAACCGGCCCAAGGGTCAACATTTGAAGGAACTAAATTTTCAGAAATTAAAATTTCACGAAGCCGACGCGAAGTTCTTTCATCTTCCACAGTAATATAACCATCAGTTGTTGCATTAGCAACAATATTTTCTTCTGAAATTCTATCGAGGATTCTTGTAAGATTTTGTTGATCAGTAATTGGAGCATTAAACAATCTAACTGCCGAAGGTCGAGAAGACATATTTGCAGTTACAATGATTGCAATAATTACAACAATGATAATTCCAATTAAAATTACTTTTTGAATTGGCTTCCATTTGGACCAAAGTTCTTTAATTTTAGCCCAAACTTTTTTAAACCATTCGTTCATTAGTTCCCCTCCCGTGAACGAATATTAAAAATTAAATTTAAACTATAAATTTCTTAGAGTATAACATAGGAAGAGAAATTTGACAATAAATATATTTAGAGCAAGGTTTTAAATTTTATTGACATTTTCCGATTATTTTTGCTTGAAAAATGTAATTTTGAAAAAACACAAAAGCTATCTTGTAATCTTCCAACGCGGATTCTTTTTCTAAAATATTCTATATAATTTCTTTTCTAGTTATTGATGTCAAATATTTTATCCCTCAATACAATAATTATCTTCCTTGTTTTTACTATAAACTAGGATTTCCAAAATAATAGGATAAAAAATCATAGGAATATTACAACTTTATAATGTTTTTTATTTTCAAGATAAATTACACGAATTTTATACCCTAAAATTATCTTTTAGTAACTTCAATCATATTAAAAGAAGCTATTACTCTTTCTTTAATAAAAAAATAACAATTTTTTTTTATTTTTTTTTGTAACTTTTTATAATAGAAATGGTTATTTTTGTGTAACTTGCTAGCAAGCAACTAGTGCGATTTTTTTCATAAAAAATGTAATAACTGAAATAAAAGACAGCCTTTTCCTCCTTTGGGCTGTCTTTTTTTTTTGTTTTAAAATGAAACGCTACGCCCTACTTGCATTTATTATTGCACAGAAGGAAGATTTAACTGCTTCGCACTTAAATCTTATTATTTAACACAGTAATGAAACGCTACGCACCTGCTTGCGTTTCTTATTGCACATCTTAT
>CAZIQK010000037.1:0-21157 GCA_964541735.1 uncultured Treponema sp.
CATTGCTCAACTCCGAAATCGCTAAAATCGCCAATCAAATCAACAAGTTTTTCTGTGTCTTTGCTTTTCAGGCGATTTTGAATTCATTATTTTATCGTAAAAAATTTGATTATATTCGGAAATAAGTGCGAAAGTTCGCTTTGCAAATATACGACTGCGCACTTTGAGTTCATTCAGCCACTAACTATTCTGTAGTTGAAACTAAAGTTTGATTTATATTTTGAAGAAGAGTCAAATCTTGATTCAAAGCACCCATTTTTTATGTTCAATTTGCGAACAGTATAAATAATAAAAACTGGTGCGTCAATAAATCAGAGCAAAGCCGAACCAAAATCAAAATACGGTTGATTTAGATGGCTCGGAAAACAAATGGTTTAAAAAAAATTACGCAATCAGGTGGGAACAATTCCTTTTAGCATAGAAACAACCGCTTCCGCAATATTTACGGTGTGGTCGCCAATCCGTTCAAAATATTTTGCAATCATCATAACTTCCAAGGCTTGTTCCGCATCCTCGCGTCCGATTTTTGTTGAACTGCTCATCAAATCAATAAGTCCTAGTTTAGCTTTATGAAAAAGAGCATCAACGTCGTCGTCCATTTTTTCAACAGCTTCTGCAAGATTTACATCCCGGTTTACAAAAGAAGTTACAGCGGCACTGAGCATTTTAATTGTAATGTCCGCCATTTTTACAACGCTTTTGTTATGCCTGTTTTTTTCAAAACCGATTTGTCGCGAAATTTCTGCAATGTCGCTTCCCTGATCGGCAATTCGCTCCAAATCAACAATCATCCGCAATGCCGCACTCACTGCGCGAAGGTCGCTTGCAACCGGCTGCTGCTGCTGCAAAATCCGCATGCAGAGTTCCTGAATTTCCCGCTGCTTTTTATCTGTTTCGCGCTCGCATTCCATTGCCATATTCGCAATTTCTTTTTCGCCTGTAACAAGTGCCTGCATTGCATAAGTAAGACAATCTTCACATTCTGCGCCTAAAGAAATCAAATCTTCATTAAGTTCTTTAAGCTGATTTTCAAATTTTGTTCTCATAATTTTTTCCTTGCGTAACTGCATTAGAAAATAATTGTAGCTGCAACGCTCAACTTCCTATTTTCTTTCTGATTATCCAAACCGTCCAGTTATATATTCTTCTGTTTTTTTATCTTTCGGAGTTGAAAAAATTTGCTCCGTTTCACCATATTCAACAATTTTTCCAAGCAAGAAGAATGCCGTTTTGTCGCTGATTCGCGTCGCCTGCTGCATATTGTGCGTAACAATCACAATCGTAAGTTTTTCCTTAAGTGCATCGCAAAGGTCTTCAATTTTTCCGGTAGAAATCGGATCAAGCGCACTAGTCGGCTCATCCATCAAAAGCACTTCCGGATTTACGGCAAGTGCACGGGCAATGCACAAACGTTGCTGCTGTCCGCCGCTCATTCCCAAAGCACTTTTATTCAAGCGGTCTTTTGCTTCATCCCAAATTGCAGCCGCTTTCAGCGATTTTTCTACAATTTCGTCAAGTTCACTTTTGCGCTTGATTCCGTGAGTGCGCGGTCCATAAGCAATGTTATCGTAAATGCTCATCGGAAACGGATTTGGTTTCTGAAAAACCATTCCGACTTTTTTTCGCAAAAGATTTAAATCAGTTTTTTTGTCCAGAATGTTATAAAAGTCTTCCTGCCGCTGCTTTGCATCAAAATTATCTTCAGCAGCAATTTCAATATTAGGATGGCGTTCAGAAACTGCCGGTTCAGAAAGCACAGATTCGCAAAACGAATTCTCTTTTGCAAACAGGATTTTTCCTTTGTAGCAAGAATTTTCCGCCATATCGTTCATGCGGTTAAGCGATTTTAAAAGCGTAGATTTTCCGCAGCCGCTAGGCCCAATAAATGCGGTAATTTTATTTTCAGGAATTTCCATATTTATTTTGTGCAGAGCCTGAAAATTTCCATAGAAAAAATCAAAGTCCTGAATAGAAATTTTTGCTTTTTGCAGACTTTGTTGAAATTTTTCAATTTTTTGTTCCATTTTTATTCCTACTTTCTGTTGGATTTTTATTGTTTTTTTGTCATTATTTTTTCTATTTTTCCAGAAATAAAATTTAACAAAATAACGAAAAGAACCAGCACAACTGCCGTAGCGTAAGCCTGTTCCGTACGCAAACCTTCGCACCAAAGCGAATAAAGATGTACGGCGAGCGTTCTTCCGCTTCCCATAATATTTTTTGGAATGTGAGCAACAGTTCCTGCCGTATATAAAAGAGCGGCTGTTTCTCCGATAATTCTTCCGCAACTTAAAACTATTCCGTTTATGATTCCGGGAATTGCAGAAGGCAACACAATCTTAAAAATTGTGCGGAGTTTTCCGGCTCCAAGCCCGTAACTTGCCTCTCTATAAGTTTGCGGAACAGACAAAAGTGCTTCTTCACTTGTTCGCATAATTACAGGAAGAATCATAATTGCCAGAGTGCAGCAACCAGCCAATAGTGAGAATTGCCAGCGGAGAGCCGTAACAAAAAACAAAAGCCCGAAAAGTCCGTAAACAATAGAAGGAATTCCGGAAAGTGTTTCCGCCGTAACTCTTATAATCTGCACGAACAAATTGCCGCTTTTTGCATATTCAGAAAGATAAATAGCCGCACCAAGCCCAACAGGAACCGCAATCAAGAGCGAAACAACCAGCACGATTGCAGTGTTAACCAGAGCCGGAAAAAGCGAAGCATTTTCGCTCGTATAACGAAGCGCAAATAATTCCGGCTTGATGTGAACAAATCCTTTTGCAAAAATATAAACAATCAAAGTAAAAATTATGGAAAAAGTAATCAACGCAGAAACCGTCAAAAGAAAACGCAAAATCGAAGATTGCTTAGTTTGATTCATAATAACCTCGTTTTAATCCATCAGACATCAGCCATCGCTATCAGGGCATCAGGCTAAATCTTCCGCTTTGTCAGCATAAAGACAAAATTTATAATCAGAATAAAAAAGAACAGAACAACAGAAGTTGCAATAAGCGCTTCCCGATGAATTCCTGCCGCATATCCCATTTCCAAAACAATATTTGCCGTCAAAGTTCTGATTCCCTTTGTTAAGCCGCGCGGTAAAATCGCCTGATTTCCTGCGACCATAATAACCGCCATCGTTTCGCCAACTGCGCGCCCCACACCAAGAATAATTCCGGAAATGATTCCGCTTTTTGCCGCAGGCAATTCCGCAAAAAAAACACTCCGTTCTTTGCATGCACCCAAGGCAAGAGAACCTTCATAATAAGCGCAAGGCAATGCACGAAGCGAAACTTCACTGGTACTTATAATTGTAGGCAAAATCATAATTGCAAGCACAATCGACGCGGCAAGAATACTTGTTCCGCTGCCGCCTGCAAAACTGCGGATAATCGGAACAATCGCAGTAAGTCCGAAAAATCCATAAACAACGGAAGGAATTCCTGCAAGAAGATTTACTCCGTGATGAAAAATCGGATAAAGCCTTGCAGGACAAAACCGTGCCATAAAAACCGCAGTCATAACGCCAAGCGGAACTCCAAGCAACATTGCACCAAGCGTAACAACAAAACTACCCACAATCATCGGAAAAATTCCGAACAAGTCAATTTCCGGCTTCCACTTTAATCCAAAAATAAAGTTCAAAAAGCCGATTTTGCTCATACCCGGAATTCCGTTCGCAAACATAAAAAGGCAAATTAGAAAAACCGCAGCAACGCTAACACCAGCCGCAAGCAAAAATAAAATTTTCATAGTTGATTCATATTTATTTTTCATTCAATCACCTCTTTTACGAAATTTTTTCTAAAATCTTTGTTATGTTTTTCACTGCGACAACACGTTTTTTCAAAATCAATTTATTTTATTTCGCTCCAATTAGTAACTTCACCAATAAATATGCGGCGAACCTGGTCAGCACTAAGTGCATTCAAAGGATTTTTTTTGTTCACAACAACCGCAATTCCATCAATTGCAATTTTTGCAGAATTTACGCCGGATTCGCTTTCCTTTAAGTCGCGACTTGCCATTCCAATGTCGCAAACGCCTTGAATCGCGCTGTTTATGCCAGTTGTAGAATCACTCTGCGAAACTTCAACAGTTATTCCGGAATTCTTAGCCTTAAACGCTTCCGCAAGTTTTTCCATAACAGGGAAAACAGAAGAAGACCCCGCAACACTAACCTTTCCGCTTGTTACCTTTGCGCTGTAAGCAAAGTTTTTTGAAGAAGGAACCACAGAAATATAGCCGTTCTTTTCCACAATCGCCTGACCGTCCGCAGAAAGAATAAAACTCTTGAATTCTTTTGCCGCATCAGAAAGATTTTCCTTTGTAATAATATTAAACGGACGGCTTACCTTATAATTTCCGTTTTTAATATTTTCTATGCTTGCTTTTGCGCCGTTTATTTCAAGTGCTTTTACAGAATCATTCAAAGAACCAAGCGAAATATATCCGATTGCAGCCGGATTTCCGGAAACAGAAGAAATTACAACTTCCGTACTGTTCGTAATATCCGCAAGGTCCGTTGTCATATCAACTTTTTTACCCTGCACGTTTTTTACTTCAACACCAAAAAGTTCAACAAACGCACCTCTTGTTCCTGAACCAGCCTCGCGCGAAATTACAGTTATTTCATCTTTAATTTTTTCTTTGCCGTCTTTTTTTCCGGACGTACAAGAACACAAACTTACAACCGCAACTGCAAAAAGTCCGCATGCAATTCCATTTATTTTCATAGCAAAACCTCCTTGTATGAAAATCTAAGTTTCTGCCATAAATCTAAATTTTTTTTGTAAAGTAATTGCTAGAACTTTGTTAGAAATATGTAAATTTTTTTTAAGGGCGGCACCTCACTTCGTTCGGTCGCTATGTCCGGGGTTCCGGCATTCGCCTTCATTGCTGCGCAACACGCCTTTCAGGCGTGCCCCTACCAGCGCTGCCGCATCCGAGAAAACCAGATTGATTTGCAAAAAAAACTAAAATTCAACAGAAAACTTGCTTCCGATTCCTTCTTTCGAAACAAGCGTAATTTTCGCATCGTGATATTTTGCAGCGTGCTTTACAATGGAAAGTCCAAGTCCTGTTCCGCCAAGCGCTTTTGAGCGGCTCTTGTCCACGCGGTAAAAACGTTCAAAAATACGTTCCTGTTCGTTTTCCGGAATTCCAATTCCAGTATCGCTTACAGAAATCAAAGTATTTTTAATTTCAACATCAACATTTCCACCGTCCCGATTGTATTTAATCGCATTATCAATCAGATTAAAAATCATTTCGTAAATAACCGGGCGCACTCCAAGAATATTTTCGCTGTCTCCGCTCACATAAATTTTTACGTTCTTCGCCCGCGCGCTAGAAGAAAGCGCTTTTTTTGCTTCCTCCGCAATTTCTAAAAGACTGAGTGGCTCTTTTTCCATAACAATCGATTTTTCATCAAGTTTGCTAAGTTTTATAATATCATTTACCAAAGTAATCATCCGCTGACTTTCGTCGTAGATTGTTGCGGCAAAATCTTTCGCCGTCTTTTTATCTGTTTCACCCTGAGCCAGAATTTCCGCAAATCCGGAAATACTTGTAAGCGGAGTCTTTAATTCGTGGCTCACATTCGCACTGAACTGTTTTCTTAGCTCTTCGCGCTGCGATTTTTCAAAATTTTCTTTTGCGATACGTCTTGTAAAAGGTTTAAGTTCCTCATAAATTTCAGAATCTGAATTTTCCGGATTTTCAAGATCAATTTTATTCAGCGGTTCAACAATTTTTTTGGAAGTCCAACTGGCCGCAATTCCGGAAATTATCAAAGCGGCAACAAGCGTAATAAAAAGCGGATATTCAAATTCAAACATAAGAAAAACAATCGGCCGCTGCTCGCAAGAAATCCGCAAAATATCGCCGGAAGGAAGAACTTTTGCAAAGTACAAAGTTTTTACCATCATTGTAGAAGAAAATCGCGAAACCTTGGCTCTCCCGTTTTCTTTTGCTTTAAGAAATTCCTTACGCAGCGCATGATTTTCCATTTTTTCAGGGGAGACTTTATTATCAAAAAAAACAGTTCCGTCACCATGAATAAGCGTAATTCTGTTTTTTACAGGCGCAATTTTTTCTAATCCGTTAAAATCAGAATTCTGAATATATATTTCCAAAAAAGACGATTCTGTTTCTAGCTCACTAAAGATTTGCTTTTCAAAATGATTATACATATTTGAAAGCAAAATCAAAACGCATACAAAATAAACAAGAATTCCAATAACAACCGTACTAAAAAAAATTCTAAAAGTTATAGAGTTAGTTTTCATTCAACTTAAAAAAAATTGCGGCCATTGAGCAACATCGAAATGACCGTTATCAAAAAGTGGCTCCGATTTGCTCAACCACCGGATTTTTTCATTTATTCAATCTTATAACCAACGCCACGCACAGTTTCAATCAAGTTTCCATCGTCATCACCGATTTTCTGGCGTAAAGTGCGGATATGAACATCAACAGTGCGACTTTCAATATCAGCATCAACTTTCCAGATTGAATCCAAAAGCCGCTCCCTGGTAAGAACATTTCCGCGGTTTTCAATCAAAAGTGCAAGCAAATCAAATTCTTTAAGCGTAAGAAAAATCTGCTTTCCGTCAACAAAAACGCTGTGCTTTCCAACATCAAGTTCAACATTTCCCGCCGCAAGAATTTTTTTACCGCTCTTTTTTGAACTGCCATTTTCGTAACGCCGTAAAACCGCTTTTATCCGCGACAAAAGCATCATCATTCCAAAAGGCTTTGTAACATAATCGTCCGCGCCGGAATCAAGCCCTGTAACAACATCAAATTCAGTATCTTTTGCGGTAAGCATAATAACAGGAATTCCGCAAGTTTCACTGCTCTGCCTAAGTTTTTTCAGAACAGAAATACCGTCTTCTTCCGGCAACATAATATCCAAAAGCACAAGTTCCGGCTTTTCCTTACACAACGATTTCCAAAATTCTGAAGGAAACGCAAAACTTTTACTTTCGTAGCCCTGCGTTTTCAACGTATAATCCAAAAGTTTGCGAATCGCCTCGTCATCTTCCAAAAGATAAATCATATACTAAAAATATTATGTTAATAGAAGAATAAATCAACTTAAGAATGTAAAATTCAAGTAAATTTTATCTTTTCTCTTTGCAGCCTTTCCGCTCCGATGCAACAATTACCAGTCGTCTTCACAGTCAAAATCGCCATCTTCAAAATCATATTCGTCTTAATAGGAATCATCATCGGCAATCATATCCGCAAAAAAAATATGAACAATTTTAGGCTTGCGTTTCTTAATGCACAGATGATTTCAACAAAGGAAAAGACAGAAGAACCTTAACAACATTTCAGCAGTATGCAACTTATTCTGCCCATAAAAACGGGACAGTTCGACTCAATTTTTGATGCGGATAAAACTAATCTGCCATTAAGCAAGCTAATAACTATTGAAATGGGAAGTTTGATGAAACTTTCTGAGAAAACAGTTGATCCGCCCCTTATGTACATATTCCGTTATCTTGAAAAGTTATGGAACGTACCGACATGAGAAAAGCAGCCTTTGACATTCTTGTTCCTTGATAAAGCATAGCTTTACTTACAACATCCGATTTTTGCGGGATTTTTTCAGGAATGGTTACGCACTTTGCGAAAGAAAAAAGTTTTTCTGCATTTTTGCAACACAGGAAGTTGCAGCAGCAGCAAAATCAAGTCTGAGCGACACAATCGCCCAGTAGTGTTTAACAAAAATCTACCTTGCAGATGAATCGACAACTTCACCGGGACTTGTGGACAACTACCACTACTTTGACTTAACCGACAGTGAAATTATAGCCCTGAGCAATGCAACCATGAAAAATGATTACTACTTTAAGAATACGAACGGCTGCAGAATGTTCACACTGGATTTGGCTCCGTTCTAATTAGCTTTGATTTCTCCAGACTATGAAATGCTGGACAAAATTAAAACCGAGCAAGGACGCAACACAGTGGAACCGCTGGTTTTTGAGAAAGCTACAAGGCAGAAGATGGTAGATTTAGGAGGAGACACACGACAACTGGAGTATGAAAAACACAAGAGGATACTGGAAAGTTAGTATTAATTAAAAATGA
Source organism: uncultured Treponema sp. (assembly GCA_964541735.1). GTDB lineage: Bacteria > Spirochaetota > Spirochaetia > Treponematales > Treponemataceae > Treponema_D. The sequence continues at coordinate 8,101 of CAZIQK010000037.1, forward strand.
GTCTAAATGTCACTTTTTAAAGTGGATTTAGACCTCTTTTATTCAAAAATACGAAATTTAATAAAAATGGCATTTTTTTCTGAAAAAAAATTTAACACTCTATAATATAGTCTGATAGAGCGTTCTTAGTAAGCGAACAAACTTTGAAGATAAAAAGTTAATTCTTTACTCAGATTTAAAGTATTTTGAAATTCTTAATGGTGAAGATTATTCATATTTAGCAATTTGCGATAATTCTGATAAAGAATTTAGCACATATGAATCTTATTCAGAAAAGAAAGTAACTGTAAATCAGGTAATCCAAGACATACAAATTGTTATAGATTCTTTTTACTGTACAAACAAAGAAAGGAATATTGATGAATGCTTTGTATGTGACTTTGCAGTAATTATTGTTCTTGAAGATTGCAAAATCTGTTATTGCCTAAGAAGCCTATTAAAGACGTTTTTGGTTTGTGGCAGATTGAAGGCGAAACTGATTTTTCTGGGAAATATGAAATTCCTAAAGTCCACGGAACAAATAAAGTACCAGAAGATTTAGTAATGTTTTCAAATGCAGAAAATCAAACAGAAACGAAAACTAAAGCAATTCATTTTTATGAATTTGATGAAAAATTTATTGACAATAAGGTAAAATTTGCTCCTCTAATAGAGAATGTATTTAAAAATTACCAAAGTATTATTCTTCCAGATTTTAGCGTATATGTAGATTTTCCATTCGTTTCTTAATGTACACATAACTTGCTTACAGCCATAATTTTAATTATAATTGGTCTGTATGATTAAAATTAAAAAATCTCCAATCATCTTAATTTCTATTCTTACCCTTTTTGCAATTATCTTTGGAGTGGCACTTGGATGGACTCTTAGCGAAACTCAAAATATAAAAAATACTGAATATTTTACAGAATTTGAAACAGCATTACCAACAAAACTTCTTGATATAAATGGTGAATTAATCACAGAATTTACATCTGATGAAAAACGCGAGATTATTGAATATAAAGATTTACCACAACAAATGATTGATGCTCTTCTTACTCGAGAAGATCGCGTATTTTTTTCTCACAAAGGTTACACTGCAAAAGCTGTTCTTAGAGCGGTTATGGGAAAACTGACAGGACAATCGCTTGGTGGAGGTTCAACTTTAACTCAACAAATTGCAGGAACTTTATATTGCGACAGAACAGATATGTCATATTCACGAAAACTCAAAGAATTGTGGTGGGCAATTCAAATGGAACGTCGCTATTCTAAAAATGAAATTTTGGAACTTTATTTAAATAAAATATATTTTGGTGGTGGAACTTACGGTGTAAATGCGGCTTCTAAATATTATTTTGGACATGATGCAAAAAATATTACGCCGTCAGAAGCCGCAATCTTAGTAATTCAACTTTCAAACCCTGCTTACTATAATCCTTTTGACCATCCAAATAGAGCAATGGATCGCCAAAAAGATGTACTTGCTTCTATGGTTTCATCAGGTTTTATAAAACAAGAAGATGCAGAACAATCTTTTGAAGATTATTGGAGTTCTTTTGATTACACAAGAACATCATCATCAGCTTATATGATGAGAGAAGATAAAGCTCCTTGGTTTAGCGAATATGTACGCCGAGAATTAAATAATATGATTTACGGTTCTGATGATATTTATACATCTGGATTTACTGTAAATACAACTGTAAACCTAAAACATCAACAAATTGCACAAGATGTTATGGAAAAATGGATTCAAACGGCAAATAATCGCTACCAAAAAGAACATTCTTCAAAATCAAATCTTGCTTTTACAACTTACGTGCCTATTACCGAAATGATTTCTTTACTATTTGATATTCCTGAATTAAAAGTAAGTGAGCAAAGAACCGAAATTGTAGCAAATAGTACTTTTGTAAATTCTGTGAATCCGGTTTTAGATGTTATTTCTATGATGACTGGAACGAATTCCTTAAAAATAAATATTGTAAACCGTGGAATTGCACTTTCTAAACAAGAAGATGAAAAAACGACCATAGAAGGCTCGATGATTGCGTTAAATCACGAAAATGGTTATATAGACGCTCTCGTTGGTGGAAGTAAATTTGACCAAGAAAATCAATTTATACGAGCAATTCAAGCAAAAGTTCAGCCGGGTTCAACATTCAAACCTCTTTACTACTCTGCTGCGATTGATTCTAGAAAATACACTCCAACAACTCAAATTTCTGACACACCTGTTGTTTTTCACACAGCTGACGGAAAACCTTATATTCCGTTAAATTTCAAAGGCGAATGGGAGGGCAATGTTTCGCTTTACAGAGCATTAACTCGTTCTATGAATGTTCCTTCGCTAAAAGTTCTTGACGGAATCGGATTTAATGCAGCAATTGATAGAGCCGTTGCGTTACTCGGAATTTCAAAAGAGGAACTTCCAACTCGTGGTTTTACTCCAGGTTATCCTATTGGATTGGGAGTTTGTTCCGTACGTCCTGTTGAAATGGCAAGAGCTTACGCAATTTTTGCTAACGGAGGAAAAGAAATCACTCCTATGGCAATCCGAACTGTCGAAGACAAAAATGGAAACGTAATTTTAAATCCTGAACTTGATATATTAAAAGAACAAGCCGCAAAAGGTGACTCCCTCCAAGTTATAAGTCCGCAAACTGCTTATGTTATGGTAAAACTTTTAGAGCAAACTGTTTCTAATGGAGGAACATTAAGTGCTCAAAAATGGCATTTTGATTATCATGATAAAAACACTAGACGCGTTTACACAATGCCAGCCGGTGGAAAGACAGGAACAACACAAAACTGGGCTGATGCTTGGACTTGTGGATTTACACCTTATTATGCAGCAGCATTTTGGTTTGGATTTGACAAGCCAGGACAATCTCTTGGGTTAAATATAACCGGAGCAACTTTAGCTGGTTTTGCTTGGGGCGAATATTTTGATAAAGTTCACGCAGATTTACCATATAAAGATTTTATAAAACCGTTAGATGGAGTAATTGAAGTTACAGTTTGTTCTGATAGTGGAATGCTTCTTACGGATGTTTGTGGCGACCACCAAACAACGCAATGGTTCTTAACAGGAACTCAACCAACCGAAGTTTGTCCAATTCATTCAAATACAACAAATAGAACTTTAGCACAAATAAGATTGGAAAAAGAAATGTATATGTCCGGACAACGATTTACAGAAACTGTAGACACAACTCCTCTTTCGTTAAATCTTGACTTTTTACAAGACGGTTACGATTTTAGTTTAGAAGAAAATAATTCTACTAAAATTGAAGGAGAATCAGAAAAAACATCATCTTCCAAAAATGAAGATTATGATTATAATTATTTGATGGAATAAAATTAAAAAGTAAAACGGAGATTTTCTATGCTAGTTCCTGTAAAAGAAATAAAAGTAAAAAAACGTGTGCGCCAAGATTTAGGAAATCTTGAAGATTTAAAAGATAGTCTTAGAACTTATGGACTTTTAAATCCAATCACCATAAATAGAAATTATGAGCTTATTGCAGGCGAACGACGTCTACAAGCAGCAATTCAACTAGGTTGGACAAATATTCAAGCAAATATAATTGATAATTTGAATGAAGTTGAACAACTTGAAATGGAAATTGAAGAAAACAATCAACGAAAAGAATTTACTGATGAAGAATTACTTGCAGGTTATAAGCGACTAGATAAACTTAGAAATCCATCTTTTTTTTATAAAATTTATCTCTTTTTCAAACATCTTTTTGAAAAAATTAAGAATTTCTTTTCCGGAAAAAAACATCGCTAAGATATTCACAAACTTTTTTTCCATCCTCTTGCAAGTGCCAAGGGGAATTTATTACTAACATTCCGCTTCCATAAAGTCGAGGCGGATTTTTTTTATCAACATCACTTAAAAATGATTTTAAATCTGTTTCTTTGTGAGAATTTTCATCATTTACAATAACTTGAAGATTTGCAATTTCTGTATTTTTATTTATTTTTAAAACAAAATCTTTTATTGAAAAAATCATATTTTCAATTTCTGTTTTTTTGTGAGCTAAAAGCGGATACCAAAGCATAAAAATGCCATTTGTCCATTTTTTATAAACATTGCAAATTGATTTTTGAACATTATCATAATCTTGATTTTCTTCGTAACTTGGATCTATTAAAACAGCTCCCCTTTTTGTTGTAGGAGGAGTTAATGCATTAAGATTTTTAAAACCATCTTTATTAAAAATTTGAATTTTTGGAGATTTTTTTGCTTCAAAAATTGGATTTTCAATATTTTTTTGTAAATTTTCAAATTCTTTTGGATGAAGTTCTGTTAAAAACAAAAAATCCTGACTTCTTAAAAACGCTCGTTCCATTTCCGGTGAACCAGGATAAAGATTTTTTTGAACATATTTTTTTATAAAACTAAGATAAAGCTCAAGTTCGGGAGGAACGTTTTGCATTTTTAGAAGAGTCAAGATTCCATTTTCAGCTTCTAAAGTTTTTTTACTTCGTTCATCACAAAAATTATACAAACCAGAACCGCTATGAGTATCAAAAAAAGTATAAGATTTTTCTTTTTTATTTAGCGAATTTAACACAAATGTTAAAACAAAATGCTTTAAAATATCTGCGTGATTTCCTGCATGAAAAACGTGTTGATAACTTAACATATTCACATATTATCACAAAATTTGATAAAATAGAAATGAGGCTAATTATGAATATCGCTATTGAAAATAAAAATTTTTTGCTTGAAATAAGCACTTTAGGAGCAGAAATTCAACATTTTGTAAAAAAAGATGATGGAACTAATCTTATTTGGAATGGAGATAAATCTGTTTGGAAAAATCATGCACCTATTTTGTTTCCTTTTGTTGCACGTTGTCTTGGAGGATATTTTTTTATTGATGGCAAAAAATGTGAATTTTCAAAAAATCACGGATTTGCAAGAGATTTAGAAACAAAAATCATAGAAAAACAAAATCATAAAGCAGTTTTTCTTCTTACCCAAAACGAAGAAACATTAAAAAAATTCCCATATAAATTTTCACTAATTACGGAATATGAACTTACAGAAGACGGTTTAAATTGGAAAATCACCGTAAAAAATGATGATGACAAACCTTTTTATTTTGGAATTGGAACTCATACAGCTTTTGCTTGTCCTCGGAATACTGATAAAAAAGGAACAGAAATCAGCGATTATGAAATTGTTTTTGAAAATCAAGAAGCATTGACAAATGTTGTTTGCACAGAAGATGGTTATATTGAAGTTGATAAAAATAACAATCCTCTTACAAAAATTTATGGCGAAAAGCAAAAAGGAATAATTCCTTTAAACGAAACAGGTTTTGGAAATGGTCATTTATTTACAGACTTTACTTCAAATTGGGTTGGTCTAAAAAATAAAAAAACAGGTTCTATAATCACAATTTCTACAAAAAACTTTCCTTATTGTATGATTTGGCAAAATACAGTTGGAAAACCTCAATTTGTTTGCATAGAACCTTGGCATGGAATTCCGGATGCAATAAATACAAATCACATTTGGGAAGATAAAATTGGAATGAATAAACTTGATGCAAAAAAAGAATTTATAAGCGAACAAAATATCCGCGTTAAGTTTTAAAAGTCATATTGAGAAAACTATCTACTTGCAAGAGTAGCGAAAAATCTCCAAGAAAAAAAATGTACAATACAAGTTTTTATATAAAATATCATCATTATCGTCCAATTCGCTTTTTACAGTCATTCCTATAAAATTTTGCGAATTATTGGCGTAAGTTCACTAATTAAAAGAGGAATAATTTTATCAAAAGAAAACCTCTGTTCTTCATTTTGTATTTTACAAGTTGCTTTTCAAAATCGATTTTCGAATCAATATTTTTTTTACAAGCAAAGCAGTATTTTTTGTCCACTCAAAAAGAGTAACGCCTAAATCATCCTTAAGTTTTTCATTGAACAATTAAGTGCCGTCTGCGAAATATTTAATTTTTTTGCAATCGCAGTAAGAGTTCCATATTTAGAAAAAGTCGCCAATTCATTAAAAATATACATTTCTATCATAAAAAATAATTAACATGGCCTTATAAATTTGACAATAAATCATCTTTATAAACTTCTAAAACAGTTTTTACAGAAGTTCTTGAAACGCCAATAAATTTTGCAATATGATTTTTACTCATTCCTAGAGAATGCATTGTACAAATATGCTTTTCTAGCCCATCAAAAATATGATTTTTATTTTTAGCACCTTTTGGTCTTCCAAGTTTTATATTTTGTGATTTTTTTAAAGCAAGAGCTTCTTTTGTTCTTTGACTAATTAAATTTCGCTCAATTTCGGCAGAAAGTCCAAATGCAAATGCTAAAACTTTACTCTGAATATCATCACCAAGTCGATAATTGTCTTTTACAGTCCAAATACGAGCTTCTTTTTGCATAATAAGATTCAAAATTGACATAATCATAAAAAGGGAACGTCCAAGTCGCGAAAGTTCAGAACAAATTATCAAATCATCTTTTTTTATTTTAGAAAGCAAAACTCCAAGTTCACGTTTTTCGGGAAGTAAAGTTCCACTAATTGTTTCTTCTATCCATTCTTCAATTTCCAAATTATTCTTTTTGCAAAATTTTTCAATCTCAAATCGCTGATTTTCTACAGTTTGCTTGTCGGTAGAAACTCTAATATATCCGTAAATCATAGATTAAAGATAACTAAAAAGAATACTAAAAGTCTAATTTTATCTTTTTTTATTGCTCAAATCGTCTAAAAATTTCTTTTCTTCTGCTTTTACGTTTTCTTTGTAAATTTCAAGTTGATTTTCTTTTAGTTTTTCCAATGCAGTAGTTTTTTTTATAATTTCACTGAGTTTTTTTCTTTTTTCTTCGGTAACGAGTTTTGCTTGTGCAAGTTGATTTAAAAGTTCATCTTTTTGATATTCCAAAAGATTCACATATCGATTTTGGCTCATTACATCTTGAAAATCAAAAGAACCTTCCATTTGATTTTTTAGATTAGAATATTGAAGAGCGATTTGTTTTAAATTGTCATTTATTTTTGTTTCTTCAGACAAGGCTTTTGAAAGTTCGCTTTCTGCTTGTTTTTTTTCGAAATTACGATATTCTAAAACTTGTTCAAACTCAAAATTAAATTTTTTCATTCATCATTACTTTTTAGATTTTTCATCCTCTACAACTTGTGCCGCAGAAAGATTATTTATTGAAGGTTGTTCCGAATATTCTTCTTCTGGAATTTCAATTCCGGTTAAAGTCGCAATTCTATCTAAAGTTTCGTTCATTGGACAAGGTTCGTATTCATCTTGTTTTAAAAATTCTTCGATTTCGCCGTGTTTTTCTATTGCTTCATCAATTTCCGTACTATTTCCTTTTTGATAAATTCCGGCAGTTATCATTGTTGAATTTTCTTGATAAATTGACATCCAAGAACGGATTTTTCCAACTGCTTTTTGAGTTTGTTTTCCTGTAACGCGTTTTGAAAGTCGGCTGATAGAAGCCAAAACATCAATTGCCGGATAATGATATGATTGTGCAAGTTTTCGATTTAAAACAATATGACCATCCAAAGTACCGCGAACTTTATCTGTAATCGGTTCGTTCATATCATCACCATCAACTAAAACTGTATAAAATGCGGTGATTGAACCTTTGTCATTTGTTCCCGCTCGTTCCAAAAGTTTTGGAATTAAATCAAAAACACTTGGAGGATAACCACTTTGTGCAGGAGGTTCTCCATTTGCAAGTCCAATTTCTCGTTGAGCTTGGGCAAATCGAGTTACAGAATCGACCATAAGCATAACATCTTTTCCTTGGTCTCTAAAATACTCTGCGACGGCAGTACAAACATAAGCCGCTCTCAATCTACAAATTGCACTTTGATCTCCAGTAGCCATAACAACTACGGAACGTTTTAATCCTTCTTTTCCAAGATCTCGACGGATAAAATCTAAAACTTCTCGGCCACGTTCACCTATCAAACCTATGACATTTATATCAGCATTTGTATTTCTGGCAATCATAGAAAGTAAAGTTGATTTTCCAACTCCAGAACCCGCAAAAATTCCAAGCCGCTGACCTTTTCCTACAGTTAGAAGACTATCAATGGCACGAACTCCGGTTGTAATTCGTTTGTTTATTGGAAGTTTTGTCATTGGATCCGGAGGATCTTTTATTGCAGGATAATACGATTCAGGAACAAGTTCACCTAAATCATCGCAAGCTCTTCCTGTTGCATCTAAAGTTCGTCCAAGCAGACTCATTCCAACAGGAACTTGTAAAACAGAGCCGGAAGCTATAACTTCACATCCAATTTCGATTCCTTTTGTTTCGCCAAAAGCAGTTAATTTTACTTTATTTTCATCAAGCCCAACAACTTCTGCTATTAAACTAGTTCCATCTCGCAAAATGATTGTACACATTTCGCCTATCACAGAACGCGGACCTTGACTTTCTATTTGAAGACCTTTTACAGCGACAACTCTTCCAGTATATTTTATAGTTTCTGTATCAACTACAGTTTCTAGATATTTTGCAAAATTAAAATCTTTTTGATATGAAGAACGCATTTCAAAAACTCCTACTCTGCGGAAGTTAAAGAATCCGAGCGTTTTATTGTTTTTAATGGTGATATTTCTAAGATTTTATTTTCAAGTTCAGTAAGTTGACTTGAAATTCGAGCATCAATAGAACCAAAATCTGTTTCTACAATACAGCCGCCTTTTTCTACCAAAGAATCTTCTAAAACTGTAATTCCTTGTACATTTTCTACGTGCTGAATAAATTCTTTTACGTGAGCAGTGGTAAGTTTTACATCTTCTAAATTTACACGAAGTGTTACAGCCCCTCGAGTTCGAACTTTTTTTAACGCAGCAAGAGTGTTTGCCATAATAACATTTTTTTGATTTTCACTAAGGATTTTTATAACTTTTCTTGCCATTAAAATTACAAGTTCCACAATTTGACTTTCAGTTTCTTGCAAAATTTCATCACGACGTTGCATTACCGATTCTAAAATTTTATGCATTCGCTCAATAAGACGATTTACTTCATCAACTCCATTTTGATAACCTTCTTCATGACCTTTATCAAAACCTTCTTTTTGAGCATCATTTTTTAGTTTATCTTGTTCACCCCGTGCATCTGCAATAATTTGTGCAGCTTCATCTTTTGCTTTTTGAATAATTGATGCTGCTTCATTTTCGGCATCTGTTTTTATAATAGCAGCTTGATCAGTTTGTCTTTTTACTTCTTCAAACGCAGTATCTTCTGCTTTTTTTACAATGGCATCCGCAGAAGATTGTGCATCGGCAATTATTTTTTGTTTTTCAATTTCCCACTTTTTTTTAAATTCTTCTGCTTCTCTTTTTAAATCTTCAGCAGTTGGACCATTATATTCTTCAACAACTTCTTCAACTTCTTCAACTTTTGGAGAAAAATCTTTATAAAGAGGAAGAACTACTTTTCCTTCAGACTCTTTTGCCTCGCCAGGTCTAAAAACAGTTTTTGCCATTTTCTAAATTTTTCCTTATTAGATTAAGAAACAAGTTCATCTTCGCCAGAACGAGCAATTACAATGTCACCGTTATCTTCAAGACGACGAATGATAGAAACAATTTTCTGTTGAGATTCTTCAACATCTTTTAATCGAACTGGTCCCATAAATTCCATATCTTCTTTAAGCATAGAAGCCGCACGTTTTGACATATTTCTAAAAATCTTATCTTGAACTTCTGCATCTACAGATTTTAATGCCTTTGCCAATTCTTGTTGATCAACATCACGCAAAACTTTTTGAATTGCTCTATCGTCAAGCATAACAATATCTTCGAATACAAACATTCTCTTTTTGATTTCTTCTGCCAAATCAGGATCATCTTCTTCCAAAGACTCAATAATTGATTTTTCTGAAGAACGATCTACAAGGTTCAAAATTTCAACAATTGCCTCAACACCACCGGCTGCAGTGTAATCTTCTGAAGAAAGTGTAGAAAGCTTCTTTTCCAAAACTCGTTCAACTTCTCGCAAAACATCCGGAGAAGTTCTGTCCATTGTAGCAAGTCGTTTTGAAACTTCGGCTTGCATATCTTCTGGAAGATTTTGCAAAATAATTGCCGCTTTTGCCGGTTCCAAATAAGCCAAAATCAAAGCTATTGTCTGAGGATATTCCTGCTGAATAAAGTTTAAAAGATGAGCAGGATCTGTACGACGAATAAAATCAAATGGGCGAACTTGTAAACTTGATGTCAAACGATTGATAATATCAATTGCTTTTTGAGAACCAAGTGATTTTTCCAAAAGTTCACGAGCATAATCAATACCGCCAGTTGTGATGAAGTTTTGTGCATTCATCAATTCTTGGAATTCTTCCAAAACTGCATCTTTAAAATCAGGATTTACTTTTTCTTGCCGAGCAATTTCAAAAGTTAAAGTTTCAACTTCATCTTCTCGTAAATGTTTCATAATTTCTGCAGAAACATCAGGCCCGAGTGAAATTAAAAAAATTGCCGCTTTTTGCCGTCCGGTTAAACTTTTATAATCTTTTGCACTATTTTTTTTGCTACTAGTTGTTCCAGCCGGTTTTAATTGACCAGGCTTCGGAATTGGTTTTGGAGCTGCCATATTCGGTTTTTCTGATGTTGTCAGTGATTCTTCTGCCATTTTACTCCTCCATCAACCATGTTCTGATAAGCATAGCAACATCTTCAGGATGTTCTTTTGCCATTGTGATTGCATTTTCTTGAAGTTCCATACGTCTTGTTTCTTCAACAGACATTGTAACTTTCATTTCATCGTCTTTTGCATCCCAAAGAGCTTTTTCTCTCTGAGCTTGCTGTTCTGCCAAAAGTCTTGCTTCTCGTTCTCGCCGACGTCTTTCAACTTCTTTACTGATAATTCTAAATAAAATAAATCCTACAAGAACAACTGCAACTGCAGCAAGAATCAGGAGAATTGTTCTTCGTCTTTGAATTGCAGCAAAATATGCTTCATCTTCTGCTAAAAATTCTGAATCTCGGTCATAAGCAATATTTGTAACAGCAACTAAATCTCCACGGTTTCTATCATAACCGATTGCACCTTCTATTAAAGTTCTTGCTTGCTCAAGTTCATTCTGAGGAATTGCTGTATATTCTCTCTTAATTGCACCATCTTCTATAATAAGATTTCCATTTTCATCTTTGATTTTTTTCCATTTTCCATCAAGGTTTACAGAAACAGAAATTCTGTCTATTTTTGGGGATGAAACTTCTTGGGTTTGCTTTGAATTAATAACATTATTTTGAGTAACACCAGTTTCTGTAGATTTTCCAATAACATTAGACATATCACTATAAACAGGAGGATTTTGACCTTCTACACCTGCAGGGCCTTCTGGATTATAACCGGTTCCTTGCCATTCTCGAGTTACAGTTTGACTAGAAAGCGGAAGTGTATCCCGATATTCAGAATCATCATAAGGAGTATCAGGATTATCTTCTTTTATTGTGATTGGTGAGTACTCTGTAGAATTTGACGTTTTTTGAGAAAAATCCATTTCTACAGCAACATTCATATCTCGACAACGATCTTCTCCATAAGTTTTTTGCAATGCTTTTAAAATTGATGCACGAAGTTTTACTTGCTCTTGGCGAATTAGTTTTTGTTGTTTTGCAACGTTATCAATTCTATCACTATCAGCCATTCCTTCAAAATCATTAATCTGATTTCCTTCGGAATCGGAAATAATAAGATTCTCTTCGGTAAGCCCTTCCACCGCCGATAAAATCAAACGTTGAATTCCTAAAATTCGTTTTCTATCATTTAAAAGAGAACTTGTCGGATTTACTTTTAAAATCACACTTGCAGTAACAGGTTCTTGATCAGCTGTAAAAAGTTGTTTTTCCGGCAAAACAATGTTTACATCAGCCATTTGAATATCTGAAATAGATTCAAGATGTTGTTTTAATTGCTTTTGAATTGTATTTTTTAATTTTACATTTTGATCAGCATCAGTAGTAGACCAAGAACGATCATAAAAACCGGCCCAAGGGTCAACATTTGAAGGAACTAAATTTTCAGAAATTAAAATTTCACGAAGCCGACGCGAAGTTCTTTCATCTTCCACAGTAATATAACCATCAGTTGTTGCATTAGCAACAATATTTTCTTCTGAAATTCTATCGAGGATTCTTGTAAGATTTTGTTGATCAGTAATTGGAGCATTAAACAATCTAACTGCCGAAGGTCGAGAAGACATATTTGCAGTTACAATGATTGCAATAATTACAACAATGATAATTCCAATTAAAATTACTTTTTGAATTGGCTTCCATTTGGACCAAAGTTCTTTAATTTTAGCCCAAACTTTTTTAAACCATTCGTTCATTAGTTCCCCTCCCGTGAACGAATATTAAAAATTAAATTTAAACTATAAATTTCTTAGAGTATAACATAGGAAGAGAAATTTGACAATAAATATATTTAGAGCAAGGTTTTAAATTTTATTGACATTTTCCGATTATTTTTGCTTGAAAAATGTAATTTTGAAAAAACACAAAAGCTATCTTGTAATCTTCCAACGCGGATTCTTTTTCTAAAATATTCTATATAATTTCTTTTCTAGTTATTGATGTCAAATATTTTATCCCTCAATACAATAATTATCTTCCTTGTTTTTACTATAAACTAGGATTTCCAAAATAATAGGATAAAAAATCATAGGAATATTACAACTTTATAATGTTTTTTATTTTCAAGATAAATTACACGAATTTTATACCCTAAAATTATCTTTTAGTAACTTCAATCATATTAAAAGAAGCTATTACTCTTTCTTTAATAAAAAAATAACAATTTTTTTTTATTTTTTTTTGTAACTTTTTATAATAGAAATGGTTATTTTTGTGTAACTTGCTAGCAAGCAACTAGTGCGATTTTTTTCATAAAAAATGTAATAACTGAAATAAAAGACAGCCTTTTCCTCCTTTGGGCTGTCTTTTTTTTTTGTTTTAAAATGAAACGCTACGCCCTACTTGCATTTATTATTGCACAGAAGGAAGATTTAACTGCTTCGCACTTAAATCTTATTATT
>CAZIQK010000037.1:21257-21408 GCA_964541735.1 uncultured Treponema sp.
TAACACAGTAATGAAACGCTACGCACCTGCTTGCGTTTCTTATTGCACATCTTATTGCATAACAAGGAAGATTTAACTGCTTCGCACTTAAATCTTTTATTTAACACAGTAATGAAACGCTACGCACCTGCTTGCGTTTCTTATTGCACAT
>CAZIQK010000038.1:0-21224 GCA_964541735.1 uncultured Treponema sp.
AAAAAAGCCTTACTTTTTTAAGGTAAGGCTTTTTTTATGTAACTAAAAATTTTCTTTATATTTTTGTATAAATTAATATTTTTCTGTTTCTACATGTGTTCCGGAAATTTCTTCATTATATTTAATCATTGCGTCTGCTAAGTTTTTGTCAGAAATCATTTCTACAAGACTTGCTAATTGTGATTTTGTAAAATACAAATAAATTCTTGAAGAACCTCTGCTAACTGCATTTGTAACTTCGTAGTATTTGTTTTCAATTTCCGGAATTGAAATTTTGAAATATGGAGAATTGTTTACAAATTCATAACCAAGATTAACTTTTCCTTCTCCGTTATTTGGAGTAGATGTTTTTGTAGTTCCCCAACGTAAACGAAGCTTCATTTTTCCATACGTTTTTTCTGTTTTTTTGTTTTTTCGTTCTAAATTTTTATTTTCAAAATCAGAAAAATATTTTTCCATTGCCTTTTTTAATAAAGCACGATTTTCTGCATCTATAAAAATATAATAATAACCTGCAAGGTATCTTGTCCCAAAACCGGCTTCTAAAAGTTCCGGATCTAAAGTTACAGTTGCTGCATATTGTTTCAAAGAGCCCACTGCATTTTTAGAAAAGCAAGAAGTTGTATCGAGTTCAACATATTTCTCAATATTTCCAAATTTGAACATATCTAAAAATGGATTTTTTTTCTTTTGTGAAGATGGAATTTCTATCGTAGTTTTGGTTTCTTCATAATCATCATAAGAATCTGAAGTTGTAGTTTCTGTAGAATTTGATGTTTCTTCTTGAATATTATTTTGTTCAGTTTGAGCAAAAATTGAAGTACAAATAAAAATTGAAAGAATTGTTGTAAAAATAATCTTTTTTGACATATTCGGAAAATCTCCTATTTTTTTGAATTATAATAAATAATAAATCAAAATCTAATTTTGTTACAGTTTTTATAAAATTTTTTAAATTTAAAATAGTGTCAATAGTTGTTTAATAAGTTTTTTCCGATTATAATAAGATTTATTGAAAAAGGAAGTGTGATAAATATTTATCTTGGAGTTTTTATGAAAAAGAATTTAACAGTTATTATTTTTGCTTTAGTTTTATCATTTTGTGCTTTTGCTGCAGAAAAAGATGATGCAAAATGGTCTTCTATGACTTATGTAAATATTCCTGTTTTAAAAGTTTTAGATGCAAAAAATGGATATCTTGTAATTTATCAAAAGAACAAAGTTGGAGTTGGTTCTGTTGTTATTCCAAAAGATTGGATAAAAGGTTCTGAAGATTCTCCAAGAAAATTAAAATTAAGAAAAGTTAGACGTTCAATGGATTCTTATATGACAATCATAAAAGAAGATGGCGAATTTAAAAGAGTTGTATTAAATCTTCCTATGAATAAGCAAAATTCAATTTGGGGCATTGTAAAAAATCCTAACGAATTACAAGGTACAGATAAAGATACACTGGAAGATATAGAACTTTAAAATCAAAAACAATAAAAGCGGAGACTGTTCTTTTTGTGAACAGTCTTTTTTTTGTTACAAAAAGTGCAAATAAAAGAAATTTTAAATTACAGGATGATTATATGCTGGATGTTTTAGATAAAGATATTGATGAATTTAAGCAATTTATAAATGAACATGAGTTTTTCTTTATTGTTGGACATAAAGAACCTGACGGAGACGCAATTTCTTCTTGTATCGGAATAAAAAGTATTCTTGAACATTTTAATAAAAATTACGAAATGCTTTCTAGCGGCCCATTTAAAAGAAATGAAATAAAACTCTTTGAAAATCTTTTCACCAATAAAATGCCTTTTATGGACGAAAGCGATAGAAAAAGAACAGGATTGATTATTGTAGATTGTTCTGAATTGAATCGTCTTGGGGATATTGATGGAGATTTAAAAGGGCTAGATACATACATAATTGATCATCACAAAACTGGAGAATTGATTGAAAATGCAAAAGGTTATATAAATCCAGATGCTCCTGCTTGTGCTTTTTTAATTCAACTTTATTATGAAAAATTGATTGGACCTTTACCTCAAGAACTTGCACAAACTATATTTTTTGGAATTAGTACAGATACAGGATTTTTTCGTTTTTGTGGGACAAATTCTGCTCCCGTTTTTGCTGCAGCAAGTCGTCTTGTCGATTATGGAGCAGATCCTAGAAAAATTTATAATCAAATAAATTCTGGAAAACCATATTCAACAAGAAAACTTTTGGGAGTTTTATTGAATAAAGCAGAACGTTATCTAAATGGCAAATTAGTTATTACTTACGAAACTTTAGAAGATACAAAAAAATTTGGTTTGGAAGGTCGAGATTCTGATGCGTTGTATTCATTGCTTTTATCTTCTGAAAATGTTCAATCGGTTGTTTTTTTGCGACAAGATACAGAATCAACATGTACTGGCGGATTTCGTTCGCAAGATAAAATTGATGTTTCTGCAATTGCTGCTAAATTTGGCGGTGGTGGGCACAAAAATGCCAGCGGAATGAGTTGCAACGGCAAAGTTGAAGATTTGATTCCAAAAGTTGTAAAAGAATTTTCAAAAATAATGTAGTTTTTTATCTTAAGTTTGCACCGACAATAAAAGTTTTTGCATATTCAATTAAAGATTTTGCTTCTTCGTCGGTGTAAGGATAAATGTCGTTGTAAGAAGAATCTAAACAGTTTTGATTTTTAAATTGTGCAAATTGCCAACAAGCGTCTTTTGGAAGAAATGTTGCCATATTTTTTATATCTTCTTTTTGAACTAAAGGTGGAACCAAAACGGTTCTGAATTCTCTTTGTGATTGTGGAAATGTCGCAACTAAATCGCAAGTTTGTTTTAGGTTTTCTTCAAAATAATGTTCATTTCCAAAAAAAATAGAGTTTTTTCCACAAATTAAATTCGCATATTTTGATGGTGATGTTTTTATATCAACTGCAATAAAATCTGGTTTTAGTTCGTTGTCAGAAAGAATTTTTTCTAATTTGTCTGGAAAAATTCCATTCGTATCAATTTTTACTTTGTAATTTAACTCTTTTGCTTTTTTTATGATGATTGGCGTGTATGGATTTATTAAAGGTTCTCCGCCGCTTATCACAACTCCAGAAATAATGCCTTTTCGTTTTTCAAGATGATTAAAAAAATCTTGAATTGAACTAAAAGAAGCTTCTGCTTGAGTGTCAATCACTAATTCTTTATTGTAGCAATAAGGACAACGTAAATTGCAACCTTTTAGAAAAAATGAAGTTGCCGTGAGTCCTGGAAAATCCACACAGGTAGTTTTTACAAGAACTCCGACACCTTTATTTATAGAAATCTCCATTTTCTATGCATTTACCATAACTTTAGAACAAATTGCTTCTAATTCTTCTACATTATGGCAACGAGCGGTTTCTATGCCAGAAGTATTGTAAAAAATTACAGTTGGAGTTGCAAAAACTCCTTTTTTTGCAGCATTTGCAAGACCATCTTCTGTATCAACATCAACACAAATACCTGGCATTTTAAGTTCTGAAACGAATTTTTTTACCGGAGGACAATTTGGACAAGTTTTTCTTGTAAAAATTTCGTAAGTTATACTTTCGGTTTGTAAAACCGGATTTTTTTGAACGATATTTTCCACATTTTCTGCGACATCATTTTTATCTATTTTATTTGATTTAACTGCAGAAATATCATATTCTTTGCTATCTTCGATAGTAAACATTTTTCGCATATCAAATTCATCACGCTTTCCTTTGTTCCAATGTTTTACTGCTCTGTAGTAACCTACAATTCGAGCATAAACTTCAGTTTCTGTTCCGTGAACATTTTTTAATGCATCTTTTGTTTCTGCAATTTCTTTGTCAATTTGTTCTAAAGTTCTTTCCATAATTTCCTCCCATAGAAATATTTTTATAGGAAACCTCTAAAACTAAGGACAATTATGTTGTCATTTTTAGAGGTAACTCTGAAAATGCGAAGTTTTAAATCTTAACGATTTAAAACTTTATGACAATCTCTACAAAAATCGTGTTGACGAGCTTTTAGAGATGTCGTTGTATTCTAAATACTTTTTTTTGATGATACAATCATTTCTCTTTCTTTTTCGAGATTTTTTAATTTTTCTTTTAATGCTTTTTCTTTTTCTGCTTTGCATTTTGGACATTCAAACTGTTGTCCACTTAAATATCCGTGAATTTTACAAATTGAATATGTTGGCGAAATTGTAAAAAATGGAATTCTGTAATTTGTAGCGATTGTTCTAACTAAATCTGCACAAGATTTCCAATCTTTTATAGCTTCTCCCATATAAACGTGGAACATTGTTCCGCCTGTATATTTTGTTTGTAAAGATTCTTGCAAATCTAATGCCTCAAAAACATCTGCTGTGTAATCAACTGGAAGTTGTGATGAATTTGTGTAAAAAGGATTTTCGGTTCCACTTGTGATGATGTCCGGAAATTGTTTTTTATCATGTAAAGCAAGTCGATAAGATGTTGATTCTGCCGGCGTTGCTTCAAGATTGAATAAATCACCGGTTTCTTCTTGATAATCTTTCATTTTTTCTCGCATATGTTTTAATACTTTTTCTGCAAAATCTTTTCCTTCTTTTGTTGTAATATTTACGCCTAAAAAGTTTAGACAACATTCATTCATGCCACACAAACCGATTGTATTAAAATGATTTACTAAAGTTTTTAAATATCTTCTTGTGTAAGGATAAAGTCCGCCATCATAAAGTTTTTGAATTACTTTTCGCTTTATACAAAGACTTTCTTTTGCTAAATCCATAAGATAATCAAGTCGTTTAAAAAATTGTTCTTCATTATTAGCAAGATAACCAATTTGTGGCATATTGATTGTTACAACTCCAATCGAACCGGTAAATTCATCAGCTCCAAAAAGACCACCACCACGACGACGCAATTCTCGTTTATCAAGTTGAAGCCGACAACACATAGAACGCACATCAGAAGGATTTAAGTCGGAATTTACAAAGTTTTGAAAGTTTGGAGTTCCATATTGAGCTGTCATTGTAAAAAGCTTTTGTGCAATTTCAGAATTCCAATCAAAATCTTTTGTGATATTGTAAGTTGGAATAGGGTAGGCAAAACCTCGTCCTTCCGCATCACCTTCTATCATTAAATCTATAAAAACTTTATTTATGATGTCCATTTCTTTTTGGCAATCACCATAAGTAAAAGCTTGTTCTTTTCCACCGACAATTGCTTTTTTATTTTTAAGGTCGTCTGGGCAAACTAAATCTAGCGTGATGTTTGTAAAAGGGGCTTGAGAACCCCATCTGCTTGGTGTATTTACGCCGTAAATATAACTTTGCAAACATTGGCGAACTTGTTTTTCTGTAAGATTATCAGTTCTTACAAATGGAGCTAAATATGTATCAAAAGATGAGAATGCTTGTGCTCCAGCCCATTCATTTTGCAAAATTCCCAAAAAATTTACAATTTGGTTTACAAGTGTTGAAAGATGAGTTGCCGGTTTTGAAGTAATTTTATCTGGAACGCCTCCAAGTCCTTCTTGAATGAGTTGTCGAAGTGACCAACCTGCACAATATCCAGAAAACATTGATAAATCATGAATATGAAAAGCACAAGTTTTGTGGGCCTGTGCAATTTCTTTTGAATAAATATTATTCAACCAATAATTTGCAGTGATTGTTCCGGAATTGTGTAAAATCAATCCGCCAAGCGAAAAATTTACATTTGCATTTTCGTTTACTCGCCAATCACTTTGAGCAAGATAGCCATCCATAGTTTTATTTATATCAAGCATTAATTTTTTTGCATCTCTAGTTGCTTCGTGTCTTGCTCTATAAAGAATATACGCTTTTGCAACTTCAACTTCTTTTTGCTCAATTAAAACTGTTTCTACAATGTCTTGAATTTCTTCAATTGCGGGAATTGAGTGAGCACGACTTCCTGCCATATTTAAACGAAGTTTTTCTTCTACAAAATCTGTAAGATCTGAAGCTCTGTCCGGATCTTTTTGATTTTTTACCGCTTCAATTGCTTTTCCAATTGCAATTTCGATTTTCATTCGGTCGTAAGGAGCAATTTCTCCAGAACGTTTTACAACAGATTTTAAAACGCCTTTTGTTTCTGGTTCTTGATTTGTTCCTAAAAAACTTCTCCATTCTGGAAAAATAGACTGATCACTCATGTTTTAATTCCCCTTTATAACAATCTTTTTTTTCTATTTTTTTTACTTCTTTTATAAATTCATCTAAGTTTTCAAAATGACGATAAACTGACGCAAAACGAATGTACGCAACTTGATCGATATTTGAAAGTTTTTCTAAAACTAAATCTCCAAGTGTAGAAGTTGAAATTTCCCGATTTTCTTTTCCCATTTTGAATGCAAGGTCTTCGATGTCGTTACAGATTTGTTCAACCATTCTAGTCGAAATAGGACGTTTTTCTAATGCTCGTTCAATTCCTTTTTCAATTTTTTGTCTTTCAAAAGGTTGTCTTCTTCCATCGCGTTTTATGACCATAAAAGGTTTTTCGTCAATTCGTTCGTAAGAAGTGAATCTGTATCCGCACGAAAGACATTCTCGTCTACGTCTAATACTTTCGCCATTTACCATAGTTCTAGATTCTAAAACTTTATCATCTAAATTTCCGCAATATGGGCAACGCATCGAATCCTCTTTTTACTAGTGGTGATTTTTTATTTATAATATCTTATAACACTAAATGTAGAGTAACAAGAGAATTTCTAAAAAAAATGTGATTTTATAAAAACTTTTTTTTCTTGACAAATTTATTTTTTGTGCTTGTCTAAAAAAAATTGTAGAAAGAGCTTGACAGAAATTTAAAAAAAACAAAACTCTAAAAATTTCAATTTCTAGAGATGTCTTTATTATTTTTTATGTTTTTTGGATTTTTCTGATTTTTTTTTCTTTTTAGTTTTTTTTATTTCTCTTTCGCTTGGGATATAATCAATTTTTTTAATTTGCAAAACAGAATAAACAACATATAAAGTTGTTAAAATCAAAATTACGTAAATGAGCCAATTTCCAAAGCGAGCATAAGTTGTCATTGTGCGTTCATAAATTGGAACCTTGTAAGATGTTGCATTTTGTTCAAAAAGTGGTGTCATTTCAAGAGTTTTTCCGTTTACATCAATAACGCAAGTGCATCCTCCGTTTGTTGCACGTACAAGAGGAATTCTGTATTCAATTGTTCTATATGAAGAAACAATATAATGTTGATATTCTGAAGATTTTTTTAATGACCAAGAATCGTTTGTGAGATTTACAAAAATTTCTGCTCCACTTAAAAATAGAGGTCTCATTATATCCGGAAAAGCATCGTCGTAACAAATTGGACCGGAAATTTTTACAGTTGTTTCAAGAGATTCTTCTTTTTGTTGTTCCAAAAGTGATTTTGTAATGTCGATTGTCCTTGTTTTTTCAATAAAATCCGGATTTTTTTTACAAGGAATTTCAAAAAGTGTGTATTGATTTCCCGGACTCCAACCCGCAGAAATTCCGATTACTTTTTGCATAAAATTTCTAATTTTTGGATATTCCATTCCCGGAATTGCTTCTGCAAGTGGAACCAAGTGATTTTTTGCATAAAATCCGCGATAATTTCCGTTTTTATCAAACATTAAAGCAGAATTAAAAAAGATTTTATTTTCTCGGTTCCAATCAAATGCACCTCCGGTAAAAAGTGGCACTTGTAATTCTTTTACAAATTGGGTTAAAGGTTTTTCTCTAGGATTTTTTTTGTAATAATTTTCAGATTTTGGAAAATGATAAGTTAAAACACCTTCGCACCAAACAATTAAATCCGGATTTTCGTTTTGTTCTCTTAGTTTGTCATATTGTTCTTTAGAAAGTCTTTCGCAATCCAAAATGATATTATCATCACTTTGATTTTTCCAAGAATCTGCATTCGGTTGAACAAGAATCGTTGTAAGATATTTTTTAGGAATTCGTTTTTTATAATATTGATGGAGTCCGTGAATCATAGTTACAGAAAAAATCACAACAAAAAATATTGCAGCAGTTTTTAATGACCAAAGATTTTTTTTATTTTGAATTGATTCGCAACTTGAAAAAGTAATAAAAGTTTCAGCAATCAATGCATTCAAAAATGCAAGAATCCATGTTATTCCGTAAGTTCCAGTAACAGAAGCAAGTTGCATTAATAAAGGCCATTTGTAAATTGTTGCAGATAAAACTGCCCAAGGATAACCTAAAAATCCAACAGATTTGCACCATTCGTAAATGACATAAACGCAAGCAAAATAAAAAATCTTAAAAATTCTGGAATTTAAAAAATCATATTTTATGGAAAATTCATTTAGAGAATTTTTTGAAAATGATGATGAATAAGGCAATTTTAATAAAAGAAAAACAAATCCTCCTATTGCTCCTGTTGCAAAAGCAGACGCACCCAAAGTTAATGCTGCAAAATCTTTAAAATTCGCAAGCCAAGAGCTCGAAATTAAATGTGTGATAGATGTTTGCAAAAATCCTAAAAGAAAAGCGTGTCTGTATTTTTTTACTTTTGTAAAAGCAATATAAAAAGGTACTAAGGCAAAAATAGTAAGATATGGATTTCCTAGTAAAGAAAATTCTGAAGGAAGTGCTAAGCCTAAAAGAAGCGCAGAAAAAATGGAATAAAAAACTTGTAAAATCAAACTCATTATATTATTATTTTAAAGTAATTTTTAAATTATTTCTTATAATACTAAAGATAATCAATTAAAAATTCAATCAAAAAACGCAGAGGGGAAGCTGCATTGAAGTTAATAAACGATGCTCATATTTTAGAATATGGGAACAAGCCCGAAGTTGTAATAAAAGCACCAGGAAGATTTCATTTAATTGGTGAACATTCTTGGTTTTTTAAAGATAAAACTTTGTCTATGGCAATAAATTTGCCTGTTTATGTTGCAGTTTCTAAACGAGAAGATTCAAACATAAGATTTTATTTTTATCAGTTGGACGAACGAAAAAAATCATCAACACTTGCTGTAAAATTTAAAAAGGAAGATAGATGGGCAAATGCTCCAAAATCAATAGTTTTTGGATTTTCAAATGAAGGCTTTAATATTGGCGGATTTGATTTAACAATTTATAGTGATATTTTGCCATCTGCAGGATTTGGAATTACAACTGCAATAAAAGTTGCTACTTTGCTTGCTATAAAAAATCTTTTTAGTTTTGATTGTCCGGATTCAAAATTATTGAAAATTCTAGAATGTGCAAATAAAAAATTCTTAAAAGTTGAAAATTACCTTTCTGACAATTATTCAGCATTATTTTCTAAAAAAGGAAATCTTATAATTACAGACTATTTTAAATCAACTTGGGATTATGCTCCTTTTAATTTTCCCGGAAAAAAAGTTTTTTTAGTTGATACAAAAGTTCCTCGAGTTTCTATTTGGGACGAATCTTCTATTTTTGATCCGCAAAATGCACTTTTACTTGGTGATTTGAGAGAACAAAAATCTAATATTTATGGTGGTTGGCATTATATTTCTAATGTAACTGATATTAACGAAGGCCTTTCTACGCTTTCTGAAGACGTTCAACGAAAATTAAAATCTATTCTTCGTGAACATAATGATTTATTGGAAGCAAAATCAGCTTTAGATTCTGGTGATTTTTTCAAATTTGCAAGAGCTGTAAATCATAGTCATGAAACAATGCGAGATATGTTTAATATTTCTTGTCCAGAAATAGATTGGATTTTAAAGCGAGTGAATGAATTAGAACCAAATCTTGAATTGATAACAAATCCTGTAACTTGTGGTAGAATTACTGGAAAAGGTTTTGGGCGATGTTTATTTGCGGTAATGCGAGAAAATGATGTCGAAAAATTTAAATCAAAACTTTTAGAATTTGAAAAGATTTTTGGCTTTCATACAGCATCTTATGTCGTTGAACCCGCGGATGGAGCAACTTTAGTGAGAGATTAGCGAGGTTTTATGAATTTATTACTTACAAATGATGATGGTTATAGTTCAAAAGGAATAGAAATTCTTTTTAAAAAATTATCAGAAAAACATAATGTTTATATAATTGCACCAGATAGAAATAGAAGTGCAGTTTCTAATTGCATTTCTATTTTTGAAAAATTAAAAATTGAAAAAGTTGATGAAAGAATTTGGAAATATGAAGGTTTTCCGGCAGATTGTGTATCACTCGGCATTTTTAGTGATTTAATTGGTATAAAAATAGATGCTGTTCTTTCCGGAATAAATTATGGTCAAAATTTGGGGTCTGATATTATTTATTCGGGAACTTGTGCCGGTGCCAGACAAGCTGTTTTAGCTGGAATTCCTGGAATTGCTTTAAGTTTACATCCTATTGATTGGGAAAAAGCAAATAAAGAAGGTTTTAAATTTGAAGCTCTTACAGATTTTGTTTGTAATAATCTTGAAACTTTAATTTCTCTTTGTGAATTAAAATCTCCTAGGACTTTTGTTAATATAAATGCTGGTTCTTTTGATTCTTATAAAGGTGCTAAAATTACAGAAAAATTATGTGTAAGACATTATAATGAAAAAATAAAAGTAATAAATGAAGAAAATAATCTTTTTACAAATTATGAATCTAGTAATGGTTTTACAGAAAAAGATGAAAATTCTGATGATGAATTAGTACATCAACAATATATTGCAATTTCAAGAGTGTATTGTGAGCCTATTTGTAATAAGATTGTGGACGATGTAAAATTTAAATTGTAAAATAAATTATTATTTTGGTTTGGGTGGGAAAAGTGCAAGATAATTTATTATTTGATGGTATAAATCTTTATAAAGGTGGAAATTATTCTCAAGCATTGGCATTTTTTTTAGCTTTGCCACAAGATTCTTCTATTGATAAGATTGAAGTTGCATATTATTTGGGACTTTGCTATGCAAAACTTGGAAAATATGATGATTCACTTTTGTTTTTAGAACAAGTTGTAACTTCAGGAACTCAATTAGAAAAAGTTTTACAATGTAGATTTTTGCTCGCTGTAATTTATGCAATTTCGGGGCGAAAAAGACTTGCTGATTTTGAATTAAACAAACTTTTAGATACTGGCTATATGACAGATTCCGTTTATGCGGCAATTGCATTTGTGGCTTGGGAACAAAAAAATACACAAAAATGTATTGATTATTACGAAAAATCCTTAGAAAAAAATCCTGAAAATCTTACTTCATTAAATGGGTTAGGATATGTTCTTGCTTGTTCAGATAAAGAATTAACAAAAGCTTTATCATTATGCAAAAAAGCGGTAAAAAATTCTCCAAATTCAGCGGCTTGTTATGATTCTCTAGGTTGGGTTTATTATAAACTAGGTCTTTTTGAAGATTCTTTACATTATCTTGAAGAAGCCGAAAAACTTGATAAAGATAACAAAGAAATTGCAAATCATATTCGTACGGTAAAAATGGAAGGTTCAAGATGATGAGAAAAAAAATTATTTTTATATTTTTATTTTCTCTTTTATTTTTTGAAATTTTTTCTCAATCGTCATTGGCAACAACTTCTGATGCGGGAATGAAAATTCCAGAAAAAGGAATCAGAACAAGCAATCAAGGTTTTGCTTCACAAGAATTTAGAAGAGGTGTTCAAGCGTATTATAAAGGTGCTTATAACGAAGCAATTTTACAATTTGAAAAAGCACTTTCTTTTTTACCAAACGATAATCTTATTTTAGAATGGCTTGGAAAATCATATTATAAATCTGGGATGGAAGGAACCGCGTTAAATTATTGGCAGAACGCAGTTGATAATGGATATGGAGGACTTCTTTTGCAAAATAAAATTGAAATTGTAAAAGAACGTCGTGTAACCGGAGAGTCAACCGATAAATTAATGCGTCTTACAGAATCAGGCTCTTTTGACGGAAATTTTAACGGAAATCTTATTTTCAGCGGTCCGGTTTCTGTTCTCCCCAATTATGATGGAACTCTTTGGGTTGCTTCTTATGATTCAAATGAGATTTTACTTTTTAATCAAAATGGATTTGTTCTTGAAAGAATTACGGGGCCTTTAAATGGCTTTGACAGACCTTGCGATATAATCAAACTTTCTGATGGAAAATTATTAGTTTCTGAAAATGCAGGTGATAGACTTTCTTTGCTTGATTCAAAAGGACGATTTTTAAATTATATTGGTGAAAAGGGTAGAAATCTTGGGCAAATGGTTGGACCTTTGTATTTAGCTCAAGATGAGTTTGAAAGAATTTATGTTACAGATTATGGAAATCGGCGAATAGATGTTTTTGATAAAGATGGAAATGCACTCTACTTTTTTGGAACAAAACAGTCAGATTTTAATGGTTTAAAAGGACCAACTGGAATTTATGTTTTGGAAGATAGAGTTTTTGTTGCAGATGATCAAACTGGTTCAATTTATGAATTTGACCGTTCGGGAAATTATATTCGTGAACTTGTTGAAGAAAATACTTTTAAAAAGCCAGAAGCAATTCGATATTGGAATAATTCTCTTTTAATTTGCGACCAAAACAAAATTTTATCTGTAGATTGTGATACCGGAGCGTTGTTTGAATATGCAAGAACCGGAAATGCTCCATCTCGGCTAACAGCTGCAAGTGCTGATGTAAATGACAATATTGTTGTTTCTGATTTTTTGGCAAATGAAGTTTATATTATGACAAAAGTTCAAGAACTTGTTGGCGGTTTTTTTGTTCAAATAGAAAATGTAAATGCAGCTAATTTTCCAAATGTTATAGTTGAATTAAAAGTTGAAAATAGACATAGACAACCGGTTGTAGGACTTCAAGAAACGAATTTTTATTTTACAGAAAATAAACGTCCTGTAACTAATTTTAAAATGATAGGTGCCGCGTCAAACAATACAGAAGCTGATATAACTTTTGTAATTGACCGTTCAAATTCAACAAAAAAATATACTTCTCAAATTGAAAGTTCCATTAAAGAAATTATTTCTGCAATGGACGACTCTTTTACAGTTAGAATTGTAAGTGCAGGCGAAATACCTGTAACTGAATATGTTGGAAAACCTTCTTTACTAAGAGATTTCAGTATTGATGCCTTAAAAACGCCTTATTCTCAAAATATAAATCTTGATTTAGCGTTAAGACTTGCTTCTAATGATTTGATTTCTGGAAATAAAAAACGAGCGATTATTCTTCTTTCTGATTGTGATGAATCTTCAATAAATTTTTCAAATTATAATCTTTCTGAAATTTCTGCATTTATGAATAATAATTCTATCGGTTTTTCTGTAATTCAATTAAAAGAAAATTCTTTAGATGAACAATTAAATTATCTTATAAATAATACTTTTGGTGAACTTTATTATGTTTATAGACCTCAAGGACTTTTTCCTATCTTAAAGGATGTTCTTGAAATGCCTCAAGGCGTTTATCAATTTTCGTATACTTCAAGTTTGCTTACAAATTTTGGCGAAAATTATCTTCCTGTAGAAACAGAAGTTTATCTTTTGAACCGAAGTGGTCGCGATGAAAGCGGTTATTTTGCTCCGTTAGAATAAGATTTGCAAACTGTACTGTCATTTTATTTATCAACTTTTAAAGTTCTTGCTTTTTGCACTTTTATTTCGGGATGTTTTTTTTGTAGTTTTAAAATTGCTTGTTCAACTTTTTGCTTTTTTTTATCAGAATCTTCAAATAAACTCTGCTGATAAGGTTTTTGTTCTTTTTCGATATTTTCAAATCCAACTCCCAAAAGTCGAATTCCTCTATTTTTGTCATATTTTTTTTCAAAAAGAGAAGTTAAAATCTCATAAAAAGAATCAACTGTTAAAATATTATACTCTAAAGTTTTTTGAATTGTAATTGTTGAAAAATCATCATATCTTACTTTTATAAAAGCTGTTTTTGAATATCCATTTTCTTTTAAAAGTCTAAAAAAAACACCTTGAGCAAGTTCTAAAATTTCGGTTTCTAATGCGTATAAATCTTGTAAATCATAAGGAAAAGTTCTTTCTGCACTTATTGAATGGCTTTTTGTTTCTTTTCTAAAATTTTCATTTGAACCGCCGCGAACTGCATCATAAAGAAAAGTCGCCATATTTTTTCCAAATAAAAATGTTAATAACTCTAAATCTTTTTCATAAATTGCTAAAGTTGTAAAAATTGCATTTTTATGTAAAATTTCAAGAGTCTTTTTTCCAATTCCCCAAACTTTTTCTAGCGGAAGATTTATCATAAAATCAGATTCTTTTCCCGGAGGAACCATAAAAAATCCATCAGGTTTTTTGTATCCAGATGCAATTTTTGCAATGTATTTTGTGGCTGCTAAACCAATACTTACTGTAAGACCGGTTTCTTTTTTTACACGTTCTTTTATTTTTTGACAAGTTTGTTCCGGTGAGCCAAACAGTTTTTCTGTTCCGGTTAAGTCTAAAAATGCTTCATCAATAGACATTTGGTCAACTTCCGGTGAATAATCTTTAAAAATCGTCATAATTTGATAGGAAATTTCTGAATAACGTTTCATGTTTCCGTGAACAAAAATTCCTTGTGGACAAAGTCTGTATGCTTGAAAAGTTGGCATTGCGGAATGAACTCCAAATTTTCTAGCTTCATAAGATGCTGTAGAAACAACTCCTCGTCTATCTTCAGGTTTTCCACCGACAATTACAGGCTTTCCTCGATATTCGGGATGATCCAATTGTTCAACTGAGGCAAAAAAAGCATCTAAATCAATATGTGCAAACCATTTTTGAAATTTATTTTGCATTTAAAAACCTGTTTTAATTTTTTTTGAATAAGATGAATAAATATTTAAATTTTCATCACCAGTTATTATATTTACAAAAATTTCACTTTTAAGATTTTCGATTCCATAAACAAAAGAAAATTCTGTTCCGGGTTTGTAAGGAACTAAAAATGATGCTTTTGTTGGACTTAAAACTTCAAAATCATAGTCAGAATACAAAATTGGTGAAGTTTTTTCTGTTGATAGAATTACAGAACATTGAAAAGTGTTTTTTGGAACTTTTACAGTTAAAGTTCTTATTGTTTCTGAAAAAACTTTTTTGTCGCTAAACGATGTTTCAATTAAATCTGCATCAATTTTATTAATCTTCGGAATTTCGTTTATAATTTTTTTGTTGTAAATTTTAACAACAAAAGTTGATGTTATTCCAAAACAAATTGCAATAAAACAAAATGAAGTTGCGGTTGTAATAATAAGTCTTTTGTATGAATAAAGTTTTGTTTTAAATGATGTAAGAATTCTAAAATAAGTAAAAATTATTGGAGTTAAAATAAGACTTTCAAAAATAAAATTTTTGTTTTGTTCTGTAAAAAACATCTGGAATAAAAATATATCAGCAGTTGAAAGAATTGTGTAAATATAAGGAATAAATGGAGCAATCATAAATACAAACACTACAATATGGATTGGGCGTTTTTTTAAAATAAGCATTATGATGGCTAGAAGAAGCATAAAGAACATCAATGGAAAAAGTGAAATATCAATAAAAGAAAATATAAAAAGATTTAATCCTGTAGTAAAAATTAAAAGAAAGTCTAAAGATTTTTCGTTTATAAAGCCTTTTTTTAAGCGAAAAACAAAATAAATTGCAGAAAATAAAAAACTTAAAATTATTTGTGCAGAAAATAAAAAAACAACCTTTTCCATCAACGAGAATTTTTTTGCAAAAATAAAATAAATGCCTTTTCCTAAAAAAAATGAACCTAAAATTATTAAAAAAGTAATTGGAAGTGCAAACCAAATTTTTTTTATTTTTTTCCAAGTTTGATTTTGCAGATTTGAATTTATAAAACTTAGCAATGCAAAAAATATAAGACAAGAAAAAAACATTGCAATTATAAAAGTAACGATATTTTTTTCTGTAAGTCTTTGATATTTTGTTGGTAACTTAAAAATAATAAAATGTTGATCCCAAGAATAATTTTTATTTTTAGAAAAAGATTGAACAAAATCTTCACAAAAATTACAGATTTTATTTTGTTCTTCTTCATTTGAAAAACAATATTTTATTGCAGGAATTTCTTGTTCAAAGAAAAAATCCAACTGATTATCAACAAAAAAATGAAATTTATTTTGCTGACTTATGTAATAAAATGGGAGATTTGCATTAAAATCATTTTTCAAAAAAATATTGCATCCAGTTTTTACTAAAAATGATGGAGAAGCGATGCTGTTTGAACTTGTTATTATTTTGTTTTCTGTATTTTGTAAATCTAAAATTATTGCAGTTGTATTTTCGTTTGTGTTTGAATTATTTATAAAACATTGAGTTCCACAAATCATTCCTTGTTTTAAAACTTTTTGATTATCTCCGTATGAAAGTAAAATCTGAATGTCAAAGTCGTAAGATGATTTTTGTAAATTTCCTATAAAGTTTTCGACAAATTCTGTTTTTTGTAATGCTTGTTCTTGGTCAATTACAAAAAGAACTTGTTTAGAAAAAAAATCTTTAGAATTGTTATTTCCTTTAAAAAAAATAATTACATTAAAAGGAAATTGATTTTGCCCAGAAGAAATTAAGTTTTGAGTTCGTATGTTTAAATCTTTTTTATAAAATTTGTTGTAAATTTTTGAAGAAATTTCGTATCCTGATGTGTTTGCAAAAAGTAAAGTTTCCGATATTAAGAGAAGAAATAAAAATGTTAGGAAAAACTTTGCTTTTTTCATCATTTTAAGTTTATTATTTTAAAGTTTACATTGCAAGTCCTATCGTATATAATAATAGGATAGTGCAAAGGCATAAAAGAAGGTTGTAATGGGTGCAAACGATAAAAAATTTTTACTTGAATTACCTCTAAAAGTAGTTCTCACAGAAGAAGGTGCATCTAATTTTATAAGTCATAACAAAAAACTTTTGCGATTCCGCTTAGCCGACAATATTGAAGAATATGGAATTTCTATAAACAAATTCTCTCCGCAATCTATTCAAAGTATGATTTTGCTAGGTTATATTTCAAAAATAGAAATTTCTATGTCGGAATTTGTTTCTTCACGACAAGAAGTAATGGATCTTTCAAAAGTTATTGTTTATTCAATTTTATACAAACAATTTGATCGCGATGTTTATGAAGCTTTAATTCAATGTGAATGTGTTAGAAAACATAATAGAGCAAATCCATCTCACTTAATTGATGAACGAACTCAAATGAGCGACCGTCAACTTAGAAGCATTTTGCAAAATAAAGAAAATGTAATTCAATCAACTAGAAAATTAATTTTGGATCCAATTTGGAAATCTATTATGGCAAATAAAGATTATTCTGCCGAAGAAAAAAATATTTATCTTTTGATGACAGAAAAATTCTTAAATCGTTTAGGACTTATGAATTGGTACATCATCACAATGTTTGCTAAAAACGAAAATGCAAACGAAATGTTTATTGCAATCAGAAATCTTTTAAGTTCTTATATGGAAAAGTCAAAAGTTGCTGAATATATTTCGGTTATGGTGATGGAACTTGCATTAAATAACGAAAATACAAATATTCGTAAAGAAGCTAAAAATATGTATCACGGAGTTGATGATATTGATGCTTTGATTTTTGATGCAGAAATTCGTTCTAAAATTGTTCGTGAATTACAACGAAAACACGAATTGGTTTTTCTTTCTTGGAAACTTGGTGGCGGTTCAAAATCAATTGGAAAACAAGGAACTCTTTCAATCACACTTTATAACAAAGATGATGAATTCCAAGAAGTAAAAGAAAATATTGAAACTGCTAAAGCCGCAAATAACAATAAAAAATCTCTTATTGATTTTTATCGAGAATTACCAGAAGGGCAGGAAGGAACTGATTTAGGTTTGTATTATCTTTCTTATCTTGATGATGCATGTAAAAAAGTAAATGTAAAGTTTGAATCAATCGTAAATCAATTCTCAGCAAGCGATCTTACGGTCATAAACCTTAATTTTAAATTCTAAAGTATGAATTTTCACTTAAAAAAAGCATATTTATTTTTTCTCATCATATTTGCAATAATTTTTGCAAGTTGTTCAAATTCTTTAACAGAAGTGAGCAATGCATCTTTAACAGTAATTTATGAATATCAAAATTCAACGAATTATCCAACTGCAAGGCTTACAGTTTTTGTTTCTCCTTCTGAAAATGTAAGGCGAGTTGAAAGTTTAAAAGTTTCTTCATTAGAAAATAATTATGAGTGGGAAACTTATGATGTTTTACAAATTCAAAATAATTCAAAATATTATGCCGGTTATACGAATTTTGTTATGCCAGAAGGTTCAAAATTTCCACAAGGTGATTTTGAAATTTATTATACAGAAGCCGATGATGATGAGTCTTCTTGTTTTGCAAAATTAAATTACAATGAAGAATTTTATAAACTTAATGCAGAAGATGCTTTACAAGTATTAAAAAATCAATATTTTGTAGAAAAAATTGCAATTTATGATATAAATTCAACGTTGATTTTTTTTGGCAATTATGAAAAAGATATAAAGACTACAGATGGATTATTAAAAAAATATAAAAGTGCATATTCAATAAAAAAAATTTGGACAGCCCAAGATGATAGTGTATTTTGTATTTTTCCTCTTGAAAAACTTATAAATAATGAAAACTAAAGGAATTATAAATGGATAAAAATCAAAATAATCAAGAAAACGAACC
This sequence comes from uncultured Treponema sp., assembly GCA_964541735.1. Taxonomy (GTDB): domain Bacteria; phylum Spirochaetota; class Spirochaetia; order Treponematales; family Treponemataceae; genus Treponema_D. The sequence goes on from CAZIQK010000038.1 coordinate 18,587, forward strand.
TTTGCCCTCGTTGGATGGGGAAGAAAAAAATTATTATCGAGAAGTAAAAACTTATGTTTTAAGAATTGGAAGAATGACTGCAAGTCAAGAAAAGGCATACAAAGAACTTTCTCCTTCGTATTGCATTCCATTTGAAAAACGAAAACTTAATTTAGTAGACATTTTTGGAAATACAAATCCTATAGTTATTGAAATTGGTTTTGGAATGGGAGATGCAACTTGGCAACTTGCAAAACAAAATCCAGAAATAAATTATTTAGGAATTGAAGTTCATAAACCCGGAATTGGAAAACTTTTGGGCGAAATCAAAAAAAATGATTTAAAAAATATTTTTATCATAGAACACGATGCCTTAGAAGTTTTGGAATATATGATTAGTGATAATAGTGTAAACGGATTTCACATTTTCTTTCCGGATCCTTGGCCAAAAAAACGACATCACAAACGAAGACTTGTTCAACGTCCACGCTCAAATTTGATGACACAAAAACTTGCACCAGGTGGATATTTATATTTTGTAACAGATATTTTAGACTATGCAGAATTTGCATTAGAAGAATTATCTTTGACCGAAGGATTAAAAAATAAATATGATGGTTTTGCAGAACCTCAACCTTGGCGAATGCAAACTAAATTTGAAAGAAAGGGCATGGAAGCCGACAGAAAAATCACTGAACTTTTTTTTGAAAAAAAATGAATAGAATACAAGAATTAGAAAATTTAATATTACGCTATCAAACTTCATACTACAATGGAGAATCGGAAATTGAAGATAGCGAATTCGATAAACTTTGGGACGAATTAAAATCTCTTGATCCCCAAAATCCAATTTTGCAAAAAGTTGGAGCAGATTCTGGTAATTTTGAAAAAATTCATCACGTAATGCCAATGGGAAGTCAAGAAAAAGCTGCAAATCCGGAACAATTTTTAGAATGGGCACAAAAACATCCTTATAATCAATATTTAGTTGAATACAAACTTGATGGTGCTTCTTTAGAACTTCAATATGAAAATGGTTATTTAGTTCGTGCAGTTACAAGAGGAAACGGAACTATTGGTGATGATATAACTTTAAATGCAAAAAAAATGAATGGAGTAAATGCTGCAATTTATAAAGATGGAAATTTAGTTCATTTTACAGGTGGCATTCGCGGCGAAGTTATAATGACGCATCAAGTTCATAAAACTTATTTTTCTGATAAAGCAAATTGTCGTAATGCCGCAAATGGTTTGATGAAGCGAAAAGATGGCAAGGGAAGTGAATATTTAACTCTTATAACTTATGATGCACTTTCTACCGATGGCAAAACTTTTTTTAATGATGAAGCAGAAAAAATAAAATGGCTTATGGATTGCGGTTTTAATGTTGTGAAGCTTGTAATTTGCACATCTGCACAGAAAGTTATTGATTATCGTGCAAAAGTTATGGAAATTAGAAAATCACTTGAATACGATATTGACGGCCTTGTTATAAAAGAAAGAGCTATAAATCTTGATGATGCTTCACGAGCAAGACCTGATAGACAAATTGCGTTTAAGTTTAGTTTGGAAGAAGCAGTTACAACTTTAAAAAAAATAGAATGGAGCATTAGTGGAGGAACTTATACTCCGGTTGCAATTTTTGATGAAGTTGATTTAAATGGAACTAAAGTAAAAAGAGCAAGTCTTGCAAATCCAGATACAATGCGAAATCTTGGCGTAAAAATTGGAAGTCATATTGTTGTTGTAAAACGTGGCGAAATTATTCCCAAAATTGAAAGTGTAATTGAAGAAAAAAATCTTCAAACTTTTCCGATTGAATATCCTAAAACTTGCGAAACTTGTGGAACATCTTTAATTGATGATGGAAGTCGTCTTTATTGCCCAAACAAAAATTGTTCAAAAAGAGTTTTACATCAACTTTTAAAATTTCAACAAGTTGTTGATATTCGCGATTTTGGAGAAACTTTAATTACATCTTTATTTAATGATAAACGATTAAAATGTATTTCCGATATTTACACTTTACAAGTTGAAGATTTAGTTCCTTATTTTTTAAATAAAGAAAGTTTAGAAGCAGAAAAACAATCTCTTGGTGCAGAAAAAGTTTATAAAAGCATTCAATCTCACAGAAAAATGAAACTTGCTATTTTGCTTGCCGGTTTTGATATTGAAGATTTTGGTGAAACAACAGCTCAAAAACTTATTGATGCAGGTTTTAATACTCTTGAAAAAATGCTTTGTGCAACAGAAACTCAAATTGCAAATGTTTATGGTTTTGCAGATGTAATGGCAAAAACGATTGTAGAAGGATTAAAAGAAAATACAGAAGAATTAAGAAATTTGGTTTCTAGTGGAACAATAGAAATTGAAAGTGAAGGTGGCGGCATTTTAAGTGGCAAATCTTTTTGTTTTACAGGCGAATTAAATACAATGAAACGAAATGATGCTCAAAATCTTGTAAAACAAAATGGTGGAAGCATAAAATCATCTGTTACAAAAGATTTAACTTATCTTGTTACAAATGACACTTCATCTGGTTCTTCAAAAAATGTAAAAGCCTCAAAATTAGGAATTTTTGTTATAAATGAAGAACAATTTTTAGCTTTGTTAAATGTAACGAAATAACAAATTATGAAAAAATCTAATGCTTTTTATA
>CAZIQK010000039.1:0-21064 GCA_964541735.1 uncultured Treponema sp.
TAAAGAAAATAAAATGAGAAACATTTTATTTTTTCATCTGTGCAATGAGAAACGCGAGCAAGTGCGTAATACCATGCGTATCGAAACCACCACAAAATGTATTTTTTTGATTAAAGGCATCTAAATTTTGGATATGTATTTTAAATTTTGAAAATGCATTTACGGTTCCGAATTGTTTTCAAAAAAAACGCGAAAAACTGTTAGACCTGAGCAAATCCCTTTGTCAGTCATTTCAGAGATTACTTTGCCTATCGTTTCACAATGACATAGTTTCTCGCAGATTTCGCTGATTTTCGCAAATACCCAGGTGTGTAAGCCCAAACGTCAATTATTTCCATAAATTTTGTACGCAAATCTTACAGTCGCTAATGCATATTTTAACTGACTTTCGTTCATAAAAATATAATATTTCCGTTCGCCGGAAGTTAAAAGCATCACAGAATTTGAAACGGAAGAAACTGCTGTTAAAACTTTTAATGGAAATTCAACATTTTGTTCTTTTGAAAAAATTACAACTCTTTGATTTGTTACAACAAAATCACCTTCGTTATTTTTTTGAGTTGTTTTCGTTGCAAAAAGAATTTTTTCGTTTGGATTGAGTTTTAAACGCAAAAAATGTACTATCGGGATTTTTGATTTTTCATCTAGTGGGAGTTTATATAATTTTATATCAACATAAGGATTTTCATATTTAGCATCTTTTTTTTCGCTAAATTCTCGAGCAATTATGATAAGTAACATAAAAAGAAAAAACAAAATAGGATAAAGAACAGAATTTCTACTTTTGAAATTACTTTTTCTTACAGTAGAAGGAACCGTTTTTTGAGTTGATTTTTTTGGTTCATCATTTTGATAATTTGGATTTGAAGAATTTTCATCATTTAGAGAAAAATCTTTTTCGGAATTTTTAGAATTTGAATATCCGATTGTTTGTGAATTAATAAAATTATGATTTTTATTAGAAAGGTCTAAATTTAAAAATAAAGTTATAATCGCAATATATAAAATTGTAGATAAAACGCTCAGTATGATTTTTAATTTTTTCTTCCATTTTGTGTAAAACCACATCAAAACTATTGCGATTGGAATAAAAATTATTGAGCAAAAGAGTACGATTGTAATTACCGAAAACGTTTTATCTTTTATCATATTTTCTATTTTAATGATTTTCCAACGCTAAATGCATCTGCAACAACACTGCCTAATTTTATATATTTATGATTTACTGGATCATAAGTAATTGGTTCTAGTTTTGAAGGATCTATTTTTCCATCAGTGAGAATTTTTTCTTCAGCACTAACATTGATGATATTTCCAACCATGCAACCAGTTTTTTCATCATAACTTACAAGTTCGCATTCCAGGCTCATTGGTAGTTCATTGATGAGTGGTGCATCTACAAATTCAGATTTTGTAACTGTAAATCCAGATTTTTCTAATTTATTTTGAACCTTATTTCCACTTTCGATGCCAACATAATCACAAGCAACAACATGAGAAGCGTCTGCCATACTTACAGTAAATGCTTTTTTTGTCAAAAGATTTTTTGCAGTTTTATGTTCTGGAGAAATACAAATTCCAATTTGATTTGTATCGTGAGTTCCGCCCCAAGCTGCATTCATAATATCAACTTTGCCGTTTTCGTCGTAAGTCGCAATAATAAAAACCGGCATTGGATAAAGATAAGTCTGTTTTCCAAAATTTTTTCTCATAAAACACCTCTTAAAAAAATTAACTACTTTACTATAAATATAATATTTTTTTTAAAAATTTTAAGTTTTTTTTTCATACAGATTATAAATTTTTATTTAGGGGTCTGTCCCCCTCTGGATTATAATTTTTACTTAGGGGTCTGTCCCCTCGTAAAAAGACTTCCCCGCAAATTACTCAAAAAAAGTAAGAATTAGTAGTGAAGAATTAGAAATATCTTTATTTGTAATAAAAATACGTTTTACAATCTTTCTATTTTCTATTTTCTTTTTCAACGTTATAATAAAAATATGACTAAAATACTTTCTCAACTTTTGCCGTCTTTTACACATACAATCGTTTCGGCAGATATGAACAAAATTGATGATTTTTCAGAAATTAATAAAATTCCTATAACAAATTTAGTTTTTGATTCTCGTGAAGTAAAAAAAGATTCTCTCTTTTTTGCTTTGCCGGGAATTCACGAAAATGGAAATAAATATATTGCAGAAGCTATTTTAAAAGGTGCAAATGCAATTATTTTTCAAGATGAATTAACAAAAGAAGAACAAATTGATATTGCAAAAGCAATTATAAAACGAAGTTTAGATAACGCATTTGGAGAAGAAAATCAAAAATTTGCTCCGGTTTTAATCAATGTTCCGGATTCTCGCTTTGCAATGGCTCCAATTTCATCTTGTTTTTATGATAATCCTTCAGAACGTTTAATTGTGATTGGTGTTACAGGAACGGAAGGAAAATCTTCAACAGTAAGTTTTATTTGGCAGCTTTTGAGAGAATGTGGTCAAAAAGCAGGATTTATTTCAACTGTAGAATATTCTTTTGGTTCAGAAGCGATTGCAAATCCTCAACACCAAACTACGCCGGAAGCACCAATTATTCAACATCATCTTAATGAAATGCTTTTAAATGGTTGTAAATTTGCGGTTATAGAAACTTCATCTCACGGATTATCAACAAAACTTAATCGTTGCGGAAATATTGCTTTTGATTGCGGAATTTTTATGAACGTTACGCTTGAACATTTGGAATTTCATAAAACTTTTGAAAATTATAAAAATGATAAAGAAAATCTTTTTAGAGCGTTAGACAAATTTTCTCACACAAAAAATATTGCCGGCGAAAAAATCTCAATTTCACCTTTTGGAATTGTAAATCTTGAAGATTCTTCTGCAAAGGATTTTTGTGATTGCACAAAATCTCAAGTTTTTGGTTTTACATCATACGGACTTGCAGGAAAAGGTGCAGTTTCTTCAGAAAAAATTGAATTGCCGGAAATTCCTTCAAAAATAAAAAAATATTACATCGCTTCACAAATTTTTTCTGATGATTCTTCTTTAAAATTCAAAATGGAATCAAACACGAAAGATTTTAATTCTGAAATTTTTTCTCATCTTCCCGGAAGTTTTAATTCTTACAATATTATGGCAGCAATTATTGCAGTTTCAAATTTAACAAATATTCCAATGGAAAAAGTTGCTTCTTTTGTACAAAATTTAACTTCAATAAAAGGCCGAATGACAGAAATTAAAGAAGGACAATCTTTTGAAGTTATAGTTGATTACGCTCATACGCCTTCAAGTTTTGAAATTATTTTTCCTCCAATCAAAAAACGTTGTAAAGGAAAAATTTTTGCAGTTTTTGGAAGTGGCGGAGAACGAGATTTAACAAAAAGACCTTTACAAGGACAAATTGCAGCAAAATATTGTGATGTTATAGTTTTAGCAGATGAAGATCCGCGTGGTGAAAATCCTGAGGAACTTTTAAAAATGATTGCAGTTGGTTCAGAAAAAGAAGGAAAAATTCTTGGAAAAGATTTATTCATAATTCCGGATAGACCTTCTGCCATAAGAAAAGTTTTTAGTTTGGCAAAAGAAAATGATGTCGTTTTACTTTTAGGAAAAGCCCATGAAAATAGCATCATTTATAAAGATAAAATTATGCCTTATGACGAAATTTCTGAAGCAAAAAAAGCTTTACAAGAAATTTTAGAAAATAAATAGAAAGAGGAAAAAAATGAATATTGCAGTTATTTACGGTGGACGTTCCGGAGAACACGAAATCAGTTTGATGTCAGCTTCATCAATTATAAGAGGAATTTCTAAAGAAAATAATGTTATTCTGATTGGAATTTCAAAAGACGGAAAATGGTATTTACAAAACGAAAGTGAATATTTACGAATATTAGAAGACGAATCAGCAATTTTAACAATAAAAGAAGATGATAAAAATTTAGTTAATATTATTCCCGGTGGAAAAAAAGATTTTTGTGTGGTAAATGGAAAATCTTTAAATATTGATATTGTTTTTCCGGCTCTTCACGGAACTTACGGAGAAGATGGAACTATTCAAGGCCTTTTTGAAATGGCAGATATTCCTTATGTCGGTTGCTCTCATCTTGCAAGTGCAATCACAATGGATAAAGAAAAAACAAAAATGATTTGGCAATCTGTAGGACTTCCGGTTGTTCCTTATGTTTGTATGAAACGTTTTGTAATGTTAGATTCTGTTCTCTATGATGATTTTATAGAAGCAACAGAAAAAGAATTAAATTATCCAATGTTTGTAAAACCTTGTTGTGCAGGCTCATCAAACGGAGCAAGTAAAGCAAATAATAGAAAAGAATTAAATTTTGCACTTATGGAAGCATTTTTGTGGGATGATAAAGTTTTAATTGAAAAATCTATAAATGCTCGCGAAATAGAATGTTCTGTCACCGGAAATTCGGTTACTTTTTCTCCAGAAAATAATGAAGAACAAGTTGTTGCTTACATTCCGGGAGAAATTGCTCCAAATCACACTTTTTATGATTTTGATGCAAAATACAATGATCCTGATGGTGCAAATTTATTAATTCCGGCAGAGTTAAGCGAAAATGATTTAGAAAAAATTAGAAAAACAGCTTGTGCAGCCTACAAAGTTTTAGACGCAACTGGACTTTCCAGAGTTGATTTCTTTATCGATAAAGATTCTAAAAAAATCTATTTAAACGAAATAAACACAATGCCGGGATTTACACCAATTTCAATGTTTTCAAAAATGTGCAACGAAGCCGGCTTAATTTTTAATGAACTTATAAAACTTTTAATTGATGAAGGTTTTGCTCGTTACAATAAAAAAGGAAAATTAAACACAAATAGATAAAAAAGTCTCTAAAAAATGTGGCTGTCCAAAAAGAATGGGCAGTCCATATGAGCAAATACGTAAGCGATAAAATCACATTCAAGCCGTTATAATCTTGTTATGCTTTAAAAAGTTCTTGTTTACTGCTATATGAGTGGAACTTATTCCTCAAAGCAGATTGCAAAGCAGTGTCCTGAAAATGTAAAGTGATGTGACTGACAGGATTTTAGCAACCTGACTTCAGAACAATCAACAAATTAATAATGTTATGCGAAGCCTGAACTGCAAGTTTAAATTTGCAATTGCAGACACAGTTTATGACAGTAAAGAGAATTACAGGAATTGATGCCTGGATATGATTTTAAGCAACTTCTAAAACTGATAATTACATAAAGAAAAAAAACAAAGAATAAAAAAATCAAAAACAGGATTTTATAAGAAAAAAAGGCTTCGTTTTAATGAATTTTGAATTAGTTCTAGGATAGACACCTCCAATCTATACTGAAAGATTCCCATGTCGTAGCACGGGAATGACTGTGTTGCTACAAGCAACACACGAGTTTGCTTCGCAAACGTCGCAAGTCATAAATGACTGTGTTGAAAGTAGCAACACAACAAAAAAAATCTGCGAAACCCATAGAAAATTACAAATTCTATTGAATTTCGCAGATAAAATAAGTTCATTTTTTTATTTCAAAATCATTCATTAATTTTGATGATAAAATACAACAGGATAATATACTTCAGTGCCATCTTTTATAACTGTTTTACTATCTTTTTTAAGAAGTTCAGTTAATAAATCTGTTACATCAATGGATGAAGAGTGTCCCCAAAAAAAGTTTTCATCAAAGAATTTTTTCCAATCATCATCGTTGTTCTTAAAATCCCAAATATGTGTTGCTGCATAGAAAGTTCCGGCAGACCATTTATCGTCAGGATAATATTCGGTGGTGTTAGGAACATTTACATAAATATAACTTTGTCGGTATAACATTTCTCCTTCAGAAACAATTTTACCATAAATTTCTATAGCAGCTTCAGAGCCTTCTTCAACAAACTGTTTGTAATCTTTAGAAATAAACTTTTTTTCTAAAGACCAGATATTTTGTTGGGTGTATAAAACATTGGGCTCTGCATAGTTACCATACATAACAAAAAGTTTATATTATTTTTTTGGAACGAGTAATATTGGACAATATTCTCCATCACTTCCGCTTATTATTGAGTCAGGATTATTTTTTGTAATATAGTATATAATCTCCCAAGCACTAAAAGGTAAACTTAACTCCATGTTGTAAACATAAGTGTCAGTTATCCAAGCAGACCATTTTCCCGTAAAGTTTTCCGGAATATAACGTGGTTCTTCTAGAGTTCTTGAAATTAATACTTCTTGAGCATAAACATCTCTTGCGTCAGTAGTTCCTGCATTTACAAAAGATTTAAAATCTTTAGACATAATGTATTTTTTTGTATTTGGAACATCAGTGTATAAATTGTCAAAATCAGAACCATACATAACTAAAAGTTTGTATTCTTTTTTGTTGTTTTTGTTTTTCCAAGGTAAAACAATTTGTTTAAAATCATTTAAAGAAAAAGTTACAGTATCATTATAAGTGTAACCTGCAATTTTTACTTTTGTTCTGACTTCAGCACCTAGAGCTCTTCCTTGTAACATTGATTCTATACTTGAAAATGCTTGCCAACTACTTTCGTGTAAATCATATTTTTGTTGAGTTTCAGAATTCCAACAATCACAAGCATAAACCCAAAGAGTGTCATCATCCCAAAAAACCGCATCAGATCCTTTACCTTTTGAAACTATTTGGTAAGAAGTTCCATAATCTAAAACAGGAACACTTTTATTGACTGTAAATTGCTGTTTCGTTCTTGAAAGAACATAATTATCACTCAAAATAACTTCATAATCATCATTTACTACTTTATATTCGCCAAGTCCACCAATCGCTGTAACAGTAAAATTTTGTTCTTCGAGAATTAACCCATCACCTCTTTCTAGTCTTACATTAAAAACATATTCTGTATCTTTTTCTACTAAAGGATATGTGTAACTCCATTTATGATAGCCTTCCGGTTTTTTGTAATTAATATTCATACAAACATCATTATTTTTATCTGTAATGTAAATGCCTGTATCAGAAATAGAGCATCCATTAAAAACAATTCCACTTTCAGTTGCATTACATGTTATTTGAGTAGCACTTGATGCATTGTTATTTCCCGAATATAGATAATTTGGAATACCTGTGTAACTTGTTACAGAAATTTTTGAAGATTTAATATCTAAATCGTATTTACCAGAATGATTTTCATACTCTTCTTCTGTTAGTTCTTCTTGTAAAATTAGAATAACGTTTCCTTTTGGTTGAGTGGTTAATTCAAATGTTACTGAAATATCAGTCACATCATCTTTTTTTATATCATAGATATGATGCCCATCAGTTAAAAAAACCCAATTATCATTTGAATCATCTAAAAGTAGAATTACAAAGTCATCTATATCTTTTGAAGATGTAAAACTTAATTCTAGTTTTACTTCATCGCCAATATTTGGAATTTGATTTGTATAAGGTAATATTTCGATAGTTTCATAAACAGTGAAATCAGCATTTGGTTTCATCGTCATTTTTTTTGGCAAGAAATCTTCTAAATCTAGGATACCTTTATATTTTTCCGAAAGACTTCTTGCTAAAATGTCCCAAGAAGTTCCGTTGTAAAGATATAAAATGCCATCTGTTTCATTAAAATATGCATCGTTTGTTTTTGGATTTTCCGGTTCCTCTGTCAAAGTTCCTAACCATTTGAAAGAACTGTAGTTTTTAGAAAATTTTACAGAGTTTATTTCAGTATTTTTTCCTGCAATAATTTCTACATCATTTTTAATAATTTGGGTGTACTCACCTTTTTGTAAGCATAAAATATAACCGGTATTTGCAGGGATTTCTGAAATTTCATATTTTCCATCTAATCCAACTTTTGAAATATAAGATGTTCCTACAATAAAAACATCCATTCCTAATAAGTCTTCAGAAGCTGTTCCATCAGTAGTAATTGTACCAGTTAAAGAACCTGTTGTTACCGGGGGGGGGGTAACTTCTGTTTTACAAGAAAACAAACCTAACGAAATTAAGAAAAATGAAATAATAAAATTTAATTTTTTCATAATTATCTACTACTCCTTTTATAATAAATTTTTATTTTTAAAAAATTATAAACGATATTCGAGAATTGTAAAGATTAAAAAGTTGTTGTGTTGACAGATAAAAAAATTAGCCGAGACAATCCACCAACTCGCATTTCGCAGTTCGGTAACCCTCAGTCGCTTCAACTTCGTTCGCGACCGCATTGCGCTGCTCAATTCTCGCGGCAAGTTTTTCTTCATCTGTAAAATGTTATTGACTTAAAAAAAATATTATTGTAGGACGCTTGCCTGTTCTGTCAGACGGTAGGCTGGTCGGCAGATAGGTTGAACAGATTACATAATTTGTCATGGGGATGTCCAATAAGAACTAAAACCGGTGGTTGAGCGACGTCGAAATCTTTAGATTGAGGTTCTCGAAATCACCATATGTAGTAGCAAGGTCATTTCGAGAACCTCAATGACCACTATGTTTTTAACTTATTGGGCAGCCTCATTTATTATCATACTTATGCAGAAAGTTTTGATTTTTTATCAAAATAAGATTTTGTTTCTCTAGCAGCAACACCGGAAAGAACCAGCAAAGAAATACAGTTTGGAATTGCCATTAAAGCATTTGTAATATCTGCGATTGTCCAAACTTGACTGATTGTAAAATATGGTCCAATAAACACTGCAAGGATATAAACCCAACGGAAGATTTTTACAACTGTCATATTTCCTTTTGTAAGATATTCAAGACATTTTTCTGAATAATAATCCCAACCTAAAATTGTTGTAAATGCAAAGAAAACAAGACAAAGCATCAACAAGAATTGTACAGAACGACCATCACCACCGAGAACTTTATTAAAAGCAGCAGAAGTTAATTCTATTCCTTTTAAATCTCCGGCACCGGTTGCATCTGCACCTGTGTAAAATGCTATTACAATTGAAAGACCTGTCATTGTACAAATAATAATTGTATCAATAAATGTTCCTAACATAGAAACGATTCCCTGTTCAACAGGTTCATCAGTTTGAGCAGCAGAAGCAGCAATTGGAGCAGAACCAAGTCCGGCTTCGTTAGAGAAAATTCCTCTTGCAACACCTTTTTGCATTGAATCTGTAATTTGTTTAAATGTCCATCCCATTGCACCGCCAACAGCAGCTTGCCAACCAAAAGCGTTTTTAAATATTACACCAAAGGCAGCTGGAATTTTAGTTGCATTCATAATCAAAACAGAAAGACCCAAGAAAACGTAAACGATTGCCATTGCAGGAACAACTTTTTCTGAAACTTTTGAAATTCTTTGCAATCCACCAATAATTACAAGAGCAACTCCTAAAGTAACTACAAGACCTGCAATTACAACTGACCAAGTATAATCATTTCCGAATAAAGAAAAAGCAATATGATTTTTGTTTGGATCAAAAGCATTACTTACAGCAGAAGTAATTCCGTTTATTTGTGTAAAAGTTCCAATTCCAAAAAGACCAACACAAACTCCAAAAATTGCAAATAAAATAGCAAGCCATTTCCAATTAAAACCAGTTCGCTCTTTCATTCCTTTTTCGATTGTATAGAAAGGTCCACCAAGAATATGTCCATCTTCTGCATGTTCACGATATTTTAAAGAAAGCATACATTCTGCATATTTTGTTGCAGTTCCTACAAAAGCAGCAAGCCACATCCAAAAAAGAGCACCTGGTCCACCACCAGCAATAGCAGTTGCTACACCGACAATATTTCCAGTACCAATTGTAGCTGAAAGAGCTGTACAAAGAGCTTGGAAAGGAGTTACTTCACCTTTTCCTCCAGTTTTTTTGAACATTGTTTTAAAACCAAGCCCTAGTTTTGTAAATTGAACACCACGCAAGCGAATTGTTAAGACAACGCCTGTTGCAATAATAAGAACGATTGTTGGAATTCCCCAAACAAAATCGTCAATGGCAGTAAGAATTTTGTCAAACATTTTTACCGACATCCTTTAAAATAAAATAAGAGCCATTCACACAAAATGAATTGGCTCTCCAAAGAGTAATAGACGGACATTTTTATACTCTGTCCACTTTGCCTGAGATATTGGTTTTTATAACCTTAACCCTTCGGCGCTTCATAAGGATTTATGAAGACTCTCCAGAGAATCGAATTGATAAAACACGTTACCAAAAACGACAATTTTTATAATAACGCATTGTTGTATTTTTTACAATAAAGATAAAAAAATATATAGGAGGGGAAAGCCTTCCCCTCGCTTCAAACGTGATGGTTTTGATAATTTATATGACGACAGGTAAGAACTGAACCATCACGTTTTCCGCTCCCCCTTCTAGCGGGGACACCCCGCAACGCCCCGATTTTTTTTACAAATAAAAGATACATCAACACAAACGAAGTATGTTTCCAAAATTTATGAATCACATAAAAAAAAAATCACCTCTAAAAATTTATATAAAATTCTCAGAGGTGAATCTATATCAACGTTCCGGAGCTTTGCTTCGACGGAACAAAAAAAAGCGTTCTTAAAAAGAACGCTTCTAGGTGTGGATAGGAGTCGAACCTACCAATGATGGTTTTGCAGACCAGTCCCTTACCGCTTGGGTACCACACCAAAAAAATGTATCGTTAATATAACAAATATAAATTTTAGTGTCAAGACTACATTAAATTCATTTTTTTTAATGCATCTTTTACTTTTTGACACTCTTCAACGGAATGCCATAGACATCCTAATTTTCCATTTTGCTTTGTATCAATTACAAGTATTCTCTCACTATCTTTTTCGGGAATTTTATCAGATTTATCAAAATTAGAAAAACCTTTTACCTCCGAAAAGAAAAAAATTGCACCTTGAGGAATCACTATTCCTTTTTCGTAAACGCCGACATATTTTGCTCGAACCGAAATTTTATTTGCCAAATAAACAGCTAAAACTGCACAAATTGCCATCACATATTTCATGATATGAGAAAAATCTCGGAGTAAAAGCAAAACTAAAAACAAAAATGCTATTAAATAAATAAAAAATAATTTTACGGAAAATTTATATTTGCCTAAAAAAACAGAATTACCTAATTTTTTTACAGAATCTTTTACTTGAAAAATCACGAATGGCAAAGATAAAATGCACAAAAATAATCCGCCTAAACTAATAATCAAATTTCCTGTCATTTTTTACCTCTTTTTTATTAATCCATTTTTTTAAGGTTTGTACAGCACTTTCAAAAGCTAAAGGCAATTTATCAACATCATCTTTTGATTTTACACAACAAGATTTAAACCCTTGAACTTCTGTTTTTTGTGCTTTAAGACTTTTTATAAAATCATCAATTGTTTCAAATTCGCTTGGCAAATCCGCCGTAAAAAAAATATCACAAGTTTTATATTCAATATTTTTGTAAGGATAAGTATTCGCATTTGTGCAAACGTATTTTACATTGTCAATTTTTACACCAATTTCTTCATCGCATTCTCGAATTGCCGCTTGCTCTGCACTTTCATCCGGGTCAATAAATCCACCAGGAAGAGCTAAAAAACCTTTTTGTGGATTTTTTGCACGAATTTCAAAAAGAATATTATCATATTTATCACAAATTATAACTCCAACGGCAGCAGCAACATTATTATATAAATCAAATCCACAATCTAGGCAAAACCATTTATGATTTTTTTCGCATTTTATATTTTTGCTCGCACACATAGGACAAAACTTAAAATCATTTTTTATCATTAAAAACCTCTCATTGTGATGGCATCTGCCAAAGACTCTGAACGTTTTATTGTTTGAATTATAATCGGAACCAAAAGTGGAACTAAAGCTTTTATTTTTCCCCAAGTTCCTTTTACATTTTTCATACTTCCACGAATAACTTGAGTTTTTATAATAGAATTTGTTTCTTCAATTAGCAAGGGAATAAATCTAAAAACAATTTCTATGATTAAGATAAAATACCGTACTGGAATTTTTATTTTTTCTAACGGAAATAATAAAATTTTTAAACCGTCAATTAAATCATACTCCGAAGTTGAAACAAAAAATGCACAAATGCACGAAATTGAACAATAAGTTCTAAGCAAAGAATTTAAACAAAACCATAATTTTGATGGAGTGATTGTTAAAAATCTCCAATTTGTAAAATGAATTTCGTCTGGAAGAGGAGCTTTAAAAATCAGTTGTAAAATCGTAAAAAACAACAAAAAAGGCAAAATTTTAAAAAATGATGATAAAAGCCTTTTAAAATTAAATCCTGCAACTAAAGCGTAAAAAATTGAAACAAAAAACATAATCGTACTTGCAAAAACAGATTTCAAAGCTAAAGAAATAACAAAAAAAGAAAGAAAAAGTAAAATTCTTAAAGTTGGATGCAATTTTCTTAATCTATTTTTTTTAGTATCAACTGATTTTCCGAAATTTGAAGAAGTTTTTCGTAAAACGCTAATCATTTTTGCCGCAGAATATGGTTTTTGCAAAATCAAATCATTTTTTTCGCTTTTTGGTGGCACAAAATTTTTACAAAAAGAATTGCAAGTATCATTTTTGATAATTCCATTTTGAATATTAATTTCTCTATCTGCAAATTCAATTTCATCTTGATGATGAGAACTAAATAATATAGTTTTTCCATTTGCTGCCAAATCTTTGAACATTTTAAAAACAAGATTTTTCGCATAAGAATCGAGCCCCGCAGTTGGTTCATCAAATAAAATTACATCAGAATTTAAAGCAACTATTCCCGCAATAGAAAGTCTTCGTTGTTCACCGCCACTAAGCTCAAAAGTATGACGTTCGGCAAATTCATCAAAAGGAATTGCACTTACATTCATAGATTTTTTTACAATTTTTATGAGTTCTTTTCCGTTTTTTCCTTGATTTTTTGGACCGAAAGCAACATCATCTGCAGCAAAAGCTTCGAACAACGCACCAGAGGCATTTTGCTGAGCTAAAACCGGCGGATTTTTTGAAAAAATTTGTCCGGAATAATCACTATTCAAACCGGCACACAATTCTAAAATTGTAGATTTTCCGGCTCCGGATTCTCCAGTTAAAGCAGTAATACTTCCTTTATATAATTCAAAATTAAGATTTTTTACACCATATTGTTCGTTATAAAAAAATGAAACATCACAAAGTTTCAGAGAAATTTCTTTGTCGGCTTTTTCTACAAGAAGATTTTTTTGCGTTTTAGAAAAAGGAACTCCTCGAATCAATTTTACGTTTTTTTCATCATTAAAAAAATCTTGTTTTTTGCCACAAAAAAACAACGAACCATTTTCAATCCCAATTACATTTTCTACATCACGCAAAGAATCTTCATCATGAGTAAT
Source organism: uncultured Treponema sp. (assembly GCA_964541735.1). Classification (GTDB taxonomy): domain Bacteria; phylum Spirochaetota; class Spirochaetia; order Treponematales; family Treponemataceae; genus Treponema_D. The sequence continues at coordinate 13,299 of CAZIQK010000039.1, forward strand.
ATGAATGATTGTCTTTCCTTTTTTGTGCCAATATCTAAGAAATTCAAAAATCTCTTCGCGGGTTTGAGGATCAATCATAGAAAGCGCTTCATCCATAATCAAAACATCTGGATTACAAGCGAGCATACCTGCAAGTGCAGTTTTTTGAACTTGACCCAAAGAAAGTTCTGCTGTTCCGGAATGTGCATGACTTAATAAATCTACAATGTTTAGGCTTTCTATTGTTAGTAATTCAATTTCTGATTTTGGAAGATTTTGATTTTGCGGTCCAAAACTAGTATCACGATAAACAATGCTGCTTACAATTTGATTTTTTGGTGATTGAAAAACAATTCCGACTCTAACTTTTTGAGAAAAAATAATTTCACCAGAATTTTGATTTTCCAGTCCGCAAATAATTCTTGCAATCGTACTTTTTCCGCTTCCGTTAAATCCAACAATTGCAGTGTAAGAACCTTTTTCTATATTAAAAGAAATATCATTTAACACTAAAGTTGATGATTTTGGATATTTAAAATTTAAATTTTTTACCGAAATTAAATCCATTTTTATGCGACATTTTACATCAGATTGTTTTTTTTGTACACGTAATTATTATGGCCCATCTTTCTACCAACTCGCCTTTCGCAGTTCGCTAACGCTCAGCCTCCTCATTGTGCTTTATAAAAACATTTTTATGCTCATTTTACAAAGTAAAATGAGCGTGTAAGTTGATGCAGTTTACTTTTAGATTACATATTCAACTTGCACAATTGCGGTGGCCAGGTTGTGCTGCTCAACGCTCGGGGCTAGTGCATTCTACACATATTTTTTTTAATCCTACTAATTCTATAAATTTGTGGTTAGTTTTTTTCATCCTCTGCGTTTAGTTGCGGAAAATTCTCAAAAAAAATCACTTTTTACAACGTTTAAAACTTCCAGTTTAGTCGTCGTTTCGTGATGCAAAAAAAAAACGATTCTGTAAAATAACAGAACCGTTTTGTAAAAATCAAAAAAATTAAAACCTATTATTTAAGACCATCAATAGAAAGCCAGTCAAAATAAACCGGAGCAACTGCTTTTCCGCCTTTTCCATCAAACTGAATTTCTACAGCATTGTGTTTTCCACGAGAAAAACCTGTTGTAAAACTACCTTTTACTCCACCAAGTTCATAAGTCTTATTTGCAAAGTCGATTGTACAAACATGCCAACCAGCACCAATATCAACTAAAGAACATTTATCAAAACCATCAATATAAGTTAATCCCCAATTTGTATCACGAACATTTACTCTAAATGAACAAAGCTCTCTAGCATCTTCTGAAGCGTATTCTGCAGGAATATACATTTTAAATTTTAAAACTGCATCTTTTACAGAAGCCGGATTTTCACCTTGATTAGAGAAATTTAAAATCCATCCAAGATGTTTTGCCATTGTAAGATTGAAAGCTATGATATAATCACCATCGCCAACATCAATTTTTTCATAAGTTTTAGCCATGATATCTTCTGCCCAATCGCCAGTTCCATCTTCATATTGAAATTTAGAATACAAATCACCAGTTTTTAGATAAGTTTTGTTTCCATCCGGTGCCCATTTTACAAGTTCAGCATCTACAAGATTGTATTTTGCGTTTGCTTCATCAGCATCAATTCCAACTGAACCGGTAATAACATCATCATACATTTGATAAACATAATTTGGATCTGTAAGAGAAGATTTTGGTTTTGAGCTTTTTGCACTTCCACCGGTAGAAGCACATCCAACACATAAAGCAGCTATAACAGAAACTGCAACGATTAACATTGATTTTTTCATTTTGCCCTCGCTTTTTTTAGTTTTTTTTTCTTATATTTTTATGTTAAGTCCTAAACTTATTTTTGTCAAATTTTTTAGTTTATTTTTAACATTTTTTATCATATTTTTTATGTTTTTTTAGGCATTTTTTTTAAGTAAAAATAAAGTAAAAAAATCGTTTCCAAAATTTTTACTTCGAGTTTAAAAGGCATTTTTTCGGTTTTGTAAGTAACTGTAGAATCTATTTTTCGCCAGTAATTTTTGTAAAATCAACATCATAAATTTTATAAAGAAGAAATTGTCATTTTTTCAGAAAACACAAAGTCTAGCAAAATAAAATTCGCCTTAGCATTTTCATCAACACAAGAAAAAAAAACTAAAACATAAAAATATTATTGGAAGAAAAATTATTAGCTTTTTCATAGAAGAACTCTCTTAACTTATCAAAAAGCCAAGAGAGTTTTACTATAAAAAATTTATTCTGTCTTTTTTGCACCTAAATAAATTGGAGTATTAGCAAGAGATTCGTGACAATAACGTTTTACAGTTTCATAATTTGAATCGTAAACAGGTAAGTCTGGATCATTTATAACGATGTAATATTTTGAAGTGTTATTTGTTTGTGCATCACATTCTTCAGCATATTTTGTTTCATCATCAAAATATACTCCACAAGATTCTGAATTTTTTTTATTTGTGGTAAAGCAAAAACCAACTTCGCCATTATACAACTTTGTTGTTATCTCAGATGCTATAATTTTACTTGGTTCAACATCATTTCGTAACGAGCAAGCAACATTATAAAGATATACGTATGGTCTATTATTTAAAATGGTATTTCTCTCAATCTTTATTTTATCTGACTGTATATCATCTTTGTTTAGAATTTCGATGGTATAAGAAAAACTAGAATAGTCAACATAAACACCACCACCAATACATGATGATAAAATTAACACAGAAAATAATGTCAAAAATACAACTGCAACCTTATTTTTTCGTAACATAAGCACTCCTTATTTGATAAAGTCTATTTGCTTTTTCATAAAAGAAACCATCTTTCTTTTCTTTATCTGTTTTTAAATCTGCACCATTATCATGCATTACATAATATCTTTCATAAGTATTAAAATTTAATAATGTTTTTCCAAAAGCGGTAACTTTCGTATTATTTGTAACAGTTTTTGTACCAATAATTACACGATAATGCCACGCCCAACTTTTTCCAATTGCACTTGTTCGTAAAGAAATACAAGGAAGATTATTATTATTTATGTAATTTCTTTTTGCTTCATAATAATCTCCAACAAAGTATTTGCCAAGTTTATAATCAGTAAGTTCTTTAAGTCCATTACTTAACTGATTAAATGTTTTTGCACCAGTTCCAATTGTATCTTCAAAATCATTGTACATTGATTTTAACTTTATACTATTATCACTAGTTACAATATCTGCATATCCAGAATTTTCTCCAAGCCCAAGCGTTACAAAATACATACAATATGGACCACACCATCCTCCTATCTTAGACCAACTAGCTTTTTCTTTATATGCAGGAATTATATATTCATTTTTTGAACTTGAGTTAATAATTTTTCTAGAATTTTCTCCATAAAGTTCTTCATAGGCAGCTTGAATTTCTTCATCAGTTGTTGCAAGAATTATAGATTCATTTTCTGCAATAAAATCCCAATATTCTTTAAGATTTTCTTGTTCTTCTTCAATTTCTTTTATGAGCGTAACTTTTGCTTCATCTGTAATTTCCAATGCTTCTAAAGTTTCTGCATCGGCATTTTCTATAAAATCTAAAACAGAAACTTCTTCTCCATTTTCCGTAGATAACAAATCATCTGATGTTGAATTTATAACTCTTGCTGAATTTTTTGTCTTAACACCAATATTAGACGGATAGTTGATAGCGACAAGTTTTCCTTCTGAATTTGCAACACTTCTAGCATTATCTTGCGAAATTTCTGTTGCAAAAGGCATTACATATTGTACGGCTTCTCCATCTGATGAATTTGCAACGCAAGAGATAGCTCCAACTTCTTCATTATCTTTTATGATTCTAAATTCGTAAAATTTTGGATTTTCTGCATTTGAATCATAAATTACAAGAGGATAATCAGAAATTTTTGCTTTTTCCCATTCATTTGTTTCAGAAAACTGTTGCATTGCAATGTTTGCATAATATCTTGCAATTTTGTAATTAACAAAACCATTTTCTGAAAGTTCTGTTAATTCTGATTCAGAGGCATAAGGCGTAGTTGAACTTGAAACATTTTCTAGACCCGCTGATGTTTCAACTAAGTTGTTTTTACAACCAACCATAAACATTGCAAATACAGCAAGTGCAGATGCAATTTCAAATTTTAATTTTTTCATTAAAAAAATCTCCTTGTCCTAAAAGGACTTTTTTAATCATTGTGTAGTTTCTTTTAGAAAAACAACACTGCAAAAAAAGCAAATTTTTAATTTTTTGAAAAGAATATGTCATTCCGAACTTGTTTCGGAATCTGTAATGTCGATTTTTTTATTAACAAACCATGAATCAAGTTCAGGGTGACAATTTTTTTTCAAACTTTAGAAAAGTCAACATTTGGACTTTTATTTAAAAACCTGTTTTCATTCGCAACAAGCAAAACTTAGCAAAAAAAAATTGACAAAACAACCCAAAAATCGCCAAAAGTGACCAAGGTCATCCTAAAAAAAGGCGAAAAATGACCAAGGTCACTTTTTAAAATGCAAAGAAATATGAAAATTTGTGATTTTTTATGCTTAGTGATAAAATATTGTTATGAAAAATAATTCGCTTTTTACAAAATCATTTAAACTTTTTGTGAAACTTGCGTCTTTATCAGTTTTAGCTTTTGTGATTTTTAGACTTGTTAAAGTGATTTTTTTTGATGGAAATTTTTACGTTCAATCAGAATACAGTATCATTCCAAAAATTGTGATGTTTTTAATTTATGCAATCGATGCGATTATTCTTGCATTTTTGATTTTTGTTCCAACGCAATTTTGGCTTTTTGGCGTAATGTCGATTTTTTATTCAGCAACAGTTTTTATAGATCAACCGCAAAACAATATGGGAATTCTTATTTTTATTACAGGAATTTTAGTTCTTGCAGTAACTGGATTTTTTCAAAAAAAAGGAAAAATTAAAACGATTTTGTTTTCAATTCTTTTTATTTTGCTGATTTTATCTGAAATTCGCTTTGGAAGACACATTTTTATAGTTTCAGTTTTTTCAAAAATACTTTTCTCGTTTACAGTGGCATTAATTCTTTTGTTGGCATTTCATCTTAGTTTAGGAAAATTGATTTTTACTTCTGATAAGATTTTGGATTTATCAGCATTTCCAGATTTAACAATGCGTGATGCTGAATGGATTGAATTGATTTTAAAAGAAACAAAATATGAAACAATTGCTCGGCAATATAAACTTTCTGAAGGAACAGTCAAAAATAATTTTGCACGAATTTTTAAAATCTTAAACGTAAGCGACCGCATTCATTTTATGTCAGTTTATGGCGGATATAAAATTTTAAATGAAAACTCAAAACAAACAAAAGTTTCAACTTTCTTAAAAGACGTTTTTTGGACTGAATAAAATTACTTGCTTTATGTTATTCTGAACTTGTGATTGTTAAAGTTCGATGTCGCTAAATATCCTCAAGAGCGAAACTCTCAACAACCTTTCAAAATGACAAATTTTTTAATTTCAGAAAAAACGATATTTAATCTTAATTAGATTTTCTTACTATCAAATATTCCGTCATAGAATTTTCTGAATCAAGATTATAAGTAACATTTGCTGCAAGAGATTCATCTTTGATTAAAAATTCTATAAAAAAATCAGAAAATAAATATTCATATCCGTAGATATTATATTTTTCACCGTTAGAAGAAAGTTCAAATGTATAATTTTCACCTTCGTAGTTTAAAATCACTAGTTTGCAAATTTTTTCTTCGCCTATAGCAAGGCTTGTTTCTTTGTTCGCAAATTTTACTGTAATTTCAGAATCAGTTGAATTTTTCAAAGTTATACAATCCCCACCTAAAGTAATTGTACAAGAACTAAACATTACTATCTTCCCATTCAACATCTTTTGATATAACTTCGCCCGAGTTTAATGAAATATATGGATTAAATGTTGTATGCAAGGTTTTCATAATCTGAATTTCGGAATCAGCAGAGTTTTCAAAACTTATGTGATTTGGCTCTGGAGTATCATCAGAAATGCAAGATATTAACAATGAAAAAAAACAAACTATAGCCATAATAAAAAATATTTTTATTTTCATAATTTAAAATCTCCTCTATAAAGTCAATTTTTACAAAACAGTAGTAATGATAAAAACACTACTACCATTTGTACTTTGTCATATTTCAAGTTTCTCCAAAGATAAAATTTGAGTTTTGTAATCATTGTAATTGGAATTAAAAAAACATTTTACTTCGAGTTCATTTTCATCAGAAAGATCAAATTGAATTGAAAATTTTGAAACCCAATCAATATATCCATCTTTGATAAGATATTTTTGATTATCATAGAGAATTTCTGCAGAAAAAGATTCCCCCATAAATTGAATATTTGTAGATAATGTTTCTCCAGATTTTATTTCGATAATTTTAGTCAAAGATTCCAGTGCTCCTGAAAATCTGTTTTTTAAAGAAATTATGGAAATATCACAATTTGTATTATTTATAAAATCAACGCTCATAGAATCCGTAAAATTAACACAAGAACACAATAAAAGTACAAAAATAAATATTGATAAAGTAATTTTTTTCATTTTTAACCTTAATATGATTGTTTATCTTCAGAAATATAAATTAATTCAGAATTAGGAATTTTCTCTAATTTGCTAAAAAAATCAGAATCTTCTCTTGAAATAAAATTTGCAGAAATTGCAATTTTTCTTAATTCATTACAAGCATCTTCATATGATGGAGAATTTACACCGCAAGGAATTCTCCAACGAAAAATTTTAATATATTTATCTGAAGAATTATTTGAAAAATACAATCTTGCAACATTATTATTATGCAAATCCATTTCACTTGAATATTTTTCATATCTTATACCTTTTTCGTGTGCAGTTGTAAAATCATTCGCCCAAGATAATTTTTCTTCCTTTCTTCCCCAACCTTCTTTGCACATAACAAAATTCCAAATTGAATGACGAAATGCATCAAATTTATTATCAACCCGAATATCTTTACTACCCATATATTTTGTAGTAAGTTCTAAGGCTTTTGAAGTTTGTTTTTTTATTCCTAAAGCACTAAAAGGATGTTTCAATAGAGCACCAAGTTCATAAATGGTTAATGAATTTATTTCATTTCCGTTCTCATCGCTAAAACGAAATGCCCCATTTCCATAATCGATTGTAACAGTGCTTCTTGCTTCTACAGAATTTTCTGATAAATCTACATTGCTAACAATTTGTGGCATCGTTAATGCAGAAATTTCATCTTGATAAATTCTTGAAATTGTATCCAAGTTTTCAATAATTTCTTCTTCCGTTAAATCCAAAAAAGTTTCTTGTATTTTTGCAATATCTTCTTCTGTAGGCTCTAAAAGTTCTGGAATATCTACACTTGAAACTGTTTCATTAAGAATTTCCGCAACTTTTTCAAGTTCAATTATTGGTTCTGCAGAATTAACAGAGCGATTTGCTTTTCTTGAAATTTCACTAACAAGTCGATTTTCTCGGCTTTCATCAGATATTCCTAAATCAGAAATTTCAACGCCATCAAAAAGACTTACTCTCGTTTTAGAAAGCAAATTTTGAACATTTACATCAACTTTTTCTTCTGCCTCTTCTTCGATATTTAAACCAAAAGAATTTTTGCAACTTACAATCGCAATAGTTGTAAGCAAAACTAAACCTAAAAATTTAAATTTTTTCATTTTTTACTCCTATTTTAAATGTTTGAAAAATGTAATTTTCTTGCAAAAGTGCTTTTTATTCGCAACA
>CAZIQK010000040.1:0-20885 GCA_964541735.1 uncultured Treponema sp.
TTTTACGCGGTAAAATCGATTTTTTAACGGTTTTTTCTATAAGAGTATGTGTGGAATAGTTGGTTATATTGGAAATAAGCAGGCTTCTCAGATTTTGATTGAGGCTTTAAAAAAACTTGAGTATCGTGGATATGATTCTGCGGGAATTGCTGTTTTGGACGGAGATAACATTCTTGTTCGTAAATGCAAAGGTGCGTTGAAATTCTTGGAGCAAAAAATTGCTGATGAAACTATAAAAGGTTCTGTTGGAATTGGGCATACTAGATGGGCGACTCACGGAGAGCCTAATGATACAAATTCTCATCCACATACAAATATGGACGGTTCAATTTCTATTGTTCATAATGGAATTATTGAAAATTTTGCCGAACTAAAAGCAAAACTTCAATCTGAAGGAGTTGTTTTTAAATCGCAAACTGATACAGAAGTTGTTGTTCATCTTATTGATAAATTTTATAAAGAAGAAAAAAATATTTTCAACGCAGTTCTAAAAGTTCTTCATATGATTGAAGGTTCTTACGCACTTGGAGTTATTTGCAAAGATTATCCTGATAGAATTATTTGTTGTAGAAAAGAAAGTCCTCTTGTAATTGGAATTGGAAAAGGTGAAAATTTTATAGCTTCAGATGTTCCTCCTCTTTTGGAACATACTCGTGATGTTTATTTTCTTGACGAAAAAGAAATTGCTGTTTTGTATACAGACCATGTTGATATTTTTAATTTTGAAGGCGAAAAAGTTATAAAACAACCAAGTCATATTGAATGGGATATGAACGCTGCAGAAAAAGATGGTTATGAACATTTTATGATAAAAGAAATTCATGAGCAACCAAAAGCAATTCTTAACACAATGCGTCCTCGTATCATTCATGACGGTTCCGGAAAACCAACAGATGTCTATTTTGAAGAAAATAAAATGGATTCTGAATGGAAAAATGCAACTCGAGTTGTGATTACTGCGTGTGGAACTGCATATCATGCAGGTGTTGTTGCAAAGTACGCGTTTGAAAAAATTGCTAGAATGAAAGTTGATGTAGATTTTGCTTCTGAATTCCGTTATAGAAATCCAATTTTAGATAAAAAAGATATTTTTATTGCAATAAGCCAGTCCGGAGAAACTGCAGATACGCTTTCTGCAATGCGTCTTGCAAAAAATGAAGGATTAAAAATTGTTGCAATTACAAATTGTGTCGGTTCTACTTTAAGTCGCGAAGCTGATGATGTAATTTATACTCACGCAGGACCGGAAATTGCAGTTGCTTCTACAAAAGCATATACAACTCAGATTTTGTGTTTATATCTTCTTGCCATAAAAGCAGGAAAACTTCGTGGAACTTTATCTGATGATGAAGTTACAAATCTTCTTTTAGAATTAGAATCTATTCCGGAAAGAATTCAAAATATTTTAGATAATAAAAGTATCATTCAGAAATTTGCATCCGAACAATTTAATAAAGAAAAGATTTTTTATATTGGAAGACAGTTTGATTCTGCAACTGCTTTGGAAAGTGCATTAAAATTGAAAGAAGTTTCTTATATGCATTCAGAAGCGTTTGCCGCCGGAGAATTAAAACATGGACCAATCGCTTTAATTGACCCAAAAACTTTAGTCGTTGCAATAGCAAGTGAACCAAATCTTTACGAAAAAATTGGTTCAAATATGCTTGAAGTAAAAGCTAGAGGTGCATCTGTTTTGGTAATTACTCAAGATGAAAAAGAATTTGAAACAAAGGCTGATGAAATTTTCAAAATTCCAAAATGTTCTTCTACAATCTCTAGTCTTTTGACTGTAATTCCTTCTCAACTGTTTGCTTATTATTGTGCAGTTTTAAAAGGGTATAATCCTGATAAGCCAAGAAATTTAGCAAAATCTGTTACAGTAGAATAAATTTTTTAAAATTTTTTTTTGGAGAAAATATGCAAAAAATTTTGTTAATTCTGAATGGAAGTGCCGGAAAAGGTCGAGTAAAATCAAAAACTTACGAGATTATTGAACAAATTTGTAAAGATAAATGCATTGTTACTGTAGTTACAGTGTCTCCGGAAAATACATTGGAATCTAATGAGATTTTTAAAAGTGATTGGAAATCTTTTGATAAAATTGTATGTGCCGGAGGAGATGGAACTCTTAATCGAACAATAAATGCTGTCATAGATAAAAATTTGTTTAATGAATCTGTCATAGGTTATATTCCTTCAGGAAGTACAAACGATTTTGCAAAAACAATAGGAATTCCTAAAAATTTTACAAAAGCAATAAATGCAGCCATAAATGGAAATGTTTATAAATATGATATTGGAAAATTTAATGATAAACATTTTAATTATGTTGCTGCATTTGGAGCGTTTTCTGCCGTAAGTTATACAACAAATCAAAATTTTAAAAATGTTTTTGGGCATGCAGCTTATTTTTTGCAAGTTTTAAATAATTTTTCTGAAAATATAAAATACAAATCATATTTAAAAATAAAAACTGATGTTTTTGAGGAAGAAGGAAATTACGTTTTTGGAGCAATTCATAATGCGACAAGCGTTGGTGGATTTAATATTGGAAAAAAAGCAAATATTATGTTAAATGATGGTCTTTTTGAAATCTTATTAATAAAGGCACCTCAAAATATAAATGAACTTTCGCAAATTACACAATCATTACTAAATGGAAAATATGACAGTTCTTTTCTTTCGTTTCATCAAATAAAATATGCGGAAATTACATCAGAAGATGAAGTAGCTTGGACTTTAGATGGAGAATTTGGCGGAAAATCTAAAAACGTAAGATTTGATGTAAAACCATCAGCAATTCAAATTATGGTTCCGTAAAAAAATATCATTTAAATTTTGAATCCGAACAAATCCGTTTGTTGTTTTCTGAAAATTTAAAAAAACTACAAGAAAGGCTTTCTAAAAAAGAAAGCTTTTTTTTCTTTTCCTTGCATATTACAAAAAACTTTGAAAATGTAATTTAAACTTCTGAATTTGTATTATAAAGAACAATAAAGAACAATGTTTTTATTTTATTGAATAGAAAGAAGATATTGTTCGTTTTTACTGTATTCAACAGAAATTATATTTGAAATGTTGTTGCCATTAAAAAGATTTGAATATTTTTTTTACAAAGTCGTAAAGTTCGTTCCTAATAATAACTGAGTTTCCTACTGCAGACGCAACATAAGACTCATCTCCATTTCAAGAGCATTACTTTTGTAGTCAGAACTTTCAACGAGAACTTTTAGTTCCATATCTCTAGATTGAGAAAACAAAAGAGTAGAAAGAAATATCAAAATAAAAAAAAATCCTATAGCATTTGCTATGGGATTTTTAATAACTTAAAAAGTCTTTTATAAAAACTAGCGAGATAATTTTATGTAAGATGAATATTCAGCCATTCTCTGTCCGCGGTCATCTTTGAAATATCGTTCGCGGTCCTTTTTTAAATAACGATAATGGAAATATTTATAATCTTGCATAAAATCTTCCATAACTGCAATTACAGTATTCATTGCATCGCCTTTATCAAAAGTTACATATAAAGTTGTATAATAAATCCGAACTTCATCATACAAAGGACTATATTCAATTCTTACAGAAGCATTTTTATCATTTATATGCTGCTTTTCCGGAACAATTGTTAAAGTTTGAGTTTTTTCTGCTTCGTATTCTTCCTCAGTTATTTCGCGAGTTGCAGAAGGAGCTGACCATTCGGAATTATCTGATTTAGTTTGAGCAAATGTAAAACTTGAAAATATAGAAAAACAAGCAAAAATTACTAACGCTTTTTTCATAAATTAACCCCTCAATAAACTTTGTATTCAATTATTTTACCGCTTTCAAGAAAAAAATCAAGATTGATTACGTATTGGCCGGAAACAATTCCAATTATAGGTTCATTTTTTATTAAAACTCTTCCTGTAATTTCCTTTGGTTTATTTTTGATAGCACTTCTATAATAATTTCTTATAGCATCTTTTAACGCATCTTTTGCCGCATTTTTTAAGCCATCAAAACCATCATAAATAGAACCATAACCTTTTCCATGAATTACAGGATTTTGAATTGATGCCCACAAGTAATAATTTTGAATTTGAGATTCGTTTCTTGTATATTCGCACCAACAATTTAATCTGTTATTTTGAATCCAAGTCTCTGAATAAACTATAAGATTTTTTGCAAAAGAAAAATCAACAATTTCTGTGATTTCTAAAATCTCTTCTACATTTCTAAGTTTATCTGATGGCGTGTAAGTAAAATTCCAACCGTAAACCATTCCGGAAATCAAAAAAGGTCCGACTTCTTTTATATTTTTTATAGGATAATCATATTGAGCAGAAGATAAATCTTGAGCATCTTCCAAGCCCGGATACGCATCTAACTCAGCCCAAAGCGGAATTCTGATTTTTTTTATTACAGATGGCGTTTGCGAAAACAGAGAAAAAGTAAAAATCAAACTAAAAAGTAAAAAGAAAGAATTTTTTTTCATTAGAGTTTCGTTTTTTTTGTTTATTTATAAACAATCTTAAAATACCTTTATTTTTTGTAGGCATTTTTCCATACTTTTATCGGATGAATTCCCATTCTTATTACAAAATAAAGATATGCAATTAAAAATCCAAAAAGATGAGTGATATGAGCAACTCCGCTACTTCCCAAGAATTGACTTACAAATTCTATGATTGCATAAATTAAAACTAAAATTGGAGCAGGAACCGGAATTATTCCCCAAATAGAAATCACAGAACGTGGATAAAAAACTGCATAAGCAAACAAAACAGAATAAATGGCTCCGCTTGCTCCCATCAAAAACGCTCCGTATTGCCCAGTGATTTTATAAAAAATGTAAGATAAAAATCCGCTTAAAATTCCGCAAACAAAATAAAAAAGTAAAAATTCGCGAGAACCAATTGCTCTTTCTAAAAAAAATCCGAACATCAAAAGTCCCATCATATTAAAAAATATGTGAGAAAAATTTGCATGAACAAACATATAAGTTACAAATTGCCAAAAAAAGTGATAATAGTCTATGCAAATTACATTTAGAGAAAAAAGTGCTTTCCAGTTGTAAGATTGATTTAACCAACAAAAAATGTAAAAAATTGCATTTATTAAAACTAAAATAAAAGTTGTTTTGTAGAATGTGTATTTGAAGGGTTTTCTAAAAAAAGGAGTATTTTGCATAATTATTCTGATTTTTTTACATCATAAAATGAAACTTTATTTCTTCCGCTATTTTTCGAAACATATAACGCTTTATCTGCTTGATTTACAATTTCGTTTGGCGAATTAACAAGATTTTTTTCTGCATCAAAAACAGAAACTCCGCCGGAAATTGTTACGTGTAAATCTTGTCCATTAAAAGTAAAAACGTGTTCATCGATTGCAGAACGAATTCTTTCGGCAACGAGCAATCCTTCCTCTTTTCCTGTATCATTTAAAAGAACTGTAAATTCTTCGCCTCCATAACGACTTGCAACATCAGTTTCTCGTAAATTTTTTCGGATTATGTCAGCAACAGAAATTAAGACAAAATCACCACATTCGTGACCGTAAGTGTCATTAAATTTTTTGAAAAAATCTATATCAAACATTAAAACTGCTAAATTTTGATTATTCAGAAATGAAGAATCTATTGATTGAGTCAAAATATTGAAGAAATAGAATTTTAATTTTAAATGAGTCATCATATCTGTAGAAGATTCTTCGACTAAAACTGCATTATTAATCGCAACCGACGCAAGAGATGCTATCGACATAATCATTTCTTTTTCATAATCTGAGTATTTTGTATCATCTTCAATTGCAATTCTTTCTTGCAAAACTAAAATTCCATTCATGTGATTTTTTTGAATAAGAGGAACAATTAAAGTTGGACAAAGGCATTTTAAAACCGAAAAAGTTTTATCTTGCGGAACTAGAGTTTCCAATTCTTCCAAACTGATTGGTCTTTTTAATTCCAAAAGTTTATTTGTTAAAGGGCATTTTACAGGAATTTGAATTTTTGCAGAACCTGTTTCATCTTTTGAAGTTTCAAGAATATAATTTTCATTTGTAATTAAATCACGAACAAAAATTTCAGCACCTAAAGTATGCATTTGAGCCATACATATATAAACAATAGATTCCAAAAGATTTGAAAAATCTAGATTTTGGCAAAATGATTTAGCAATATCAAGGAGTTGTTCCAAATCATAAATGCGTTTTTCATAATGCATTGTTTGTTCCAAAAGTTTGGTATCGTTTTTTTCTTTTGAGATTAATTTTGTTTTTGTTTTTGATTTGTTTCTCGTTCTAGACATTGCTCTTATTTATGTCTCCAACATTTATAATAACATAATTTCTCATAATTTCAAAAAAAATTTCCCAATTTGGATAATGTTGTTCCAAAAAAGCCATATTATCTCTATTTCTAGAAGATAACGTTAAAACTTTTAAGTTTGAAATAATTTCGCTAGAAGGTTTTTTTGCATCTTCTAAAAGGTTACCCAATTCTTTAGATAGTGTATAAAGATTTGAAACTTCCGCTTGAATTATGTCGTAGGCATCTTTATTTATTCTGGCAACCATATCTTCAAGTTTTTTGAAGAAGTCCTTATCTTTTTTACTATCTTTTATATAACTTTCCAAAATACTAATACTATTTTTTTTGTCATTTCCAAAAGACTCAACAAATCCTTCTATTTCTTTATCGGCATTTATTGCTCCATAAACAAGTGTAGAAAAATTTGTTTTATAAGTTGGATTATTAAAAAATCCTTCAATTACTATATCATTTAAAAGCGTTTTTACGCTTTCGGTTACATAACAAAATAGAAAAGTTTTTAAGATTCTAAGTGGCAAAATCCATTTAAACGAAAGCGGAGTTTCGGCTTGCAAAATAATATTTTCGTTTTGATTGTATGCTCCGACGTTGAGCAAAGGATTTTCTCCAAAAAGTTTTTTTACATCTGTGGAGATTTGTTCATCTTGAATTTCGTTTTTGATTCTTTGTTCATCGACATCAAAACGACTTTTTTCCATATCGGCAAATTCTTGTCGCGGAGAACCTGAAATTGTCATTTTTCTAGGTTCATAATCAATATCATTTTTTGCATATCTGATGATTGTTTTTAATTTATCTGCAGAAAGTACTCTTGTAATAATAAAGTTTATCTTTTTTAAATTGCTGAAAATCTGTTTTCTGTCCATTTCTGTAAAAGAATTGCCTTTTTTTAATTCCGCAAGAGCGACAATTGCCTCTGCCATAGAAGTTGTGATATTTAACGATGCAATAAGATAGTACAAATCTTCCAAAATGTTTGTAACTTTTTCTAAAGATAATTCTGAGTAATTTGGAGAATAATTAAAATTTTCTGGTTCAAATTTGTAATCAAACGCTTGTAAAAAAGGGACAAAATTAAAATGGCAAAATTCAACAAATTTTCTAAGCTCCAAAATATCTCTGTCCATGTCTTTAAAATCTTGAGTATTTAATTCTTTAATAAGATTTTCAAAATTTCGTTTTTGGCGAATATAAATTCTTTCTGAATTTTTATAATCTGCAAGAATTTCTGCTTTTCGGTTTTCGTAAGAAAGATTTTCTAACATTTCTTGTGATTTTGGACTGTACGCTGTGACAATCAGTTGGCCTTCAAAACGATGTTGTCGTGGCAAATCTGAAGGGGAGATTGTCGTTGAAAAAAGATTATCTAAAAGACGGGCTCTTTTATAAAGTGTATAAATTGCTTCTCCAAAATTTGCTTGAAGCATTCCGTTTTTGCAAATTAAAGGATTAAAAAGTCTTATTTCTGATTCAAGTTTTTTTAGTTGGTTTCGCTTTTGTACTTCCGGTGATGATTTATTAAAAATTGACTGAAAAAAATTTGAAATTGTCTCAAAAAATGACATAACTAAATCCTTTTGTCAATTTTATCAAAACAAATAATTGTATTCAACATCGCATTTTTTTTATTACCATCTATGTAGGGACAATCCTCATATTTTTTATAAAAATCTGTCGAAAATTTTATGATAATCTTCTACAGTGCTTGCTTGAACGATGGACTTTCTTATTTCGCCGCCATTCTGAATGCCTTTTGAATATGCGTGGAAACGTTTTCGCATTTCTAAGCACGCGTGATGTTCTGAAGTTTCTTTTACGAGTTGTTCTAATTCTGTAAAACCTGTTTTTATGCGTTCTTTTAGAGTAACTGGTTCATAAAATCCATTTTTTAAAAGAGAAATTGTATCTTTAAAAATAAAAGGATTTCCCATTGCTCCGCGCGCAAACATCACACCATCAACGCCTGTTTCTTCAAGCATGCGTTTTGCATCTTCAGGTTTAAATAAATCGCCACTTCCAAAAACAGGAATTTTTTTATCAACAAATTCAACAAGTTGCTTCATAATTTGCCAATCAGAAAAACCTTCATAACCTTGAGCTCGTGTTCTAGGATGAATTGTAATTGCACTAACGCCTGCTTCTATTGCAGCTTGCGACGCTTCTTTCCAAGTAATTTCCTTTTGCTCCCAACCAGAACGGATTTTTACAGTTACAGGAATTCCGCCATTTTCAGAATTTCCTCCGCAAGCATCTACAACCGATTTTGCAATCTTAAAAAGTTTTTCCGGCTCTCGAGTTAAAGCCGAACCTGCTCCGGTTTTTACAATTTTTGGAACAGGGCAACCGCAATTTATATCAATTACTTCGCAATGAGTTTTTTCAAGGACGATTTTGGTAGCATCAGCCATAATATTAGGATTTCCACCAAAAATTTGAACGGCATAAGCATTTTCGTTTGGAGCTCGCTTCATTAAAATTTCAGTTTTGATGTTATTACGAACCAATGCTTCAGAACTCACCATTTCTGTATAAGTGAACGACGCTCCGTTTTCTATGCAAACCGAACGAAAAGAGACATCACTATAACCGGCAACTGGTGCGAGAAAAATATTTCCTTTTAATTCAAGATTTCCTATTTTTACAGGATGATATAAATCTTTCATAAAAATTTAATCTTCAGGAAGATTAAATGCTTTACAACTGTTTTTCCAAAGTTGTTCAGCTAAAACTTCGGCATCCATATCAAGCATTTCTGCAAGAAATTTTTCTGTAGAAACAAGATATGCCGGCATAGTTCTTTTTCTTTCGCGATATTCTGCAGGAATCATAAAAGGACTTTCGGTTTCTATTAAGATTCTATCAATTGGAATATTTAATACAGTTTCGTGAAGATTTCGTGCATTTCTGTAAGTTAAATTTCCGGCAAAACTAAACCAAATATTTTTATCTAGACATTTTTTTGCATATACAGCATTTTCAGAATAACAATGGAGAATTGCACCTGCATCTGGAAGTCGTTCTGCCAAAATATCATAAACATCTTTTCCTGCATCACGATTATGAATTACAACAGGAAGATTGTGACTTTGTGCAATTTCAAGTTGAGTAATAAATAATTCAATTTGAGAACGTTTATCACCAAATTGTTTAAAATAATCCAATCCAGTTTCTCCAACGGCAACAACATTTTTCAGAGACAAACTATTTTCAAGAGTAGAAATCCAATCTTTTCCCGGATTTGTAACTTCAGATGGAGCGACACCAACGGCGTAATAAATTCCGCTAGTTCCTTTTAAATTATTATATACGCGTGGAAAATCCATTAAACTATTATTTATGCAGACAATACGACTAACGCCTGCTAACTTTGCTTGTTGAATAACGCGTAATTGTTCTATAGGGTCATCGTAAATAAGCCCGATGTGAGCGTGAGTATCAAATAACTTCATGGCTTTTTCTTCCTAAGGATGGATAATGTTTTAATTTATATATCGATAATTTAACATAGGATTTTACAATCGTCAAATGAAATTTGTGTTGAGAGATTTTCTGCCAGCCGCACGCACAACGTGTTCATGTAAAAGTTCTGTGCAAAATGAATTGAAAAAAATCCGCGTATTCGTGTGAAATTCGCTCTTTCTCTTTGCAGATTGCACTTTCGTTGATTTTTGAGAAAGGTTCATTTTCAATTAGAGAAAGAAATCTTCATTAATTGCGTTTATTGTTTGAACTGACCTCGTAAATTTTCAAGTAGCAAATAAAATCCTAATTTGTTATACTCAGTTTTTATGGAAAACGAAATTAATGATATTCAAAAAATAATAGAAAATTGTAAAAACGAAGTGGCAAAGCGTCTTGTTGGACAAGAAAAAATTGTAGAAGATATTTTAATTGCTTTTATTGCAAAAGGTCATGTTCTTTTAGAAGGTGTTCCGGGGCTTGCAAAAACTTTAACTGTAAAAACTATTGCAGAAATTTTGGGATTAGATTTTAAGCGCATTCAGTTTACGCCGGATCTTCTTCCTGCCGATATAACTGGAACTTTGATTTATGAGCAAAATAAAGGCAATTTTTCGGTTAGAAAAGGTCCTGTTTTTGCAAATGTCATTTTAGCAGACGAAATAAATCGTGCACCTGCAAAAGTGCAATCTGCAATGTTGGAAGCGATGGAAGAAAAACAAGTTACAATTGGAGAAAATTCTTACGAACTTCCACATCCTTTTTTTGTTTTAGCGACTCAAAATCCAATTGAACAAGAAGGTACTTACAATCTTCCGGAAGCCGAACTTGACCGATTTTTACTGAAACTTGTCATAAATTATCCAACTAACAAAAACGAAAAATCAATCATAAAAACAGCGGGAAATGCACCGAACGTAAAAGTAAAAAAGATTCTTTCATCATCAGACATAGAAAAAATGCAAAAAACTGCAGAGTCCATAGTTTGTGATGATAAATTAATAGAATATATTGTTTCTATTTTAAATGTTACGCGAAAAAATTCTCAAGAAAATTCTCGTAACGCAAATGATATAACTCACTATATAAATTTCGGTGCATCTCCGCGTGCAGGAATTGCGATTTTACAATGTGCAAAAGTTCATGCGCTTTTTAATGGTAGAAGTTTTGTTCTTCCTGAAGATATAAAAGCAGAAGTATTGCCGGTTTTGCGTCACAGATTAGTTCTTTCTTACGAAGCATCTGCGGATAACATTTCTTCGGACGAAATTATTTCTAGAATTTTAGATTTTATTCCAATTCCGTAATTTTAAAATCAATGAAAACTTTTGAATCTGAATCTCTTATAAAAAATGCTTCTCTTTTGCGACTAAATGCAATCGACATTGCTGATGGAATGAAAAACGGAAATTTTCAATCTTTGTATCGCGGACAAGGAATTGAATTTTGCGGTGTTCGCGATTACATTCGCGGTGATGATATTCGTTCTATCGATTGGAATGTAACTGCAAGAATGGGAAAACCTTTTGTCAAAATGTTTGAAGAAGAACGTGATTTGCAAATTTTTTTAATTATTGACACTTCTCTTTCTATGCAAGTTGGGACAAAAAAATCAAAATATTTTCAAGCTGCATACACAGCGGCAATTTTAACTTTTGCTGCAGAATTAAATAATAGTCCTTTAGGAGCAGTTTTTTTTGATAATTCTATAAAATTTTCCTGTTCGCCACAGTTTGGAAAAGAACACACAATGTTTGTAATTTCGATGCTCGAAAAATTTTTAAAGGGTGGCGAAAAAGGTTCTGTTTTGGCGTTGGCTTTAAACGGAGCCGGAAAACTTTTAAAAAAACGTTCTTTAGTTTTTGTTCTTTCAGATTTTAAAACTTCAAATTGGGAAAATCCTTTAATTTTGCTTTCTCAAAAAAATGATATAATCGCAATAGATATAAAAGATAATCTTGATCAAGAATTGCCTTCGTTAGGGGCTGTCCCCTTTGAAGATTTAGAAAGTGGAATTACGATGATGCTTCCAACATCATCACAAAAATTTAAAAAGAAATGGAAAGAATTTGATGATAATCAGACAAAACATTTTACAAATATTTGTTTAAGGCACGGAATTTTTCCTGTTTTAATGAACACAAATGATGAACCATTGGAGATTTTAAATTCAATTTTTACGCGAAAAAAAATAAGAAGATAATGGTGGAATAAAATTTAAAATGAAAAAATATCTAAAATCACTGAAAATTATTATTTTTTCTCTTTTTTTTGTGATGATTGAAAATTTTTCTTTCTCGCAACAATTTCTCCAAACCGAACAAATTTTGATTCCAAGAAAAGTTTATATTGGTGATTCGGCTCAACTTCAGTGCTCGTTTAATTCTGATTTAGAAAATTTAGAAAATCTTAAAAAAAACGAATTCTTTACGCTTTCGCTAGAAGGATTTGAGTCTTCTTTAAATTCAAAAGATTACGAAATAAAAAATGTTCAAATTACAAAAATAAATACAAATTTTTACACTTTAATCATAACTTTTGTTCCTTGGAAAACTGGTTTTATAAAATTTCCGGATTATGATATTTCTAAAAATTTCGGTAAAAAAAAAGATTCTCAAAATCTGCAAAAAGTGTCTTTTAATGAAATTGAAATTGTTTCTATAACGCAACAAAATTCAATTACTACGCCGAGTGCAGAACTTCCTCCAATTTTGCTTCCCGGAACTACATATAAAATTTACATTGTAATTATCATTTTGTTAATTTTAGTTTTTTTGATAATTCAAATTCTTATTCGACACAAAAAGATTGCTAATTTTTTTAAAACTCAAAAACTTTTGCGGAAATACAAAAAAAATAAAAAAATCACAATAAAATCACTCGTAAAATTAAAAAATGAAAGCCTTAGCGATAAAGAAATTTCTGAAAAAATCCAAAAGTTGATGAGAAATTATCTTTCCACCAGATTTGAATTTTCTTTTTTTAATTGCACATCATCAGAAATTATGAATGCATTTTATAAAGCAACAAACAATCTTGCTTCAGAAAAAAAAGAGTCTGCGGTTTGCGAATTTGTAGGAATTTTTATTAGAACGGATTTTATAAGATTTTCAAATAATTCGTATAAAAACGAAAAATCTCAGTTTTTAGAAAACGAAAAAATCACAATTATTGATAATTTAATAAAAAATATTGAACTGATTGAAGAAAATGAAAATCAGAATAAAAAGGAGGAAAAAAATGTTTAATTTTCAAAATGCAAGTGCGTTTTTAGTTTTGCTTTTGATTCCTCTTTTTTATTTGTTACGAAAACTAAAAATTTTCAAAAGAATTACTTTTTCTGCGGTTTTAGCGTCTTGGGAAGGTGAAAAATTTGAGTGGAACGGAAAATTTAGAAAATTTTTGACAATTCTTTCAAAAATAATGTTGATTTTGAGTTTTGTTTGCGGAATTATTGCTCTTAGCGATCCAACAATTTCTACACAAGAAAAAATTTATACAAATTTGGGTTCGGACATAATTTTTGTAGTTGATACAAGTCCTTCTATGGCCGCAAAAGATGTAAATTCAACAACGCGATTAGACTCTGCAAAAAATGCAATTAAAAATTTAATAAAAAATTACGATGGTTATCGGTACGGAATTGTAACTTTAGGAAGCAATGCTTTAGTTTTAGTTCCTCCGACAAACGACTTTCAAACTTTTGAAAAACGAATTGATGAGATTCAAATAGGTGCATTAGGAAATGGTTCTGCAATTGGAGATGGAATCAGTACGGCAGTTTGTCATCTTGTTTCATCATCTGCACCGAAAAAAAATATTATTCTTTTAACTGATGGCGAAAACAACGCCGGCGAAATAAATCCACACACAGCGGCGGAACTTGCAGCTCGAAACAAAATTTCACTTTTTATTGTTGGTCTTGGTTCAAAGGGGTCTGTCCCCATCGAATACACAGATCCAAATACCGGAAAAATTTACTCAGGTTACTTAAATTCGGATTTTAATGGTGTAGAACTACGAAAGTTAGCTGAATCTGCAAATGGAAAATATTTTGAAAGTCGCACTTTGCAAGATTTATCTAAAGATTTAGAAAATATTGCACAAAATCAAAACGTTTCTCAAAAATTCACGCTTAGAACAGAAAAAACGCATTTTTATAAACAATTTATTTTAGCTTCAATCATATTGATTATTTTAACTTGGATTTTAAAACGCCTAATTCTCCGCGAAAAAATCAATTTTAAGTATAAAAAACTTTTAATTATTCGTTCTGTTTTGCTTGCATTTTCGTTCACAATGATGATTTTTGCTTATTTTGATTTTAGTTGGGGGACGTATCTCGTTCCTGTTCAAAAAAATAATACAGCGGTAAGTTTTGTTTTTGATATTTCAAATAGTATGACGGTTGATGATTGTCCGGAAAATCTTTCGCGACTAGAAACTGCAAAAATGTATTCTAAAAAAATTCTTTCGAAAATGAATGCAACTTCTGTTTCTGTAGTTTTAGCAAAAGGGGACGGAGTTGCAGCAATTCCTCTTACAGAAGATTATTCAATTATAGAAAGTTTGATTGATGTTCTAAATCCTAATTTGATGACTGTTCCGGGTACAAGTCTTGGAAAAGGAATCTTGTGTGCAAAAAATACTTTTCCAAAAAATTATTCATCAGCGGGGCGAATTTGGATTTTTACGGATGGCGAAGAAACCGACGGACAAATGGAAAATGCACTCGTAGAATGTGTAAAAAATGGAATTCCCGTAACTTTTGTTGGCTTTGGAAGCGAAGAAGCGTCAAACCTTGTTATGAAAGATGGAAAAACTGTTGTTCAGACTGCAATGCAAACTCAAAAAGTTCAACAAACTATAAAAAATGTAGAAAAAAAACTTTCTTTTTATAAAAATCAAACGCCAATTAAATTTATAAATTTTGAACAACGTGGTTCTGCTTTAGAACTTTTATCGCAACTGAAAAATGATGAATCTCAAATTGTTTCTTACGAAGAAAAATCAATTTCGCATTATAAATTATTTTTGATTTTGGCTCTTCTTTGCTTTGCTTTTAGTTTTATCACTACGGAATTTAACTTTAATAAAATCATAAAAAAGAATCACACTCAAAAACTTACAATTTTTTGTATTTTTTCACTCTTTGCTTTAACTTTTACAAGTTGCAAAAATACATCTTTGGTTTTAAAAGGGGCATTTTCTTATAAGCAACATCAATATCGAGATTCTATTTCATATTTTTTACAAGTTTTGGAAAATTCACAAAAAAATGATGATAAAATTACTTATTCTTATGTACTTTATAATCTTGGAACTTCATATTTAATGCTTGGTGAAGATAATTCTGCAATGGAAAAATTTTCTCAAAT
Organism: uncultured Treponema sp.; assembly: GCA_964541735.1. Lineage (GTDB taxonomy): Bacteria > Spirochaetota > Spirochaetia > Treponematales > Treponemataceae > Treponema_D. The sequence continues at coordinate 15,151 of CAZIQK010000040.1, forward strand.
TCCACAAGATGCACCAAATCAACTAAAATATGCAGCGTTTTATAATGCAGGAATTATTTCGCAAAAAAATTCAAATTATGAAGATGCACAAAAATTTTTTAGAAAAGCGTTAGAAGTTGATAATTCTAAAATTGATGCAAAAATAAATTTAGAACTTTCTATGCAAATGGAAGATGGAAAAATAAACCAAAATCAAGCAGAAACAACTCCAATTAGCGAAAATAAAAATGATATTTCCGAGATGGATAAATCACTTTTTAAGCACATAAAGGAGAAAGACCAAAAACAATGGAAAAACAGCGAAAATTCAAATGTACAAAATTTTGCAGAAGATTATTAATCTTTATTCTTGCGACATTTTTTATAAATTCACAAACTTTTTCTCAAAAACTTTCAAAAAAGCAAATTGAAGCTTTAAGAATTGAACCTTCTCAAAATCAAAATCTTTATGCAAAGCAAGAAATAAAATTTGAAGTGATTTTGCCAGGCATTGCTTCAAAAAATGTTCAAATTCAAAATCCAACTTTTAAAAATAATGTTACTTTTAATACTTTGCGAAAAACTGAAGTTTACACAAATCAAACTAATACAAAAATCGAACTTTGGCTTACATTTTCGCAAAAAGGAACTTATAATCTTCCAAAATTAATCGTTTTGATAAATGGAAAAAAACAAAATATACAATTTGAACGCGTTACGATTGATGAAAATCCTTTAAATAAATCACCTAGAATTGTAATAAAATTTGATAACGGAAAAACTGTTTTTTCGGATGATAGTTTTCCAAATAAGATTTTATTTTCTGCCGAAGCCGGAAAAAAGTTAAGTTATACAGTTTTTTTGCAATATGCAGTTCAATTAATTCAATTTGATTGGGATTTGCCAAAGGATTCAATCTTAACTCAAACTCAAACTTATGAAATCACAGAAATAAAGTATCGAGAAAAAAAAGTTAGTGATGATTTAATCCCGGTTGCAAGTTTTGAATGGACGGAACTTTCTATTGGCGAACATTTTATGCCAAATATAAAAATCACAGCAACAGATTATAATGGTTATAGAAATATAATTACTACACAAAATTTTTTGATAAATTTTACAAATCCTATTTTAAAAAATGATTCAAAATCTGATTCTCTTTTTGTAGAGGCATTTAATAAAAATTATATTCACGAAACTCAAAAAGATTTTGAACAAATTTCTGATGAAGATTGCGAAAAACTTGCCGAACTTCGCCAAAAAGAAAAATATTCGTTTTTTGGAAATGCAAAACAAGAGCGAAAAGATTTTGAAAAACAATTAAATCTTCCTATTACGCAAAATGAATTTCCGGTTTGGTTGTTTTATTTTTCAATTTTGATTTTGATAATTTTTGTGCTTATTTTGATAATTTTTATAAAAACAAAAAAAATACTTGCGCAAATTTTAACAACGGTCGTTTTAATTTGTACTTTTTCATTTTTTGTGTTTTCGACAATTCGAGTTTCTCAAAAATTTGCCATTTTAAAAAATGGAACAATTTATTCAATACCGGAAAATTCTGCAAATTCTACAAATTCACTTTCGAGTACAACAAGGGTTCGAGTTTTAAGAGAAACTGAAGAATGGTGCTTTATTGAAGTTGGAGAAACTAGCGGTTGGGTAAAAAAAGATGAAATTTGTTTTATTTAAAAATTAACTTTTCTGCACAAAGAACTGCAAAAAAGCCAACTAAAATGCTTAGAAAAATGTACAAAATTGCAATAAAAAAGGAGCCTTTTTCTAATAATTCGTGCGTTTCTAATGCAAAAGATGAAAATGTTGTAAAACCGCCACAAAATCCAACTTTTATAAAAAGTACAATTTTAGGATTAAGAGAATTTTTTTCTGAAAGTGCAGCAATAATTCCAATTATAAAACAACCAATCACATTAATTAAAAATGTTTTTATAGGAAATCCGTTTTTTTGCGAAAGAGGAATTAATCCAATAAGATAGCGTAAAACTGCACCAATTGCTCCGCCAAAAGCAACAATTAAACATTTAATCATAAGTTTTTATTTATAGTATTTCTAAAGTTTCTGCAACAATTTATTCTTTTTCGACGTTCAGAAATTATTAAATCAACTAAATCTTTTGTAGAAAATAATGCATTAGCGGAACTCCGAACATAGTGACTTGGTGAATAGCAGTGAACGCCTGATTTTTTCTTGCCATTTATTTTGACTTCGATAATATCTTTTTCTATAAATCATACAATTTATTCTTTCTTACTTGAATATTTACTCAGTTGAATGTATATTCAACTAAGGCTTTTTTATGGGAAAAAATGAAGTTTCGTGCGATTGTGATGTAATTCATCCTGATATTGTAGATACAGTAAAAAAAGATTTTATCGGTGAAGATTTAGTAGAACAACTTTCTACTTTTTATAAAATTTTTGGTGATACAACGCGTTTTAAAATCTTATACGCTTTGGATAAAAGTCCTCTTTGTGTAGGAGATATTTCTGCATTGTTGAATATGTCAATAAGTGCTGTTTCTCATCAATTAAAAATTCTTCGCGAAAATGATTTAGTTAAAACTGAAAGAAAAGGCAAAGTTGTTTATTATTTTCTTTCTGATGAACATGTTCAAAAAACACTTGAATGTGGAATTGAACATATTCAGGAAAAAAATACAAGAAAAATTACAACGCCTTTGAAATAATTCCTCCACCAATAATTACATCATCTTTATATAAAACAGCTGCTTGTCCGGGTGCAATCGCGCGTTGAGGTTGTTCAAAAGTCATTTTCCAAGCATTTCCAATAAATTTTTCATCTTGAGTGGAAGGAAAATATCGTTCTACTTTACAAGGAACTGGTTTACTTGCAAGACGAACTTTTACCAATGCGTCAAAAGATTCAACATTTGGTTCAATATTTCCCGGCCAAACAAAATCATCAGCGATTAATGCATCTGAATTTAGTGCATCATTTGGAGCAAGAACGATTAAATTATTTTTTGCATCAATTTGTTGAACATAAACCGGATAACTTACTGCAACTCCAAGTCCGCGACGTTGTCCGATTGTGTAATGTTCAATTCCTCTATGACGACCTAAAATGTGTCCATCTAAATCAACAATATCTCCGGGGATACTTGGTTTATCAGAAAAAATCATATCACGATATTCTTCACCAATAAAATCTTGACTTTCTTCTCGATTTGCTGCATCAAGATTAGCTTTTTTTGCAAGTTCAAAAACTTCTGATTTTTTCATTTGAGCTAAGGGAAACCGAACTTTTTCTAAAATTTCAGAAGGAATTCTATTTAAAAAATAAGTTTGATCTTTTGAAACATCAGTAGCACCGGCAATCATACAAGGTTTAATTTGAGTACCAAAAATGCCTTCTGTTGGACGAACAATTTTTGCATAGTGACCAGTACAAAAATAATCAAAATGAATGCCAAGTTCTTGAATTCCGTCTAACATCGCACCAAATTTTATGTTTCTATTACACATAATGCAAGGATTCGGAGTTCTTCCGCTACGATATTCATTTTTGAAATAATCTAAAACCATTTTTGAATATTGTTTTTTTGCATCAATCACATGATATTCAATATCATTTTTTTCACAAAATATCTTACATTCTTCTATATTTTCTTCTTCACCAGGTCCGTAACAAGCTTCTTTCATAGGATGGGAAGTTTTTACTTCAGGCATTTTTCCATCCCAAATGGACATTGTAACACCAATAACTTTGCATCCTCTTTCTTTTAATAAAAGAGTTGTTAAAGTTGAATCTACACCGCCACTCATTCCTACAAGAACAACATCATCTTTTTTTGGTAATTCAAGAGTTTCATAAATCATAGATAATCATTTTTAAAAGAATTACCTACTTTGTCAATGGGAAAAATCATTTTTATTATTTTAAAACATAATTTGTAATTAAAATTACAATACTTGAAAGAATTAAAACAATTCCAACAATTCTATTTAAAGTAACGGCTTTTGCTTTATTTGCAATTTTTGCAGCAATTCTTGCCCAAATAAAAGTAAAAATAACACATAAAATTAAATATTTAAAATCCGGTACGCCTTCAAATGCAAAATGACTTACACTTCCGGTTAATGCTGTAAAAGTCATAATCAAAACACTTGTTCCAACTGCCATATGCATTTCGTAACCAAGAAAAGAAGTTAAAACTAAAAGAAGCATCATTCCACCGCCGGCACCAACAAATCCGCAAATAAAACCAACAAAAATTCCGCCAATTATAGATTTTATGATTCTTTCTTTTTTACTTGTAGAAAGCATTTGTTCTTTAGTTTTTCTTACAGGTTTTATTAAAAATTTTAATCCGACTAAAATCATAGCAATTTGCATTGTGCTACTCATTGCTCTTTCAGGAAGTAGAGTTGCTACACAACTACCTATAATTGTCATCACTAAAACGCTAATTAGTAAAGAAAGACTGTTTTTTATGTCAAGATTTCCGTTTTTTTTGTAAGTCCAAGCACTGATTGCACTAGCAAGAACATCACTTGCAAGACCGATTCCAACTGCTTGATACGCAGGAACATTTAAAAAAGTTATGAGCATCGGACCGATAATTGCTGCTGCACTCATTCCGGCAAATCCTGTTCCGATTCCTGCTCCTGCTCCAGCCAAAAAACAGATTAAAATTTCAAACCATAAATTCATTTTATTCTCCATAAAAAAATTGTGTCAAAATGATAAAAATAAATATTTTTAAATATAATTATTCCAAAGTAGAAAAGATTATAAAAAGAAGTTATAAAAATCATCAATCAATTTTACAGAAAAAAACTGAATATAAATAAAAAATCTGATAAAATCATCTTATGAATTTAGAAAACATTTGTGTTGTTTTAGACCATCCTGATGAATCTCGAAATATTGGTTCTGCTTGTAGAGCTATGGCAAATAACGATATAAAAGATTTGCGTATTGTTGGAAAAAAAGAAAATTACGATATAGAAAAAGTTTATACTCTTGCAATTCATGCAAATTATATTTTTGATAATGCAAAATTTTATGATGATATAACTCAAGCGACAAAAGATTGTGTTTTGAGTGCAGGAACAACTCGTAGACAAGGAAAAAAACGAGGAAAATTACTTTTGCCAGAAGAATTTGCTTTAGAAGCCGATAAATTGACGGGAAAGAATTTGATAGGGGACAGACCCCAAACTGATTTTAAAAATGGTGGAAAAGTTGCAATTATTTTTGGAAATGAACGAACAGGACTTACTGACGAACAACTAGATATGTGTACAATGGGTGTAACAATTCCTTCTTCAGACGAATTTGGTTCATTAAATCTTTCTCATGCAGTACAAATTATTTGTTATACTTTATATAGGCAACATTTGAAGAATGAATATCAAGATTTTCGGGGCTTTACACCAATTTCTTTAAATCGCGTTGATGTTGCTGTTCAAAATATCACAGATAATATGCAAAAAATCGGATTTTTCAAAATGCCGGGTCGTAAAGATATGGAAGAATTTTGGAGAAGTTTACTTTCTCGAGCGGCACTTTCTGAAGGCGAAATAAAATATCTAGAGAAGATTTTTACAAAAATTTCGGGGCTCTTTACTAAAAATCAAAACAAAAATATATAAAATCTCAATTTGCAAAAGTATAAAACAGGGCTTGAGATAAGATAAAAAGTTTTCTGTTCCGAATCTCCCTTTACCGATTAAATCTGTCAAAAATACCTAAAGACAAACAGAGTTAA
>CAZIQK010000041.1:0-20567 GCA_964541735.1 uncultured Treponema sp.
ATTGTTTTTACTAAAATAGGAGTTATTTTTATGGATAAATCTGAAATCTTAAAACGTGCTAAAGAGTATATCGAACAAGAACAAGATAAACGATTTAGTAAAGAAGTCGAAGATTTAATTGAAAAAGAAGATTATAAAGAACTTGAAGACCGTTTTTATAGATCTTTGGAATTTGGAACCGGAGGTCTACGAGGTGTAATGGGTGGCGGAACAAACAGAATGAACACTCTAGAAATCAATAAAGCTACTCAAGGACTTGCAAATTATGTTATAAAAGCATTTCCGGAAAAAGCAAAAGAAGGTTCTTTAAGTGCTGTAGTTGCTTATGATAGTCGTCTTAATTCAGATGTTTTTGCAGAAGCAACCGCTTTAATTTTTGCAGCAAATGGAATTAAAGCATATTTATTCAGCAGCCTTCGACCTACTCCTGAACTTTCATTTGCAATCAGACAACTTGGAGCACAAACTGGTGTTGTAGTTACTGCTTCTCATAATCCAAGAATGTATAATGGTTACAAAGCTTATTGGGATGATGGTGCTCAAGTTATTCCTCCTCATGATGAAGGCATTATTGAAGAAGTTAATAAAGTAACTCAAGTTAAAACAATGACAAGAGTAGAAGCTATTTCTACAGAAAAATTAGTTATTATCGATAAAGAAATTGATGAAAAATTCTGGAAAATGTGTAAAGCTCAACTTTTCCGACCAGAACTCATCAAAGAAAAAGCAAAAGATGTAAAAATTGTTTATACTCCACTTCATGGAACTGGCGGAATGCATGTAGAAAAAGTTCTCGGTGATTTAGGATTAAAAATCATTTCTGTTCCAGAACAAATTAAACCAGATGGAAATTTCCCAACTGTTGAAAAACCTAATCCGGAAGAAAAACCTGCTTTAAAACTTGCAGTTGAACTTGCAAAAAAAGAAAATGCAGATGGAGTTATGGCAACAGACCCTGATGCAGACAGATTCGGAACAGCATTCCCTGATAAAGATGGAAATTGGGTTCTTCTTAGTGGAAATCAAATGGGTGCACTTTTGATGGACTACATTATTATTTCACGAAAAGAATTGAACAAAATGCCAGAAAATCCAGCTTGTATACGTTCCATTGTAACTTCTCCATTCGGTGATTACATCTGTAAAAAACATGGTGTAAAAATGCTCGATTGTCTTACAGGTTTCAAATGGATTGCTGCTGTTGAAGCTGATTTTGAAAAAAACGGTAAATATAATTACGTATTCGGCTTAGAAGAAAGTTATGGCTATAAAGTTGAAACAGAAGTTATGGATAAAGATGGAGTTTCAGCAGCTGCAATGTGTGCAGAAATGATTCTTTATTGGCGTTCAAAAGGAATATCTCTGCTTGAACATCTTGATGATTTATATAAAGAATTTGGTTATTTTGAAGATCGTGCTATTTCACAAAATTTCCCAGGAAGTTCCGGTGTAGAAACAATGGCAAATATGATGGCTTCATTAAGAAAAGAACCACCTGCAACTTTAGGAGGAGAAAAAGTAGTAAAAGTTCGAGATTTAATGAATGATCCTTCTCTTCCAAAAAGTAATGTTTTACAGTTTTACTTAGAAAGTGGAACTATTGTAAGTGCAAGACCTTCCGGAACAGAACCTAAAATTAAATTCTACATCAATTCTATGATTCCTGCAGGAAATGGAACAAACGAATGGTTAGAAGAAGCAAAAGAAAAAGCTGCAAAACTTTGTGATGGAATATCTAACGATATTCAGAATTTTATTGATGCAGCAAAATAGAATTTTAAAAGACTTTAAAAAACTTCATCATCTTTATTTTGATGGTGAAGTTTTTGTTGCTTTTGATACGGAAACTACAAGTTTATCTTCAAAGACCGGGAATATTATCGAAATTGGTGCTGTTGCATTTGATAAAAATGGAATTATTTCAACTTGGAATAGTCTTTTTAATCCCGGTTATCACATTCCACAAGAAATAACAAATCTAACACACATATCAGATGAAATGGTTTTTAATTCTCCAAAAATAGAATCAAAACTTCAAAATTTTATGCAATTTATAGATAATCATATTTTAATTGCACATAATGCAATGTTCGATGTAAAATTTTTAAATAAAGAGTTACAAAGTTTTGGAATGAAAGAATCTTCAAACAAAGTGATTGATACTTTAATGTATTCAAAATGGGCTTATCCAACATTACCAAAACATAAACTTGATTTTTTAGCAGATTATTTTAATTTTGATAAAGGCCAATCACATCGAGCGACAGATGATGCATTTACATGTATGCAACTTTTTATAAAAATTGCAAAATCACAAAATTTTCAATCATCTTTATTTTAATAAAATTTAACTACGAGGAGCAGTCGCAGGATTTATTGGTTTTCCATTTTGAAATACCATAAAAGTAATTTGTGATTTTTGAGATAAAGAATCTATTCCGGCTGTTCCAATAACAGAATCAGAAACCAAATAGTCACCTTTTTTGACTTGAACGGAACCTAAACCGGTATATGCATAAATTAATCCAGTTTTAGTTTGTACAAAAACAACTTGTCCAAAACCTCTATAAACACCAACATACATTACAGTTCCTTCGTGAATACATTTTACGCTTTCATTTTTAGATGCACTTAATTGCACGCCAGAAACTTTTCCTTTTACTTGAGTTACAACAGGAGATTTTACAGGCCACTTTGTTGTTGAATCAACAGTTACTGTATTTCCATAAGTTCTTGTATCTGGAATTTTTTCTGTAACTAAAGGTTTTTCTTCTTTTTCGTCATTCTCTGATTTTTCATTTTTGATTTCAGAATCTTTTACAATTTTTAATTTTTGTCCAACTTTTATAACTGCATTTGAATCAAGATTATTTAAATTTATCAATTCAGACACTGTCATTCCATTTTTTTTTGCAATACTATAAACAGTATCACCTTTTGCAACAGTATAATTTTTTGTAGAACCAATATTTACATTTGAAGAATTATTTTTATTTGATGAAGAAAGCGTTACAGCATTTCCAATATTAGCTTCTGGAATTATTAATTTTTGACCAATTTTGATAACATCATCTTCTTTTAAATTATTTGCAACTCTTAATTCTGCAACTGTGATTTGATATTTTTTACTTATCGAATACAAAGTATCACCTTTTTGAACTTTGTATGTTGATTCTGCAAAAAGTTTAATTGTTAAAAAAAATGTAAGTAAAATTGAAGTAAAAATTTGTTTTTTCATAGATAAATTATCGGTAGATTCTGCATAATAAATTATTTTTATCTTTATAAATTTTTATTCAACAATTTTATGAAAAAAACTATTTACATTTATTCCAGAAATGATTTCATCTTTTTTATAATGATTTAACATCCCTTCTCTACCATTTTTTAAATGAGGAGAAGTAATTCCGTGTTTTATAGAAATATCAGCTTCCATAAGAGCACTAAAATGATCACAAATTCTAACGAGTTTTCCATCAACCGGATTATAAACTTCAAAATTATATTTAGTGTTTAATTCTTCCCAAGAAACATGTTTTGATTGACCGTTTTCATCAAGAATTCGATTTGAAAATTCATCATTTGTATAATAAATAATTTCATTTACATAAAATTTTTCCATAAGAGGAACTAATTCTTTAGAGACAATTTCATCTTCAATTTTTTTTACGATATTTGGTAAATCATCAGTTGCTTGTTTTACAGGCGAAATTATATCTCTTGTTACACTTTCTGGTAAATCATGAAAAAGTGCACTAAAAAAATTATTAATAAGTCGTTTTTCGCACATTGCAGGATTTGATTCTCTGCCAAGCAAAAGTGTCATTATAGCAACATAAAAACAATGACCGAGAACTGAAGTTTTTGGAACTCGTGGAGTTTGATTCCATCTTGTTTGAAATCGTAATTGTTCAATTTTTAAAAGAAAATCAAACGCTTTTTGATGAGTCATCAATTTTTGAAGACCTTCTAAATCCAAAAAAGGCTGGATTTGAATTTGTAATTGTGATTCTATTTCACAAATGCGCTCTTTTTCGTTTACTGGCAAAATCATTTCTAATTCGCGAATTGTTGCATATTTTTGAGCAGCTTTATAAAGATGAGCCGTTAGTTGCAAATCTTTTGGGATAGAAAAAGAACCAGCTTTTTGTCCAATATAAATTGTAAAACGAGAAAATAAATCATCATCCAATATTAACTGTCGATACTGATTTAACACCCATTCATCAAGTCGCATATATTCATCTGGAAATTCTTTTTTTAACATTTGCTGAACAGGAGCTTTTATATCGCAAAGTGCAATTTTCTTTAACAAATCAAAGCAAGATGCATAAATCATCCAGAGCCAATCAATTTTTTTTCCTTTATGTTCCTCGTATTTTCCAAGAATATAAGCGATTACCATTTTTTCGCCGGCTTTATCCATTTCTACCAATTCAAAAGGGCGAACTAAATCATTCCATCTTTGAATAGAAAAACCTTCAAAAATTTTTAAAGCGAGATTTTTTTCCATATTTTTTCCGTAATTAGAAATATCCTAATAAAAAATGATAAAAAACTAAAAAAACTAATTGCTAGTTCCAGCTTTTGCATCTGAATCCATTTTATCTTTCCAAACGACCGCCTTTTTTTTCGTTTCTTCCGCAGATTCAGATTTTCCTAAAGCAATATAAAGTCTTCTTAATGCCAAAAGATATTTTATTGCATTTCTCATATCATCAATTCGTCTAGTTGAAAGTTCATATTTATCACGATAAGCATTTGCAGAATTATTTAAAAGTTTTTCTGTAAGCATTATATATAAAACAGTAACCTCATAATCATTTGCATTTGGATCAAAATAATCTTTTGCAGCAGATTTCATATCAATTAAATTTTTTGTTACAGTTGTAAAACGACCTTCAAGTTCGACAAAAGACCATTTCCACTTGCTATTATCACCAAAGGCATTTTTTAGCATAGCAATAGAAAGTCCTAATTTTCTAATAATCATATAACGACGAGAAATAGAAACATTTTTTATTTTTTCATAATTTTCAAAAAGTTCTGAATATGGACAATCAATGACATTTCCAACAATATCTTCAAGATAAATAATTGCTTTATAGAGAATCTTTCTTGCATCGTTTAAGGCATCGTTATTTTTTACTTCCATAAGTTTTAAAGAAAGACTGTTTAAAGCCATATAAAGTGTAGAAACATAAATCATATCTTCACAAAGAAGGAGTTTTTTATTTTCGTAATCAATGTCACCTTTGTGCATTCCGTTAAGCATTGTTTTTTCTTTTTCTAAAACTGCAGAAATTTTTGTTTTATAAGGTAAAATTGTTTCATTAAAATGAAGCCTTGCTTCTTCAGAAATTTTTGCCATAATCATCTCCACTATACTTTGCTAGCATTGAGCGAGCATGTTCTAAAGACTGTTCTGATTTTGAATCACCGGAAAGCATTCTAGCAATTTCTGCAACACGATTTTCGCCAGTTATATGATAAACATTTGAAGATGTGATTTCTCCAGAAACAGTTTTTTCTATTTTAATTTGATTATCGGCATAAACTGCAATACTTGCAAGATGCGTAATACAAAAAATTTGTCGATTTTTAGCAAGATTTTTTAAATGAGAACCAACTGCAACGGCAACTTCTCCACCAATTCCTGTATCAATTTCATCAAAAATTAAAGTATCAACATTATCAACTTTTGCAAAAATAGTTTTTAGTGCAAGCATAACTCTTGAAAGTTCGCCTCCGGAAGCAATTTTTGCCAAAGGAAGCATAGGATTTCCTGGATTTGCACTTATTAAAAATTCAATATTATCTTTTCCGTAAGGACCACATTTTTGTTCAATTTCGTTAGCAGGTTTTTCTGTGATACTAACACCAAATTTTGTTCCACTCATTCCAAGTTTTGAAAGAATTTCATCAACTTCAGTTTCTAAGATTTTTGCATAATCTTTTCGCTTTTTAGAAAGAATTTCTGCTTTAGAAAGAACTTCTTTTTCTATATTTTTAATTTCTTTTGCAAGTTGTTCTTTTTTGCTATTTCCATCAGAGTTTTCTTCAACAAATTTTTTTGCGTCATCATAAAATGAAAATAAATCACTTAAAGGAACATTTACAGACGCACAGTATTTTTTCTTTAGATTATAAATCAAAGAAAGTCGCTCTTGAACATCTTGTAAACGCAAAGGATCAAAAACAAGATTATTTTTGTAATTGGAAAATTCGTCAGCTATATCGCTTAGTTCATAAAATGCAGAATCAACTCTTTCGGTCAACTTTGATAAAGATTTATCAATATCACAAGCATGCGAAGAATCCCTACGAATTTTTTTCAAATTATTCAAAACAGAATTTTCATTTTCCGACAAAGCATTTTCGATTGATTCGACATCAGAATATATTTTTTCAAAGGAAGAAAGTCTTGCCTCTTCATCTTCGAGAGCAATATCTTCATCTTTTTTTAATTTTGCTTCTTCAATTTCTTTTACAGCAAACGAATTCATTTCTAATTTGTGAGAACGTTCCGCTTCTGACATAGAATAAGAATCATATATTTTTCTTTTTTCTACCAAAAGTGTATAAAGTTTTGTAAATTCGTTAACTTCTTCAACAATTCCGGCTCGTGCATCAAGAAATTTTCTGTGTTCACTTACTTTCATCAAAGACTGATGTTCATGTTGTCCGTGAATATCAACTAAAAATGATGAAAATTGAGCTAAATCTGTTCGCGTTACCGGAGTGTCATTTATCCAAGCCAAAGATTTTCCATTATTTCGGATAAATCGACGAAGAAGAACTCTATTATTTTCAGGTTCAATTCCATGCTTAAAAAGCCATTCATTTGCATTAAGAGGTTCATCATCGTCTTCTATTTTTAAACGAATTGGTAAAGATTTTAGCAAAAAAGTTCCACTTACACTTGCTTCTGTTTTTCCTGTTCTGATTTGCGAAACTTCGGCTTTTCCACCAAGTAAAAATGATAACGCACCAATTAAAATAGATTTTCCTGCACCTGTTTCTCCAGAAAAAACCGTGAAACCTTTTTCAAATTCGAGATAATCAGAATCGATGAGAGCAAAATCTTTTATTGTTAAATCTTCAAGCATGTGGACCTCCCCACCAATTCAATTTTGAACGTAATGCAGAATAAAAATTTTCTGATGTACAATAAATCAATTTTATTTGTTTTTTAGTTTTTTTGATTTGAACAACATCATCTGTTTGAAGTAAAAAAGGTTCTTGCCCATCAACTGTTAAAAAAATTTCTTTTGTCCGACTTTTTTCAACTTTTAAGATAAGTTCTTTTTCTGGATTTAAAACAATTGGTCGTGATGAAAGAGAAAATGAATTCACTGGAGTCATAATAATTGCATTTAAATCGGGACTGATTATAGGACCGCCAGCAGAAGACGAATACGCCGTAGAACCAGTTGATGTACTTATTATTACGCCATCAGAATTTAACTCACATAACGAAAGATTTTCATACTTCAATTTTAAATGAATTGCAGTAGAAGCGTGAGAAATTATAACAGCATCATTTAATGCATAAGATGAATAGATTTTTTGTCCATTTCTAAAGGCATTTATATCAATCATTCCTCTATAAGAAAAAGGAGCGTTTCCTTCAATATACTTTTTTAATGCATTCTCCCAATTTTTTGGTTCAACAGCTGCAATAAAACCAAATTCGCCCAAATTGATAGGAAAAACAGGAATGTCAGAATCAAGACAATTTCTTGCTGCATACAAAACAGTACCATCTCCGCCCAACGTAATTACAAAATCATAATTTTTTATCGGAGAATTATCACAAAAACCATCAAAACTTAAAAAATCACAAGAAATGTTATAATCTTTCAGTTTTGATGCAATTTCTTTTGCAAGCAACATTGAGTCATCTTTCATAATGTTTATTATAATAAGTATTTTTCTTACCATAGTTCATTTAAGGCAATGAGCTTAAAACTTTTATAATTTTTGCACTTTCGGCATGTGTAAGTCGCGGATACAATGGAATATGCACACATCGTAAATACAAAGACTTTGCATGAATACAAGTATCAGATAATTCTTCTTGTTTTAATGCAATAACAGAATTTTCGTATGCTAAAGAAATTTCTATATCTTTTTTTGCCGCATATTGTTTTACATCCTTAAAAGAACTTGCAAGAATAAGAGGAAAACAACTCATTGTAGAACCGTTATCCATTTCTCTTACATACATTTTATGGTGTCCAACCATACACGCTCTTTGAAACAAACTAAATAATTCTTTTCTTGTTATTTCATTTTTAGGAAATTCTTTTACTTGTACCCAAGCAAGTGCACTGTTGATATCAGGAAGTAAATCTGTTAATGGAGCTTCATCTACATATTTTTTCAACACAATCCATTCACGTCGTCCAGGAGCAATTAAAATTGCACCTCCGCCGGCAGTAATAACATCTTTTTCTTCAAGACCTAAAATTGTATAAACGCCAAAAGTGCCAACAGAACGTCTTTTTTCAGTTTGTACCCCATTTTCATCAAGTTCCGCAACACTTGCTCCTGCACTTTGAGAAATATCTTCAATAACAGGAATTCCAATTTGGAGAATTTCTTGTAAATCAGGAACAATTCCTTCAGTTTCATGCAACAAGAGAACTTTTCCACCATTTAAAACTGCATTTTGAACAATTTCTGCGGTTATAAGCCCATTATCCTCGTTTACATCAAGAACAAAAGGTTCAAATCCTAAATCACTAATTGCTTGATATTGCCAAGCAGGTGCTAATGCCGAAATCATAATTTTAGATTTTTTTTCTACATCAAGAGAAATTAATGCATACTTTAAAGCAATAGCCGGACTTCTTAAAGCAATAGCTCCATCACATTTTATAAAATCTTTTATTTGTGAAATTAATCGCTGATTTAATTCGCCAGGTCCAATTTTTTCATCAACCATGCAAGTTAAAACAGCATCCATTTCTTTACGTCGAATAGTTGTACTGTATGTCTGTATCATTATTGTATTTCAGTAATTTTTTGTAATTCTTTTGCGTTAAACAGTTTTCTGATATTTAACAAAATTAAATATCCAGATTCTGATTTTATAACTCCCTCGATATATTCGTTTCCAATTCCGGAAATCATTTGTGGTGGTTCTTTTACATCATCAGCTTTTACAGAAATTACTCTTTGAACTTTATCAACAATAATTCCAATCAAACTATTTTCAATACTCAAAATAATAAAACCGCCATCCATTTCAATATCTTCAGATTTAAATGAACTTGTAATTCTAAAACGCTTATGCAAATTTATAATAGGTATAATTTCACCACGAAGATTTATAAATCCTTCAACATAATAAGGTGCATTTGGAATTGCACGAACTTCTGAAATTCTTACAATTTCCTTAACATCCATAATATTAACACCATATAATTCTTCCCCAAGATGAAATGTTACTATCTGAAACTGCGAATCTGTAGCAACCATATACTACCTCCATTGCATTTAGCTGCGATTACATGATTTTGGAAACCTAAAAAAACATTTAAAAGATAACCATTTAGTATAATACTCCGATTTTGACAATTTTGCAATGTGTGTATGTGCATAGAGAAACACAAGACCTGTATGTCTGATTTTTTATGTTCAATCAACAATGAATAAACTAACCGCCATTACAGATTTTATTCCGCATTTTTTTAGAATTTTTGCACAACATTCCAAAGTAGAACCTGTTGTACAAACATCATCAATAATACAAACTTCATCCGGAAAAACTCCTCCGAACTTTTTTAATACCTTTTTAATTTTAGAATCATCTACAAGATTATACGCATTTTCAATCGAAGAAAGGCGTTGATTTCTATCAAGTTTTTTTTGCTGTTTTTCAGAATTTCTTTCCAAAATTTTTAAAACATCAAAACCAAACAAAAATTCTAACATTGCACATAATTCATCAATTTGATCCCAACCGTTCTTTTGAATTTTTCCTTTTCTTGGAGGAACCGGAACGATAAATTTTACTCCAATTTTTTTTAATGTTTCAGAAACTTTTTTTGCAAAAAAATAAGATAATGAACGAACTCCTTTTATTTTCCACACAAAAAGAATTTCTTTATTCCAAAGTCTATAAGAAAACAAGGGAAAAGATTTATCAACATTTTTAAAAACCAAAGATTTACGACATTCCATACAAGAATCTTTTGTCGAAATCAAAGTTTTACCACAACATTTACATCGATTTTTAGAAAAATCAATATAAAAGTGTAATGATTGACACGATTTGCAGATTGGAACTAAAAAAGTTTTTTTGCCACAAATTAGACAATCCTCGCCGGAATTTAATATAGAAAATAGAAATCTTATAAATGAAGTAAAATAAAACTTCAATCGAAAAAAGAAAACTTTCACATAAATAATATTGACAAAAATAGGCAATTTTCGGCAAATTTTTTACAATTTTTTTTTAATTTTTGTGATTTTTTTTCGTTAAAGTCCAGATAATGATTTTTTCCATCTAGAAATAGTTTGCAAAGCAGACATCGGAGTCATATTATCTAAATCTGCTGAGAGAATTTCTGAAATTATGATTTCTTCATCACTAAAGAGACCTGGAGTTTTTAGTTCAGGCAACTCTTCTTTTTTAGGAGAAGGAATATTGTCTAACAAAAGAGGTTTTTCGGTTGCATAATTTTGAATATAAGAAAGAATTTCTTTTGCTCTTTCAATTACAACTTGCGGAATTCCTGCCAAAGACGCTACGTGAATTCCATAAGAATTTTGAGTTACTCCTTCTACAACTTTTCGCATAAATACAACTTTTCCACTTTCTTCGTTAACTTTCATGCAAAGCATTTTTAACTTCTGATGTTCCATTCGAGAAAGTTCATGATAGTGAGTTGCAAACAAAGTTTTGCATTTTATTGTATCCAAGAGATATTCACTGACTGCTCGGGCAATTGCAAGTCCATCTTCAGTAGATGTTCCTCTTCCAACTTCGTCCATGATTACTAAAGATTTTCGTGTTGCTGAATGTAAAATATTTGCAGTTTCCGTCATTTCTACCAAAAAAGTTGATTCACCTTTTGCAAGATTATCAGACGCACCAACACGACAAAAAATTCTATCAACAATTCCAAGATGAGCTTTTGAAGCGGGAACAAAAGAACCTGTTTGAGCAAGAAGAGCAATTAAAGCATTTTGCCTA
Source organism: uncultured Treponema sp. (assembly GCA_964541735.1). GTDB lineage: Bacteria > Spirochaetota > Spirochaetia > Treponematales > Treponemataceae > Treponema_D. The sequence continues at coordinate 11,207 of CAZIQK010000041.1, forward strand.
AGATAAGTACTTTTTCCAGCCATATTTGGACCAGTAATTAAATCAAAAGATGGAATATTATCATCATCAGCACTTATAAAACTGTCATTTGGAACAAATTCTCCAGTTGGAAGATGTTTTTCTACAACCGGATGACGACCATCTTTTATTTCAAAAATTGTAGATTCTTCAATTTGAGGACGAACCCAATTATTATTTATTGCTGCTTGAGCCAAAGAATATGTAACATCAGTATTTGCAACTTCATCAGCAATTTGTAAAAGATACGGAATATATTGATGTAAAGAATTTCTTAATTCAACAAATAAATCCCTCTCAAGTTCAAGTATTTTTGTAGAAGATTCGGTTAATTGTTGCTCAAGTTCTTGTAATTTTGCAGTTGTATATCTGTCCCCATTTACAAGTGCCCGACGCATAATAAAATGAGTCGGAACAGAATTTAATTTTCCTTTGCTAACTTCAATAAAATAACCGAATGCATTTGTATATTTTATTTTTAAAGTTGAAATTCCTGTTTTTTGCTTTTCTTCATTTTCATATTCAGTAAGAACAGAATTAAAATTATCGTGAATTGAACGCCAATGATCTAATTCTTCTGACCAACCTTGCTTTATAATTCCTCCGTCAGTTAAAGAAGTTGCAGGATCATCTAAAATTGCATTTTCAATTAAATCACAAATTTTTTGAGAAATTTCTGATGAAACAAAAGAAAAATCATATTGATTTAAATATTCTTTTACTTTTATCCAATATAAAAGACTTGATTTTAAAGCTTGTAAATCTTTTGCGTGAGCTTTATCCATCGCAATTCTACTAGAAAGTCGCTCAATATCTAAAATTTGTGATAAATCATTTTTTGTTTTTTCCAAAAGATTGCGATTTTCGTAAAAAGTCAAAATGTGAAATTGCCGATTTTCAATTTGTGATAAATTTGTCAAAGGAAATAAAAGCCAATTTCGTAAAAGACGACACCCCATTGCTGTTTTTGTAAAATTTACACATTCGAATAAAGTATAATTAGAAGTTCCGTCTCTCAAATTTTCGGTAACTTCCAAATTTCGTCTCGAAGAATCATCTATTATTAAAAAATCACTATCACTATATTTTTTTATTGATTTTATATGAGGTAAAGAAGCATTTGTTGTTTTTTCAAGATAATCTAAAAGAAAACCTGCAGGAACAATGCTTGCGTCATTTTCGTTTAAATCAAACGCTTTTAAATTTACAGTATCAAATTGTTTTGTAAGTTTTTTAAATGAAAGTTCGTAGTTAAAATCCCAATCCGGATAATAAGAAACAGAAATATTTGTATAAGATTGTAAAACATCTAAAATCGCTTGATTTTTTTTTAGTGAACTTGGCAATAAAAGTTCTCTAGGAGAAGCACGATTCAATTCTTTTGCAAAATTTTCTGACATTGCATTTGCATTCCAAGAAGTTACATTAAAACTTGAAGTTGAAACATCAATAAATGCAAAACCAACTCTAGCTTTATAAATGCAAAGTGCCGCAAGATAATTTGCCTTAAAACCATCTAAATATTCGGTTTCGACCGCAGTTCCTGGAGTAATGATTTCTACAACTTTTCGCTCTGCAATTCCTTTTCCACCCTTTGGAATTTCTCCAACTTGTTCGCAAATTACAATTTTTTTTCCAAGTCGCAAAAGTCTAGCAATATAAATTTTTGCCGCATGATAAGGAATTCCGCACATAGGATGTTTTGCTCTGTGCGTTAAAGTTAAATTAAGAAGACGAGACACTTCTACAGCATCTTCGTCAAACATTTCGTAGAAATCGCCTAATCTAAAAAATAAAACTTCGTTTTTGTATTTTTCTTTTACCGAGTAGTATTGAACCATCATCGGTGTAAGTTCATCGTCTGCCATTATAATCCAAGTTCTGAAATTACCTGATTTGTAATATCAACAGAAGAACTATACCACAAAATTGAATTTGAATCTTGCAAACTTAAAATCATACTATAGCCACCACTTTCTGCAATTTTTGCAAGAGTATTATATAATTTTTTGTAAAATTCATCAGAATTTTGTAAAGATTTATGAAGACTGTCTAATTCTACATTTTTTGCATTTGTATATTCTGTTAGATAATCTTTCTTTTTTGTAATTTCTGATTCTGTTCTTAAAGTCATAGAATCATTACCATTTTTTTCGTATTCAAGTTTTTTTTGTTGTAATTCTCTAAGTTCTTCAGTACGTTTATTTATTTCTTCTTGAAATTCAGCCTTTTTCTTTTCGTAATTTCTGATTGGAGTTGAATTTCTAAAATATGCGTCATAAACTTTTGCAGTATCAACAACACCAAATTTTGTGATTTGTTGAGAAAACACTGGAAGCGAAAAATTAACTCCCAAAATAAAAAAACTCAATATAAACTTTACACGATTTTTCATCATTATATCCTTAAAATTTTATATTTTATCTGTTTACAAGATTAAATGAAAGTACAAACTGAAATGGAGTGCCATCAAAATGAGGAACACCATTACTATCATGCTTATAGCGGAATGCAAACATAAGATGCAATGGGAACTGTTGCAAAAGAATTCGTATTCCAGGACCAAAACTACAATAAAAATCCGAAATTTTCAAAGTATTTAAATTTGCAAAACTATTTTTTACAACCGCATAATCTAAGAAAATATCCGCTCCTAAAATATTTGGAACGATTGGGAATCTTAATTCTGCTTTGTTGCTCCACATAACAAGACCTTTGGTATTTTTGAATGCATCTGTCCAACCGCGTCCATTAAACATTCCGTCCACATAAACTCTGTTTGAATCAGAAACGGTTGTATTTGGAGTTGGGAAAACAGAAATAAAGTTTGAAGATAAAGCCAAAACAGATTTAAATGTATATTCTTCGGTGAAAGGAATTGAGAACAATGTAAAATAAAGTTCACCTTTTGTATCAGTTTTTAAGAAAAATTCTTGCTCAATTGTAGGAACCAAACCATACCAAGAAAGTCTTTCGCTTACAAAATAACCTTTTGAAGGATCATAATTTATATCACGACCATCAACAGAGAATGAAGTCCAAACTGAGTTTAACCAGCCCCAACGATTTGCGAATGTAGAAACACCTTGATCAACTGGAATATAAAGCGTTTCATCATAAATATTGTTATTTAAAGAATTTGAAAGACCTGCGGCTCCTGTAAGAACTGCCCAATCATAAGACCAACGACGACCAAAAGAAGTTCCTAAACTTGCAGCCCAACTTTTATAATTCATATAGTAATAATATTGTTGCAAATCTAAGTTAGGACTAAAGTAATTTAAAGGCGTTGTTTCTGTTGAGTGAGAAAAAGACAAACTTTGACTATAAGTAATTGGTAAATTTCCTATCCAATTTTGTGAATAAGAAAGTGCAACCGATTGCTCCGAACTAGAAACAGTTACAGAGCCAGAAACTGCTTTTCCCTCGCCTTTTAAGTTTGAGTTTTCAATTTTTACATAAAGTGAAATTGGCACCGGATTTGTAGGATCTGCAGAACCAGAAAAAGTCATACCAAAATTTAAATTTGTTGTTGATTGCTCTTCTACATTCCAAACTAAATCTACCAAATTTGGCTCTGAACCAGACTGATATTCAGGCATTACACTAGAAAAAAATTGCAAGTTCATAAGATTTCGATAAGCACTCATAATTTTATTTCGAGAAAAAATATCACCGCTTTCTATTGGAATTTCTCGACGAATTACATAATCTTTTGTTTTTGTATTTCCTTTTATGATGATATTTTCAATATGACTTCGAGGACCTTCTGTAATTACCAAAGAATAAGATATTTCGTGAAGATTTGTATCTTTTTGTGGAACTGGATAAAATTCGTTAGACATATAACCGTTTTCGTAATATTTTCCAGCAATGTCAGAAAAAGCTTCTTGAAGTTTTGTTTCGTTATAAACTGAACCGACTTTTACTTTTGAAAGAGACATAAGTTCATCTTTAGAAAAAACTTCATTTCCTGTAATTGTAAGTCCTGTAAAAGTATATTTTGCACCTTCAGAAATAATATAAGTAATTGTTAATTCGTTTCGCTGTTTGTCTTCGTTTAAGCTTGATTCAATTTTTACATCCAAAAGTTCTGCATCAACATAACCTTTTTCGCGATAAAAACTAATAAGTGCTCGCTTATCTTGTTCTAGCAAAGAAGTTTGGAATGCACCGTCTTTCATAAAGCCAACTTCTTTTAATTCAAGTTTGCTTCTTAAAGTTCTTGCAGAAGCAATTGTTGCTCCTTCAAAATTAATCTCTTTAATTACGGTATTTGCACCTTCAGAAATAATAAAAGTTATAACAACTCCATCATCTTTTACTTCTGATGTATGAGAAACTGTAGAATTTGTATAACCTTTTTCGAGAAAATAATTTCTTAAAGTTCTTTCATCAAGTAAAACTTTTGACTCAACATAAACATCAGTTGTTTTTATTTTGATTTTGTCGCGAAGTTCACCATTACGGATTTTTTTATTTCCGGTAAAATTAATTGCCTTAATAGTAGGACGCTCTTTTACTTGAAAAACCAATAAAACTTCATCATATTTTTTTGTATCGTGTTTTGCGTAAGGAACAATGTCTTCAAACAAATCCATAGAATAAAGGCTATCCAAAATATCATTGTAAGATTGTTCATTAAAAGGCGTTCCTTCGTAATCACTAATAATTCCACCTAAATCTGATTTTTTTACATTTTTTAAGCCTTCAAATTCAATAGTTGCGATTGTTTTATCCCAAAACCATTCACTATCATCTTGTGCGTAAATAAAACAAAAAGAAAAAAATAAAATCACAAAAAGAGAAAATACTCTTCGATGCATCATATAACTCCAATTTTTTAAAATGTAAACTTCCACGATAATGTAACTGAAGAAGATGGCACATATTGTTTATTTAATAGTGCATTTATATCAGGTGCGACATTCCATCTTATATTTCCAAATGGTGATTCTAATTCCAAACCAACTTCTGGTTGAAAAACAAGATTTCCTGCCGTAACTTGCACATCAGATAAAGAACGTTCCTCGTAAGAAACGTTCAACATTGCATCAATATATAAATTACTTCCTAGATACTTACCTATATAAACAGTTGAGTTATCAAAAAGGTTACCGAAAGAAAGTTCATTTGCCGTTGAACTAGAATTTCTTCCAAAACTTGAACTCAACGTATTTTGAATAAAATTTGTACGTAAAGATAATATATCGAAATTAAGCAACTGTCGCAACTTATTTTCTATTTGTCGACCAACTGAAGATTGTAAAGCATAACCTCCGGCGGCAAATAAAAATTCAGAAGCCGAATCTGAATCTGCAAGTACAATTTGCCCTAAAAGTGAAAGAATTTCTGTTTCTGATTTTGCAGGAATTGATGAAAAATGAGGTGAAAGTTGTTGTAAATATTGATTTTCTACAGAAAAAATAATTCTTACATTTTCGCCAGCATCATCTTTTTCGCGAGTTTCGGCATTTAATGTAACTTTAGGATTAGAAATAGTTTCTGTATTAAAATCAATTGAACCAGATTTTATATAAAAGTTTCGACTCAAATAAGCAATATCTCCGGATTTTACATCAAAAATTCCATCAACATTATAGTAACTTGCTGCATTATCAATATTTAAAATAAATTTTGTATTTGGAGCCAAAACTGCACGAATAATCGGTTCCATTGTAATTGCAGCGTGAGTTCCGGTTGTGATATTTAAAGTCGAAACAAAATTAAGAGGCTCACCACTTGGAGTTGCTGAAACTGAAGAAGCAATATCTGTAATATTTGTTTCAAAATATAAATTTTCACCATTTATTGAACCATTAAGTTCAAAAAGTTTTTCGCTTGCCGCAAAATAAAGATACAAATCTAAAATCATATTTGAATCCATTGTAAAAATTGGCGTTGTGAGTTTTCCGTAAATTCTTTGGTTGTTTACAGACTTAAAATAACTTTCAAGATAGTCAAAACTCCAACCGTTCAAAACAATTCTACAATCAGCATCAAGTGTCGGTTTATTTTTTACATTAAATGTAGTTTTATTTACATAAATTTCGTTATTTGCAATTGTAATTGGAATAAAATCTGCGGTAAGTTTTTCCGGAATTATGATGGGAACTCGAACTTCCGGCTTTAAAACATCAACTTCGCCAGTTAGAACAGGCTCTTTCAAAGTTCCGGTATAAGAAATATGTCCACTTGCAATTCCATTTTCTACAATTACCCATTCATCAAAATTTATATATTCAAATAATTTTTCTAAATCAACTTCAATTTCGTCTAAATCAAAAATATTAAATTCTTGAGAAAAAGTTCCTCTTCCATTTATTTTTATAATATTTGGCGTATTTACAGAAAGATTTGCTTCTCCATAATTTTCAGATTTTAGATAAGTTGCATACAAACCAAAATCTGAACCAGAAGTTAAAGTTATCATTTGTGGTGAATAAAAAAGCGTAAAATTTAATGGAATTATTTTTTTTAAGTAAGTTCCTGAGATTCCTTCTGATTTTAATGTTGCAACAAAAGATTCTGGCAAAAATTGGCCATCAACTTTTTGTGAATCCTCTATTGCTAAAACAAGTGGAGCATCCAAAGTTTTTAATAATCCGCCAGTGCTCATTTCTACATGAAAAAAGGCGTTTAAAGAACCTGTAAAACTTTCCAACGAAAACTTAGCAGAAACATCTCTCAAATTCATTCCGCCATTTGTCATATTTAAAGAATCAACAATTATTTGATTATCTTCTAGAGTTGCAGTTGTATTTACGTTCATAACATTGTTTCCTTGCTGTAAAGAAAGTTTTTGAACGTTTAGTGCAACATAAGGATGATTTATTGTTCCTGAAGCAAAAATATTTCCTGTTAAAAAATTATTTGCACTTACAGTAGATGTAAATCTGTTTAAACCAAAATTATTTATTTGAGTTTGAACAGTTATATAAAGATTATCACGTAAATTTTGAGTATTTAATTTTACAAAATCTGGATTAGAAACTGACGCTTCTAAAAAAATATTTTCTGTACTTAAAGGATTTTTTAGATTCATTGTAAAACCAGCAGAATCAAACAGTGATTCTTTCAAATTAATCCTAAAATCGGCAGCACCTTCTAAAGTAGAAAATAAATCAGAGTATGTAACGGTAGAAAACTGTGCTCCATATTTTGTAACATTTCCTGCAAGTAAAATTTTTGGAGAAATTACAACTGAAGTTTTAGAATCATTAATATCAATTTCAAAACGTTCTATATTTACATTCGGACCATCATATTTATCATACAAAAAAGCACTTTGTGTAGAAAAATTAAAAGCATAATTTTGGAACATAATAGGAAAATTTTCAAAAACGACAGAACCAAAAATCTTTTTTGGAGTAGAAAAATCAACATCTATAAAAGTATTATAATCACCATTTACAGACAGAAGTTTGTTCATAAAAGTTCCGGAAAAATGATAAGGAACGTTTTCAAAAAGTAAATCTGTCGTAAAAAATATATCATCAGTTTCGTTATTTATATCAACATCACAAGATGCACCAAAAGCAAGTTTTCCATAAATAAGATTTAATTGTTCAAGTTGAATTTGTCTTTCGTTTCCATTTGCACTTAAAAACAAAACTTGATTTTCTTTTTTTGTATTCGCAAAAACGATGTAAGGAATATTATATGTAAGAGATTTAAAATCTGTGGAAATATAAGCGTCGCCAGAAAACATAAAATCTTTTGTTATATTAGAAATTGATTGCAAATTAGATTCATTTACAACTTGAGATACAAAATCAATCATGCTTCCTGCATACAAACTGTTTAAAGTTACGCTTGATTGAATATATTTTGAGTCAGAAAGATAACTTCCGTCCAAATGGAAAGAACCAACTTCTCCACCGCTAGACGCATTTGAATAATCAGAAGCTTCAAAACTAAAATCATAAGAATTTTCTTCAGGCAAAAATTTTAACTGCAACGCTGTAAGAGATTTTTCGCCAATAAAAAGTTGAGGTGAAAATGCTAAAAATCCTTTTTCGAGCGGATCAAAATAAATTTCTGTAGAAATTTCTTTTTGATTTGGCAAATAAAAATATGGAAGTTCAACAAAACCAGAAAGTTGTAAATTTTTATAAATTAAAGAAAGATTTGCGTTTGCTAAAAAATTTTCGCCATTGGCAGAAAACTTGTTTATGTTGATTTTATTTTCATTACCATCAACATCATACAAAACATTTAAACCACCGCTGAAAAGTTCGTTTGGAAAAGAAAAATTACCGTTTGAAGAAAAATCAAATTCTTTTGAATTAAAATTATATAAAAAAGTTGATGAAATATTTAAAACAAGATTTTTTATTTTTTGAAAAATTGCTTGATTTTTGTTTGAAGAAATTACACTTGAAGGTTTAAAATTATCGGCTTCAATTTTAAAACTAAAATCGCGAGACTGTTCATTAAATTGTGCTGAAAGGAAAACAGAAGTTAAAGATTGAATTGTGTGAATATCAAAAACATTTTGATTATAAGTTGCTAAAACATTTAATTTGTTGAGTGTGTAAGTTCCGTTTGTAAGATTTTCAAGTTTTAATTCAATTTGAGAATTATCTAATTCTTTTTGAATAGTTCCATTTAGGTTTAGATTTCCGGTTACATTTTGATTTACTTTAAAAAAATTTGCATTTGCACGACAAAACATTTGAAAATCAAGATTTTGAGCACGTTCGTTATTTTTCAAAATGATGTCGCGAACACTTAAAGAGGCATTTAAATTTTCATCATCATACAAAAGAGAAATATTTTTTACTTTTACATTTTGCGGGATTAAATTTACAATCGTTTCAAAATCTATTTTTTTATCTGATTTTTGATTTTTTGAATTATCCTCATTTTTGTTTTGTGATTTTTGCAAATTTTGATAATTCAATGATGAAATTTTTTCTATAACATTTAAAAGTTGGCTTACATCAAGACGGATTCCATCAATTACGATATTTTCTAAACCTTTTTGAAAATCTTTTTTTAATAGCGGAATAATTTTATATGTAATTTTTATTCGCTCAATTCTTATGAGTTCATCACCATCAACTTCGGAAATTACAACATTTTTTACATTCAAATTAGAAAAAATTGAAGGAGAAATTGATTCATAAGAAAATTCAATTCCGATTTTTTGTGATAAATTCTGTTTAAAATTTTTTAACGACTCTTTTGCTTTTGTAAAAACAAAAATTTGTAAAGGCAAAGCAAAAATAAAAGCTATCAAAATGAGAATTATAAAAATAGTTTTTCGTAGTCGATTAAACTTTATGATAGCTTTTATTTTTGCTTTGCCTTTACAAATTTTTGTTTTTACAAAAGCAAA
>CAZIQK010000042.1:0-19362 GCA_964541735.1 uncultured Treponema sp.
AGCGACCCAAAGTTTTTCCATTGCAAAAACTTTGGGGAACGCCCAAATAAAAATTCTTGTGAAATTTTAAATTTTTTTTAGTTTTTTCTCTTAAGATTTTAGTTAGAAAATAATTCATTGAATGGCTAGGAGACTAAAATAAAAAAAAACATTGCGGTTATTGTGGCGTTATTTGTTGCGGTTTTGTCATCTTTTGCATTTGACGGAAATACTTTTTGAAAAGAATATGGTGGTGGATTGAAAAACGGAGATTCTCTCGTTCATGCTGGAGTTTCTCTTTGGTTGTATGATGGACTTCATCAAGGATTCCTTTGGGGCGGAAATTCTAAGGATGATGTCTTCAACTTTTTCGTGGCGATAATTTGTTTTTAGTTTTGAAAAGAGGTCAATTTTGACGACAAACAAAATCGAATCATTTTTTAGTTTTTTGAATGATTTATAAAAACTGTTACGATTTTTAAGATAAGTTTGGCTGTCGAGTTGCTGATAAAGCGTGTCCAGATAAATGAAATACACAAACATCAAAATCACAACTGTTGTCCAAGTGATTTGAATGTCTGGGCGAAGAATCTGAAAAGTTGTTCCTGTAAAAATAAAAATGAAATTCAAAAAAAAATTGAATGAATTGAAAGATTGATATTTTGAATCAAAAAGTAAACTAGTCCAAGTCCGTAAAAAATCATATAAACCAGAAAACCTTTTGCTTGCGAATAATTATTTTGTTCATCGACAAAAAAAACAGAATTTCTATTTTTCGTAATCATCGAAATCAAAAATCACAAAACGCAAACGGAACCATCAAAAATAATCGTCAAAACTTCCATTATGCAAATTACAAAAATAATAATGCAAGTTACGTTCAAGTTTATTTTTTGATGCTTACTGATTACAGAATTGCTTTCAATTAAAACAAATAACATTATAAGTGAGAAAGATTTATGAAAGTAATCGCGCAAAAGTAAGGAGTCATAAAATTTTAGAAATTACCGCCGTTCCAGCCCCAGTTTTTGTATCCTGAATATGTGATATAAATTTTATCTGACGGAATAGAAAGTTCTTTTTCGAATATTGAACAGATTTTTTCGCTCATTTTTGCACTTTGTTCTGAGTTTACATCTCCCAAAACTTTAACTTCTACAAAAGCACCTTTTTCTAATTTTTTGCCACCAAAATATAAATTGTAGTTTGGTTCAAATCCGACCATTAAATAACTTTCGGTTTTTCCCATTGCAGAAATTGCTTTTCCAAGTTCTGCTTTTAAAATATCCATTTTTTCATTAGAAAGTGGAACCGTGATTTTAGAATTTATCATTGGCATAAAAGTTTCCTCCAAAAAATTAACATTAAATATTTTATAATATTTATGATAAAAAATGAACTAAAATAGGGGTCTGTCCCTTTATAGAATCTTTTCATTTTACAATCATCAATGATTTTGCTTGATATTGCGGAAGAAATTTCTTTTTTTCACCTGTTTCAAACAAAACCGTACAAACGACCTCATTTTCATTTATCTTACATTCTATAATTTGTCCATAACCATAATCATCGTGATAAATTTTTGTTCCTTTTTTCCATTTTTTTAAAAGTTCTTCTTTTATAGGGTCTTCAACAGTATCTGATATTTGAGAAGAACCAAAAGATATATAATTTTTATCAGTAAAAGAATAAGGGGACGCACCTATTATCCTAAAAGCATCTTTTGCTTCTTGAATAAATCTACTTGGTTTCATAAATTCCCAATGTCCATACAAAACACGTTTTGCAACACTTGTTACATAAAGTTCATCTTTTGCACGAGTAATTCCAACATAAAATAAACGTCTCTCTTCCTCCAATTCTGTTCCAACTTTATCAACTCGAGGAAAAACTCCTTCTTCAAGTCCTGTAATTATAACCTTATTAAATTCCAATCCTTTTGTATTATGCAAAGTAATTAAAGTTACAGCATTTTTGTTTTCGTTATCTTCTAATAACTCGAGCGAACGATCAAGATTGATAGAGTCTAGAAACTCCAAAAGACCTTCCAGCGTACATTTATACGGATTTGCACTATTTACAAGTTCTTCTAGATTTAAAGTTCTTTGAGTTCCTTCAATTTCATCACTTGCTTTGTGATATTCATCAAGTCCGCTATCCATAATTATTCGTTGAACAAATTCAGAAAGAGATTTGTTTTCATCAAAAACAGAGCGTACATTTTCAAAAATCTTTATAAAATTTTCTACACCTTCTTTTGCTTTTTTTGCAAAATTTCCTGAACATTCCTTTGCGGTTTCTAAAAGATTTTCATAACGAGAGTTTTCTTCATTATTTTCTATTTGATTTTTTAACGCCTTCAACATAATTGTGTCTTGCGTTTTTTCTCCAATGCCTCTTGGAGGTTTATTTATAACTCTCCTAAAAGAAATTTCATCTTTTGGGTTTGCAAATAATGATAAATAACTTAAAGCATCTTTTATTTCTTCTCGTTCATAAAATTTTAAACTTCCAACAACTTTATATGGAATTTTTCTTCGCAAAAATTGTTTTTCAAAATTTAATGATTGAGCATTTGTTCTGTATAAAATTGCCCAATCTGAATATTTTGCCCCATTAAGAACAGATTTAGAAATCAAATCATAACAAAAAGTAGCTTCTTCATCTGAACCTGGCAAAAAAACAAGAACTGGAGTTTTTCCTTCTCCTTTTTGTGCAACAAGAGTTTTTCCAAGCCGATTTTTATTAAACCCAACAACTAAACTTGCAGCATTTAAAATTTTTGCTGTAGAACGATAATTCTTTTCTAACTTTATGATTTTTGTCCCAGGAAATTTTTGAGGAAAAGTTAATATATTTTGAACTTCTGCTCCACGAAATTTATAAATAGATTGATCATCATCACCAACAACACAAACGTAATTATCATAACCGTCTTTTATGCCACTTAATGTTTGTAAAAGTTTGTATTGAGCAATGTTAGAATCCTGATATTCATCAACCATAATAACTTTAAAACGATTGTGAATTTCATCAGCAATTTTAGGATTTGAATTCATCACCAACGCAGGAAGCATTATTAAATCACCAAAATCGGCATTTCCTGTTGACCGAAGCCGTTTTTGATACAAATCATAAATATTATTCAAATCAAACTCACTTCCAATTATACTCAAATCATCATTTGGAGTAAGAAAATAATCTTTACAAAGTGAGATTTGATGAGCTGCAAGTTTTGCATCTTTTTTTGAAAGGGATGGTACTGCTTTTTTTACCAAAATATTCATATCATCATCATCGTAAACGGTAAAAGATGATTCCAAACCAACTTCATCAGAATATTTTCGTAAGAACCAAGAACCGAAACTGTGAAAAGTTCGAATTTGAGAATGACTAGAAAGAGGTTCTATTGAAATTGCCCTTTCTTTCATTTCGTTTGCAGCTTTTTTTGTAAAAGTTACAGCAAGAATTGAAAAAGGATTTACATTTTGTTTATTTATAAGATAAGCAATTTTTGTCGTAATAACTCGAGTTTTACCGGAGCCTGCACCAGCTAAAATCAAAAGAGGTGAACTAGAATGAACAACCGCTTCTAATTGTTCTTCGTTTAAGAGCGAAAGATATTTATCTAAATTTTCTGATATTTCCATAAATAATTCTTGTTAAAACCATTAGGGGACAGACCTCCTAATAAATAATCTTATTATAAATGTTGAGAAAATATACAAATCAAATGCATTATAAATTGTTGTATAAAAATTCTCACAAAAACAAAATTTTATTGTTTTTACGGCAGATTCCTTATTTGTAGTTTTGTTCTGAGTTGATTTTGCAATACAATAAAGTAAATGCAAAAAACACTAAAAAACTAATTTATCTTCCACCGATTATTTTCCTTGTAAAAACGTTTTGCGTTTACTTCTAAAAGACGTCCATCATCACCAAGCATTTTTATCATAGAAGTGATAGGGTTTACTTCTGTAATTTTAAAGTCTGTTCCGTCGTATGTAAGCCGAATTCCTTCGCCTGGAAGATTTTTTCTTGCTTCACTGTACCAATCGCATTCATAGGAAAGACAACATAAAAGTCTTCCACATTGTCCGGAAATCTTCGTGGAATTTAGCGAAAGATTTTGATCTTTTGCCATTTTTATAGAAACCGGACGCAATTTGTCAGAAACTGAATGACAACAAAAAGGTCTACCACAAACTCCTAAACCGCCGGTAATTCTTGACTCATCACGAACTCCAATTTGGCGAAGTTCAATTCTCATCTTAAAAATAGAAACTAAATCTTTTACTAAGTTACGAAAATCCACTCGATTATCAGAACTAAAAAAGAAAAGGACTTTTTGTTCGTCAAATAAAAAGTGAACTTGAATTAATTTCATATCCAATTTGTGGAGTGCAACTTTTTCTTTAAAAATTGGGAAAGCATCTTTTTCTTTTTGTTCTAATTCTTTTCTTTTGGATAAATCATCATTATTTGCTTTTCGTTCAATATTTACTATATCTGATTTTTTTATTCCAATTGGTTTATTTGCTTTTCCTAAAACCATTGCCAAATCTTTTCCGTAGCGAGTTGGCGTAACTACATAATCTCCGGATTGAAAATTTGTTTTATCAGGTGCTTTTGCATACAATCTTTCACAAGAATAATCTAATTTTAAAAGATAAAGAGGAAAATCAATCGTAAGAGTTTCAGTTTCTCGAGAAATTTCATCGCTATCTTCAAGAGAAGTTAAATTTTCATTTTCAGAATCTATATCACTTTCAAAAATATCACTCATTTTTGTTCCTTTTTTCTAAATAAATTATAAACTATTTCAAGAACTCATCAAGTCAATTATTAATCCTTTTATTTCATCTGCTTTTTGCAAAATCATAAGATTATCCATTTGAGTTTTCATAGTTTCTTTTGTAAGTTGTGCAAGTTTTTCATTTATTATGTTTATTTGAACTTTCGGATTTTTAGGATGTGGCGTTGTGTTGTAATTTGAGAACATTCCTACAGGCGAAACAAATTTTGGTCTTTTTGATTTTTTTGTGATAACTTCGTAATTATTTTTTACAACAAAACTTATAAACTGTTTTACGGCTTTTTTAAATTTTTCTACATTTTCTGGATTTACAGATGATGAAAGTTCATTTCCAGCAATATCAACCGCATCTTTTAGAAAAATTACGGCATCTTCTGTTGTCATTTCGTTTATTTGTGAAGGAAACTCACTTTCCGAGATTTTTGTTTCATCATTTTTGTTTTTAAAAAAATCCGAAAATTTTGTTTTTTTTGTAGATGATGATTTTTCGGTTTTTTGTTTTTTTAAGGCTTCACTTGTTGAGTTTTGAATTCCGGAGTAATAATATGCATTTTGTAACGAATCAATTTCGCTCATAAATGATAAACCTTTTGAATAATACTTTTTGATTGAAGATAAGTTTGAGAAATTCTATCATACTCGTCTTGATTTTTGATAGAAATACAATGACCTTGAAACAAAGCTGATTCTTCAATTTGAATTTTTCGAGATAAAATATCACCAATTACAATAGACGACGAAAGTAATTTTATATTTTCTTTTACGTAAACATCACCAAGAATTATTCCGCCAATAATTGCAGATTTTGCGTTTACATTACCTTTTATTTTTGCATTTTCACCAATAACTACATTTCCATCGGTAGAAAGATTTCCTTCAATATCGCCATCAATTCTAACAAATCCATTTATTTTTAAGTCACCTTTTATTGAAGAACCAGAACCAACTATTGTATTGAGAGAAATATCATCTATTCGTAAAGCCATAAAAACCTATTTTGCAACATTGATATTAATATATTTTGCAGGATCAACAACATCAGAACCAATGTGAACTTCATAATGCAGATGAGGACCGGTTGACATTCCTGTATTTCCAACCGTTCCGATTATATCACCTTGTTCAACAAATTGTCCTTTTTTTACTCTAAATTGATTAAGATGAGCATAACGTGTATAAATTCCGTGATTATGTTTAATGATGATGGAATTTCCAAAACTATTATCAAATCCAACATTTACAACTTGCCCAGAAGCTGTTGCCATTACAGGATCGCCCGAACGCCAAGTAGAAAAGTCAATTCCTTTATGGATGTACCAAGTTCCACTTAAAGGATGTACATTTGGACCAAAAGCCATGGAAACATGAACGTTTGGATTTTTTACAGGATGAATACTTGGAATTTCGGTAAATAAATTCTGTTGAGTTTTTAACATTTTTCCAACTTGTTCAATTGGTTCTACAGAATTTTCCAAATATGAAGTTAATTCTCGAATATCAGAAATTTCTTTACTTGTACCATTTGTAATTTCGGTTGTGCTAAATAAAGATGATAAATCACTATTTGAAATAGAAGAATTAGAATTATTTTCTGATTGAGAAATTCCTAACAATGTTAAACTTTGCGAAAGTGAAGTTTGAAAATGTTTTGCCGCTTGAAAAAGATTTGCATTTTCATCGCGAAGTTCATCAAGACTTGCTAATGTTGATTTATTTTGTTCCTCTAAAGATGCAATTTCTATTTTTGAGTTGATTGTCCGTCGGTTAAAATAGAAAAATGATGCTAAAACCCCAACCGCAATAAATATTCCAAGAATTAGAGCAAAAACATTTGTTTGAAAATTAATAACTTTACTCTGAGAATGAGGAACAATCATAATTGTTAATTTATTATCGAGAAGTTTAAAAATTTTTACAAAAAAGTTGCCAATAGAATGAAAAAATGCCCCAAAACTATGAGAAACATTAGACGCAACTCTTTTTTCTATTTTTTTTAAATTTTTCTGAGCTTTGGACACTTGCTCGCTCCTATACGGATAAAATTTCCAAAATTCGTGATTATTAGTATACCATAGTAAATTATCGTGGTCAAATAAACAAAATATTAGACTTTTATCTTCTTTCTATAATAAAAATCGTTTATTTGACAATGAAGCCTTATTCAGTTATTATTTATGATAACTATTCTAATATGTAAAATGGGAGAAAAAATATGCCTTTATTTATTTGGTACATTATTCTTCCTGTTGTTGGAATTGTTCTTGGATGGATTATTCGCTGGGTTTATGCCAGATTTCAATTAACTGCCTCAGAACAGAAGGCGGAACGTGTAAAGCAAGAAGCAATAAGAGAGGCTGAAGCACAAAAAAAAGAAATTTTGTTAAATGCAAAAGATGAACTCATTCGGGAAAGAAATCAGCAGGAAAAAGAAAATCGGGAACGCCGTGCTGAAGTTCAGCGTTATGAAGCCCGTGTAAACAAAAAAGAGGAATTGCTGGACCAACGTGCAGCAGATTTTGAAAAAAGCGAAAAGGAACTTGCAGATGCAAAAGCTGCAATGTTGAAGCGAGAAGATATTCTTTCTAAGCAAGAAGAAAAGTATCGTACGGAATTGGAACATATTTCGGGGCTTTCTCAGCAAGAAGCAAAAGAGCTTATTATCAAAAATCTTGAAAATGAAGCTCGGCATGATGCTCAAGCGATGATAAATAAAATCGAACAAGAAGCTCAACTTTCTGCAGAAAAAAAAGCTAAAGATATTCTTATTACAACAATTCAACGACTTGCTCCGGAAACAACAAGCGATATCACGGTAACAACAGTTTCTCTTCCAAGTGATGAAATGAAAGGACGCATCATCGGTCGTGAAGGAAGAAATATCAGAACTCTGGAAACTTTAACCGGAGTTGATATTATTATTGATGATACTCCAGAAGCAGTTGTTATTTCTTGTTTTGATCCTGTTCGTAAAGAAATTGCAAAAGAATCGCTTGAACGATTAATTTCTGATGGTCGAATTCATCCGGCACGAATCGAAGAAATTGTTCAAAAAGTTACGCATGAAATTCAAAATAAGATTTATGAAGAAGGCGAAAAATGCCTTTTTGATTTAGGAATTCATAATATGAGTCCTGATGGAGTTCGTGCTCTTGGTCGTTTGTATTTCCGTACAAGTTATGGTCAAAACGTTCTTACTCATTCGAAAGAAGTTGCCATGGCAGCGAGTATGATTGCCGCAGAAGTTGGCGCGGATAGAGAGCTTGCAAAAAGAGCTGCTGTTCTTCATGATATTGGAAAAGGTGCAGAAAACGATAGTGATCAAAATCACGCAGAGGTTGGAGCGGAAATGGCACGAAAAATGGGAGAAGATACTCGCGTTGTAAATGCTATTGCTGCCCATCATAATGATGTTGTTCCGGAAACTGTTGAAGCTGTTATTGTTCAGATTGCAGATGCAATTTCAGCTGCGCGTCCGGGAGCTCGTCGAGAAACAATTGATAACTATGTAAAACGACTCGAAAATCTTGAAGCAATCGCAGAAGGTTTTGAAGGAGTTGAAAAGGCATACGCAATTCAAGCAGGACGAGAATTACGTATTCTTGTAAACAACGAAAAAATTCCTGATAGTGATGTAAAAGAGTTAGCAAGAAGCATTGCAAAACAAATAGAGTCTGATTTGCGTTATCCTGGAAGAATTAGGCTTACAATGATTCGTGAAACTCGAATTGTTGAATACGCTCGTTAAAAATGATTATTATTTGCTAGAATTCTAGCTTATAAATTAGGAGGAAAGGCTACTCGTTTTGGGTAGCCTTTTTTTTATTATTCGGTTAAAAAGTTATATCTTTCCAATACTAGTTTATTTTCCAAAACAATGGTTTTGTAATGCAAAATTAGTATAAAATGCTTTTATAAAAATTATTCTAGTTAAATAAAAAAGCCTCTTACTTTCGTAAGAGGCGAACGGCTGCTGCAGGTTTTGAACCTGCGACACATGGATTAACAGTCCATTGCTCTACCAGCTGAGCTAAGCAACCATTACGTTTGATAACGTGAATATAATAATATAGAAAAATAAATTTTATGTCAATCATTTTATGATAAAAAATATTTTTTTTTAGAAATTAATTTTTTGCATCTTTTGAGTAGAGTCGCAAATTTGGAATTTCCGGAAAATATTTTAATACTTCAAAATAATTTTGTGCATTTGAAGAAATTATCGTTTTGTATTCTTCCAAATAAAAATCACTTTTTTGTTCAACTGGAAAAAATTCTAAACCTTGAAAAATCAACTTTGCAGTTTGAAGAGAAGAAAGTGTATTTCCCAGTTGCATTTTTATCCAAAGATTTTTAATTTCTGTTGAAGTTTTATCATTTATTTTTTCGGTTAATTTTTTTATTACATTTTTGTAAGCATTATTTATATCATTTATGTGCGAAACATTTTGAATTATT
Organism: uncultured Treponema sp.; assembly: GCA_964541735.1. GTDB lineage: Bacteria > Spirochaetota > Spirochaetia > Treponematales > Treponemataceae > Treponema_D. Next base: position 9,254 of record CAZIQK010000042.1, read on the forward strand.
AAAAATCCATAATTGATTTTAGATTTTGGAAATTGCACTAAAACTGTAGAATTTTGATTTTTTTTGCTTTTGTCAATTTCTTTTTGAAGTTCACTTGCAATATAATTTAGCATTGCGTTAAAAATACAAAAATCATCAGATTCTAACTTGGGAGATTGAAAAACAAAAATAACCGGATCTAAAAATTCTGTAGTTGGAATTAAAACTTCCGGTTGTGGACCTGCCTTTTCAGCTGGAATATCAGTTAAAAAAGTATGGTTTATTTTTACGTATTGAGTTTTGCTTTTCGGAAAATTTTCGTTTGGAATTGGTGAATTTAATGAAATATCATTTTTTGAAAGAATTCCAAAACTTTTTTCTAAAGAATCTTTCCAATTTGAAGGAATATTTCCACTTAAAATAATAGAATATCTGCTTGCATCTAAAAAATCCGGATAGGCATTTAGAATTTTTATATAATCTGTATCTTGTAAAATTTCTTTTTTAGAATCAAAAATTTTTGAAAAATCACTTTCGCCGAAAATTGTTTGAATTGCCGCGTTCATCATCTGATTGACAGAACTTCCATTTTCGAGACGTTTTTTATATTGGCGAGAAGAAACTGCTCTGTCCGCTGCTGCAGGAATCGGATCTGAATAAACTAAAATCGTAGAAATTGAATCGCAAATTGCATCAAAATCATCTTTATTGCATAAGATAGCAATGTAACTTGTATTTATATCACTTTGTGTAAAAAATTGTGGAACTTCTAAAATAAGGCCTTTTTCGATTTTAGAATTGATTTCGCGTTGAATCATCATAGAAATAAGATTTATCATAACTTCTTCAAAACCTAAATCGTTTGGAGAATTAATTTTTCCGCCTTTTATTGCAATCATCAAAGTTAAGTCTGAAGAAATGTGATTTTGTTTTACAGTTACGTTAATTTCGTTTGAAAGTTTTGCAAAAGAAAAGTCTGCCTTATTTTTTACGTAAAAATTATTATCATCATAATTGTAAGAAGTGATATTAAAAACGTCTTTTTCGTTTGGCTTAAAATTATCTTGAATTTTTTTGTACATTTGCATTGTTTGCCAAGATGCATTTTTTGCAGAAATTTCGGAAAATCCTGCATTTTCAAATGATTTTTTGTTTTTTTTGAAATCATCATCGCTAATAATTACAAAAACAAAAGGTTCTTCATTTGTAAACGAATTTAAAATTGGCTGTAGATAAATTTCAGAATGTTTTTTTATTTGGCTAAAAAGATTACTTGCTGTGTATGATAATGGAAAAGTTTCTAAATCATCTTCTGAAATTTCGGTAAAAGGTTCCAAATTCCAAAATGAAGAAAGAGTGTCCATCGTTTTGTAAGAATTTGAAATCATTTCGCAAAAATTTTGATTAAATTTTTGTTTTGCAAAAATAAATTCTTCTGGTAAAAAATATTCTGGAATTTTTTTTGTAATTTCTAAAAAATTTGAAATTTGTTTCAGTGAAGTGATTTTGTTATTTTTTGGTTTTTGAAGTAAAGATTGAATTACAATTCGAGAAGAATTTTTCGTATGAGAAGTGCTAACATCAATATAATCTGCACCCGGAATATTTAAATCTTCGTTTTTTAAAAGTTCAGTTTTAAAAGTAGAAAAATTATCATTTAATGCAAGCGAAAATAAATCGCATTCGGGAAGCGAAAAATCTGTGTATTCAATTATAATTTGCGAAATTTCGTTAGAAAAATCTGCACTGTGAATTACAAATTTTTTTTGCTGATTGTAAGGAAAATCTGAATTTGAAGTTGGTGTTTTGTAAGTTGAATAAAACCGACCAAAAGATGAACGCAAAATTGTAAGAATTTTTTCTGAATCGAAGTTTCCACTTATAAAAATTGCAGAATTTTGTGGCGTATAAAAACGTTCTGCAATTTGTTGCAAAGTTTGGCGAGCAGTTTTTGTTATATTTTTATCAAAAAAAGAAGGATAAATTCCAGAGTCATGCTTCCAAGGTGCATTTGAATAAATCCGTGATTCAATTGCTGAATTTAAAAATCCGCTTAAAGTCTTAGAATTTGTTTCGGAATCTTTTTTTAATTTTGAAATTTCGTTTTGCAAAAGTTCATCAGAAAAATCAAAATCAAAAATAAGAGAACCCAATGTTTGCATTGTGTTTTCGAGATTTTGATTTGTCGTCGTAACACAATATCGGCTTGAGTCGGAATTACAAGTTACAGAATCAAAATTTATAAGAGTAGAATTTTGAATTAAATCAGAATAAAGATAAAAAAATCCGCTTGTGTTTTTTGTTTGAGAAGAAAAACCTGCTTTTACATTTACTTCAATATGAATTAACGCTTCGGATGAATCTTCCAACAAAAAAACGTTCATTCCATTTTCTAGTGTAAATTGCTCAACAAGTTCTAGCGGATTTGGAAACGTAAAAAAACTTAAAATTGAAAAAAAAACAAAAGCAAAACAAAATTTTTTCATATTTTTATTATAAGATGTACTTTTTTGTTTTTCTAGATTAAAATAAATTGTTATGGTTAAAGTTGAATTATCATCAAAAAGTATGGAAACTAAAATTTCAGATGAATTTTTAGTTGGAAAAAGACATCTTACAAACGAAGAAATTGAAATTCTTGAAAAAAATCAAAACAGAAGTTCCGATAAATCGTGGCAAAATGTTTATGTTGATGCTGAAGATGGTGCATTTGATGCAAATCTTATTCAATCATCATTTTTTAGTGGATTTGTAATTCTTGGAAAAATTATAAATGTTACGCTTTCGTATAACGATTTGCATTTAACTTGCGGAATTTATTTTTCTAATTTGCATGATGTTATTACCGGCGATTATGATGTAATTAAAAATGTAAATTATTTTTGTAATTATAAAATTGGAAATCGTGTAATTTTATTTAATGTAAACGAAATTTTTTGTACAAAACATTCAAAATTTGGAAATGGAATCTTAAAAGAAGGCGAAAGTGAAAATCACAGAATTTGGATTGGTGTTGCAAACGAAAATGATGGACGAAGAATTCTGCCTTTTGAAGATTTAATTCCTGCCGACGCTTATATTTGGTCTCATTATCGTGATGATAATGAACTTTTAAATAGATTTTTTGAACTTACAGTAAATGGTCAATCAAAAAAGTTAGATACGATAGGTTTTATTGATGATGATTGTGTTATAAAAGGTTCTAAAATTATAAAAGATGCAAAAATTGGAAAATCGACTTACATAAAAGGTGCATTAAAAATTAAAAATGTTACAATTCTTTCGTCTGAAGAAGAACCAACTCAAATTGGAGAAGGAGTTGAACTTGTAAATGGAATTTTAGGTTATGCGAGCCAAATTTTTTACCAATCGGTTCTAGTTCGTTTTGTAATTGGAAGAAATTGCCAAGTAAAATATGGTGCAAGACTTTTAAATTCGGTTTTAGGTGATAATTCTACAATTTCTTGTTGTGAAGTTTTAAATAATCTGATTTTTCCATTCCACGAACAACATCATAATTCATCATTTTTGATTGCTTCTACAGTTCAAGGGCAATCAAATATTGCCGCCGGAGCAAATATTGGTAGCAATCATAATAGTCGTTCACCAGATGGAGAAATCTTTGCAAAACGCGGTTTTTGGCCAGGACTTTGTTCTGATTTTAAGCATAATTCTCGGTTTGCATCTTTCTCTCTTGTTGTAAAAGGAAGTTATCAATATGAATTGGATATCCCTTACCCTTTCAGTTTGATAAGTCCCGGAACGAACGGAAATATGTCGATTTTTATAATCCCTGCTTGGTGGTTTCTGTATGATATGTATGCCATCACCAGAAATAAAGAAAAATTCACAAAGCGTGATAAACGAAAAGTAAAAATCCAAAATATAGAAACAGATCCTTTTGCTCCGGATACAATGCAAGAAATTCTTTTTGCAATAAATAGAATTATTTCTTTAACAGCAGATTATTTAAAGAAAAATAATGTAGAAGCGTTAAAAGGTGCTTCAACTATGCAAGAAATTTTTCAGGCGGCAAAAAATTGTCTTCATAAGAATGAAAATATGGATTTTACTTTGTATGATGAACAATGTCAGAAAAAATATGGAGCCGTGATTTTAAAACCGGTTGCTGCATATAAAATGTATAGAAAAGTTTTAAAATATTTTGCCACAAGAACTATTCTGGAATTTTGTGAAGAAGTAAATCAAAAAAAATTAACGAAAAATATAATAAATGAAATAAAAAAAATTCCTCTTTACACAGAATGGGAAAATGTTGGTGGACAAATAATTCCTAGCGAAAAAGTAAAAGAGCTTTTTGCAAATATAAAATCAAAGAAAATCAATACTTGGAAAGAAGTTCACGAATTTTATAACCTTTGTCAGTCGCATTATGATGAATACAAAGTTCGTTATGCAATTTATATTTTTGAATGGCTTTATTCTCGCTCAATAGAAGAATTTGAGTCAAAAGATTATAAAAATATTTTGGAAGATGTTACGATTGTTGTAAATAATTTTTACGAATCATCGTTAAATTCTCGCAAAAAAGATTATGATGATTATTACCGAAAAATGCTTTATAAAGATGACAAAGAGATGGAATCAGTTTTGGGAAATTTTGATGATAACGCCTCTCTTTGCAGTTTGAAAAAGAAAGTTTGCGAATTTGTAGAAAAAATCAATGATTTTTTTACCGAAATGGAATAAAATTCTAAAAATCCGCTTTCTTGTAAGAATTCTCATTTTTATATAAACTAAGGTTATGAATATAATTGTTGTAGGCAGTGGCGGTCGCGAGCACGCTATTTGCTGGAAATTAGCACAAAGCTCAAGTGTAGATAAAGTTATTGTTGTTCCTGGAAATGGAGGAACTGCAAATGAATCTAAATGTCAAAACATAAATCCTGAAAATTGTGATTATATAAAAGATGGAGAAAATCCTTATATCGCAATTGCAAAACATGAAAATTGTAGAATGGCTGTGATTGGCCCAGAAAATCCTTTAGCAGAAGGTTTAGCTGATGATTTTTGGAATGCAGAAATTCCTTGTGTTGGACCAAAAAAAGCGGCTGCACAACTTGAAGCAAGTAAAGATTTATCTAAAAAATTTATGAAAAAATACAATGTTGCTTGTGCAGCAAGTGAAACTTTTACTTCAAAAGAAGCGGCTTTTGAATATGTAAAAAAACATGGAGCACCAATTGTTATAAAAGCAGATGGTTTGGCTGCTGGAAAAGGTGTCGTTGTTGCTGCGACAGAAGAAGAAGCAATAAACGCGATTGATGATTTAATGGAAAATGGAAAAGTTGGAAATGCAGGAAAAAAACTCGTAATTGAAGATTATCTTCAAGGTGTTGAAATTTCTGTTTTAGCTGCTGTTTCTGTAACTCCGGAATTTGCGGTAAGCGCAAATGCAACTATAATTCCATTTTTACCAGCAAGAGATCATAAACGACTTTTAGATGGAGCAAAAGGTCCAAATACCGGTGGAATGGGTGCAATCTGTCCTTTAGACGATGTTTCTTCCTCTACAATGGAACAATTTAATAAAGATATTTTGCAACCAACTTTAAACGGACTTATCAAAGAAAAATTTGATTATCGCGGATTTATCTTTTTTGGCGTTATGCTTACTCCAAAAGGTCCAAAACTTCTTGAATACAATGTTCGTCTTGGCGACCCAGAAACTCAAGCTGTTCTGCCTTTAATGGATTTTGATTTTGCCGCAATGTGTGCTTCCATTTTAAACGGAACTTTAAATAATTTTAAATTTGATTGGAAACCAGGTTATCAAGTTGCTCCGGTTATGGTTAGTGGCGGTTATCCTGAAGCATACAAAAAAGGATTAAAAATCTCTATCAATCAAGAAATTTTAAAAGCAAGTACGGCAAAAATATTTATTGCAGGAGCAAGTGCTGGACGACGCGGAAGTAATGATATGCTTACAAGTGGTGGAAGAGTTCTTGCAAGTTCTGCGTATGGAAAATCATTTAAAGAAGCTTGGGAAAATGCATACAAAGGGATATCTAGCGTAAAATTTGATAATGCCTTCTACAGAAAAGATATTGGTCTTCCAGGTGCAGCAGAAAGTGGAAAACTATAAATGAAACTTTTTGATTTTTTTAGAACATTTGCATCTTTTTTTATCATATTTTGTTGCTTTTTTACATTAAATGCACAATCTGGCACAAAACTTATGATAGAAGAAGATGATAAATTTTTACTTCAAGCAAGTCCAATTTTAGAAGGCGTTTCTGAATTTGAAGAAAAATTAAATCTCATTCGCAAAAATGAAAATCGAGAACCAATGGGGCTAGTTCTGTGCGGAGGTTCTGCAAGAGCGTTTGCTCATATTGGTGCATTAAAAGCGATGGAAGAAAATAATGTCACTCCAGATTTTATAATTGCAAATTCAATGGGTGCAATAATTGGAATGTTTTATGCGTACGGATTTTCTCCGGATAAAATTTTAGAAGTTGTTTCTAACATAAATTTAACTCAATACTTTGAACCGGTTTTGCCAATGCACGGAGGAATTCTTTCTGTTAGAAAATTTCGTGCATTTGTAAACGATTTACTAGGAAAACCTCAAACAGATTTATCAGAATGTCCTATTCCAATTTTAGTTGTAACCGAAGATTTATATTCAAAACGACAAATTTGGCATTCTTCCGGAGATTATGCAAAAATTATGACAGCCGCTTTTGCAATGCCGGCAATTATGGAACCAACAGATTATCATTTAAATGATGATGAAAAAACTGAAGTAAAATTGTTAGATAGTGGTGCGATTGATATTGCCGCTCTTTCTGTTGCAGAATATTTTTCTAAAAACATTGTAATTTCTACCGCTTTTTATGATGCAGACTTAAATTATAATAATATCATTGTTATTTTAAACAGATTGATGTCTATTGGAAAAGAAAGACAAGCCGCTGTTGATATAAAATCTTACAAACCAGTAATTATCAGAAATGATGTAGAACATTTTTCATTTATGGCTTTTGATAAATCTGATGAACTTTCTAAAATCGGATATGAATCTACTTTAAAAGTAATTGATGAAATAAAAAAATGTCCTCACAGTTTTAAAAATTATTCAGAAAGAAGAATCCAAACAGATAATTTTGCTGATAACGCAATTTCTCACGCTAAAAAAAATGAACCAATTTCTCAAGACGAAAATTATTTCGGCTTAAAAATTTGGCCAGTTTTTCCGGTAATAGATTATCCTGATTATAATCTTTTTAATTCTACAGGAATTTCGAGTTTTGCATTTTTGGATACATCAAAAATTTTTCTTTCTGGCGGAATTTTTTTTCCATTTAAAAATCAGTTTTCTGTAAATGCCAATTTTACTTTTAAACCTTCTTCTGTTTTTGAATTTTCACTTTTGACTTTATATAGTTTTAAATATCAACATTTTCAACCGGCAGAATTTTACACAGCAAGTAGTATAAAATTCAGACCTTCGGGTTTTCCTTATGCTTTTAAATCTTTTTTCTTGAATTCAGAATATGCAGCAGATTACAATTTAAAACCTAAAGAAATACTTTTTAAACTTGGATTTGATACAGAATTTGGAAATGATAAAAAATCATATTTTTCTTTAAAACCTTATTATTTCTTATCAGGTTCGGAAATAAAAAAACTTTCTTCCGGTGTTGGACTAAATCTTCAAACAATGATAAACGCTTCTTGTTTTTCAAAAAAAGAACAGAATTTTTCAGTTGGAATTGCAGATAATTTTTCTACTCGTTATGCATTTTGTAATTTTGATAAATCTGCTCCAAAAACCAGAATTTATTCTTCAGATTTTTACAGAACGACAAAACCTAATGGTGAAAACAATTTTATTTTATCAAACGACACAGAATTATATTTTGTAAATTTAAATCCTTCTTTAACTTTCGCAGAATTAATTATTATTCAACAATGGAAAATTGGCGGATTTTTTGACGAACTTTACAATAAACAAATTTATCTTTGTGCTGGAGGATTTTTCCGCACAAAAGTTTCTTTAATTGGTTTATGTGATTTTATTTTAGAAACAGGCTGCGGTTGGAATATCACAGAAAGAAAATTCTTTGGCTATTTTGAGATGAAAAATCGAATTTAATTTATGAAAAAACTTTTTTTGCGAATATTTTTAATTTTTTTTATTCTAAGTGATTTTATTTTTATTTTTTCGTGTAAAACTTTACCAACTTATGCAGAAGTTTTTTTAGAAACGGAAGGTTCACCTCTTTTTTTACAAGAAAGAAATCCAGATGAAAACATAAATGGATTTTTTCCGGATTCAATTTTTATCAAAACGCAAACTCAAACTTTTTCTTTTGAATATGATTTTCTTTTAAATGATGGAAAAATTTATTATAAAAAGCGAGATGAATCTTCAGAAAATTGGAAACTTTTTCAAAAAACAGGACTTCCTTTTTCTGCAAAAAATAAATTTGAATCTCCAAAAAAAATTGTAGAAATTGCTGCAGATGCTGATGTTTTATATGCATTTAGCGATGAAGGAAAACTTTTTAGAGTTTATACAAAAAAAATCACACATTACACGCCTTTTGAATGGATTGATTATTTTGGTTGGCCGGAAAAAATTCCTCTTTATCAAAATTCAAGCGTAAAAAACAAAAAAAATTGGACGATTGGTTCAAGCCGAAAAGATGTTTTATTTTATGAAGATGCTTTAGGAAATCAACATCACTATGGACCGTTGGGAGTAGAAACAATCACTTTTTTGTGCGAAAACGGAAAAACACTTCGATATTGCGATCCTGCTTGTCCTTCAGATTTTAGTCATACTTTTAAGAGCCCTGAAAATGGAAATTTTATTGCAGAAAATTTGCAAGAAAGTGCATCAACTTTTTTTATAATTTCAAAAAATGGAAAAATGTACACACGACTTGTAGATTATAACACAGTTGGCTCAAATCCGATGTTGTATGATTATTCTTACGATGAAATTTATTCTGATTTAGAAGGTTCAAATTCATCTTCAAATACGACAATTTGGTCTTTACCAAATGAAGATTGGAAAATTCAACCTAAATTACCTCTTGGTTCAAAAGGAACAAAATTTATCACAATTATTCAAACAGGAAGTGGAAACAGTGAACGAGAATTAAGAATTGCAGCATTGTCGCCGGAAGAAAAAACAGGATTTTATCATAAAAAAATTAATGATTTAGAATGGAATTTTACAGAAGCAGATTTAGTTCTTCCAGAATCAGCATTTTTCAGCGAAAAAAAAGATGATGAAATTGAGATTTTGAAAAAATATTCTGGTAATTTATGGAAAAATGGCAAAAAAATTGAAAATAGTGATTGCAAAATAGAAAATTTTCATTTTAGCGAAGGTCCGTTCTCCTTAAATTTCTATAATTCAGATTTTAAGGTTGATTTTTATTTTTCTGAAATTTGGACTCTTTTTTTGAGATTAAAACCCGGTTTTGAAGAAGAACCAATCAGATATTTTGGAACCGCCGAATTTTCTAAAAACGATTTTGCAAATTGTAAAAATAAAGAAATCAAAATGCTTTTTGGAAATTCAAACAAAAAAATTCATAATTTTTATATAGAAGCATTTTCGACATATTTAAAAATAAGTTTTTCAGACAAAAGAAATCTTTGGGAAATTTATTTAACAAAAGATGGAATCGTAAAAGAAAATCCTAAAATTGATAGACTTTTCATTCAAAAAAATATTCAGATTGAAGAAAGAATTAAAAATCAGAAAGAATTTTTTAAAACTGAAGATGATTTTTTCAAAACGGAAAATAAAATCAACAAAGACAAAAAGAAAAAATCTGCACAATTTAACGCTTTAATTAACACAAAAAAAGGAAAGCGTTCTAAATTTGTTGAACTTTTTTCTGAAAAAGCCGCTATTTTTTTACATCGGAGCTTTTGATACATTTGAAGAAAAATACGATTTAAGAGAAACAGGTGTTCTGACTCCTATCAAAAACCAGAATCCTTACGGAACCTGTTGGGCATTTTCTACCATTGCCTTAATGGAATCTTCTCTGATCCGTCAGGGATTTGCAGATCAGACAGTAGATCTTTCTGAAAGACATTTGGCATATTTTACATATAATACCGGTTATGATGCCCTGGAC
>CAZIQK010000043.1:0-19038 GCA_964541735.1 uncultured Treponema sp.
CGTTGTTGCTCCATTGTAGCATTGGAACAGTTTATTGTTGGTCGATTTTTAGTCAGGAAATTGCTGATTATATTGGATTTTCGAAAGGTGCAGTTGAATGGGCTTTTAGCTTTGCCATTTTCTTTTTGGGAATGTCTGCTGCATTTTTGGGAAATCTTGTAGAAAAAAATATTCACAAATCATCTTTAATTGCAACAATTACATTTGCCTTAGGAATGGCGGGAACTGGATTTTTTATTTATTTAGGTGGAAAAAATCCGCATAGTCTTGTTTCTTTAATTGGAATTTATGTTTGTTATGGTTTTATTATGGGAATAGGACTTGGAACTGGTTATCTTTCTCCTGTAAAAACGCTAATGCTTTGGTTTAAAGATAAAAAAGGTCTTGCCACCGGACTTGCCGTTGCCGGATTTGGAGCTGCAAAAGCAATTGCTTCTCCAATTATGCAAAAACTTTTAGGCAACAATCAAAATGGTGAAATTTATAAAATGTTTTACATTCTTGCCGCTGTTTATTTTGTGATGATGTTTGTTGGTCATCTTTTACTTACAAAACCGGCTGATTGGGTTGAACCTCAAACAAAATCAAAAGAAGATGGAGTTATTGCTACATTAAAAAAAGAACCAATCAGTTCATACATTGCAATTTGGTTGATGTTTTATTTAAATATCACTTGTGGATTGGCTTTAATTTCTCAAGAAAAAATGATTGTAAAATGTATCGGTCTTGCAAGTTATGCAGGTATAATTTCTACAATTTCAGCAATTTTTAATGCTGGTGGTCGTCTTGGATTTTCTGCTTGGGCAGATCATATGAAAGATCGAAATACTGTTTATAAATTGATTTTTATTCTTTCTATTGTTTGTACTGTTTTAGTTTTGACAACAAGAGGAATTGAAAATGGTTCCGGAAAAACAATCCTTATGATTTTAGTTTTGGCTTTATTATTTGTAGTAAATGCCGGTTATGGCGGAGGATTTTCAAATATTCCAACCCTTTTGTCAGATCACTATGGAATGGGCTCAATTTCGGCAATTCACGGAATAACACTTTCTGCTTGGGCATTTGCTGGTCTTACAGGAAATCAAATGGCAAATGCAATCGTAAGTCACACCGGAAAATATATAGAAATAAATGGCATTTCAGTAAATCCAACTGGTTATCAAAATGTTTTAATTGTGACAGGTTGTTTATATGCAGTTGCGTTAGCACTTTCGCTTTTCTTGGTAAAGCCAATTAAACAAAATAAAAAATAAAATTATTAGATTATTCACTAAAACGCCTTTTTTTGTTGTAACAAAGAAGGCGTTTTTTTTTCAATTTACCAACTCCAAGTTTTTTCAGAAAGAATGTCTTCTACTACATACTCAAGGTTTTCTATATAGCCAGGTTTTTCTTTTCCGCGGCGGTCTAGGATTGAAAATCCAGTATTAGCGTATTCTTCTATTGCGACTTTAATTTTCTTGCCAAGATTTTCGTTGTTTTCGCTCGCTTTTTCGAAGTCTGCTTTGAGCTGGTCGGGATTGTCTTTGTAAATTTCTTGCAAGGTTAGAGCAATCATTGTTTTTAGGATTTTTTGCTTACTGTTGAAAACTTCTTTTCCAAACGGCGGATTTTTTGTCTTGTTTTGCAACGGAGTTCGTTTTTCAACAGAGATTCCTAAAATAAACGCCCATAAAAAACGCTGCCAGTCAAATTGAAAAACTGCACGTGAATTCTTTGTAGTTTCATCTTTTTCATATTTCTTGCAAAATTTGTTGTACCATTCGTCCTCAATATTGAATTTTGTACTTCCTATGTCAATAATTTCGTCAGTCATGATTTTCCTCCTCTTTTATTTATCCTTTGATTTGTTTAATGATAGTGAACTGGTCGTTGATATTTTCCGCTTTTGAAAGGCTAAGTTCGTAGGCTTTCTCGATGTCTGATGAGTCATTTATCAACTTGCGAATTTCATCGTTTGACTTGTTCTTTGTAGAAGTATCATCTTTTATGATAATGATTGACTGTTCGAACGCGTTTATCATTGTTTGAATTGTGCTTGTCTTGTTGTCTCCACCTAGATGAGAAACCGGAGCATCTGTCACAAACGGATACTGAACTCCAAACTGTTCTTGGGCAACTGTTAGAATTCCTGCAATCACCGCAAGTTGAATTGAAATTCTGTTTCCCTGGTTGATGTCCATAATTCTAACTCCGTCTTCGTCAACTGTGTAGATTTCCGAAGTTTGCAAGTTGATTTTTATATCGCCGACTAAAGCTGCATTTTCATGAGTCATTTCCTTGTAATATTCATTCGCTTTTTTCTCAACTTGCTCGTAAGCAGTTGTATTCGCAGTTTCAAAAAGATGTTTCATCACTGTGTTGAGTTTTGAAGCGTAATGAAGTTTGATTTTATCTTCTTCGTCAACCTCATCATCATCTGCAACAAGATTTCCTAGTTGGTTTCTTTTCTTGTAAATTTCTTTTTCAATAACGTTGATGGAGCCACTGGCAGAGTTAAAATCACGTTCAGCATTTTTACAAAGAGTTTCGTAACGGCTTACTGTTTGCTTAACTTCTGTAATATGTTTCATTTTTTCAACCGATGCAGATTCATCAAGATTTGTATTCTCAAGTTGCTCCGCGAGCCGTTTTTCATCATTGATGAGATTTTGCTTTCTTATATCGGATTTTTGCTTGCGCTCAAGAAGATTGTTTAAATTTGCCGGAATATTCCTGATTTCATCCTCCATATCTCCGATTGTATAGTTTAAAGCACGCAAATAATTTCCTAGTTTGTCCGTGTCGCATTTTGGAAGACGTGCCTCTGCAAATTTCCTTGCGGGTGTCCCTTCGGATAAATCTGTTCCGCAAATTGTACATTGGCAGGCTTTTAGCGCCTTTCTGATTTCGTTTGCCGGAATGCTCGGAGGAACTTCACCTTTTGCCTCGAGTTTTTCATAAAAAGATTTGAACAAGGCGATTTTTTCACGAACTTTGTAAAAAACAGAATCTTCGATGATTTCAAATTTTTCATCGCCGATTTCTTTTATTTGACGCTGAATGTTTCTCTTGTTTTCTTCCAATTTCTTTTTCTGTTTGAAATATTCTTCAAATTCCTTCAATTTGGAAAGTTCGTCGTTGTTTTTATCAAGCACTTCTTGATATTCAGCAAGTTTTATTTCTGATTCATCTTTTTTATTCTGATAAGTTTTTTCCTGTTCAATCAGATTTTCAATTTCAGATTGCAATTTTTCTTGCTCGTTTTTTACCTTTTTATTTTTTCCTGCTTTTATCTGAATGCTCCGGCTGATTGTATCTTCATACTTTTCCGCATAATCGCGGGCTTTTTCAAAAACTTCAAGTCGTGCAACTTCACGAACTGCCATTCTGAAATTTCCGTTTTTCTGTAGTTTCATAATTTTTGATGCGGCTTCACCTTGGAACAAAAAGAAATCCTTTATAGAATCAGAAAAATACGTTTTCATTCTTTCCTGTGCATCGCTTCCAAAATATGGAGAAGAACTTCCGTCGAATTTGTCAGTTTCTGTGAGCGTAAGATTTTTTGATGAAAAAACATATTTTCCATCAGAAAGTTTGAAAGTGAAACTCCGAGTTATTGTGACTAGTGTATCTGCCATTCCTAAATCATCAATCAAAATTGAAACAGAAGATTCAGTTGTTGTTTTGTTTTTTTCTAAAGCTTCGCTTGTTTCGTGCTTGTTCAAAATTAAATTTGCAATTTCTGTATCATCTGTAATCCAACTTTCTTTTTGTGTGTCGTAAATTCTTCCGTAAAGCACAAAATTAATTGCGTCAAAAAGTTTTGATTTTCCTGTGTTGTTCTGCCCAATAAAAATTGTTGTAAACGGAGAAAAATCAATTTTGTTTTCGCCAAAATACGACAAAAAATTTGTAATAGTAATCTGTTTTAATTCCATTTAGTTTTCCTCCAAATTGTCTGAATCGATAAGTCCGGAAGTGATTGACTTTTCAATTTCATCATCAAGAACTTTGCGGACTATAGGATAAAAATCGCCATTGTTGTGGTTCACAATGACTTCGCGAAGCAAAGAAAGTGCAAGTCCTTTTGTGATTTTGTCCTCTCCGTCAAGAACTTTTTTTGTGATTTTTGGCAAGTCGTCTTTCAGTTTTCCCATATTCTTCTCCTATAAATATTTCCTAAGTTTCTCTTCAATTTCCGAGTAGTTGTCGGCGGTTTTTGCAAAATCCATTGCGCGATTGATTTCGTTCTGTGTGATTGATTCGGCGTAAGTTGAATTCAAATCTGGCGGAATAACAACAAAGTCGAAAATCTCGGCAAGAGTTTTGTTGGTTTCCGGTGATTTTCGCAAAACTCTTCCCCGACGTTGGATAAATTCTCTCTCAGATGTGCTGCTTGCTATAAAAAAAGCTCTTTTCGCTGCCGGAATGTCAATTCCTTCATTGAGTCGCTGTTTTGCAAAAAGAATATCGATTGCACCTTTTGTAAAACTTTCGATAATTTCACGCTTTGTTCCCTGCACATATTCGCTCATTCGCACAATTTTTCCTTTTGACAAAAGCAATTTCCAAAGTTCTGTTTTGTACGTCTGAAGAAAATCATTTTCGTTTTCGTCTTTTCCGTCTGGGCAAAAAACAATTGTCTTGTCAGGATACTTTTTGATTTCGTTTGACATAATTTCAAGAAAAAGTTCTTTTTTATTTTCAGCGCGCTCAATGATTCTGTGCCGTTCTTTTAAAAGCTGCTCAAGATTTTTCTTATCTTCTTTGCCCGCGTTTTTTGAATTGTTCACAATTACAGAAAGTTTTGAAATTTTTTCGGAAATCTCATCGTAAGTTTCCATTTCAAAATCTGTAAGAGGAACAACTGTCGGATGATATTCGTAATGGCAAAGCATATCGGCTTGAATCGCAGCCTGAATTGTAAACTCGTATGGATTTTGTGATGGACAAAAATAATCGAAAATAGCGGCAGTTCCTTTTTCATCGTAAGGACGTTTCGGAGTTGCGGAAAGTCCAATTCTGTATTTAATTTTTTCTGGAAGTTTCTGCGAGTAAGTTTCTGCACCGAATTTGTGAACTTCATCTGCGATAATCAAAGTTTTTTCTGTTTCAAGCGACGAAAGAATTTTTTCAAAGTTCTGGCAGAATGAATCATACGTTGTGATTATGACAAGTTTTTCTGAATTTTTATGGGTTGTCATTTTCGTGTTAGACAAGGAAATTTCTTTGTTGGAATTATTTTTCAAAATCCGAAGGAGATTAAAGTCTGAAAGTTTATCTTTCCAGTCAAGTCCTGAGCGGATTGGGATTATCTCGCCTGAAAAATATTTCTCAACATCTTTCTGCCATTGGTCAACCAAATCTTTGAGAGGAACGATTATCAAAATTGATTTTAGTTCGGTTTGTTTTGAAAGTTCGTTTGCGGCAAAAAGCGATGTCAGTGTTTTTCCCGTTCCTGTTGCCATTGCAAGAAGCGTCTGAAAATTATTCGTCTTGAAGTTTTCAATCGCCTTGACTTGATGCGGACGCGGAAAGATTTTTTCGTGAAAGTCGAAAAATGTTTTTGATAACTCTGAAGTCGACTCCGCTACTTCCACTTCCTCGCTCGGCGAGTGGTTGATTTTGTATTCAATGTTCGTGGTCATTGGGCGTGGCGAAATGACCTCTATTTCTGCAAGATTGTGCTTTCGAGTTTGCTCAACTAGTAAATTGCTTTTTTCAAATTCCTTTCTGTCCAAATCAAAATCACTTTCTCCACACTTGTATCTTGTGATTATTTCGTTCTCAACTTTTTGAAAACGCACAACGTGTAAATTTTCTTCGTAGTTTCCCCAGATTCTTGAAAATGCCTCTAATTTTTGAATTACTCGTGAGTTTTCATATTGATTTTTCCAGGAACAGTAAACATCGACAGTTTCGTAATTTTTTGTAAATGCAGTTCCGCTTTCGTTCATCGAGCCGGAAAATGCAATTCTGTTTCCGTCTTCATCTTCCATAATTCCAAGTTTTTCGTGATACATTCCGATTGTTCTTTCATCTTGATTTTCCGTGAATGCAATTTTTATATTCAGAATGTTTTGTTCTATCAAGTTCGCAAGAAGATTTAAGCGTTCCTTCGCGAAAGGCTTTTTGATTTCGTTTGGATTTTGAAGATTTCGTAAAAGTGCGTTTTCAACAATTTTTTCCCGGTTTTCGTAGCCTTTTTGAATCGCAAGTTTGTCTTCCTCGGAAAGATAAGGAGATGCCACAAGCTCAATCTGTCCGCCTTTTTTTGCAAGCTCACAAAGACCTTTTGAAAACAATTCAAGTGCAGTCGAAGAAAAAAATCCCACGGAGCGTTTGTAAGAAACTGCAGCGAAAAGCGACGGAATGTAAAAATCCTGCACAATGTCATCTTTTAGAGAGCGATATTCTGATTTGATGGAAAGGTCAGGAAAAGTCACTTTTCAAGCCTCCATATAAACTATTTAATTTTGAATCAATAGAAGATTTTAAATTTGTGAATCTGTTTTTTAAAAAATCGCAAATCTTGATATTTATTGAATCAATCGGATTGCAACCAACTTGCGGCAATGCAAGTTTTATTTGTGAATCTTGAGAATATTTTGAAAAATCCATATCAGAAATCTGACCATTCGAGGTTTTTGTTATGTAAATCATATTTAGCGGAGAGTTGTATTCATTCTTTTTGTCTTTTCTGATTGTCTTTGTTGTCTCGCCGATTTTTTTATCGCTTCCAAGTGGCAGAATATGATGAATTTCAAAACCATCCCGATAAAGAAAATTCAGAACTTTGTCGGTAAGAAAATCTTTATACCCTTGCGATAGATAAAACTGGCAAATATAATTTGTCATTACGGCAGGTGGCGTTTTGTCAGTTTCTTTTATTTTGCACATTGTTAACGTGTTTTCATCTGAATAAAAATCTTTGTTAAGCACATCAATCTGATGCTGATGCAAATAGTCGAGAGCGGACGGTGTTCCTTGCTCAGCCTTTGAGAAAAAAGCCTCAAATCTTGGGATTTCATACAAGATGTTTACATTTTGATTTGACGGATACATCCAAGCAAAAATCGAAATCCAATACCAATATTCAAAGAAGTCATGAATCTTTTTATCGTTAAAATATTTATCATCAGAAAAGAAATATGCAATGACAGCAACTTGCGCTTTGTAGTTTATGTCGCCCAGTCTTCTTACTCCACAGCGTGTTTGAAAGAAAAACAATGCTCTGTTCAATCCGATGCACGCTTTTTCGGAGTTATCGAAAATATCTTTTTCTTTTAAGTTTAGGATTTTTTCCTTTTTTATTACGTCCGGGTTGAATTCCTCTCCGTCTTTTTTGTTTTTCTTTGCAATTATCAATGCAAGAACATTCAGGAATACATTGATGCAAGTCTGTTCGATTGTGTCTTTGTCTGAAACAACTTCTGCAATGCTTGAAGGATTATCGTAATCTTTTCCAAAGGATTTTATCCAGTTCTTTACTTTATCAGAAAGCAAATCCTGATTGTAATCTATTGGCTTTTGAATCCAATCAATCATCAGATTATAGAAATTTTTATCAGTTAGTTTTCCGACTTTTGCCATTATCAAATCAAAAACATCGAGAGCAACTCCTTGCATATTCAAGTTGCTGTAAATGTCAATAGCTCGTGCCTTGTTTGAGTTTTTTACTTCGATTTTGTTCAATGAAAGTTCATTCAGACAGTCTTTGAAATATGATTTGACTGCATCTATCCAGTTAAAACGAAAGTTATTTTTTTCATCATCAGAAAGATTTTTATCTTTTTGAATTTCTGGTAAAAACTGCTCAGCGATTATTATCAGAATTTTACGAAAAGAATTTTTTATATCATCCGATTCATTTTCTTCCATAATGAATTGAAGCGGAATTCTATAAAATTCTTCTTTGTTTGTTGTACAAAAATCTACAATTTTCTGTAGGTCTTTTGTATCAGAAAAATCAAACAAAGTCTTTCTTCCCGACTCTAGTTCTGAGATTTTCCTATATTCAATCAATTCTTTCACATCAGAACTTGAAATTGATTCATCAAGCTTATTTACAAAAGAAAGCTTCCTCACATTGAAAAAATCTTTTAAGTTTTTATCTGAATTTCCAACGGCTGGAACTTTCAAAAACCACAGGCATTTCAAGTCATCGCTCGCAAAATCTTTTTCGTTGTCTTTGAACTCTTTGAAATAATAAGTTGTAAATCCTGCGAACAAAGAAGTGAGCCGCTGTTGTCCGTCGATTAAATAATCAATCTCTTCATCAGTTTCGATTTTTATCTGGCCGGTTTTTGTTTTTGCTCCGATTTTTTTGCAAGCAAAAGCCTTGTCATTTGATTTTAAGGTAAGAATGCTTCCAATCGGCATACGGCAAAGGACGCTTGCATACAGGCTTTTCATTTTCTCCGCGTCCCAGACAAAGTTGCGCTGAAAGTCCGGAAGAACAAGTTTTTTGTTTTCAATTAAGGTTCTGATTTCACTGAATTTCATTTTTAATCTTTCTCCTTTTTCTAAATATTCCTTTTTATATATTCCATCGCCCTCACGAGCACATCAAAGGCCTCGTCGCTTGTAAAATATTGCGTGGAAAACCTTACAGTTCCAGCAGGAAATGTCCCCAATGTCTTGTGTGCAAGCGGTGCACACTGCAAGCCTGTTCTGACTGCAATGTTCTTTTCATCTAGTACGCTTCCGATTTCGTCTGCACTGTAGTTTTCAAAAACGCACGAGACAACTCCTGTACAGTTCTCGATTCTGCTTTCCGTGCTCGGCCCAACGATTTTCAAAAAGTCGTATTTTTTTAAGATTTCTAAAAGACGCAGATGATTTTCTTTTTCTTTTTGGCGGATATTTTCTGTGTCTTTTTTCCACCATAGAAGTGCGGCGTGAAGTCCTGCAACCGCCTGAATATTCACGCTCCCCATTTCAAATCGTGCGGGTAAATCATCAGGCATATCTTGATTTTTTGAGTCAACTCCGGTTCCCCCAAATAAAATCGGCGCTACAAATTCTTTTAAAACTTGCGGATTTGCAACGAATCCGGAAACTCCGAGCGGACCAAGAAGCGTTTTGTGCCCTGCAAAAACCGCAAAGTCGTACAAGTCGCTTGAAAGCTCAATCGGAACCAAAGCCGCCGACTGTGCCATATCTATCAGCGTTAGTGCATTGTGCTTTTTTGCAAGTGAGCAGAGTTTTTCAACCGGACAGATTAAACCGCACACGTTACTCACGTGGCTTAAAATCAAAAGTTCAGGCGTTTCTTTTTCAAAACTGCGTGCGATTTTTTCAAAGTCGTAAGAAAAATCTTTTTCGATTGGAAGCACGTTCACTTTCACAAGATTCTGCTTTTCCAATGCGTGCAAAGTCCGCGTTACCGCATTGTGCTCGAACGGAGAAATATAGACGGCAAGTGGCACGCAGTCATTGAGCTTGTCGAAATGACCATTCCCTTTGCTAGTGTCTTCGACAGGCTCAACCGCTGACTTTTTCCTCACAATTCCCTGAATCAGCATATTAAGTGCAAGAGTCGCACTCGGAGTAAAAATCACCTGCTTGTTCCTACATTGCAAAAGTTCCTGCAGCAATTCGCGCGTCTCAAAAATCACTTTCGAGGTTGCCGCAGAAATCTTGTATTGACCGCGTCCTGCGTTCGCTCCGGCAGTTTTGTAGAACGAGTCCATAAACTCATAAACGCATTCCGGTTTTGGAAAACTTGTCGCCGCGTTGTCAAAATAAAAACTCATTTTTTTTCTCCATTTGTTTTTTGGGCGTTCGTCGCAACCGTTGGTTGCGCCGTCGGGCTTTTCGCACTTACGCTTTCGCTTCATTCCTACGGAACGCCTTCGGCGGTGCTACAATCCCTAACGCAATTTCTGTTAACATAATTTTTTTAGTAAATTCACAAGAATCTGTCTTTTTTCCGCTTTTGTCACAGATTGTCCCACTTCTTCAAAAGTACGATAAATTTCTTTTTCAAGATTTTTTGCTCTTGAAGAACATTCAACTTTATTAAAAGATTTTTGCATTCCTTCATTTGCGAAATTCACAACATAATTTTCAAAACTTTTATCAATTCGCTCCGAAGATTGTTTTTCTGAGTCCGTTCGATTTACATATTGAATAAGTGTATTGTTCAATTCTTCCAAACGCGAAAAATAAATCTGCTCAGTTTCAATTCCCCAATCATCAAAATAAAGCCCTGTCAGAACTTCCGATATTTTTTCAACAATTTTTCGTTCATCATTTTCATCATTTTGAACTACGGATTTATAAACTCTTAAAAGCGAATGTGCATTGTTTTCAAAAACAAAATTTTCAACTTTTGTTGGAAGCTTTTTTATAAAATCTGCAATTACGTTTTTTAAGGATTTTCTTTTTAGTGTAGTTTCGACTGGCTCAATCACCATTGCAACAATTTCTTCTGTAGTTTTTTTAACAATATTTTCTTCCAAATTAGAAAGTTCACAGTCGAAGAAAATTTTTGATTCTTTCACTTTTTCAAAAACAATTTCGTTTGCTTCCTTTTCTCCAAAAATTTTTGGAATTTTTTCAAAAAGAATTTCTTGAGCACCACCGTTTTCTTGCTTTAAGATTTCAAGAAAAGAAGAATGCTGTTTTTGTTTTATATTTTTTGCATATTTGGGAAGCGAGCGTTGCCATCGGTTTATTGCATTCAAAATATATAAATATCCCGAATGTGTTGATTTCTCACTTTCTATTAAAAAATCTGCAAACAATTTCTCAAGATTTTGAATATAAACCGATTTTTCATCGTTCCATTTTTCAATTTTTAGTGTAAATTTTTCTGGATTTTCAGAAATTTCAGAAAGAGAAAGTGAATTAAGCGGAACTTCAGATTTCTCTTTTTTTAGAATGCAATTTTTCGCCTTTGAACACAAAGCAACTGCAAGATAAATTGGAATTACGCCAAGTCTTAGTCCAATTTGATATTTTGGCTCGACAAGATGTTCAAAAAGTTCTGCAAATGAAACTTCTCTTTCTTCTGATTGTTCAATAAAACTATTTATTACAAAAAAAAGATTTTCAAATTTTTCATCATTTTTAGAATTAGAAGTTTTTGGAGAAAAATTAAACGTGTTTTCATCTGTCAAAATTCCTGTCACAACAAGTACAGTTCTCATAAAAGAAACTTCTTGTCCATTTCCGGAAAGTCCGAGATTTTTTTCTTTTGAACTTAAGATTGCATCAATAAGTTTTGCTCTACTTTTCTGTGCTGCTCCTGTTAATCGATTTTTATTAAGCATTTCGTTGTTGATAATTGGAGTTCTAGAAAAAATATTTTTGCATTTTTCCGAAAGAAGATTTGACAAATCTGTTTTTCTGTAGAGTTTTTTTATTTCTCCATCTGCAATATTAATTGTGGCATTTTCTTCTGGATGAACGTAAGAGCGGACAGTTTTTTTTACAACTTCAAGCAAATCAAGATAAATAATTTCAAGTTCGGAAGAAATAACTGAATCATCTGCAAACAATTTTTTCAGCGACACAACAGCATCGAATTTTTGTAGATTTTCAACCAGATTTTTTTGATAAATATTTTTCTTAGGAAGAATAAGAACAATATTTTTATTTTCTAAAGAAAGTTTTTTTGCGTTTTCAATTTCTGTGTTAAAGTCAAAATCTTTTTTATCTGTAAAAAAAGCGAGAATTTTTCCATCAGCAAAATTTTGGGTAGCAATTTGTTTATCATCAAAATCATCTACAAATGAAAATTTAAAATAGCGCGTCATTTTATTTGTAACGTTATATTCTGTTGGATACAAAAATTTTTCCGTATTAAATTCGTTTAAAATATCAATAACACTAACTTTTGATTTTCGTTTTTCAATTTCATCAGAAATAAGTTTTGGAATATCTGCACCGGAGTTTGCTTTTATCTGAAAATAATTATTGTGAATATTCAGATAGAGAACACCAAGATTTTCTGTAAGATTTTTTATTGCCTTGCGGATTTCATCTCTTGAATATTCTGCGTCCGCATAAACTGTAAAAATAAGATTTAAGTCGGGAGAAAGTCTTTCAAACTGATTCAAGCAATAAATCAATGCAATAGTTTTTATGATTTTTAAATCGAGAGAGTTTTCGTTATTTTCAGAAGATTGTGTATCGACAACTCTCAATGCATTTTTTGCCACAAGATAATTTTTTTTGATTTCGCTTGTATAACTTTCGTTTTGCATTTGATTTTCAAAATAATCAAAAAGAACATCTGGCGTAAAAAGTTTAAAATCTGTGGTGATTGATTTTGTCGAAACCACATTCTCTAGGAGCGAAGGCAAACTTGTTTTTTCTGTTCCAGAAAGAAAAGTAAAAAGAGTTCTCTCGTTTTGTGCGACCTTTTCAGACAATCGCGGAAGAATATAACAGGTAACTGGATGAAGTGGAAAACAACCTTGAATTATTGTATGAATTATTTTTCCATCAAGTTCTTCATTAAAAAGTCTAAAAGTATTTCCAAACCATTCTTTTTCTAAATTTTCAAAATAAATTTTATGATTTTCGTAAAATTTATTCCACAAAGTTTTATCTTTTATAATTGTGGCAGAAATCAAACTGTAACTTTCGGAGTAAGTATTAAAAAGCCGCACGTGCAAAAATCGTTCAGAAACACCTTTCCATCCATCAACTTTTTGTTTTGAAAGAACGTCAATGTAATTTTCAATTTCTTTGTGACAAATCAAAAGAAGATGAAGTTGATTTTTTCCACTCGGATTTTCTTTTGAACGTTCGGCTCGTTCTGCAAAATCTTGGAGAAGTTTTACATCTCTTATGGTTGCACTTGAAATTGAAGATTCAAGATATTTTCCAAACTCATCATAAATAACAAAAATGCCATCATATTTTCCAGTCGCACAAAGTTTTTCGTTTACTTTTTCAAAAATATCAACAACATCAAAACCGGCAAACGGATTAAATTCGCTTCCGCTTGTCAAATCCGGATAAATCTTTTCAAATTCTTCAAATGCCTCTGAATCAAAATTGCGAAGTTTTTCCTTAAAAGCACTTGCACGAACTGAGGCAATCAGATTGAATTTTTTTAGCGTTTCAGGAAAATCAGTTTCCCATTTTTCTATCATCTTTGTTGCCGCTTCAAAATGAGTTTCCGGCATTAAATTTTTGAATTCGTTTTTTTTGAGAGTAAGATTAAGTTCATACAAAAATGATTTTGAAAGACTTTCCGAATTTCCATTTATGATGATTGGCAAAAGCCTTTTTCCACTTTTTATGTAGTGCAAGATATTTTCTGCAGCAATCGGATTTATTTGAGTAATTTTTTCAGCGACACTTTCAAGAACTGAATGCAACTGCGGATTATTGTGCAAAAACGAAAGAGCTTCAAGTACAATGTAAGATTTTCCTTTCCCATACGCACCAATTAAAATGCGAGCACGGTTTGCATTTTCAAAACTGGAACTTTTATTAGTCGTACTTAAAATTGTTTCATTTATAAATTTAATTCCTTCCGAAGTTGGAATAAAGTTTTTAATTTTTTCAGCATTATCAAAATCATAGGCAATATTTACAGAAGTTTGAAAATTTTTCGAAAAACTTATCATTTTTTTAACTCCGCATAGTAATCATTCACACAAGACAAAAAATCTTTTTTTTCAGAAATCTGTACAACATCAAGTCCTGCAGTTCTCACAACTTTTATAAGATTTTTATTTTCAAGTTCGCTCAAAATATCCATCAATGTGATTGTATCAAGATTAAATATTTTTCCAGGAAAGCATTTTTCATTTTGAATATCAGAAAGCGGAATTTCAAAAGATGTAATTTTTTTTGTTTCATTATGAGTCTTTTCTAGATGATTTTTTTCAAATTTTTTATACAACACCGCAAGAAAAATAAGCGGTGGAATATTTTGTTTTGGTGGAATAATTTTTTTATAAAGTTTTTTAGTTCCGCATTCAAAATCTAAAAGTCCAAGTTCTGCAAACGGACATTCTATATTGTCTTCTGGCTCAATTTCTTCTGTCGTTTTAAAGCGAGAAATATACGTATTCAAAATGCATTCAAAATCATCTTCTAACGAACGTAAAGCAGTTTGACCGCCGTTTATTCTGTCAAAATTCTGTAAAGCAAGTACAAAATCATCTTTTGAAAATTCAGACAAATTAAATTCATTAAAGAAAAAATACCAACTTGTTGCATTTTCAAAATTCGTTGCAAGAAAATAATGCAAAAGCCAAAGCGTCCCTGTTTCTTCGCAAAGTTTATCGTTTTCAAAAACAAGTTTTCCAAAATCTGTAAAAAAAGTTTCTGTTTTTTTTGTCTGGAGATTGCGCTTTTCTTCTGTAAGTCCAACCGTTTTAAGCCAATATCGCAACGACAAAACCATATTTCGCCCAATTCCAAGTGTATCCATAGGATTTTGCGACTTATCTGTAAAAATAATCTTATTTTCTTTTACCGCCAAAATTCCTTTTGCAAGCCAATTTTTTCGGATTGAAAAAGTTTCATGTCCTCTGTATTTCATTTTTTTCCTTATTTGGCGTTCCCCTGTGCTATCGCTTCGGGTCGCTATGTTCGGGGTTCCGCTATCGCTTCATTGCTACGCAACGTGCCCTTTGGCACGCCCCTACCAGCGCTAACGCATTTTATTTATCTTTAGTCCTCAAGTATTTTTCCATCATGCAACCGCCTACAAGATATTTTTCTGTAACGCACATTTTGCAATGCTCACACTTTTCAGGATTTATATAGTATTCATCTCCGGAAAGACTAATTGCTCCTTGTTTGCAAACGCTTTCGCATTTTAAACAACGCCTACACGCATTGAACTTTCGTACTTGATAGCCTATTTTCCGTTGTAAATCATCATGCTTTTCAACATTCATAGTTTTTATTTTTACGGCGTGTTCAAATCCGTCTTGATTGAATGGTTGAACTGAAATAATCGGAACTTTTGTTTTTACATCAAGGATTATTGTTTCGTGAACAAGTTTTCTTCCAAGTTCCGGTGCTGAAATTCCAAATGGAACGAGCATATTCAAAAAGCTGTCATCAAATTTGTGCGTCAAAGAATAGATTTTTGCGTGTTCTTCACTCGTGCAAGCAGTAAATTTTAGTTTTACATCATCTGCCGCTGCAACTCCGTTTCCGCCTTGACGTGCTTTCCATTTTCCAGAATCCACATATTCTTCTGCGTCAGGTTTTCCAATTGAGCGAGCAAAGTCTACAAGAAAATTTCTCCACATTTTGCTTTTTTCGCTCATATAAATTCGACTTAAAAACTGCGCTCGCTCATTATTGTTAGGGCAGCACCAACATCCAACTCTGTCGTAACCAAGTTTGTAAGCGTCGTTAAAATCAACTTTTTTTCCAAGAAGATAAAGCCAAACATCAATGTCTTTCCAATCGAAAATCGGGCTTGCAACTGTTTGTTTTTGAATTTTTACGTTTTCATTGTTTTCTGAAACGGGGGTATATTTTGAACGTGCAACACTTTCGTTTTTTCTGATTCCGTAAAAAGTGAGAATTTGTCCTTCTCCGAACTTTCGGTTTAACACGCGTGTAATCGGTCCTGTTTTGAACATTGAACAACACCATCTCATCATCCTTGCCGGCGGACCAATTTGTTTACAAACTTCATAAAAATTTTGGTCTGCATTTTGTGCCACTCGGAATTCTGCAAGCGGATGATTTTCTCTGTAACGCTTTGCGTATGCGGTTGTCATTGGAAATTCCAGCGTTGTGTTGCCGAACAAGTGCGTTGTATACGGATTCCCCGTCGCTTTCAGAACAATGTCAGCAGTCGCTGTTGAATCTTTTCCACCGGAAAATGAAATGATTATACGTTCTTTTGCTTCGTCACCATTTTTTTGAACAAATTTTGCAATCGTTTTTTGAACAAAATCAAAAGCATCGTCTTTAATAAAATTCAAACGCGTTTGGTTTGCTTGAATAAATTTTTCTATTTGCTGATTAAATTCTTTTTCAGCATCATCAATATCTTTTGAATATTTTTTTTTGATTTCATCAAGTTCGTTTTTTAATCTGTCACAATCTGCATTTCTAAAATTTGATGATGGAATTGAAACTGATTTTCCGTTTATGTAGTAGCGATTTGCATTGTTCCACACAGATGACTTTACGAGCGATAACGGCGTTTTGTTTAGCATAAGTTCCAACAAAAGTTTTTCCTGCACAAAAACCGGTCTTAAATCAGAAGAAAGATAAAAAGTTTCTCCGTTACAAAGAGGACATCTTGGAGAAGAATTTATATTTTGTAAAACGCCCGATTCTTCCATACCAATCACAGGAACACAACAAGTAGGACAGAAGAAAACTTGACTTAAAAAACGGAGGATTTAAAATGCAAAAAATGACTAAATAACAGAAATGTGATATAATAAAATTGTTATTTACCACTAAATATAGAAAAAATTGCGTTGATTTATATACATACTAAGCGGAGAATATTGTAAAAAAAATGTCAAATTCTGCACAAAATAATGTCCCTTTTTTAGAACAACAAAAATAGATATGATAACACAAACTTCCGGTTGGGATTCAAAAGAAAATATTTCCCAATTTAAAAATCTTTCACAAGATGAAATAATTTCTTTAATAAATTCTGCTCTTTTAGGAAATTCCAAGCATACAACTTCTTATAAATTTGTGTTTTTTAAATCAATTTTAGACAATCTTTTTAATGTAGAATTAGATAGTAACCCAGAATGTTTTTTATCTTTTGATTCTATTTCTCTACGATTTTCAGAAATTTATTGGAACTTGATTTTAAAATTCGGATTAAGACAAATGCCTCAAAACGTCAATAATAAAGTTTCTGCAATTGAAAAGACTCTAAAATCTTTCTGCGAAAAATACAATTTCTCCAAATTCGGCTTAGAATTTCCGTTCGAAAGCCTAAAACCGGAACTTCAAAAAGAACTTTCAGACAAAATAAAAAAGTCTGTCGTAACAAAAGACGTTCTCGGTGCATTTTGTAAAGATACAAATTGGCAATTCTATCATTTTTCAAAAATAAAAAAGTGGGACGGAATTTATCTGAACCGTGATTTTTTTATTGTTCTTGCAAAATATCGTAGCGATTTTGAAAAAGTAAATTATTTTGAATGGATAAAATATTTGGAAAGTATAAATAAACAAGAAGATTCCTATATGCTTGCAAGTAAACTTGACTCTTCCACAGAGCGAAAGAATCTTGATTTATATAGAAGAACGCTTTTTGATTTTGGGCAAACCACTTGTTTTTATTGTGGAAAAAAGCTTTCGGAAAATGACGTTGACCATTTTATTCCTTGGAGTTTTGTAAAAGACGATAAACTTTGGAATTTTGTTTTATCTTGCCCTCATTGCAATTCAAAAAAATCTGACAAACTTGCTTCTCAAAAATTTTTAAATGATATAAAAATTAGAAATGAAAAACTTCGTATAATTCAAGTTCCATTCGTCCAAACTCAATTTAAATCCTACGAATTTTCAAAACTCACATTGATGTATCATAATGCAATTTTTAACGGTTTAAAATCTGGCTGGGAACCAAAATAAACGTGCAGGTAGATATATTAAATGTTAAAAAAGGCATTTTAAACTGCACCGTTTACATTATCCCAAAAAAAGTGTATTTTTATATGGATCATTAATAAAATTTATTAATTTCGGCAATCTAAAAATTATAAAATCAAACTTTTAGAACTGCCCATAATATTCATTAATAAATGAGGAGTTATGATGAAAACAACAAAAATTGTAAAAGTTATTGGTCGTGAAATTATTGACAGTCGCGGAAATCCAACTGTTGAAGTTGAAGTTGAACTTGATAACGGTGTTATTGGTCGTGCAAGCGTTCCATCTGGAGCATCTACTGGCGAAAATGAAGCTTTGGAACTTCGTGATGGTGATAAAAAACGTTTTGGTGGAAAAGGCGTTTTAAAAGCTGTTGATAACGTTAATAAAATTATTGCTCCAGCTTTAACTGGTGATAATGTTTATAATCAAAGAGCAATCGACTATAAAATGCTTGCTCTTGACGGAACTCCTACAAAAAGCAAACTTGGTGCAAACGCTATTCTTGGTGTTTCTCTTGCTGTGGCTCATGCTGCTGCTAATTCTTTAAATATTCCACTTTATCGCTATATTGGTGGTGCAAACACTTACGTTCTTCCAATTCCTATGATGAATATCATCAACGGTGGAGCTCACTCTTCTGCTCCAATCGCTTTCCAGGAATTTATGATTCAGCCACGTGGCTTCAAAACAGAAAAAGAAGCAATCCGCTGTGGTGCAGAAGTTTTCCATGCTCTTGGTTCACTTCTTAAAAAACGCGGTCTTTCTACTGCTGTAGGTGATGAAGGTGGTTACGCTCCTAACTTGGACGGAATTGATGACGCTCTTGAATCAATCTGCCAGGCAATTAAAGATGCAGGTTACGAACCAGGAAAAGATGTTACAATCGCTATGGACTGTGCTTCTTCTGAATTCGCTTACCAGAAAGACGGAAAATGGTTCTACAACTACAAACAACTTAAGAACGGAATGCCAAAAGATCCTAACGGAAAAGAATATGATGCAGACGGACAGATTAAATATCTTGAAGAACTCTGCAACAAATATCCAATCGCTTCTATTGAAGACGGTCTTGATGAAAACGACTGGGAAGGTTGGCAGAAACTTACAAAAGTTCTTGGCGACAAAGTTCAGCTTGTTGGCGACGACTTGTTCGTAACTAACACAAAATTCCTTGAAAAAGGAATCAAAATGGGAGTTGCAAACGCAATTCTTATCAAAGTAAACCAGATTGGTTCTTTGACAGAAACTTTGGAAGCTATCGAAATGGCTCACCGACATGGTTACAACACAGTAACTTCTCACCGCTCTGGCGAAACAGAAGATACAACAATTTCGGACATTGCAGTTGCTACAAACTCTGGACAGATTAAAACTGGTTCTATGAGCCGCACTGACCGTATTGCAAAATACAACCAGCTTATTCGTATTGAAGAAGAACTTGGCGATAACGCAGTTTACGGATATGCAAAATTAAAGTAA
>CAZIQK010000044.1:0-18733 GCA_964541735.1 uncultured Treponema sp.
TGTTTTCGACAAAAATTTTGGAAAAAATTTTTATTTTTTTTAGGGGTCTGTCCCCTCGCAAATCTTCTAAAGTTTCTCGTTTTTTTTCCGTTTATAAAAAGAGGGGTTTTTTACAAAAATTTCTTCTTGTAATTTAGAAGTGATGTAGGGTAAAATTAAAAATATATGCCAGGTTTAAATCAGCTAAAACAATTTAATGACGATATTCTTTCTCTCGGCGATGAAATAACACTGCGTTCAAGTCGTGGTGAAAAACCTGTAAAAATTTCTATTCCAAAACACGTAAAAGATGAAGACGACTCTGAAGAATTTGTCTTAGGAATGCCTGAAAACGAGATTTTGCAAAGAGAGTCAAATATTGATGAAGATTTATCTGATTTAATAGGACAATCTTCTTCGAGTGAAAATAATACTAAATCAGAAACTCCAAATTTTGATGCCCCTGATATGTCATCGTTGCTTATACAAAACAACGATGTAGACGAAAATATACCAGATCTTTCTATGTTCATGGATGAGTCAGACGAGGAAAATGTTCCTGAACAAGAAAAAGAACCTGAACCTGTTTCTATCGCAGATTTAGGATTGGATGCATTGCTTTCTGGTGCGGGATTTGATGAACCTGAAAATTCAGAAACTCAAAATGAGAATCCAACTCCGAATGAAAATGAAACTCAAGATTTTGAAGATCTCCTTGATTTTGATTCAATAAAAGGGCAAGCCGAGTCTCAATCTGAGCAAGTAGATAATTTAGAACCTTTTGATGATTCAGAATCCCAAAACGAAAATCAGTCAAATAATTATGATAAAAAAAATATTGCTCTAACTGACGAAAAAAAATCACAAAATTCTAAGCAACAAAATTCTATAGAAAATTTCGATTTGCCATATTTTGATGATTTATTAAACGAATCATCTTCGAACGAAAGTCCTACTACGGAAAATGAAAATACACAAAAAGAAAGTGAACTTTCTCCAATCGAAAATCAAAATTCCGAAAATAACGACGATTTATCTAATTTAATTGATATTCCGGATTTAGACGATGATGTTTTTGTTAAAGATGAAAATCTTACTGAACCAGTTCAAGATTTTTTCAATGAAAATGATAATAAAAACGAACAAGTAATTTCTGCGGACGAAAATCAATCGAACAATACAGAAGATGATTTTTCTAGTCCTCAAGGTTTGTTTGATTCTTCTGACATCGAAATTCCTAACTCTGACGAAATTGAAAATTCAACAGAATCGGTAGATGATATTTTTTCTACCGATGATTTAAATATCGAAGATATTGGCGATATTGGAAATTTTGATGATTTAGATTTTTCAAAACCATCAAATGATTCCAAAATTGATGAAAATCACGAAAATCAACCGAACAAAAAAAGTGATGAAGTCTTTGATTATTTCGATTTTGATGATTTTGACTCTGCGAAAAATGATAATTCTTCTGCCACAAATGAAGAATATCAAAATGACGAAAATATTTTTGATGATGACCAAAAAAATTCCGAAGATGAAAATCTTGATAATGTTCCAATCGAAGATTTTGATACATCTGAAATGGATGGTTTAGATTTTGGAATTCCAGATACAGATTCTCAGTTAAAAAAAGATTCTTCTGATTTTGAACTTGGTTCAACTGATGATTTTCCAATGGAAAATGATTTTGAGATTCCTGGTTTTTCTGATGTTGATACAGCAAAGGAAGAAAAAAAGGGTGTTCCAAAAAGTAAAAATTCCAATAAAAAAGATAAAAATATTGATGAAGTGGATTTTTCCGGTGCACTTGAAGGCGACAAGCTTCCACCAAATACACTTTCTGATGAGCAATATAAAAAATTTCTTAAGAATTTTAATGAATATCCGTTAAATGTACGACTTGCATTTGAAGATTTTATTGTAAAAGACGAATTTACCGATGATGCAGAATTTGAAATTATAGAAAAAATTCTAAATAAAGCACCAGCAAGACAAATTGCAAATCTTCTTGAAAAAATGCTTGATACTTCCATTCCTGTTCCTCGAGATTTTGAGCATCGTACGGCAGAAGAGTATGAAGCATATAAAAAATCGGTTTCTTATCAATTAAGAAATAAAATTATTCCAGGATTTATTGTTGCTGTTGTTGTATTTTTTGTAGGTTGGGGAATTTTTAAATTTGTTCAAAATAATGTTTATCGTCCACTTAGAGCAAATCATTATTACAAACAAGGTTACGTTTTGCTCGAACAAGAAGAG
Organism: uncultured Treponema sp.; assembly: GCA_964541735.1. GTDB lineage: Bacteria > Spirochaetota > Spirochaetia > Treponematales > Treponemataceae > Treponema_D. The sequence goes on from CAZIQK010000044.1 coordinate 2,245, forward strand.
TATCCAAGTTCAGAAATAAAATTTAATCAAGCAATTGAATATCGATACAATAAAAAATGGTTTTTCAAATATGCTAGAGGTTACAAAAGTCATAAACAATATCAGCGTGCCGAAAAAATGTATGAAAATATTTTGATTTGTTTTAATCACGACAAACAGGCAGGTCTTGAATATGCTGATATGGAATTGAATGAACTTGCAAATTATGAAAAAGCCGAAGAAATCGTAAAAAGGCAGATTCTTGATTATTACATAAATGACAAAGATGGAATTTTAAAACTTGGTGATATTTATTTAGAATGGGGAACAGAAAAAACTCCGGAAAAACTTGATCTAGCTCGAGAACAATATGCAAATTTAATTCAGCTTTATAAATCTAATGATTTGTATGAATCAAGGATGATGAGATATTTTATTCGTACAGATAATCTGCGACAAGTTCTGGGGAGTAAAGCTCGTTTTGAAAATCGCGAAAAATCTCTTTCTAATGAAGATTGGACCGAGTTAGGCGGTTATCTTTTAGAAAAATCTTTTGGTCCAATTGCACCAAGTGATGAAGAACTTCGTTATCAAATTGGCGGATTAAGAAAAATTCTTCAAGATGCGGTAAAAACAAATCCTCAAAATCCAGTTTCGCAATATAATTTAGCTTGTTATTATATTCAAACGTCAGAAAATTTGGGAATTGAACCAACTCTAAAAAATGCAATAACTGCATTTAATTCATCATCATTACTCAAAAAACGTGATATTTATAAATTTATAGATTCTTATAGACTTTTAGGCGAACATTATATTTCAACATCAGAATATTTAAAAGCACAAGAACAACTTGCACAAGGAATTTCGCTTTATACAACTCAAAGAGATAATTCTGGTTTTACAGGAAATCAGCAGATTGGAAAACTTTACGAAGATTTGGCAAATTTAAAATATTTTGTTTCTGGTGATTATGATGAAGCATTGCAAAATTATAAATCTTCTATAGAACTTAAAAATGATACTCCGTCAATTCGTTACAAAATTGGCTATATTCAATATCAAAAAAATAATTATGCCGAAGCGTTAGGTTCTTTTATGAAAGCTGGCGATGGAAACATTAAAGATAAGAATCTTATGCAAGCAATGGCAAATACGCTTTCTTTACGCGGTGATGATTATGCTGCACAAGGGTATTATGAACAACTTTTGCAAATTCTTGACGATGAAATTGTAAAGCATGCAAACGAAAAAGATTCTGATATTGTTGATACTTATATGAAAGCTTCAAACAATTACGGAGTTACTTTGTACAAACTTGCTAAAAAAACTGGAAATAGTAATTTGAATGCACAAGCGACAGTTCAATTTTCTCAATCTGTTCGTAAGTGGGACGCTTTAACTCGAAATCAAACTACAATGACAAGGCTTGGTGGAAGCAATCTTGCGGAGCAAAATATAAAATATATCAATAATCCTATTCCTGAATTTGAACCTGCAATTTATATTGATATTAAAAAAACGATTGATGATAAAGAAAAATTCTAGCAAAATTTTAGGATAGTTTATGAATCAAGAAATTGAAGAAGGCATCTTAAAAAGACAAAAATTAATTAGCGTTTTTAAGGAAATTTTTAGAAAATTAATTCATATTAGCAGTTCTTTAGTTCCTATTTTTCTAAAATTTGCGTATTGGCCAACAATATTTATTTTAATTTTTGCGGTTGTTTTTTATTCAATTTGCGAGATTTTAAGATTACACGGACATCCTGTTTTTTTTATTGGAAAAATCACAGAAATTGCAGCTAGAAAACGTGATGAAGATAAATTCGTTTTAGGTCCTGTAACTTTAGTTTTAGGAATTTTAATTGCATCTTTATTTTTGCCACTTAATTGTGCAACAATTGGAATTTTTTGTCTTTCATTTGGGGACGGACTTGCAAGTCTTGGTGGAAAATTGCTTGGACGCATTCAAATTCCTGGTTGCCATGGAAAAACTGTCGCCGGTTCTCTTACTTGTTTTTTTGCGGTTTTTGTTTCTTGCTTTTGTTATTCTAAAAATTGTTTTTATTCACTTGTGATTGCAACTTGTGCAATGTTTATAGAAATGTTGCCTCTAAATGATTTTGATAATCTTATTATTCCAATAATTACTGGCACAGTTTTTTATTATATTTCCCACATATAACGATTATGAAGTGCATTTATATAAAAAATTGTTCCGCAAACTAAAAATCCACTTCCTAAAATAAATCTTATGATATTTGTGCAATTAAATATAAGAAGATAACCTAACCAAATCATTGCATATCCAATTGTAGTAAATTGCTTTGAATTATTTTGAAATTGAGTGATAAAAGAAATTATAATTGCAAGAACGGCGAAAACTATTGATGCCGTAAAAATCACTTTTGAAAAACTGTAAAAAATAGCAAAATTTGGATAAACAATTGCTGTGTCAAGAGGAATGCTCATTGTAAAAAAAGTTGATGTTACTAAGAGTAAAAGTAAATTTCGCTCAATGTTTTGTCTTTCTTGCTCAGAAACAAAAATTATCAAACTTAATAATGCAAGCGGTGCTAGAATCCTAGAAAGTAAAACGCAGTTTCCAAATATAAAAATAAAATTGGAATATGCACCAGAACTATAAAAAAGAAAAATCAAAAGACGAGCAGAATCAAATAAAAAAGATAATAAAAAAAGCAAAAAAAATACAATTTCTGAAGATTGAGTTTTTTCAAATCCTAAACGCAAATAAATGCTCGTTCCTAAAGCATACAAAAGCAAAAAGAAAATACTGATTATCACAATTGTTGGATTATACTTAAAGAGAAGAATCGTTGATGTTTGTTTTTCAAAATAAAAATCTGGATAAGAAAAACTTTTTGTTACGAATTTATAAATTAAAAGAGATAGATTTAATAATAAAACTGTTAAAGTTATACCCGAAAAAACAAAATTAAATCTGTTTCTTATTTTGATTGTCATATTTTAAAGATAACGTGAACTGAAATAATAGTAAAGACTTTTAAAAATATTCCGAAAATCAAAATGTATAATGCAAATAAAATGCGTTAAAATTGCAAATCCAAAATGGCGAAGCAATTACAATTTATTTTTTCGGTACTTGGGAGGAAAAATGAAAAAATCTATAGTTTTTATATTTACAATTTTTATGATGTTTAGCGTTTTTGCCGGAGATGTTGCATCTTTTGTAGATTTAGGATTTACAGATGATGGAAAATATTACATTTTTGGACAATACGGAAAAATCGATAAAAAATTTCAAGGTTGGGCAGAAATTTATCAAGTTGATATTGAAAAAAATGATTACGTTGATGGCGGTGTTTTTTCTATAAAACCTTCTAGTGTAACAAGTGATAAAAACGGAAAAGATGTTTATGAATCTTTGGAAGCAAAAAGTTATTATTATTTAAAAGATTATAAAACAACTCCTTCAGATGCTGATCATACACTTTATATTTTGGATGATACTAGCAAAAAAGGAACTGATGAAATTGTTTTTACAGATTTTAAAGGTTCTGAAATTGAAAATCCGGATAAATTTTATGTAAAATTAATTCCAACAGTTTATGGAAGTGGAAAAAACTTAAAATCATCATTTTATATAAATCTTGAAAAAAAAGATGCCAACGGAAATATAATTTTTAGTAAAAAAGTCGGCAATTCTAACATAAAACGAAAAAATGTTAGTGATTATAAAATTGAACGAATTTTTAGTGATAAAACAGGATCAAATCTTATTTTTGTAATAGAAAAAACTCTTCAAGATGATTCTGGAGTTTTAATTCGATATATGGTTGAAGCAATAAAATTGTAAAAAAAAATCAAAAATTTTTCAAAATTTTTGTAAAAAATGAACTTTTTTGTCTATATTAAGTATAGATAAATCCTCCTGAAAAAACACGTGAGTCATAAAAATGATTTACGTGTTTTTTTTTGTAAAAAATTATCCAAAAAAAACGAGGGAAAATATGGACAAAAAATTATTTAAAAGAATTTTTATTGTGATTAGTCAAACTTTTTTTATTACGGCAATCACATTATTTTCGGTTCTTCCAATTTCTTGCAAAGTTACATCTCAAGGAATTCAAATTATTGGCGGAAATTATACGGTTCCTCAATTAGACGAAGTTGAAGTTGTTGATGATAAAACTGTAGTTTTAAGATTTTCGGAAGAAGTGAGTCTAAAAAATCTTGTTGTTTCTCCATTTTTAGAAGGTATTTCGAATAGTACAGAAATTTCTCAAACTGAAGAATTGTCTTTTGCATTAAAATCCGCAACCGACAAAAACGAAAGTCTTGAATGTATTGTAGAATTTGAAAACGGAAATAAAGATGCAAAAATCATAATGAACGAGAACACAAAAATCGGAAAAAAATATGAGATTTATGGAGTTGTAGAAGATAAAATTGGAAATTCTTTAACTTTTTGTGTGCCTTTTAGCGGTTTCAATGCAAAAATTCCAAAACTTTTAATTACGGAAATTCATCCTGCAATGGCTTCTCAAACAAATGATGATAAATCAAAAAATATAAGACGACTTGAATATGTAAAAATTTTAGCATTAACAGATGGAAATCTTTCTGGTTTAAAATTTTGCAGTGATTTTTACGGCGAAGATAAAGGTTATGATTTTCCTTCTGTTGAAGTAAAGCAAGGAGAAATCTTTTTTTTGCATCTTCGTGTTTGGGGAGATGGTTGTATTTCTGAAGAAAATGATGATTTGTCTTTAGCATTTTCACGATATACAAGCGAAAATTATAGAGACTTGTGGGTAAATTCTACAACAAAATGCATCGGCGATAAAAAAGACATTCTTGTAATAAAAAATTCTATTACTGGCGAACTTTGTGATGCGTTTATGTATACAGATGGAAAATCTGAATCTTGGAGTGATTGTTTAAAAACAAATTATTCTCTTTACGAAGATTTTTCTAAAATTTATGAAAATGTCGGAATTGAAAGTGCATTTTTAAGCTCTGGCGTTGGAACTACAAAAGTTTTTGCCCGAACTGATGTAGAAAAAATCTTATTGGAAGCAAAATCTAACGAAGATTTTGAATATCCTGTAAAAAATTCATCTGCACTTTGGAAAATTTCCGAATCATCTTTTTAGTAAAAAGGTGAGTTGTGTGGAGTCCTTGCTAGAATGTGTAGTATGTTCGTTATTGCTCACTATCGAGTTTCTTTCAGAAAGTTGCGGAAAACGTGGTGGTTGAACATCTATCGAAACTATCACGTTTGGAGCGTAAGTCCGTCATCTTATGTATTACAAAATCTTTCTAAGACTTTTTTTTTACTACGATTTATGCTATATTGGACTTTATGGTTGAATTATTAGCTCCTGCAGGAAATATTGAATCTTTAGATGCGGCAATTGGCGAAGGTGCCGATGCTGTTTATTTAGGCTTAAAAAGTTTTAACGCAAGACTTCGAACATCTAATTTTGCTTGGAATCAGTTTGAAGCGGCTGTTGAAAGTTTACACAAAAAAAATAAAAAAATTTATGTTACAGTAAATACTGTTAGCGAAGAAAAAGAAACAGAACGTTTATATCGATTTCTTTCTTATTTGCATGAAGTGGGGCCTGACGGTTTAATCGTTCAAGATTTTGCGATTATGCGAATGTGCCAAGAGTTTTTTCCTGATATGGAATTACATGCTTCGACTCAAATGAATGTTGAAAGTTCAAATGCAGTTCGCTTACTTCAAAAAGATGGATTTAAAAGAGTTGTTCTTGCTCGTGAATTGGGACTTGATGAAATAAGAAAGATAAAAAACGAAACTAGTGCAGAACTTGAAGTTTTTGTGCATGGAGCACTTTGCGTTAGCGAATCAGGACTTTGTCTTTTTTCGAGTTTTCTTGGAGGCAAATCTGCCAACCGTGGAATGTGTACTCAAGCGTGTAGACGTTTTTATACTGCAGAAATTTCTGGTGGAATAAAGCAAGGTTATTATTTTTCGCCTTGTGATTTGCAATTAATTGATTATATTCCAGATTTGATTGATGCTGGTGTTGATTCTTTTAAAATTGAAGGTCGCATGAAAAGTGCAGAATATGTTGGTAGTGTTGTTTCTGCATATCGTTATGTTATTGACCATTACAAAGAAGATAAAAAAGGTGCGATTGCTGCCGGAAAAAGGATGCTTTCTTCTGATTTTGCAAGAAGTAAAACTTCATATTGGTATAATTTTAAGAATTATGAAGATGGCGTAAAAAATGCTGGTGCAAAAATTTTAAATCCAGATCAAGCGGGAGGAACTGGCATCTATCTTGGAAAAATTGCCGGAACAAAACCTGCTCCAAAAGAATTAATTTTGGCATTTAAAGAAAATAATCCGAATGCAGATTTTAATATTCAAATGTCTTATTTAAAAGGCGGAAGTTACGAACCAGATCCAGGCGATTCAATCCGTTTACATAAAAAAGATGATTCTGGACGTGTGAGCCATAAAATTCGTTCTGTAGAAATTGAAGAAAATTCTTCAAGGCGGTGGATTGATGTTCCAACCGGATTTTCTGTAGATGATGAAGTTTATCTTTTGCAAATAAAAACAGGTTCCAAACGTTATCAGCATGTTTTACCTAGCGATATTGGAAAATATAGAAAACAACCAAAAGATGAAATTCTACCGATTCTTGATTTAACTCCGGTAAAAAATAAAGAACTTTCTTATTTTCCAGAAGGAATTTACGTTCAAGTTTCGTCAATTCCAGATGTTTTTGCAGCTCAAGGTTTTAATCCTGTTAGAATTATTATTGAATACAATTCTGAAACTTCTTATGACTTATTAAATCATAAAACGGTTCTTCCATTTTCTAAAAAACAAACTTATATTTCGTTAGATTCGTTCTGTTCTGCCGCAACGGAAGATAAATTGCAACAAGAATTAGATTTTCTGATAAAAGATGGATTTTTTAATTTTGTTGTAAATAACATTGCTCATATTCAAATGTTAAAAAACAAGAAAGTAAATCTTATTGCAGGTCCGTATCTTTATACATTTAACAGATGGGCTGTAAGTTGGCTAGAAAATCAAAACATTGGTGCATTTGTTATGCCTTACGAAGATTCTAGAAAAAATTTGGAAGCAACTTACGATGCAAATGTTCGTTCCAGAGTTTTACTTCCAATATTTGCATATCCTTCGCTTTTTAGAATGCGTTTTATGCTTCCGGAAAGTTATGATTTTACTTATTTTGAAGACAAAGAAGAAAAAGTTTTTAAAGTCGTTTCTTCAATCGATGGTTCCTTTGTTATGCCAGAAGAGCCTTTTTCTATTGTTGATAAATTAAATTTTATAAAACAATCTGGTTTTTCTAAATTTTTGATTGATTTTTCAAAAACAAAAATTACAAGAGGGCAAATAAAAGCTATTATGACATCAATGTCAAAAGAGCAGCAATTACAAGGGATTTCCCGATTTAACTGGAAAGATGGCTTTTATTCGCCCAAGCAGATGGAAGAATATCGAGCTGCTAACGAAAGAGCTTCTTTAAAACAATCAGCCCAAAATCGTAGTGGAAAAAGAACCGGTAAAAGATAAATCTTCTACCGGTAAATTCCTACTAGAATACAGTTTCTTCCTCAGCTACATCGATGGATTGTATCTCGTTCGCAGTTTTCTTAGTACTCGAATTTTCATTTTTTTTGTTTTCTTCTGAAAAAATCGGTTTATATTCAACGTGTTCGGCAATAACAAAAACTTTTGACAGTAAGCCTTTTTTTTCATCTTTCCATCGATTTTGTTTTAATCGTCCAACGACGCGAACTCCTCTACCTTTTGAAGCTTGTTTCGCACATACTTCAGCCATTTTTCCATAAGTTTCAACATCAAAATACGAAACTTCGCTAACACCCTCACCATTTTTGTTTTTGTACCAACGGTTTACAGCAACGGGAAAAGAACAAACTTTAAAACCTTGTATCGGTTCTGAAAGTTCACCTTGTTTTACAACATTCCCTTCGATAATCAAAGAATTCAACTGATTCATAATAGTAACCTCATAAAAAATATTTGCCGGCAAGAGCAAAACGCTCTCATATATATAATGGATTTTTTTTTGCATTTTCGGCAAAGATTTTGAAAAAAAATGAAATTTTTTGAATTTTTTTTTTGAATTTTTAGAAACTTCTGCCCACCTGCGTCGCTTGTACGCGTGAGGGATTGTAGCACCTGCTAGCCTGTCGTCAGATAGGCGTAGCAGTTCTAAAACGGCATTGATTATATACTGACGCGAGATGCGTCAGCTCCAAAAAAAATTAACTGCCGTTTTAGAATGAAGCGAAAGCGGAAGTGCGAAAAGCCCGGTGCAAGCAAACGAAGGTTGCGGCACACGCCCAACTATTTATAATTTTGATTATTAGAAAGAAGACGCAACATATATAAAATTACATATTCTGTTAATGCTTTTTCTTCCTTGATTTTTTGCATATTTGGAGTTCTTACAAGTGACGTTGCAAGGTTTTCGACTCGTTCTTTTGAAAATGTTTGTGCGGAAATTGTATTTGCAACTCGTCTTGTGTAATCGTGAATAAGCGAATTTACATCTTCTGTAAGATTATGCCGAGCTTCTTTTGAAATGAGTTTATTCCATTGTTTTTCTAAGAAATCTAATTCGCGATCTACAGTTGAACCTTCAGGAATCATTTCTTGTACAATATCTTTTGCTTTTGAAGAAATTATTTCTGCTTTTGTTTTTGTTTTTTGTGCAGTTTGATTCTCTTTTTGTACAGTTTGATTTTCTTCTTGTGTTTGTTCAATAATTTTCTTTTTTTTGTTTTTTCGGTTTGAATTGAAAAGACTTATAATCCAAGAAATGATTGGAATTGAATAAATTAATGGAAGCCGATATTTTGCATTTGCTAAAATTTGATTATTTCTTAGCATTAAAAGGTCTTGATATGGCAAAAGATGTTGATTTACAAAAAGATGAAATCCGTCCATGTTTTCATCGTCGTCTTTTTCGAGAGCTAGAAGATTCATAAAATTCGCAGTCAGAAGTGCATGTAAAACAGGAGAATATTTTTCTACCATTTTGTGTAAAACTTTTTCGAATGCGACATTATCAGTCATTTCTTTTAGTTTTTTGTAATTTAAAAGGCTTTCGTACCATTTATTTTCTAGTGCTTTTCCGATAGAACTATTTGCTTCGTTACAAAGGCGAACTACAACTTGAATTACCTTTTTTTTGTAAACATAATAACGAGTTCCGCTTTCAACTTTAAAAATTAAAAGTTGTGGAAGCTCATTTGCTGGACCTTCTTGAGTCATTTTTGTTAAAAATTCTTTTAAATCATTTTCATCATAATTTCCGTAAAGAAGTCTGCCATTTTTGTCTTTAAATTTTAAGATTTGATTTATTGAATAAAAATAGGGTGGTTTTGCAAGGCTTTCTTCTAATTCTTTTAATGCATCTTCTTTTTTTTGCTGATTTTGAAATTTTTGCTTTAAAAAAGTAGAATGAATTTCAGAGATTTGAACTGCCTGCAAAATATTTATGTCTTCAATTGTTCTGTCTTGAATTTTTTGAAAATCTTGACGGATATAATAAAGTAATTGATTCCAAAGATAATAATCATCACCTTGATCAAATTCAATAAAATTATTTTCGGTTGTGTCTATAAAATGTGTAAAAAAACTTTTGATGGAAAGTTCTTTTGTAGGATTTGTGCTTCGTAATTTTTTTATAAAATAATCGTGATATTCTTCTTTTTTTAAGATTCTTTTGATTTTTTGCTGTGATGTTTCTAGAAGAACTTTTATTGGGACAATCGTAGGAATCAAAAGGGAAGGGATTTCTGAAGAAAATTCAAGAATATACAAAGTTTGAGATTTTTCTTGATTTTTGTCTAAATTTTTGATTATGTAATCTGACGCTTGTTTTTTTTCTAATAAACTGAGTGGAAAATTTTTTGGTAAGTCCGACAGTATTGGATAAGGAACTGTTTCGCTTGTAAGCATTTCTTTGTATTTTTTAGCAAAGTAGTTTGCAAGATATTGAATACAAATGATGATTTTTTTTCCATTACTATCGACAATGCCTACGATATGTTTTTCTGAAAGCCCTAAAAACTCGCTCGCAATTACTTGAGATGAATCTCCTAAATATTTTACTAAATCAGCTTCTTCTTCTACGTGATGTTCTGCATATTTTTTTACGTAAGAACTAAATTCTTTGTAGTCGATAAATGGTGATTTTTGTTTGTTTGCGTAATGTTTTAGAATTGAACTTAGGTTTGATACAACTTCCATATATGTTTTCATTATAAAGTAGATTTTAGATTTATAAAAGAGTTTATGCATAATAAGAAATAAACTACAGATTATTAGGATTTATAAATTATTTTAATTCTGGTAATCCTTTTTATTTATGGAAATAAGTTTCTTCGTTTCGTTTACTTTGAGAATGTTATTGATATAATTTTAGAAGCGAGAAAACTTCATATTAAAAAATCATATAGAGGTCTGTCCCCTATTGAAAATGTCTTTAAGAAAAAAAATACAAACTACGTTGTAGCTGAGAAAATCAACCACAGATTTTTATTTATGATTTCTAATTTCTGTGTGATTCTCGAGAAATTCTTTCATTTCTCTGATTTTTTCATAATTGCAAAATTTATCATAAAATCATAATATAAAAATATGTTAACTTCTAATCGTATGAAAGGTTTGCATCCTTATGTTCCTGGAGAGCAACCGAAAGATCGAACTTATATCAAACTTAATGCGAACGAAAATCCTTATCCGCCGAGCAAAAAAGTTTCGGATGCGGTAATCGATTTTGTAAAAAATCAACCTGAAAAATTAGGACTTTATCCTGATCCGGATTCAACTGAACTTCATGCTGCGATTGCAAACATGCTTAACAAAACAGGTGGCGTTCTTTGTCGTGCAAAAGTTGAGGGCGAAAATGTTTTTCCTTCTGAAAATGATAAAATCCCTTTTACCATAACACCGGAAATGATTTATAGCGGAAACGGAAGTGATGAAGTTTTATCTTTTGTTTTTTATGCTTTTTTTGATTCTGCAAAAAAATTTGTGCTTCCTCACTTTACGTATTCGTTTTATCCTGTTTATGCAGGGTTTTATGATATTCAAATGGAAAGTGTTCCTCTAAAAAATGATTGGTCTCTTGATACTCAAAAAATGATAGAACTTGCTCACAAAAATAAAAGCGGAATTATTTTTGCTAATCCGAATGCACCAACTGGAATTGGTTTGACTCGTGATGAAGTTCGCCAAATGCTTTTAAAAGCTGATAAAGATGAAATTTTTATTGTTGATGAAGCGTACGTCGATTTTGGCGGAGAGTCTTGTATTCCTCTTTTGAAAGATTTTAAAAATCTTGTGATTGTTCGGACATTTTCTAAAAGTTTATGTGGAGCGGGGCAGCGACTCGGTTATATTGTTTCTTCTCCCGAACTTGTAAATATAGTTACGACTGTAAAAAATAGTGTAAATCATTTTCCAATTGATGCGGTTTCCCAAATTGCCGGAATTGCCGCTTGTAATGATATTTCATATTACGTAGAAACTTCTAAAAAAGTTGCAAAAACGCGTGATGATTTTTATAACTTCTTACTTAAAAAAGGTTTTTATGTAATAAAAAGCGAAACAAATTTTCTTTTTGCAAAAAAAGATGGACTCAGCGGAGACGAAATTTACAAAAAAATCAAAAAACAAGGACTTTTGATTAGACATTTTGATACAAAAGGCATTGAAGATTTTGTAAGAATTACAATCGGAACAGATGAACAAATGTCTTTATTGAAGAAAGCATTCGAAAATCTTTAAAAGGTTAAATGTCGAGTTTTTACATTTTTATGAAAAATGTGTCTTTCCGAACTCTATTCGGAATCTGTAATGTCGATTTTTTGTCAATAGACATTGAATCAAGTTTAGGGTAACATTTTTTTTCAAATTTTAGTAAACTCGAAATCTGACCTAGAAGTCTATGCAAGATAATGGCATTTATTTTGGAGGTTTAATTATGAAATTTTTAGTTTTAAGTGATTTGCATGCTCACAATAAAGTTTTAGACAAATTAGATGAACAATTTGCTAAAGCGAATGGTGTTTTATTTGGCGGAGATTTCGCAGAATGTTTTAAGCCAGAAACTGGAAAAGCAGCGTTAGAAAAACTTTGTTCAAAACACGAATCCATTTATGCAGTTTTGGGAAATTGTGATAATGAAGATTTTCTTGAAGAAATGGAAAAACAAGATGTAAGTGTAGAAAAATCACTTGTTTTTCACGAAGGAATTGCAATTTGCGGTGCCGGTGGTGGTACAAAATTCACTGGAAAAACCGAATTCGAACGTACTGAAGAAGAAATTCTTTCTGATTTTGACATCATGAAAACTTCAATCGAACAAATCGGAGATAAATCACTTTGGAATAGTTTGATTTTAATTTCTCATAATCCGCCAAAAGCTCAAAAAGTTGATGCTGTAAACGAGAATCTTCATGCCGGAAGTCAAATGTTTACAGATTACATAAAAGAAAATCAACCTTTAGCGGTAATTTGTGGTCATATCCACGAAGGAACCGGAATAGAAAAAATCGGAAATACAATTGTAATAAATCCGGGTAGTGTTGGCGAAAACGGGACTTATGCTTGGCTTACTGTAAAAAAAGATGATAATGGAAATTGGAATGCCGATGCGGTTTTAGAAAAAATTTAGGAATCTTAAAAATGAAAAGAAAAATCACTTTAATTACGATTTTTTTGTTGTTTTCTGCCTTGATTTTTGCAGATTTTAATCCTCTTAGTTTTGTAACTTTTAAAACCGGACTCGTTTTTAATTTGGGCGAAGGTGGTGCATCTTATTCTGTAAAACGTGAATTAAAACCGTTTGCAATCAATAAATACGAAACTACTTATGAACTTTGGTATAAAATTCGGATAAAAGCAGAAAAAATCGGATATTATTTTGAAAATTTAGGTCAAGCGGGAACTTTTGGGAAATATGGTGCGGAACCTACCGAAGATGATGAAAATCAACCTGTAACGACAATAAATTGGTATGATGCGATTGTTTGGTGTAATGCTTTAAGTGAATTGAGCGGAAAAACTCCTTGTTATACATTTAGAGGCGAAATCATACGCGATTCTTCTAATACAGCAATTTGTGATTTGTGTGAATGTGATTTTTCTGCAAATGGTTATAGACTTCCTTGTGAATCTGAATGGGAATATGCCGCTCGAAGAACAAAAAGAGGATTTCAAAGTTGTTCTTGTGCTAGCGGACAACTTTCTGAAAATGAAGAAGAAAGTCTTTTATTTGCTTGGACGAGCGAAAATGCAAATCAAACTAGAATTGTTGGAACAGCCGGAATTCCGTTTGATCCGAATTCTGTTTCAGAGCCATCAACTGGAAATTCAAATTTTGCTGGCATTTATGATATGAGTGGAAATGTGATTGAATATTGTTGGGATTGGTTTGCCACAGACTATTTAGAAGATAATATTTATGGTCCAGAAACAGGATATGAACGAGTTAGTCGCGGAGGAAGCATTTCTAGATTTACGCCATTTTACTACGCTGGTGACCGATATTTTTATAATCCAAGTGAATATTATAATTTTTTTGGATTTAGAATTTGCTATACGTGCGAGTAATTTTTTTACGATGTAAGAAATCAATTTGCTCAAAATGACATTTTTTTGATAATTTCTACAAACTCTCAATCATAGCAATTCTTGTTTCCTAATTTTATTTTAGTCTGCGTTCTTGTTTTTTTAGGCGTCTTGTTTCTGCTTTAATTTTTGCTCTTTGTTTTTTATTGATTTTTTTTGCATATTTACGAGTATTTATGCTACCTTTATTGATGTTTAAAAGTCCCCAACTGATGATAATAGAAATAATACAAAGTAAACTTGCAAATAAAACCGGAATGTAGCCGGGAAAATCATCAAAAGGCAATTTATAATTCATTCCAAAAAAACTTGTTACAAATGTTGGTGCCATCATAACAAGGTTGATAATTGCAAGTTTTTTCATTACGCTGTTTAGATTGTTTGAAGTTATGGAAGAAAAAGCGTCCATAACGCCAAAAATAATATTTGAATAAGTGTCAGCCATTTCAATTGCTTGCCGATTATCAATAGCAACGCCTTCTACAAAATCAATATCTTCTTCATCAAAATTAATAAGTTTTGTAACTTTCATTTTTTGAAGTAAAAGGGAGTTGCTTCGTAATGATGTTGAAAAATAAACCAAAGATTTTTCGAGTCCTAACATCAACATAATTTCTTTATTTTCGATTTCTTGGCGCATTTCGTTTTGAATACTTGTAGAACGACGATTTATTTCTTTTAAATAACGCAAAAAATTTAAATTTGCCCGATTTATAATCTGAACGATAAACGATGGAAAATCTGTAAGACGCACATTTTTTACGCGATTGTTTCCAAAATCTTTTAAAATTTCACAATCTGTCCAGCAAAGTGTAATAATTGTTTTTCCTTTAATGATGATTCCAACGGGAACTGCAAAATAAGGAGTTTCTGCTTGCGGATCATAAACCGGAACTCTAACAATTGTAAGAATGTAACCTTCACCATCTTCCATACGAGAAAGTTCATCCGGGTCCAAAATGTCTAAAATGTGATCTTGTTCAATTTGATATTCAGTTTGAAGTTCTGTAGCTTCATCACGAGTAACATTTCGTGCATCAATCCAAACAGATCTTCTAGTATCAATTTCATCTTTTTTTATTTTTGTAAATTGACCATCAATTTGTTGCCAATATGTAATCATAATAATACCTCTTGAGACGTGAAAATTTAATTAAAAAACATAAGGGATAACTCGACCCACTGTCCATAAAACGCCTCCTAGAGTTTGCTAAATTGCATAGCAAAAGATGATTACGTCAAACTGACAAAAAATCTTAACATTTTTATAAATATTTTTAAAGATTTTTCCGGAATTTTTGTCGAAAACACTACATTTTTGTCAATATTATAAGTGAGGAATTTTTATGAATAATTTTGCTTTTAAACTTACTCCGTCTTATTGTCTTTACAATGGAGTTGCGGTTGCTTCTCAAAATGGAGCGACAATTACATTTTTAATGGAAAATCCAAACAATGCTGTTTTGAAAGAAAGATTAAAAAAAGCCTTCGACAATCATTTAAGTTTTGCGAGGAAAATCAAATCTTGTCCGGATGAATACAGACGATTGGCTAATATAAATTTTCAAAAAGGGGATAAAGAACAACTTAGAAAATGTATTTCGACTTTGTACGAAAAAGAAAATCAGTCTTGTAGTGCTGAGGGAAATTCAAAAAGTGTTGAGGATTTAAAAAACGAAGTGGCAGCGGTTCTTTTGCTTGATAGTATTTTGAATGAGGCAAAAACTCAAGGAGCTACTGATATTCATATTGAAGCAGATTGTGTGAGATTTCGTATTGCAGGGAGGTTAGTTAAAGAATTGGAAATCGAAACTGAAAAAAGTCGAGAACTAATTCAGAGAATTAAACTTCTTAGTGGGATGAGTGTTTTTGAAAAAAGAAAGAGTCAGGAAGGGCATTTTTCCTACGGTAATGAATCTCCTTTGTTTGTGAGAGTTTCTACAATGTCTGTGATTTCAGCAAGATTAAATTCTAGTGAAGAATCTGTTGTTCTTAGAATTCTTGATACTTCGCGAATTCCGTTGCAGCTTCAATTTTTAGGTTTTAATTTATTACAAATTACACAATTAAAATCGATGATTTTTCGTACTAGCGGTTTGATTGTGATTTGCGGACCAACTGGTTCTGGAAAATCAACGACATCAGCCGCAATCCTTTTGGAAATTGCAAAAAAATTTAATCAAAGTTTAAAAATCATCAGTCTTGAAAATTCTCCCGAATACATAATTCCCGGAGTAACGCAAATTAAAATCGAAGAAAACAATGAAAATTCGTATCAAAAAACTTTGCCTTATATTTTTCGCCAAGATCCAGATGTGATTATGATGGGAGAAATTCGTGATGAGGAAAGTTGTCAAACTGCAATTCGAGCAAGTCTTACGGGGCATCTTGTAATTACGACATTGCATACAGATTCTGTTGCCGGAAGTTTTTTTAGATTGGAGAATTTGGGAATTCAGAGAAATATTTTAGCGTCAATTTTAAGAGGAATTATCGTACAAAATATGAATTTTTTTGATGGAAAAGCAAATCTTGTTGCGGACGTTGCTGTACCAAACTTAAATTTTGAAAAAAAAATCTGTGATTCAAAAAATGATTTTGAAATAGAAGAATTGTTTACTCACAGTACAAATGTAAATCAAGTTCTTGAAAAAACGATTGGACATATAAATAAAAAGAACAGTTCTGAAAATGACAAAATTGGAAATCATAAAATTTTTCAAAGATTTATTTTTCATAATCATAAAAAGAATTTAAAAAAATCTGCTAAGAATACTGCATAAAACTATGTTTTAAACTTAGAAATAAATTTTTATAGATATTTTTTGAAATATTTATATG
>CAZIQK010000045.1:0-18356 GCA_964541735.1 uncultured Treponema sp.
TATGAATTTAGAAAAAATACCATCATATCTGAAAGAACATGCATCCTGGTGTAACAAAGAACTAAATGCGGAAATCATTAGAACCTTCATTGAGAAGGTATATGTATATGGAAACAAGAAGCCTTGGGATAGGAACACAAAGAAAATAAAGATTATATTCAACTTCATTGGCGAAGCACATATCCCAACTAATGTAAAAACGGCATAGCCGATTGTTACGACTATGCCGATATTTTATAGGATTATAAATCCCTTATTGAGTTGTCCTTTAATTCAACTCCTTTTTGTAAGTGCGGAGGAGCCGACTTGAACGGCCACGACTTACGCCACAAGCACCTCAAGCTTGCGTGTCTACCAATTCCACCACCCCCGCAGAATGTATTAGTTAATATATCAAATACGGGGATTTGTGTCAATAACAGTTTACGGTAAGAAAGTAATTTCTTTTACTGTGATTTTTACTTTATCATCTTCAGAACCGCCCTCATCTATCCATTTCCAAGCGTTAGAAACAACTCCAACTCTAAGAACCTTTTCTCTAGAGGCAGAAATATCAACTTCTACAGTTATAGTTCCACTTAAATCATCTCCATCTGGATAAGCAAGGCCTGTTCCACTCCAAAAATCTTTTCCTTGTCCCCAAGTTTTTATCCCAAATTTAGGGAATTTTGCAGAATTTGACCATTCATCTGTAACTTCGTAATCGAATTCAACAAGAATTGTATTATAATCTTTTAGGTTGACTCCTGCTTTTCCATCGATATTGAAGGCATAACCACCACCACCATATTTAAACATAGAAGTGTAAGTTACAGTTCCATCTGAATTGTAAACTCCATCTTGCATAGATGCTTGATTATCCCATTGTGTTGCTTCTGAAAATTTTACAGAAACTGGTTTTACGGGCTGTTTTGCTTTAGCATAAACACTTGTAAATAATGCAGAAACCATTAGCACCGAAAGAATAACTTTGATTTTTTTCATAATAAACCTCGTTTTTTGATTATAATTCATGTTAAATCCAAAAACTGAATAATACAATTAAGGATTTTTCCTTAAAAACTACATCAGAAAACTAAAAATCTTAAAAGTTATTAAGTCCGCCAACTTTTAACTGAAAATGACTAAATTCCATGCTAAAACTAGCTCTTCCTTGAGTTGCAGAACGAAGATTTGTTGTAAATCCGAACATATTTGCCATTGGAGCTTGAGCATGAATAATTTCTCCAGAAGATTTTGAATCTTGTCCCATAATATTTCCACCTCTTTGAGAAAGTTGGCTAGATGCAGGTCCAACAAATTCTTTTGGACAAGAAATATCAACATTCATAACAGGTTCCAAAATTACAGGATTAGCAGCATTACAAGCTTTATCAAAAACTTGGGCAGCACAAGCTTCAAATGCAAAAGATGTTGCTGTTAATTCATCATAATCAATTTTTGTAACTTTAATTCCAACATCTGTACAAGGATAACCATATTTTATTCCAGAATCCAAAGATGATTTTAATCCACTTTCGATTGAATTCATAATTTCTTCAGGAATATCATTATGCTTACAAACAACTTCATAAGAATTTCCACTTCCTTGTTCTCGTCTTTCTACAGAAATTGTAAGACCAGCAATATTTTCTTTTCCACCAAGATTTTTTTCAAATCTTTCACTTGCTTCTGCTGAACCGGCAACAGATTCTCTATAAGTAACTTGAGGAGCACCAACATTGCATTTTACGCCAAAATCATCTTTCATACGAGTAACAAGAACATCAAGATGAAGTTCTCCCATTCCAGAAATGATGAGTTGTCCGGTTTCTGAATCTTCATGAAAAGTAAAAGTTGGATCTTCGCGACTTAAAATGCCTAAAGTATCCATCATCTTGTCTTTCTCACTCATACTTTCTGGTTCTAAAGCAACAGAAATTACAGGTTGAGGGAATTTTGGCTCTTCAAGAAGAACTGAAAACGCTTCTGTACCGATTGTATCTCCTGTTTGAGCAAGTTTTAAACCTACAAAAACAGCAATATCTCCAGCTAAAATAGAATCCATTGCTTCTGATTTATCTGCATGCATACGTAAAATTCTATTTACACGTTCACGCTTCTTTTTGTTGATATTAAAAATTTGTGTTCCCGCTTGAATTTTTCCAGAATACATTCGCACATAACATAAAGGTCCCATTTCTCTATCATACTGAATTTTAAAAACCAAACCTAAAGGCATTTTTGTTGCGTCGCATGGAACTTCAACATCAGTAATTTCATCTTTATGAATTTTATGACCTTTTGCAGAAGGAACATCTGTTGGGCAAGGAAGATATTCAACAATTGCGTCGATTAAAGGTTGAACTCCTTGATTATGTCTTGCACTTCCCATTAAAAAAGGAACAAAAGTACGATTTATTGTACCTTTCCGAATTGCATTTTTTAATTGTTCTAAAGAAATTTCTTTTCCGTCAAGATAAAGTTCCATTAGTTCATCATCAGAACCGGCAACCATATCTACAAGTTTTTCTCGCCATTCGTTTGCAATTTCTATTCGGCTTGAATCGATTTCAGATTCAATAATTGTTTCACCTTCATCATCTTCTGACCAACGAAGTTCTTTCATTTTTAATAAATCAATTACACCTTCAAAATCAGCACCTTCACCAATAGGAATTTGTAACGCTAGACATTCTATACCAAATTTTTCGTGAACATCTTGCATTGAACCAAAAAAATCAGCTCCGATTCTGTCCATCTTGTTCATAAAACAAATTCGAGGAACATTAAAATCATCTGCTTGCTTCCATACTGTTTCTGTTTGCGGTTGAACACCATCTACAGCACAAATTACAGCAACGGCGCCGTCTAAAACACGTAAAGAACGTTCAACTTCTGCAGTAAAATCAACGTGCCCCGGAGTGTCTATGATATTTATTTGATAATTCTTCCAATAAGTTGTAGTCGCAGCAGAACAGATTGTAATTCCTCGCTCTTGTTCTTGCTGCATCCAATCCATAGTCGCTTGTCCATCATCAATTTCGCCGATTTTATGAATTTTTCCCGTATAATAAAGGATTCGTTCTGTTGTTGTAGTTTTTCCTGCATCTATGTGCGCCATAATTCCGATGTTGCGCATTTTATCTAAAGACATAAAATTTCCTCACAAAAAAAATATTTACAAAGATTATAGAAAAATACCGAAGTTATGAAAAGTGAAAAATTAATTAGATTAGGGGCTACGTAAGACAAACAGCAATCTCATACATTCCGAGAGCCCCATGAATACATAAATGCAAATTTTACAAAATAAAATGCGGTAGTGAACAAATGACACTAAAAATTGGAAAATACATTTTTAGTTCACATAGGTCTGTCCCCTCACAAACAAAAAAAAATAACCACAGACTTTTAAAATTATGAGATTTTTCAATCTTTTAATTCTAAAACTGTGGTTCATTCTTTCTAAAAAGATTTCTCTCTACACAGAAAAATAACGCATTTTGACACGTGTTACTCTGTGTAATCAGAGGGATTTTTTTTAACAGTACTTTATTAATTTCTTAATTAGAATCTATATCCAACTCCAATTTTTGGAACAACATAAAGTGCATTAATTTTTGTTTCATCATTATTGCTATTAATTTCTTTAAATTGATAAATAATAGGACAAGCTGCATTTAAATAAATATTTTTTGTAATATTATATCTTGCATCAAATTCTGCACCAAAACCTAAAACTGTAGTTTTGTTAGTTGTTGTTGTTTCTCCACTTGTAACTTTTGCAGTTCTCCAATCAAAGCTAAAACCTGGAGTTACACAAATTGCATAAGATTTTTTATTTGAAAGACGGATTGCAGGTCCAACAAATAAATTAAAAGATGTGAAAGAATCATACATATCTGAATAAACATATTTTCCGTCAGAGTTTGTTGTATTAGAATTTTTATTTACAGTAGAAACTGTTGTTGTTTTCCAAGATTGTGAATTTGGGAAATAAAGACCTAAATCAAGTTTTAAACCAAAATTCTTTGTAAGCATTGCTTTAATTCCAACATCACCACCAAAGCCAACTTCTTGATAATTTGTAGTTCGATTATAAGTTGTTTTAACACCCCAAACAGTATTTTCTGATTTTGTTTCAGTTTTAGCAAAATCTAATGGAATAGCAAAATTTCCATCTACAGAAAAATCGATTGCAAAAACCGATCCAGCCAACATAAGTGTTGCAATAATAACAGATAAATTCTTTTTCATTTTATACCTCAATATATAAATATCTTGTTATTAAAAAGAAAAATCAAGTACATAAAGACAGCATTTTATTTGCGGGATTTTAGAAAATTTCTCTATCAGACATTATGAGGATTTTAATCTGAAGCAATCTTTTTAATGAGATTGCTTCGCTGTGCTCGAAATGATATTTTTTTACAAAATAAAGTCATTTTCAAAAAAATCGTATCACAAGGGGACAGACCCCTACTCTACTTCTTCATATCACGTGGGGACAGACCCCTACTCGGCTTCTTCATATCACGAGGGGACAGACCCCTACTCTACTTCTTCCAACAGAACAAATTCAAATCCATTATCTAATAAAGCACAAATTAATAAATCTAAATAATCATACAAAGGTTCATTTTTTTTGTTGTAAGAATACCCCACACAAATAGGAATTATTCCGCCATTTGTTTTGGATAAATCATCAAAATATTTTTGAATTAAAACTTCCGGTTCTAAATCGCTATCAGGTTCGCCATCATTTACAGAGTGATAAGATTTTATGTACGAATAACCTGCTTTTTTTGCATAATTTATAATTTCAGGACTTGCTTCGTAAAAAGGAGCGTGCCAATAAAGCATCAACTCTTTTTTTGTTACCGCATAGAATTCATCTTCGTTTCTTGCAAGACCGTGCCGAATAAAATCTTCATCAATTATAAAAGAATCATCTGCAAGATTTGTCGTTGTAAAAAACATTGAAGCACAATTATAACCATTTTTTACAATCTGATTAGTTTCTAAAGGAAATCTTCTTACATATTCGCCGTTTACGCAAAAAGTCGCTGGAAGATTATATTTTTTCAAGACTGAAAGGATTTTTGGAAGCCCGTCAGTATTGCTATAAGCATCAAAAACCAAAGCGACTTTTTTTGAAGAATTATTTTTTTCTACACTTTTAGCAAAAACAGCTTTTGTTGTAGCTTTTTTAGAAAGAAATCTTACATATAAAGTGTTTTCAAAATATCGATTTGATGTTGGATTTATAAAAACTCTATATCTATTATTTTGTGTTGATGGTTCTGAAATTGGTTTTGATACTTGAGTTTTCCAAGTTCCATTTTCAAAACTATATTGATTGTATAAATCATCACTTACTTTTGCTACAATAGATTTTTCATCATCACTCCAAAAATATTCTTCAGCACTAGACAAAGTGATTATTTCTGTTGAGTTTGAAACTAAACTCCATTTTTTTATAGTTTTTTCTCCACCAACGTAAATTAAATTTTTGCTTGCCCAAACTGCACTTACAACCCCTTCTCCATATAAATCAGAAATTCGTTCTAAAGAATTTACATCATAAATGCTGATTGAAAAATCATTAAAAACTGCAATTTTATTTCTGTCGGGTGATAAAACCGGTTTTGTATTAGAAATAATTTCTATCGCGGTAGAATCTTTTCCCAATTTGAAAATATCTGCTCGGGTGGAACTTCCATCGTAAGGTATTTTTTCTTGCCACAAAACAGGCTCATTAGAAGATGTCCAAAAAACATAAGAATTAGATAAAGATGCACTTTCGTCGGTGTAAGGACGCGAAAAAACAACATCCATATAACCTAAAGTTTGATTTCTAGTTCGCAGATATGTAAAAAGTTTTTCATTTTGAATAACAAAAATCGCACTTACATCATCATTTGTACTAAAAGTGTCTGAATGAGGATTAAATTGAAAAGGCAATCTTCCAACCGCAGTTCCTTGTCCAATAATTCTAGAATATAAACCTAAAGTATAAAGTTCTTTTGAATTTATTTTGTATAAAATGCAATCGTCAATGTAAGAAAGATATTTTGATGACGTCCAACAAATTGAATTTATTGTGCCTTTTCCAATTTTTCTG
This sequence comes from uncultured Treponema sp., assembly GCA_964541735.1. Lineage (GTDB taxonomy): Bacteria > Spirochaetota > Spirochaetia > Treponematales > Treponemataceae > Treponema_D. Next base: position 6,107 of record CAZIQK010000045.1, read on the forward strand.
TATTTTTCATCAATTTCTACGCCCCGTAAAATTGCATCGGGATTACAAAATTGAATAAATCCATCATTTTCGTATAAAAAAATAGAACTATCCGGTGCCCACTTTACAGGAATTTCGTTGTAAGAATTAATCACAGAATCACAAATTACAACTGATTTTTTTGTTGAAACATTTTGTAAAATCAAAGTTCCTGTGCAAATTCCTTTCTTTTCTATTTTGATGATATATTTTCCATCTGGGCTTACAGAATAAGGTATTGCTTTTAGAGAAGTTAAAGAAATATCATCTTGCATCGAAGACCATTTTAATTTTTGACTCAAAGTCGAATATTGTGCAATTCCATAACGATTTCTAATTTGTAAAACAGTTCCGTTTTCTAAAAGTTCCATTTGTTCAGGATAAACTGTTATTGGAGTAGGATTTTTTTCTGGATTTGCATCTTTTAATTTTAAGTAAAAAAGAGTTTTATAGGGGTCTGTCCCCATCATACTACTCTGTTTTACACTAAACAAAACTTCATCATTTTTGTTGATATAAGGATTTTCAAAAGTGATTTTTGCAAAAATTGGATTAAAAATAAAAAATATCAAAAAAATAAAAAAAAATTTTCTCATTTATGCATCTCCGAACTTAAAACTAAAACAGAAAGTTCTTTTTCCAAACTGTCAAGTTGTTCACCCATTTTTTCAATTTGATTTAATTTGTGATTTAATTTTTTTTGTTTGTATTCTTCATATTTTAAGTTTAACGATTCAGAACTTTCATCACAAATTAAAGAATATCCACACCAAGGACAATAATAATAATTTTGATTAATTAATTTTCCGCAACCAGAACAAATTTTACTCATTTTTTACCTCAATTTACTATTAATCATTGTGATTTTTATCTATTCAAAACCGACATTGGATTTATCATCTTTCCATTTTTATAAACTGTAAAATGTAAATGTGGACCAGTTGAATATCCTGTTGAACCTACAAGTCCAATTCTTGTTCCTTGACTAACCCACTGCCCTTTTTTTGCAATAATTTTTGACATGTGTGCATACAATGTTTGATAACCATTTCCATGTTCTATGATGACATAATTTCCATAAACACGATTTACTCCGGTTGCAGAAATTGTTCCGCTCATACTTGCATAAATTGGAGTTCCTGTAGGACAAGCCATATCTGTCCCCGTATGAAAAGATTTTACATTTGCAATCGGATCAATTCTTGAACCATAAGGAGAAGTCCATCTAAATTTTGCTTTTATTGGTAAAATAAAAAGTTCACCCATTGCTTCTTTTAATGATTTTGAGTCCATTGCCGCACCGGGAATAAAAAGTTGTTCACCGGAAACTAAAACTTCAGATTCAAGTTCATTTACATCAATTAAAGTTTCCAATTTTACGTTATAATTTTTTACGATTGAATCTAAAGAATCACCTTTTTTTATTGTATAAATAATTCCGTCGATTGAAGGAATTTTTAATTTTTGTCCGCTCGCTAACTGTCTTACATTTCCAATATCATTTACAGAAATTAAAGTTGAAATATTAGAAAGTCCAAATTTTTTTGTAATTCCACTGATTGTATCACCTTTTTGTACTTTATAAGTTTGATAAGAAACAGGTTTTGTATAACTTACATTTGTTTTGATTGCATCTAAAAGATTTCCACTTTCATCATAATCAACTTTTCCTTCCATTGCAAAATCTGACATTAATTTATTTAAAGCTTCTATATCAAGAGAATCTTCTATTGGAAGATTTATACTTCCCGTATAATTATTTTTGAAATTTATAAAAAATGCACTTCCTGCAATCAAAATTGAACTTGTAATAAAAATTAAAAATGAAAGTAAGATTTTTTTTGAATTCAACGAAAAATAATTTTCTACAAGAGAAATTGTTCTTCCTGTTTCTACAAAAATACTTTTAGCAGAAAATTTTGGGCGAACTTTTTGAGCACCAAAAGATTTTAGTTCTGTATTAAAATTTGAAAAACTAATTGAAGATGATTTTTGAGAACGTCTTTCTTCAAAGTGCAAAAAATTTAGTTTTTTTGAACGTGGTTTATCTTGAACAAAACTTATTATTTCCATAATATCAATTTTCGGTTTTTTAATAGTGTAGTTTAGTTTTTATTTTTATTTCGGTAAATGAAAATCACGGAAAATCAGTTTTGAAAAGATATTCGTCATTAGTCTTTTATGTAATTTTAATCATGATTGCCGTGTACGACACGTTGTATCGGTTACTTTATGAAAATTATTGATTTTTGTATTTTTGCACCTTTGATTAATCATAGTTAAATGACAAAAAGTGAGCAATTTTTTTTCAAAAACTGATTTCTAGGACTATTCCATTTTCCCTTATAGATTTTTTAACTAAGACGATGTATATTAAAAAACACTTTATGAATGATTTTTTTAAAACTAAAAGAATTATTGTTTTTTTTGTTGCGTGTATAATTTTTGTAGTTGCTTTAACAATCACTTACGCAAAAATTGCGTTTTCTCCAGTTACTCCAATTGCAAAAAAAAATCCTCCTATTGAGCGCGGCTCCATTGTAGACAGATTAGGTTCGCCTTTGGCTGTTCAAACAAATTTTTATCATGTTGGAGTTTCTGTAAAAAACATAAAAGATAATCAAAAATTAAAGGAAAATTTTGCAAAAAAAGTTTCATCTGTTTTAGATTTAACAGAAAGTGATATTTTAACAACTCTAAACACTTCAAAACCTTTTGTTTACATAAAGAAAAAAATAAACGAAACGACTTACCAAAATATCAAAAAAATCACAGATGAAAATAATTTTAATTTTGTAAGTTATGAAAAAATTCCCGGAAGAAATTATCCAAATAACGCATTGGCGTCTCAATTAATTGGTTTTATGGGTAATGACGGAAAAGGATTAGCTGGAATCGAATTTTCTCAACAAGATATTTTACAACCAGAATTTAATCAAACTGAAAATTCAACAGAACCAATTCGCGGAAAAAATGTTTATCTCACAATCGATGCAAATCTTCAATATAAACTTGAACAAATTGCATACAAAACAATCAAACAAACAGAAGCAGAAAGCATGATGCTTATTGCCGCTGATGCAAAAAACGGAGAAATTCTTTCATATATAAGTCTTCCGTCCGCAGATTTAAACGAATATTCATCATCATCACAAGAAAGTCGAGTCGATCGTCCTGCAATGTACGCTTACGAACCCGGTTCTGTTTTTAAGATTTTTACAGTTGGAATTGCTTATGATGAAAATTTAATTTCTCCAAACGAAAGTTTTCTCTGTGATGGAATTTACGAAAAAAAGACAAATGGAGAAACTGTCCGCATAAAATGTTTGGAACATCACGCTTGGTGTACGCCTCGCGACGGATTAAGATTTTCTTGTAATGATGTTCTTTGCCAAATTTCTGACAGAATTGACGAAGATGATTTTATTTCTCGAATTAGGCTTTTAGGTTTTGGCGAAAAAACTGATGTTGAACTACCTGGAGAAACAACTGGTTCTGTAAAAGACACAACTAGTCGTCTTTGGTCCGCTCGTTCAAAACCGACAATCGCAATCGGACAAGAAATTTCGGTTTCTGCATTGCAAATGGTTCAAGCGACAACTGCTATTGCAAACGGAGGAGTTCCAATTCAACTTTCTGTCATAAAGCAAATTACAAATAGTGATGGTTCAATTTATTACGAACACGAAACAACTTACAAAGACAGAGTTTTTTCAAAAAAAACATCCGAATATATTTTAAGTTGTATGGAAACAACAGCAACAAGTGGAACCGGAAGTCGAGCAAATTTAAATGATATTTCTATAGGAGTAAAAACCGGAACTGCACAAATGGCAGATAAAGAAAACGGTGGATATAGCGAAACTGATTTTCTTTCTAATTGTATGGCAATTTTTCCTATAGAAAATCCACAAATCATTCTTTATATCGTCGTAGAAAAAGCAAAAGGAGAAACGTACGCAGGAAGAATTGTTGCTCCGGTAATTGCCGAATCTGCGGATGTAATTATTGATTATTTAGGAATTAGTCGTGGTGATGCAGATTCTTTTGAACACAATGGAAAAATTACAATTCAAAATTCATCACCAATCACAATAAAAAATACAGTTCCGAATTTTATAGGAAAATCAAAGCGCGAACTTTTACCATTAATCGAAGAACGTAGTGATATAAAATTTAATATCAACGGAAGTGGATGGGTTGTCAGCCAAAATCCAGAAACAGGCACACCAATTTCGGAGAATATGATAATTGAACTCAACTTGGAATAAAAATATTCAATTATTTTATAAAAGATTTCCAAAACTTGCAGAACTTTATAAAGAGCAAATAAAATCTTTTGAAAATTCTACACAAAATGAGATTACTTCGCCGGCAGAACGCAATGACGAAATCACTCTCTCTCAAATTTGGCAAATAAAAACTGCAAAAAATGGAGAAATTACTGCAAACGAAAACGGAATTTTGCTTCACTCATCATATAATCCAACTAGAGAAGCGGCGACAAGCGTAAATCAAAAAGGCATTTTAGAAAATTCGACAACCGTTTTTTTTGGATTCGGACTTGGTTATCATCTTGTTGAGTGGGCAAAAACTTACAAAAAAATAAAAAAACTCGTGATTGTAGAACCTGATTTACTGCATTTTTTTGCATCACTTTGCATTTTAGATTGGAGAGAAGTTTTTGAAGTTGAAAATTTTATTATTGCTTTATCTTGTTCTCCGCAAGAAGTTTTAGTACTTTTAGAAAATCAAAACGAAATCAACATCGGAAAAGTTGGCGTAAGTGATTGCTTTTTTTTCGATATAAAACCTTTTGAAGTTCATGCACAAAATTATTTTGACTCATTAAAAACTCTTATTGATAGAAATATTCAAAAAAACAAAATTAATGATGCTACGCTAAAAAAATTCGGAAAACTTTGGTGCAAAAACTCAAAAAAAAATCTTTACGAACTAAAAAAATGCAATTTTATAAATGATTTTGAAAATAAAACTAATCTACCATTTTTAATTTTAGGGGCAGGACCTTCTTTAGAAAAAATAATTCCTCATCTTAAAGAATTACAAAAGAAGATGATTTTAATTTGTGTTGAAACTGCACTTTTTTCTCTTTTAAAAAATAATATAGAACCTGATTTTATAATTATTTTAGATCCACAATTTTGGGCTTACAAACATATTGCAGCATTAAAATCACCAAAAAGCATTTTAATCACAGAAATTTCAGTTTATCCGAGTGTGTTTAGATTTTGTTGTAAAAAGACTATTTTGTGTCATTCTCAATTTCCAATTGGGCAATTTTTTGAAAAAAAGCTAAATCTCAAACTTGGTGATTTAGGGACAGGCGGTTCGGTTGCTTCTTCTGCTTGGAATTTTGCAAAATATTGCGGTTCAAAACAAATTTATTTTGCTGGCTTAGATTTATCGTTTCCAGAAAAACAAACTCACATAAAGGGAAGTTCCGCAGAACAAAATTTTTTAAAAGTTTCGGATAAAATCCTATCTAACGAAAAATTAAATATTTCTTCCCTCTTTAGTGCAAATGCACAAATTGGAAAAAATTATTTTGAAAAACCGGTTCTTACAGATTCAAGAATGAAAATGTTTGAATGGTGGTTTGAAGCGAAAATTGCAGCAAATCCCGAAATTGAAAATTTTACACTTTGTCCGGAAGGTTTAAAAATTCCTGGCGTAAAAATAAAAAATGTTGATGAACTTTTAAAACTGAAAAACATCGAAAAACAAAAAGATGATTTTTTTGCATTATCTAAAAATGTAAAAAATTGCGATTTTAGTATTCTTCATCAAACCTTCCCAAAAGAAGAAATTATAAAATCCTATCCATTTTTAAAAGATTATTTAAAGGATTTTTAAAAATTAAGACTACGAACTCATTTTAAAATCTCACAATACAAAAAAACGTTAAAAAACTTCCCTCAAATTACACAATTTTTCGCAAATTGTTTATAAAAACCACAGATTATTAGGATTATAAATTATAACTAGATTTTGCGTAGCCCAATTCGATACAAAAATACATATTTTGTTAGTTTTGTGTTGCAAAACTGAGTTCTTGTTAAATAGGTTTAAAATACGAAATACATTTTTAGCAAGGACAGGGACAGACCCCTAAAACTCCAAAAACTTTTTTCATTCTTATTGCATAAAAAAAAACATTATTTTACAATGCAATTAGAATTCTGCTTTAAAACAAATTTTCAAAATAAAAAAGTATAAATTCTAAATTAAACAAAAAGAGCAGAATTAAGGAGATTAAAAATGAAACTTTCAAAGGTTCTTTTAGGTAGTGCAGTTGCGGTTGCACTTGTAGTTGGATTTACGGGATGTCCACAACAACTTGGTACAGTGGATATTAAATATTCAGAAGCTTTTGATGAGAAAACAAAAGCTAATGCAACTGGCTCCGTTGATTTTGATAATACAGAAGGAACAAGTGATGCTCGTGGAATGCGTTTATTAAGAACGGCCCATAAAGGAATGTTTGCAAAAATTTCATTAAATGAATTGACAGAAAATTCTACAAATCCTGGAGTTATGGGCTTTGTTTTTGGTCTTGAAGAAAAAAAAGATGAAGATGAGAATACATTGTATGATTTTTATCTTGTAGGAATTCGAAATGATAACGGAAAGTTAAGAACTTATCTTTCTAAATTCACAGATATTTCAGAAGAGCAATTTGATGATGAAAATTTAGGTGCAAAAGTTAATGCAGAATCTGGAGCTTCAGAAATAGAAATAAAAAAAATCAGCACTTATACCGATTACAAACGAAATGCAACAAACAATAACATGGAAGTTGCTATAAAAATTGTAGCAAATGAAGATGGTTCTTATGCTATTACTTGGTATAATGCTGAGGGCAAAGACTGTGCAGACCTTGTAGCTAAAGATGCTGAATTAACTGAAATTGGACCAAAAACAGTTAATATTTCTACTGAAATTACTGGAGCAGAATCAGATAAAAACTTAGATAAGAAAATTGGATTCTATGCAAATGTTTACAAAGGACAAATGATGAAAGGTAATTGGTATTTAGCTGATCTTGAAGGAAATCCAATTCCTGCAGAATTTGATGATACTATTGCTTCTCCTCTCTTCAACTAGTTTTTATCTTGCATAAAAAAGGGAATGTCCAATAAGAATGAAAACCGGTGGTTGAGCAAGTTCATTTCGAGAACCTCAATGACCGCTATGTTTTTAACTTATTGGACACCCTTTTTTTTTAACAATATTCATGGTTTTCTGCAGATTTTGTGGAAGACAGTGTCATTGAAAGAATTTTAATTCGAAGCAATCTTTTACAATATGCAATATTGCTTCGTCTTTTCACTCAATACATTCACATTATTTATAAATTTTTTTTACGGTTTCAACTTTTATCATATTTGTATTGCCACTTTTTGCGTCAATTCGTCCGCCAGTCAAAACAATCTTATCACCAATTTTAAGATTTAAGATTTTTACGGCGTGCTGAATTGCATAAAAAAACAAAACTTCCAAAGAATCATAAGTCTCACACAAAATTGGAATTACGCCCCAAGAAAGTGCAAGTTTTCTGTAAACTTTTTCTGAAGTTGTAGAACCAATAATTTGAACCGGAGCACGAAATCGACTAACCATTCTTGCGGTAAGTCCACTCAAAGAATTTACAACGATGCATTTTGCTCCAACTTCAATCGCCATTTGACAAGTTGAGTGAGAAATCGCATCCAGAACATTACGATTTATAAAATCTGTGTCGCGAAAGCGTTTTTTGTAATCAATATGGTTTTCTGTATATTCAGCAACTTCCGACATTGTTTTTACCGCTTCTACAGGATATTTTCCAGCAGCACTTTCGCCGGAAAGCATAATTGCAGACGCACCATCGTAAACAGCATTTGCAACATCAGAAATTTCTGCACGCGTAGGACGAATATTTGTAATCATTGACTCAAGCATTTCGGTCGCGATAATTACGCGTTTTCCAAGTAAGCGGCATTTTTGTTCAATCTCTTTTTGAACAACAGGAACTTCCATAAACGGAATTTCTACTCCCAAATCACCACGAGCAACCATAATTCCATCAACAACGGAAGAAATTTCTTCTATATTTTCTACACCAGCCTGATTTTCTATTTTTGCAATAATATCAATATCTTTTCCGCCGTTTGAATTTAAAAAGTCACGCATATCTTGAGCATCTTTTTTTGTAGAAACAAAAGATGCAGCAACAAAGTCAACATCTTGCTCAATTCCAAAAAGTAAATCACTTTTATCTTGTTCGCTTAAAAATGCCTGACTTAAAACCTTTCCCGGAAAATTCATACTTTTTTTGTCAGAAAGCACGCCACCAGTTTTTACTTGCGTAATTACGTTATGATTTTGAACATCCATAACTTCAAAAACAACAAGTCCGTTATTCACAAGAATTTTATCACCAATTTTTAAGTCATCGGAAAAACCTTTGTAGCTTACAGAAACACAAGACTCATCACCCTCAATTTCATCAGTTGTAAAAGTAAAAGTGTCTCCTTCGTTCAAAAGAATTTTATGATTTTTGAAAGTTCCAATCCTAAATTCCGGACCTTTTGTATCTAGCATAATTGCAAGTGGAATTTTTAGTTCATTACGAACTTCTTTTAGCAAATTGATTTTTTTTAAGTGTTCTTCGTGTGTTCCATGCGAAAAATTCAAGCGTGCAACGTTCATTCCGGCTTTACACATCTCAATTAAAACATTTTTTGAATCGCTCGCAGGTCCAATAGTACAAATAATTTTAGTTTTACGCATATTTTTATTATATAAAAATTCTCATTATTTGAAAACGTTGTTTGTCTGCAATTTAGTAGGGGATTTTTTGTAAAATATTTGGTACACAGAAAATTCTACTTGCATTTCTTATTGCATAGCAGATGATTTGAATCACTCTGGTCTTCGACTTCGGTTGTTCAATGAACTTCGCCGCTATTCCGTTATCTACTGCATTTTAAAACATCACAAAACTTTCTACATTAATTCATTTAATTTTTCTACATTTTCCATTTTTGTTGCCCAACTTGTTGCAAATCTTACAACAGTATGATTATCATCATATTTTTCCCAAAATGAAAATTTTACTTTTTTAGAAAGCTCTTTCATCTTTTCGTTTTCTAAAATCACAAATTGCTGATTTGTAGGAGAATCAAATAAAAATTTATAACCTTTTTGTAAAAGGATTTCTTTTAATCGGTTCGCACAAGTAATTGCATTTTTACATATTTCAAAATAAAGATTATCTGTAAAGAGTGTATCAAATTGAATACCCATTAAGCGACCTTTTGCCAAAAGAGCACCATGTTTTTTTATAAGATTTTCAAAATGCAAAGGTTCATTATTTTTTGTAAAGATAACAGCTTCACCACAAAGTGCACCACATTTTGTTCCGCCGATGTAAAAAACATCACAAAGTTTTATAAGGTCTTTTAAAGTTAAATCACATTTATCACTTGTAAGAGCATAACCTAAACGAGCACCATCTATAAAAAGTGGCATTTTGTATTTTTTGCAAACATTGTAGATTTCTATAAGTTCATTGTTTTTGTAAAGAGTTCCGTATTCTGTAGGATAGGAAATATATGTCATTCCCGGAAAAACCATGTGTTCATAATTTTCGTCTGCATAAAAATTAGAAACAAATTCTTCAAGTTCTTTTGCAAAAATTTTTCCATTATGGGAAGGAATTGTAAGAACTTTATGACCGGTATATTCTATTGCTCCCGCTTCGTGAATTGAAATATGTCCAGTGTTTGCAGCTACAACACCTGCAAACTGATTCAGCATTGAATCTATTACAATTTGATTTGTTTGAGTTCCTCCGGAAATAAAATGAACCTTTATATCACGCGAACCACAAACGACTTTTATTTTTTCAATAGCACTTTCACAATATTCATCATGTCCGTAACCGGAAAGTTGTTCAAAATTTGTTCTTACAAGTGCATCAAGAATTTTAGGATGAGCACCTTCAATATAATCACTTTCAAAACTAATCATTATATTCTCCAAAAGAATGTTAACGCTTTTCTATGCGTTTTTCAATAAAAGATTTTTCAAACCTGGTGATGTTTAAGATTTCTGTCCTTAAAAATCATATAAAAAAAATGATATAATTAGGACTGACGAAGTTTGCATCAGAAAATTGCTTTTCTTACGATGCGAGACACTTCGGCTCTGGAAAAATACTTTTATTACAAATTGCGTGAAGGATTGGAAGGGCGCACAAAGTGCGTTGCGAGCGTAGCGAGTAATGTAGGCGAAGCCGAAACCCTGCAAAGCCTGACCTGAGCGTAAGCGAATGGGCACGCCCAAATTCTTATTTTTACCTTTATTGTATAGAAAATTATCACTTTTTCTTATATGCTTAATATAAAATCTATTTTCCTTAAGGAATTTTTATGGCAAAAACATTCGACGACAAAAAAATCATTTACACAATGGACAGAGTTGGAAGAGCATACGGAACAAAAGTTGTTCTAAAAGATATAAGTATTTCTTATTATTACGGAGCAAAAATTGGTGTTATCGGTGCAAACGGAGCTGGAAAATCTTCACTTTTCAAGATTCTTGCCGGAATTGATAAAGATTACACCGGCGAAACTTCGCTTGCTCCTGGCTACACAATTGGATATTTGGAGCAGGAACCTTACTTGGAAGAAGGAAAAACTGTAATTGAAGTTGTAAAAGAAGGCGTAAAACCAATCACCGATTTGATTGCCGAATTTGATAAAATCAACGAAGAATTTGGAAATCCAGATGCCGATTTTGATAAACTTTGTGCTCGTCAAGGCGAAGTTCAAGAAAAACTTGACGCTTTAGACGCTTGGAATCTTGATAATAATTTGGAACTTGCAATGGATGCACTTCGTTGTCCTCCTTCTGACCAAATTGTAGATGTTCTTTCTGGTGGAGAACGACGTCGTGTTGCATTATGTAGACTTCTTCTTCAAAAACCAGATATTTTACTTTTAGATGAACCTACAAACCATCTTGACGCAGAAACTGTTGCTTGGCTTGAAAAACATCTTCACGATTATCCGGGAACTGTAATTGCAATCACTCACGACCGCTACTTTTTGGATGAAGTTGCCGGTTGGATTTTGGAACTTGACCGCGGAGAAGGTTATCCTTTTAAAGGAAATTATACAAGTTGGCTTGAACAAAAAAATGCACGACTTGCTCTTGAAAGCAAAAATGAATCTGCACGCCAAAAAGAAATTCAACGCGAATTGGATTGGATTCACATGGGTGTAAAAGGTCGCCAAGCAAAACACAAAGAACACATCACTCGCTACAACGAACTTATTGCTCAAGAAAGCAAACGCCAACTAAAAGATACTCAAATTTCCATTCCAGCAGGCCCGCGTCTTGGAAACCAAGTTATAGATTTTGAAAATCTTTCTAAATCTTTTGGAGATAAACTTTTATTTGAAAATCTAAATGTTCACATTCCGGCTGGTGCAATTGTCGGAATCGTCGGTCCAAACGGAGCCGGAAAAACAACTCTTTTTAAGATGATTGTAGATGCAGCCGGTATAGAAGGCGGCGAAAAACCCGATTCCGGTACAATAAAAATTGGTCAAACTGTAAAATTAGTTTACGTAGACCAAATGCGAAGCGGACTTGACGAAAATAAAACAGTTTACGAAACTCTTGGCGATGGCGGAGATTTAGTAAAACTTGGTGCAGTTGATGAAAAAGGTCGTCCTTTAGAAGGTGGTGTTCGAGAAGTAAATGCACACGCTTATTGTGGATGGTTTAATTTTGGAGGTCCCGACCAAAACAAAAAAGTCAGCGTACTTTCTGGCGGAGAACGAAATCGTCTAAATCTTGGAATGATGCTAAAAGAAAGCGGAAACGTTTTACTTTTTGATGAACCGACAAACGATTTAGATGTGCAAACCGTTCGTGCATTGGAAGAAGCATTAGAAGATTTTGCAGGTTGTGCTCTAGTCGTAAGCCATGACAGATGGTTTTTAGACCGAATTTGCACTCACATTTTAGCTTTTGAAAATAATTCCGAAGTCCGCTTTTTTGAAGGAAATTGGTCTGAATACGCAGAATGGAAACTCAAACAATTTGGAGAAGAAGCCGGCGTTCCAAAAAGAACAGTTTATAGAAAATTAAGCAGAAATTAATTTTTATTTGGGCGTTCCCCAAAGTTTTTGCAATGGAAAAACTTTGGGTCGCT
>CAZIQK010000046.1:0-16967 GCA_964541735.1 uncultured Treponema sp.
CTGTAGAGAATATCTGCAACATCTTTTAATGGTTTTCTGATTCTTAATCCCATTGAATAAGCGAATTCTGTAGCAGCTTTTGTTGCGTTTGGATTCCAAAGTTTTACGCTTTCCAGGTTTACAAATGTTGCTTTTGCACTTTCTGCAATTGCTTTTATATGAGCATTCATTGCAGAAATATTTTTGTCTTTATCAGAATTGTTTACAGAAATAAGTGCAATTCTACAATTTTTATTAGTTTGTTTGATTTCGTTGATAAGGTTAAGATAAGCATTATCAAATCTAGAATTATCTTCGGTGAATGATTTTACATCATTTTTTCCTAAGTGAATTAAAATTCCTTCAGGATAAAGTGATGCAATATTTTCTTTAAAGTATTTTGTGGAATTTTCAACACAAAGGTCTGCATTGCTTTTGTTGTAAATGTCAAAATTAAAATCGAACGATTTTGCAAGTTCATTAACAGGAATCTTTTTGTCAAATTCGCCGCCCATCAAAATAACAGAATTTGTTTTTTCAATACTGTCATTTGTTTTGTTAATAATTTCATCCAAAGAATTAGAATAATTTAAATTCATAGCATCCTCCTCAATATTTCCAATTTTAAGACTATCCATTCTCAAAATATTTTCATTTTTTGCTTTTCTATCTAAAGATTTATTTCTTATATAAATAAAAATATTACACATAACAATTGCAAGGTTGATAAAATATACTGCAAGAACATAATTAAATTGTTGATTGATAATTTTTGCCGTAATTCCAGCAACATATCCTGTTATAATCAAAATGATAAATCCAAGACTTGTTCCTTTTGCGGTTCTTGCTTTATATGCTTTAATTACATTTAAAGGCCAAGAAAAACCAAAACAAACCAACATTAATGCTTCAAAAAGATGTGCAAATTCCATTTTTTAGATTCCTCCATACGAATCACTTTTTTTATTTTGTGATTACATCATAGTGCAAAAAAAAATGGAAACAATTTTTTGAAAGATTAAAAAGTAAATTCCTTATAAAAAATTTTTTTTACTTTCAAAAGGTATATTATTTTTTTTATGTGATATATTTATCTAATGGAAAATAATTCAAAATCTGCTAAGACAAATAGGGGAAAGTTACATTTTTTACGAAAAGAAATTCAAAAAACTCAATTAATTTTAATTATTGCGGTAACAGTTTTTTTGACTGTCGGCGGAGCGTTTATAAACATAAAATCAAATGACAAACTGTTTAATCAAAATCTTCAAGATACATCGGAACTAATAACGCGACTTTACAATTTTACAAAAGATTTTTCCAAAGATGATTTGCGAAAATATATGGATTCAATTGTAAAAGATCTTCCGGACGTTGATGTTATTTCTATTGTAGATAAAAATAATAATCGAATTTATCATACAAATCATTTTTTAATAAATAAAGAATATGATGGAACAATTCCGAATTTTGAAAATCATCCACAAGGTTTTTACACAGAAAGTGATAACGGTCCGTCTGGTCCGCAACGAAGAACTTATTCTGCAATTTATGATGAAAACGGCGCTTATTCAGGATTTATTATGACAATCAGGCTGCGAACTTCAATTATGTCTGTAACAATAAAAACCGTTTGGATGTTCGTGATTGTTATTTTTGTTGCAATAATTATTGAACTTTTAATTTGTGCATATCTTTTTAAAAGAATAAAAGCGGAATTTATAGAATTTACAGAAGATTTTGAAGGAACAAAATTTTTAGTAGATTCTATGCGGGCAAATAATCATGATTTTACAAATAAATTGCATGTAATTCTTGGTTTAATAGAAATCGGTGAATATGAAAAAGCAATTTCTTATATTGAAAATATTTCTATTATTCAGAGGGAAACGGTTAGCAAAGTTATGAATTGCATAGAAAATCCTTCTTTCGCGGCTTTGCTGATTGGAAAAATTGCACGTGCATCCGAATGTAATGTAAAGTTTATTTTACAGGATGATATTTGTTTTAATTCAAAAGATATAGAAGTTCCTTCCGAAGCGTTAGTTACAATCACCGGAAATTTAATTGATAACGCTTTAGATGCAATGAATTCATCTTCCTTTGACAGAGTGCGGGAACTGACTTTTGGTGTTTTTACAACAACAGGAAAACTTTTAATAACTGTAAAAGATACGGGACTTGGAATTTCTGATGAAGTGAAATCAAGAATTTTTGAGAACGGATTTTCTACAAAAGGAACTGGTCGTGGAGTGGGACTTTATCATACAAAGCAGTTGATAGAAAGCCTTGGAGGAACAATTTCTGTGGAATCGCAAGTTGGAAACGGTTCTTGTTTTATGGTAACTTTGGAAAAGCGTTAATTTTGTGAGGATTTGATGGATTATAAAGTTTTAATCGTTGAAGATGACCCGATGGTTGCAATGATAAATGAACAATATGTCTGCAAAAATAAAAATTTTACTGTTGTGGGTTCGTGCAAAAACGGAGAAGAAGCGTTAGCTTTCCTTGAAAATAATAAAGTCGATTTGATTGTGATGGATGTTTATATGCCAAATATGGACGGTCTTGAAACTTTAAAATTAATACGAAGAAAAAAAATAAATTCCGAAATTATTATGGTTACTGCTGCAAATGATGCGCAAACTTTGGAAGAAACAATGCATCTTGGCGTAATTGATTATCTTATAAAACCGTTTGCGTATGAACGTTTTCAGATTGCGTTGGAAAAATTTTCTACAAAAGTGGAAACGTTAAAGCAAAAGACTGTTTTAGATCAAAGTTCTATAGACAGTATAATTTCAAATACGACAAAAACAAAAGAAAAAAATTATCCCAAAGGAATACAAGAAAAAACTTTAAAATTGATTTTGACTTATTTTGATGAAAATTCCGGTTGGCAAAGCGGAGATATGATTGCGGAAAAACTTGGAATTTCTATAGTTACAGTCCGCCATTATATGAACTATCTTGTAAAGCAAAAACAATTAACCGAAGATATAAATTATTGCACCGGCGGAAGACCTTGCATGCTTTACAAGAAAAATTAAATTTATTTATTGAGTTTGTGATTTTCTTTCCATTCTGAAACCGCTTGTTCCATCATTTGTTTTGTGATTTTTCTTCCACAACATTTCGCTTCATCACAATAACCAATAGCATCACATTTTGGAACTAAAAGATTATCACAAATCCATTCCCATTCTGGTGAATAAGATTTTAGTTTTTGTTTTAATTCATTTGAAAGTGCACGAATTTCTTTGTAAGCACGAGAACATAAACGCATATTCATAAAATGAATCAATCCGCGTAAATTCATTTTCCATACAATTTTTGTAGACATTCCTAAAGGTAAAATATTTGCAGCATCTTCTTTTGGAGCACCTAATTCTTCTAAAGATTGATAAGTTTGCATTATATTTTGAAGTCCTTTTTTATAAACTTCTTTTGCTTCATCTTCAAAAGGAGCGTAAAATTCGTTTTCAATATCCATATTTTTTGCATCAACATAACGCGTTGAACTTTGAAGACGAGTTGTTCCAATAATATGAGTGTACAATTCTCGAATGCAACGAGCAGAATAGCCTTCTATAATGCAAAACATATCCGGATATTCAGCAACACGCAAATGTCCAGAAGAAATACAATTTTTTGCACGTTTAATGTTTTTTTCTTTATCATCTACGGGTGAATTCCAGCAAACTCCGGCACAAAATCCAATTGTATTTAAAGGTTCTTTATCTGTCTGAGGTAAAATTTCAATCATTTTATTCTCCAAAATTGCTCCAAAGTTTTTATAGTTTATACAAAATGATGATAAATTTCTATAATAATTTGTAGCGACACACGGAACTGTCACTTCTTCAGTAAACTCACTTGGTATGGAAATCTTTTAAAATGCATATTTTACTAGTTTTGATTTGCAAATCTAAATTTCTTGTTTTTCTGTCTACAATTTTGTTACAAAAATCACAATTTGTGGTAGATTACTTTTATGAAAATAGATGAACGTTTACAAAAACAAATAGATTTTTCTTTAGAAATTGATAAAGAAAAAAATATTTTCCGCCAAACTCATCTTTCAAATCATGGAAGAAGAGAAAATGATGCAGAACATGCCTGGCACATGGCAGTGATGGCTTATATTTTACAAGAATATTCCAACGAAAAAATTGATATTGCAAAAGTTATGATTATGTGTTTAATCCACGATATTGTAGAAATTGATGCTGGTGATACTTATGCTTATGATGAAAATGCAAAAAAAACACAAAAGGCTAGGGAAGATGCTGCAAAAGAGAGAATTTTTTCGATTTTACCAGAAGACCAAAAAGAAAATTTGATGATGATTTTTGAAGAATTTGAAAAAAATGAAACTCCGGAAGCAAAATTTGCACGTGCGATGGATAATCTGCAACCATTAATTTTAAATAATTCAAACAATGGTGATGATTGGAAAGAACATAACGTAACGAGCAAACAAATTTACGGTAGGCAAGGAGGCACAAAGAAAGGTTCTCAAAAACTTTTTGAATTAACAGAAAAAATAATTCAAGAAAATATTAAAAAAGGAAATATAATTTAGCCAAAACCTCGAGTTTTTAAATCACTTTATTTTGTAAATGCTACGCAAATATCGCAATGGTTACTTTTTTGTCATTATCGGACTTGACCCGACAATCTGTATTGAAGGATTCCCGTATTGATTTCGACTTCCTCAATCTGAAGATTTCGAAAGCCTCAACCACCGCACGGAAATGACTGTGTTTTTTGAAATTTAGATTTTTATATAAATAAAAAATAAAGAAATAAAGAAAAATAAATCTGTAAATTTACAAATTAGTTTTTATTTCTTCTCTTGGAAAATATTTTTCTAAATCTTCAAGTTTAATTTCTCCTAAATAATCGGAAAGCTCGCGGAATGTATTTATACCAAAAATATAGTACAAAATTTAAATATGCAACAATATTCGCCCAATTCAGTACAATTTGTTACAAAAATCACAATTTGTGATAAATTATTTCTATGAAAATTGATGAGCGTTTACAAAAACAAATAGATTTTTCTTTAGAAATTGATTTTGATAGAAATGAAACTTCAAAACTAAAATTTGTACGTGCAATGAATAATTTCCAATCATTAATTTTAAATGATTCAAATAATGGTAGTGATTTGAAAGAGCATGGTGTAAAAAGCAAATAGGTAAATGGAAAATGAGAAGAAGGTTCAATGACTAGAACTTGAAACTGAATATTTAAGATGAAAAAGTAAGGGAATTGTAAATTTGATGAATAATCTTCTTGAAAACTTAAACGAATCTCAAAAAAAAGCGGTTACCACAACCGAAGGTTTTGTTCGCGTAATTGCAGGGGCCGGTTCTGGAAAGACTCGAGCATTGTCTACTCGTTTTGCTTATCTTGTAAACGAACTTGGAATCTTACCCGAAAATATTTTGTGCGTAACATTCACTAATAAAAGTGCTGCCGAAATGCGTGCAAGAATTCACAATTTAACTGGCGATAACGACACTGGGTTTATAAACACATTCCACGGATTTTGCGTTTCGGTTTTGCAAGAAGAAAGTAACTCTATTCAATATCCAAAAAGTTTTCTCATTCTCGACAACAGCGACATAAATCAGATGTTGCAAATTATTTATGATGAACGAAATTTGACACTTCGTGATATGACTTTTGGACAAGCCCGCGATATGATTGAAATGGAAAAAATCTTCAATCGCCCTGACTATTACAAAGATATGATTACAATGTCTCTCGAAGTTCTTCATCAAAAATATCTTTCTGCAAAAAATGCACGCGATATAATTTTTTACGGTTATCTTTATCAAGAAAAAAAATGTTTTGCCCTCGACTACAACGATTTGCTGAAATTCACGCTTTACATTTTTCAAAAAAACAAAGAAATTCGCGAAAAATGGCAAAATCGTCTTGAATACATTATGATTGACGAATTTCAGGACATCGATTTTATTCAATACGAACTGATGAAAGTTCTGTGCGGTTATCATAAAAATCTTTTTGTTGTTGGCGACCCAGACCAGACGATTTACACTTGGCGTGGAGCAAACGTAAAATATCTTCTAGATTTTGACAAAGAATTTCCCGGCACAAAAACAATAATGATGATGGAAAATTATCGTTCAACGCCAGAAATTCTTGCCGTCGCAAATTCTCTGATTTCAAAAAACAAAATGCGAATTAAAAAAGATTTAATTCCGATGAAAAACACGTCATCTCGAATCAAAAACGAACAGCATTGCAAAACGGAATGTAGGGAAGGTGAGGCAATCTCTTCTGTAAATGACGAAAACTTCCTTCGATGTTCCGCTACTTGCAATGACGATGCAAATCAAAAACCAATTTGTTATTTTTCACAAAATATCGACGACGAGGCAAAATGGATTTGCAGCGAAATTTTGAAGCAAGTTCAGAATAACAAAACAACACTCAGTGATATTTGCATTTTATATCGGGCACATTATGTAACTCGCACAATCGAAGACGAACTAAATAAACAAAAAATTCCGTACACAATTTACAGTGGTGTTCAGTTTTATGACCGTGCAGAAATAAAAGATGCACTTTCGTATTTAAGAATGATTTGTTACAAAGATGATTTGTCGTTTTTACGAGTTCGCAATGTTCCAAAACGGAATTTAGGCGAACGTCGAATTGAATTTCTCAAAAATTTTGCCGAAAAAAATAATTGCTCACTTTATGACTCTCTTTTAAAAAATCAAGAAAACGAAATTTTCAAAGGAACAAAGGCAAACAATTTTATAAAACTTGTCGAGTATTATTCAAAAAATTACAAAAATATGCAGATTTCAGAACTCATCTCAAAAATCATAGACGGTTCTGGCTACGAAAAAGCATTGCGAACCGAAGGAAGTCAGGAACGCCTTGATAATCTTGCAGAATTAAAGCAGTCGATTTTCGAATACGAAGTAAACTGTGGAGAAGAAGCAACTCTTGAACATTATCTTTCACACGTTGCACTTTTTTCAAATCTTGATAAAGTTGAAAAACCAAACAAAGTAAAACTCATGACAGTTCATGCTTCAAAAGGTTTGGAATTCGAGAACGTTTTTCTTTGTGGAATGAACGAAGGTATTTTTCCTTCTCGTAAAATTAAATCCGAAGCTGAAATGGAAGAAGAACGCAGACTTTGTTTTGTTGCAATCACACGAGCAAAGGAAAAACTTTTTATTTCAGAACGAGAAGGAATTAATCTTAATGGAAGTCCGCTTTATCCGTCGCGTTTTATTTTAGATATAAAAAAAGATTTGCTTGAGTTTCCAAAAACACCCGATGAAGAACTTATCAGAAGCACAGAAAAATACATTGCTCAAAATGAAAAAACAATTGAAGAAGCCGAAAATGCAAAAAAATTAAAAATAGGCGACAAAATAAATCACTCAGTTTTTGGAAATGGCGAAATCTTAGAAATCGATGAAATCAAAAAATTTTTTGTCGTAAAATTTGAAGGCATTCCAACACCGAGAAAAATCTCGTTCAAAGCAAAATTAGAACAACAAAATTAAAATAAAAAAACTAATTTGCGAAATGCTATTCGTTATTTGTTCAATTCAAGTTGCTTTTTATAATATATCTTCTGTCTACCAATAACCTTTAAATAAACTCTTCTCTTCATAACCTTGCATTGTTAAATACACTTTCTTATTCCTTTTAGAGTGTTTAACAATGCTTGTTGACAAAAGATACTGCCACCGAAAAAAATAGCATTTTTAATCTTTTATAAAGTTTTTGATTTTTTCTAATTCGCGATGGGCAACTTCGATTCCGTGCTCATAGCCTTCTTTCAGTTTTTGAGGTTTTGTTTCAAACGTACTACAACACATTGTGTCTGGCCGAATTATCAAAACTTTTCCTTCTTTTTCTAATTCTTCTGCTTGTTCTAATTGTTTTTCGTACACAACATAACGATTCAATAACGCTTCGTATAAATTAGGAAATTTTTTGCTAAACATTGATGATAAAATAAATTTAATTTTTCCAAAATCATGAGGAGCAATTCCTGCTTTTTTAGTTGAAATTATCACAACTTTATCACAACCCTGCTCAAACGCTCTATCAAAAGGAACAGAATCTGTAATACATCCATCTGCATAGTGTTTTCCGTCAATTTCTACAACCGGAAAAAGCATAGGCAATGAACAAGAAGCCGCTGCATATTGTAAGAGTTTTGATTCATCACTCTTTTCGCTAAAAAAAGTTGGTTTTCCGGTCTCTGCACAAGTTGTTCCAAATTCACATTCTATATCAGAATTAAAAAAAGTTTTAAAATCAAAAGGGTCATTTTCGTCATAAGCATATTCAAAATTCATGATGTGATATTCTTTATAAATTCCATCACGAATATTATGTGCTTTTTTATTTTTACGAATTCTACTTGGTACTAAAACATTTTTTAATCTGCCTTTTTGTTGAGAGACATAATTCATTGCAGCATGAGCACCAGCCGAAACGCCGCTTGCATATTGAAATTTTATATTTTCTTCTAATAAAACGTCTACAATTCCAGCGGTAAACATTCCCTTGCGTGAACCGCCTTCAAAAACTATTCCACATTTCATAGAGTTTTCTCCATCAAAAACCGTATTTTAAACAGTTTCAGTTCCTTTGTTTTGACTTAACAGTTTGATTTCGTCACTAATCTTACCTTCGATTGCACATTTTTTATACAAAGCAACTTCATTTTTGAAATTTTCACTTTGTTGAGCCAAATCTTGCGAAGAAGGAATTCCTTGATTTCGTTTTACATTTTGAGGAAGCCCTACAACATAATTTGTTCTCTTCCCTACTTTGTAACTTCCTGTCAATCCAATGCTAACAATTGGAACTTTTGTATATTTTGCTAAAAAAGCAAATCCTGATTTAAATTCGTTTAATTGTCCATCTTTTCGAGTTTTTCCTTCCGGAAAAATTATTACAGATTTTCCGCTTTTAATTGCATTTTTTGCATACATAATCCAATCTGTATCCATAGAAAATCTATCACAAGGAATCGCATCAATTCCTAAAAGCATCCATTTTATACTTTTCTTTTCAAACCAATCTTTTGCAACTACAATCGTATGTTTCCCACGAATAATTGAAAGCATAAACGGAGGATCCCAATATGAAGTATGATTTGCAATTATAACTGTAGGTTTAGAAAATTTGTTAGATTGTATACTTTTGTCTACATATAAAGCTTTTGGCTTATATACTATGTAAACATAAATTCTAAGCAAAAAACAGCAGATTAAGGTAAAAATATGCCTAAGAAAAACAAAAAGCGCATTTTCTTTTTTTTGATTTTTTTCTGCCATTTTATCACTTCTCCTTAGTTATCCCACTTTGCATCTAAAAGTTGTTGATAAACTATTGGTGAAAAAGCAGGTTTTGAAAGTTTTTTTTGAGTTTCCTCAGAAAGAAATCCATTTTGAGTAAATTCAACACCAGCTTCTTGATAATTCTTTTCGTAAATGCCTAATCTTCGACCGCCTAAAGCAATCAATGAGTCAAGTTGAGGACAAACTGCCCGTCCATAACGATTTTTTCCAAAAATATAATCTAACTCTGTAAAAAGAGGCTTAAAAGTTATGTCTGTTTCTTCCCAAGCACAACCGGAAATCAAAGCAAATTTTCTATTTGGTTTAGGATTTCTTTCTCCGTGTAAAGGCTCTCCGTTTTCGTATTTTTCTCTGATTGGTTGTCCACGACATTCATTTGACATTCCTAAAAGTCTGTCTAAAAGAATTTTTACTTGTCCCGGCATTCCGTAATAATAAAGAGGCATACTCACAACGACATACTTTGCATCTTCAATTTTTGCTCTAACATTTGGAACATCATCGTTTTTTATAACACATTCGCCGTGACTTGCGGTTTTCCAACAAGTTAGACAACCTTTACACGGAATGATTTTTATATCTGCGATATTTAAAAATTCTGTTTCAAATTTTCCAGTAGATTCAATTCCAGAAACAAATGCCTTCGTCAAAAAAAGAGTTCCACTTTTTTCTTTTCTAGGGCTTCCATTTAAAACTAAAATTTTTTCTGCCATTTTAAAAATCTAATCTCGTTTACCGACAGTTTCTTTTGGAACAGTAGTAAAAACAAGACTTCCTTTTGCAAAAGTTTTTCCATCTACTTTAACAGTTGCGTCAAAGTAAACAAGTGAACCACCATCACGAGTTTTATTTACGCTTATTACAAGTTGATCACCCGGAATAACAGGTTTTACGAATTTAAATCCATCAACTTTTAATAAAACATACAAATTATCATCTAAAGCGTTTTCATCTTTTTCGATTACAATAGAACACAATTGTGCACAACTTTCGATAATCAAAACGCCTGGCATGATTGGAGTATCTGGAAAATGTCCCATAAAATATGGTTCATTAATACATACGTTTTTTATTCCAGTTGCACTTTGATTTGGTACAATTTCTGTAACGCGTTCAATCATTTGAAAAGGAGGACGTTGAGCAATTTTTTTATTGATGTCGTAAATTGTCATCATAATGAAAGACCTCCGTCCAAAACTAAAGTTTGTCCTGTCAAATAAGAGAATTCTTCTGAGCAAAGAGCACTTACAACATTAGCAACATCTTCTGCAGTTCCAAATCTTTTCATAGGAATTGATTTTAAATATTCTGCACGAGTTTCTTCTGGAATAGCTTCTATCATTTCTGTAGCAATAAATCCTGGAGCCACAGCATTTACTCGAATTCCATATCCAGACAGTTCTTTTGCTAGTGTTTGCGTAAGAGAATTTACCGCTCCTTTTGTAGCACTGTAAACACTCTGTCCTGGAAGAGCAAATTTACTGCTAACTGAAGACATATTAATAATTACACCATGTTTTTGTTTAAACATTTTTAAAACTGCTTGTTGAGCACAATAAATATAACCTTTTACGTTTAAATCTAAACATTTATCCAATGTGTCAGGATTTAACATAAGAAGATATTCATCTCTAACAATTCCTGCGTTATTTACAAGAACATCAATTTGTCCAAATTGTTTGTAAACATCACGCATCATAGTTTTTACTTGTGTCAAATCAGAAACATCTGCTTTATAGATGATTCCATCTCCACCTTCAGATTTGATTTTTGCTAAAGTGTCTTCAGCTTCTTTATCTGAATGACTATAATTTACAACAACTGTGTAACCATCTTTTGCAAGACGAATAGCACATGCTTTTCCAATTCCTTTTGAAGAACCTGTAACAATTGCTACTTTCATATAAAATCCTTATTTTCCTAAAACAACTGCTGTATACGAACCACCAACAGCAAATGAAGTGATTAAAACCTTCTTTAGATTTTTACTTTCTACTTTAGATTTTTCAACTTTTCCACCAGAAATTATATACGCTTCATCTTCAGCAATTTCTCCACTAAGCATTAAAACTGCATGAGCGGCTTGCAATGCTGCAGTACCAGCACGACCTTCTCCAACACGTTCCTTAATTTCTACAACAGGAATTTTATCGAAAATGCTTGAATAAACTTTTGTTTCAATTGAATCTACAACAGAATTTCCGTTTGCAAATCCAAAAATTGCATCTATTTCTTCCGGTTTTACATTTGCATCTTTTAATGCATCTAAAATTGCTTTTTCAAGACCTTCATCTGAACCTGCTAATTTTCCGTATTTTACATTTTTTCTACCATTACCAAATCCTAAAGCATGAGCATAGATTTTTGCACCACGAGCTTTTGCATAATCTTCATCTTCCAAAAGCATAGAAGCACTAGAATCTCCCATCATAAATCCTTTTGAATTTGAGAAAGGTGCAACAACTGAATCAGAAATCATTCCAATTTCTTTGAAAAGATTTTCAATAATTGGAGTATTTTCATCATTTCCGGTTGCCATCATTACTTTTTCTTGACCATCTCTGAGTACATTCATCGCATAAGCCATACTGTAAAGTCCAGAATTTGGTCCACTCGTTACAGTTACACCATAACCTTTTATTCCAGTATTGATTGAAAGATACCCACCAGCTGCATTGTAAACTGTGTTTGGAAATTTAAATGCACTTCCTTTTGCGTTTCCGTGTTCAGCAATTAATGCTTCAAAATCGTAAGTTGAACCTAAAGCACCTTCACTTGTTCCAACAATAATTCCTATATCTTTATCATTTTGCTCAGAAACAACAAAATTTGCATCTTTAAGACAAGAAACTCCAGATACAACTTGCAACTGACTAAAATTATCTAATTTTCTATAGAAAGCCATTTTGATTCCCAAAGCATTGTAATCATCAACAGTTACTGCTGAATGAACACCAGCTGTAGTTGGCTTAGAATTTTCTTTTATTGCTTTTACGTAAGCATCTTTTGTATTTCCAAGAGGAGTTACAAGACCAAGTCCTGTAATTGCAATTTTTGGATTAGAAGGATGACTTACTACATCGCCTGGAATTTTACTGTAAATGATACTTGCATCAGTTCCACCAAACGCAAAATTATTATTCATAACAGCAGTTAATTCTTTTGCATGAGGTTTATTTTGAACAAAATCTAAAGTTCCAGCACGTTCTTTTAAATTTTCAGAATCTTCGGCAGAATAACCCAAAGTTGGAAGAACTGTATTTGTTGTAAGTGATTTTATACAGAATACAGATTCAATTGCTCCAGCCGCTCCAAGACAATGTCCAGTTGCAGCTTTAGTAGAACTTACGCTAACTGAAGGATTTTCTTCATCAAAAACAGTGTGAATTGAAAGGAATTCCGCATTATCATTTTTTGAAGTTCCTGTTCCGTGACCGTTTACATATCCAATATCTTTTTTAGAAATACCGGAATTTTTTAATGTACGATTGATTGCTTCAATTTGGCAAAGACCGTCTTCTCTTGGTGCTGTAATATGATGAGCATCACTTGTAACCGCTCCTCCTAAAACTTCACAATAAATTTTTGCACCACGAGCTTTTGCATGTTCGTAAGATTCAACAATTACGATTCCTGCTCCTTCTCCCAATGTAATACCTGTACAATGATTAAAAGGAGAACATCCGTTTTCATCTAATGCATGAAGTGATAAAAAGCCTGCATAAGGCACTGCTGCAAATGAGTCTGAACCACCGGCAATTACAACATCAGATTTCCCGGCTCTGATTAAGTCGCACGCATAAGAAACAGAAATTGTTCCGGCAGCACAAGCATTTGCAACATTTGTTACGACGCCAGCTGCTCCAGAATACTCTGCAACTTTTGCAGCTATTGGAGCAATTGGCATTTTATAAATATCTTCAGGATTTTTTTCGTTTTTATAATAATAATCGATGCTTGCTGCTCCACCAACACAACTTCCGGTTATTACGCTAAGTCTTTCATCATTTTCTGCCGGAGAAATATTTGCATCTTTCATTGCTTCAATAGCAGCTTTTACACAAAGTTTTGCTGCTCTATCCATCTCATTTGAGTTTGGAACATCATTATCCAAAGTGTCGCAATGAACTTCTCCTGCTAAATCTGCATAACAGTCTTTTGTATCAACTGTTGTTGTTTTGTGGATTCCAGAAACAGAATTCACAGCATTGTTCCAGGTTTCCTCTACATTATTTCCAATTGCACAAATTACGCCTAAACCTGTAACTACACATCTCTTATTATCTGGTGTCATTATATAATCCTTTTAAAATATTTTTAGAATAATTTTGAAAAATAAAATTATGAGTGAGAAACAATAAAATCAGCAATTGTATCAATGCTGTAGAATGGTTCTTTTCCAACACCTGTCATTGAAACACCAAATTCATCATCTACGAAAGAAATGATTTCCAATGAGTCTACAGAGTCAAGACCGATTTCATCTCCAAACAAAGCTGTATCTGATTTCAAAGCATCTGAATCACATCCGAGGTTAGATACAAAAAAATCCTTTAATTTTCCTTTTACTTCTTCTTTATCCATTTTTAACTCCTTTTTGTGTAAGTAAAATATTAAATTATACTAATATAATTTTCTAAACTGAAAATAAACTTTTTTTATATTTATTAAAATACGTCGAGTCAAAGCACGCTTCGCTTAAAGCCTTGGCTTCGCCGTTTTTAAGGTTTTTATTAAACCTTAAATCAAACTCCCTTTTACATTCAGAGAGTTTTAAAACATTCTTTCTATTAAAGAGGAATATTTCCATGTTTTTTAATTGGTTTGTTTGTAAAGATTTTTGTTTCCAAAAAGTCAAAACTTGCAACAATTCGTTTACGAGTTTCTTCCGGTTTTATAATTTCTGTGATATATCCACGTTCTGCCGCAATACGAGGTGTCATAATTTCTTGTTTATATTTTTCTGTTGCTTCTACAATTTCTTGAGCTTTTGAAGGATCTTTTAGTTCTTTTGCATACAAAATTTCGATTGCACCTTCTGCTCCCATAACTGCAATTTCTGCTGATGGCCAAGCATAAACAAAATCTGCACCAAGATGTTTTGAACACATTGCAATATATGCTCCACCGTAAGCTTTTCTAAGAATAACTGTCAATTTTGGAACAGTTGCTTCTGAATAAGCATAAATTACTTTTGCTCCGTGGCGAATAATTCCTTTTTGCTCTTCTTGTGGACCTGGAATGAATCCCGGAACATCAACAAAAGTTAAAAGTGGAATATCAAAAGAATCACAATATCTAATAAAACGAGCAATTTTGTCAGAAGCATCACAGTCAAGAACTCCACCAAGTCCAGAAGGATTATTTGCAATAATTCCAACAGTACGCCCTTCAATTTTTCCAAAACCAACTACACAATTTATGGCAAATTCTTTCATAATTTCAAGAAAAGAATCTTCATCAATCACACAATTTATAACTTCGCGAACATCATAACCTTGACGAGTATTTTGTGGTAAGATTTCATTGATTTTCTTTTCTGCTTTTTTCTCATTAAATTTAAAATCTTTTGATTCAAGTTTATCACCATAATAATGAGGAATATAATCTAAAAGTTGACGAACTGAATCATAACATTCTTTTTCTGATTCACAACGAAAATGAGAAACGCCAGATTTTTGAGCATGAATTGAAGCACCGCCTAATTCTTCTGCCGAAATATCCATAAACATTACAGATTTTACAACTTTTGGACCAGTGATAAACATTTGAGTTACTTTATCAACTGTAAAAATAAAATCCGTAATTCCTGGAGAATAAACGGCTCCTCCAGCACAAGGTCCTGCAATAATTGAAATTTGAGGAATTGCTCCTGAAGCACGAACATTTTGATTAAAAACATTTCCGTATCCGCCAAGAGCTTCTACACCTTCTTGAATACGAGCTCCACCAGAATCATTTATTCCAATAACAGGACATCTAGCATCAATCGCCATTTTTGTAAGATCTGCAATTTTTCTACCGTGCATATGACCCAAAGAGCCACCTTGAATTGTAAAATCTTGAGCATAAACAGCAACTTTACGACCATTGATTTTTCCAAAACCTGTAATAACACCATCATAAGGAATATCTTTTTTTTCCATTCCAAAACTTGTACAAGTATGTTTTACACTTTGATATGTTTCTACAAAAGTTCCTTTATCGCAAAGTGCATTTATTCTTTCAATAGCATGCAATTTTCCTTTTGCATGTTGTTTTTCTAAATTATATTCCATAAAAACTCCAAATAATTATCTTGCTGAACAAGGATATTTTTCTGCAAAAGATGTTTTTCCCCAAAGTCCTGTAAGAACTTCTCCAACTCCAGGTTCAATTAAATTCCAAGTATTATCATTTTTTTCAGAATCCTCATCCATAAGTTTTGCAAGTTCAGATTCTTCATCTGTCCAACGAACAGGATTTGTCAAATGTAAAACTGCATTCTTTTTAATTTCATCAGCATCAAAAACTTGGGTTCCTGTAACGTTACTAAATAAAGCGATTTTTGGTGAATTAAATTTTACATTAACTAGAACTTTTTCAAAATTATCAGCAGCTTCTTGCATAAGTGGAGAATGGAAAGGACCTGCAACCTTTAGACGAACTGTTCTACGAGCACCAGCTTGTTTTGCAACGACATCAAGTTCAGCCAAAGCAGAATCTGTTCCGCTAACTACTGTTTGTTTTGAACTATTTAAATTTGCGGCATAAGCATCTTTTATTGTAGAAGCAATTTCTATTACTTTTTCCGGAGGAAGTCCAAGAACAGCAGTCATTCCGGGAGCATGTCCTGCATTTTCAGAAGCAATTTTTTCGCAAGTTGATTGCATAATAAGTCCACGTTCACGAACAACTTTAATCACATCTTCAAAAGAAAGAACTCCAGCAGCATATAACGCCGGAAATTCACCAAGACTAAAACCCATTACCGCAGATGGAGAAATTCCTTCTTTTTCCAAAACTTTCATAGAAGCAATAGATGCAGTTGTAATGGCGAGTTGACTATTATCACTACGATTTAAAATATCTGATTCAGAATTCCACAAAAGATTTGGCATATCAACATTTGTAATTTTAGAAACTAAATCTACAACTTCTCTAGCCTCAGGATTTTTATCACATAAATCTTTTATCATTCCAGGCACCTGAGCTCCTTGACCTGGGAATAAAAATGCATATTTATTCATAGAATAAGAGTAACAAAAAATAAAATGAATGTCAAAATCTTATGCAGATCCATAATTTTTACTTTTCAATTTCTCTTACATCATACAAATCTGTACGACAACTTTTTATGCGAAATGTACACCAAAGGATTTACAATAAGGGTCTGTCCCCAAGCGATATAGGAAACATTTTTTATCGAGTAGGAGAACAACCTGTCATAAAGATTTGATTATCTACAGCCCTACTTTTGAACATCAAATTCCACCAACAAGAATCACTTTCCTTAAAATACTGGACACCTTTTATATCAACATCAAAAAGATGAACTTTGCAATGTTTTGTAAATGGGGACAGACCCCTATTTTACAAAAAAAACGACCTTCCCACCCTAACATTTTT
>CAZIQK010000047.1:0-16572 GCA_964541735.1 uncultured Treponema sp.
TAAAATTCTCATCGGCTTTGTTTGGTGTTTGCATTTTTAATTTATCCATTTATTGTTCTCCTTTTGGAATTAGTATTATTATAGTTATTTATCTAATTTTTCGTTGTAGCAAGTGTGTGTCCAAGTCAAATTTGGAAAACGCGTTTTCCAAATTTCATCGTCTGTTTTCCAACAAGAATCTTCTGTTTCTGTCAAGTTCCGCCGCGAGTTCTTCTTCTGTCGGCAGAACAGTTTTATATTTGCTCGCGAAAATCTGCTCACTTTCGTTCAGCACAGAATATTTCACGATGCTTTCATCTTTGTCCGTGCAGAAAATTATTCCGACCGTAGGATTGTCGTCATCGCCCTTTTTGAGCGAATCGAACATCCGCACGTACATATCCATTTGCCCGATGTCCTGATGCTTCAGACTTCCTTGCTTCAAGTCAACAAGCACAAAGCATTTTAAAAGATAATTATAAAAAACAAGGTCGATGTAAAAATCCTGCGTTTCGGTTTTTACGTGCATCTGGCGCTCCACAAACGAAAATCCTTTTCCCATTTCAAGCAAAAATTTTTCAAGATGACTGATTATCGAATTTTCAACGTCTTTTTCTGAATTTTTTACGTCGGGCTTTAATCCCAGAAATTCCAAAACATAAGGGTCTTTTATGTGACTTTGAATTTCTGATTTTGGAGATTTCGCCGTTTTTTCCGGAAGCTGATTTTTCACAACGCGGTGGAACATATCAGTTTTGATGTTCCGCTCAAGCTCGCGCACTGACCAGTTTCCGCTTTTTGATTCTTCGATGTAATAATTCCGCTCGGCTTCCGTGTCCAGCCGCATTATCATTCTGATGTGCGACCATGTTAATTGGCTACACAGTGTGTAGCGAATCGGCAAATCTGGGAAAGTCAAATAAAACTGCCGGCAATTTTTTAACTGCGCAACCGACATTCCGCTTCCAAGCTCGCTGTTCAAGGCTTTTGAAAGATTCTCGATGATTTTTTCGCCGTAGCCAGCGCGCTTCTCGCCGTTCTGCTCTTGCTCCACAATCCTCCAGCCAACAAGCCAGTTCGCCTGAATCATAATTGAATTCACAGTTTTGTAGCTGTGTTTCCGCGCCTCGCTGAGAATGTACTTGATGTCTTTAACATAGTCGCTCGTAAAAGCGTTCTGTTTTATGCTAAGAATTTCGCCGTTATCTTCTACTTTATTCATTTCATTTCCTCTAGTTCCCGCCTAAGTTCCTGCAGTCTTGTAAAGAACTCAAACTTTCTTTTTGGCTGGACTTCCTTGCGTGCAAGTTTTTCTAATCTGTCTATTTCTTTTTGGAGTTTTTCTTTTTTTTCTTTGAGAGCAATGTTTTCTTTTAGGCTAATGCCGTTTTTCCATTCGCCGCCTTCTATGCTTTTTATAACATTTTCCCACACTTTGTCAAAATCAAGTCCGTTAAGTGAAAGAACTGCGTCCTGCCGGTTTTTCCATTCAGAAACAAAAAGTTTTTCATAGAAAACTGCCATCTGGATTTCTTCTTCAAACTGCAAGGCAAAAACTAGGTTCTGCGGAATGAGCTTTGCAATTTTTTCAATATTCTTAGGCTCATAGTTTTTTGTCTTTAGTATGACGCTTAGAACATAAAAGCCTTTTACTTTCTTTCCTTCAAGGATAGACGGAATTGTCCTTGTGCTTACGTCGTTTACAATTTCAATCCGGCTTATGTCCGAGTCAAACTTCGAGGCTTGAGCATTTGTAAGCTGAAATTTTCTGTAAATTTGCACTTTTGGCAAAGGCTTTTGAACTTCGGTAACATTTGGTAAATTAAGCATCAGACTCATCCTCAGATTCTTTAATCCATTCTTTTAGTTTTTGCTGTAGCATTTTTTTATCTGGAAGATACAACTCGTATTTTTGTGCATACACATTTGCATCTTCTGGTAATGTAAGTTCTACCAAAGCATCATTTTTTTCTTTACATAAAAGAATTCCAATTGTTGGTTTTTCAAAATCCTGTTTTACATAACGGTCAAAATAGTTAACATACATCTGCATCTGACCTAAATCCTGATGTGTCAGTTTATCAATCTTTAAATCGATAAGAACGTAACACTGTAAAAGCCTGTTGTAAAAAACAAGATCCACAAAATAATTGTCTTCATCAAATGTAAATCGTTTTTGCCGTGCTTCAAATAAGAAGCCTTTTCCGAGTTCAAGAAGAAATTTCTGCAATTTATTAATTATTGCAGTTTCCAGATGATTTTCCGAATAAACTGCTTTTTCCGAAAGTCCAAGGAATTCCAATGTAAGAGGGTCTTTTAAAATATCTTTTGGTTTTTCTACAACCTGACCTTCATTTGCAAGACGCATTACTTCATTTTTATCTTTACTTAAAGCAAGACGTTCATAAAGGCTTGAATTATATTGTCGCTGAAGCTGACGAACACCCCAATTCTGTTTTGTACATTCAATTTCATAAAACTGTCGTTCATCTTGATTTTCAATACGCATTAAAATCTGATAATGATTCCAGCTTAAATTAAATTTCAACTTAATTGGGTCTACAGTGTAGACCTTTTTTGTCTGGCTATAGACTTCATAAAACTTTCTTGTCTTTTTAAGGGTTTCAACAGACCAGCCTTTCTCATATTTTGCATTAAGTTTTTCAGAAAGCTTTTTCAATGTCTGTTTTCCATATTCTGCACGAGTATTTCCATTCTGTTCAAAATTTACAATGTAACTTCCAACAGCAAAATATGTATAAACCATTATTGAATTAATAGCGGTTTGAACATGAGAACGTGCATCATCAATCAGTTTAGAAATTTGAGAGAAAAGTTCATCTTCATTTTTAGCAATGTTATTATCAATTTTAAGTTCATTTTTCATACCAACATCTCCATCTTTCACAAACTATTCTTTTACAACTAAAAAACAAATAAGTTCAAAGTCATCAAGGCCTTTAATCTGCCCGTGTTTGAAATCTACCGTTTCACCGCTAAGGAATGAATCCATATCACTTTCATCTTTGACTTTTATAATTGAAGAAATTGAATCGCACAGAAGATTGCTGTAAACTTTCATATTCTTGCCGTCGTTAGTTTCCAGATTAAACTGCCTGTAAACATCTGGAACAGGCTCGCTTTTTTCTTTGCAAAGCAGATGCATTTTATCAAGCATATTCTTGGGATTCAGATGATTACAAACTATTGTTCCATCCTCCGCAATATAAACCATGTAAAACGGATGCAAGCGGTTCTGATTGTCTATGTTCACGCTGTTGTTTCTGTTTTTTAGTACAAATATCACTCCAGGCGGACAGTCAGTGTTTGACTCTACCACGGCGTG
Source organism: uncultured Treponema sp. (assembly GCA_964541735.1). Classification (GTDB taxonomy): domain Bacteria; phylum Spirochaetota; class Spirochaetia; order Treponematales; family Treponemataceae; genus Treponema_D. The sequence goes on from CAZIQK010000047.1 coordinate 3,326, forward strand.
AAGTCCGAACGGTGTGCTGTTTAAATCTCCGTGTTTTTTTACATATTCAAGCAAATCCAGGCGGAACTCGTTAAGCCCCAAATCCATAATGCTTATTCCGCTGTTCATTTCTTCAATGTCTACAACTTTATCTTTTAGCTTTTGAAGCTGTTCCTTTCTGTAGTCCAAGTCTGTCTGTTCTTCCGCAAGAATATTGTCGTCGGCAGTTGCGGTCATATCAACAATTTTCATTCTTGTTTCTACACGGCTTTTTAAGTTTATATATTCATCAAGAGTTAAATCCGGCCAAAAGTTTACAAGCTGAATCTGCTTGTTCTTGCTACCGATACGGTCAATTCGTCCAAAACGCTGGATAATGCGTACAGGATTCCAGTGAATATCATAGTTTATAAGATAGTCGCAGTCTTGCAAGTTCTGTCCTTCACTAATGCAGTCTGTGGCAATAAGAATGTCTATGCTCCGCTTATCATCAGGATAGATAATATTTTTATCCTTTGAAAACGGCGAAAAATAGGTGAGCACGGAATTCAAGTCGCATCGGAACTTTTCGAGTGTGGTTTTTCCTTCTGTTGAACCGCTTATCATTGCCGAGTCCAGACCATAATTTTCTTTGATAAATCCGCTTAGATTGTTGTAAAGATAATCCGCTGTATCTGCAAATGCTGTAAAGACAATGATTTTTTTGTTTCCTTCGTTTATGGGATTTTCAATTTTCTTGCAGATTAGTTCCTTTAGTTTTTGTAGCTTTGAATCTTTTTCCGGTACAATGTCCGCAATAAGGCTTTCCAATCCGGAAAGAATATCAAGGTCAAGCTTTAAGTCGCCAAGCCAGGAAACATAATCCATATCATTTAAATCGATTTTTACTTTTTTCCCGATTGAAAAAATATCACTTGCATTTTGGTCGTCCAAATCATAGTCATCATCCATTGAAATATCTGTAAGATTGATGTTCGGATTTTTTTTATTTTCAGAAAAATCTTCAACAATTTTTATTGTCTGATTAATGTAATACCTTACACGCTGGGTTGTAAGTCTAAAAGAGTAAACAGAACTTTCCAAACGCTTCAAAAGATTTATAGCCATTAAGCGACGGATTCCGCTTTCACGTCCCATCTGGTCAAAACCGCCTGCCCCCGACTCATCGTCTGCCTCAAGATTATATTTTGTACGTTTGCTCGGCTGAATAAAATGTGACGGTACATAAATAGAAAGCTTAAGTTTGTTCAGCTCTTCAAAAATCAAGTTGAATGTCGCTTCGCTGTCATTTTTTGTAAGCGGTGTCTGGATAGAAATTGGATGAAGCCTTTCTGGAAAAGTTCCAATATCCTTAGTATCATAATATTTTTGAATATGTTTTCGACTTCGTGCAATTGTAACGCTATCTAGGACTTCAAAGAAGTCAAAACTAAGCATACTTAAAAGATTTTCTGTAGTCCTTTCCTTCGTCTCAAATTTGCTCCATTTATTAAATGCAATCTGCGCCTGGCGGAATATGTCTTCAATAGAACTTTTTGTATTTAGATTTCTGTCAAGGTTTTCAGCAACGCCTTCATACGCAAGCGCAAGCTGATTTCTTAAATCAATAAAACGATTATTTACAGGTGTCGCGCTTAGCATAAGGACTTTTGTTTTTACTCCCTGCTTAATGACTTTTTCCATAAGCTGCGTGTAGCGGTTCTCTTTTGTATTTGAGTGAGTCCCGATGCCATTTCTAAAGTTGTGCGACTCGTCGATTACTACAAGGTCGTAGTTTCCCCAATTTATATATGCAAGGTCGTTTCCGTTCGACTGTCCGTGTGTTCTGTTCAAGTCGGTATGGAACAGAACATCATAGCGAAGGCGGTCTGAGGCAATAGGATTGTTTTTATAGTTGCCTTTATAAATATTCCAGTTGCTAGCCAATTTCTTTGGACAAAGGACTAGAACTCGGCTGTTACGGTTTTCAAAATATTTGATTACAGAAAGCGCGGTAAACGTTTTTCCAAGACCCACGCTGTCAGCAAGAATGCAACCGTTGTATTTTTCAAGTTTGTTGATAATGGCAAGGCAGGCATCTTTCTGAAAGTTATAAAGCTTGTTCCAGATTGCGCTCTGCTTAAATCCTGTTGCTTCCTTTGGAAGAACATCTTCGCTAATATCATCAAGGAATTCTCTAAAAATGTTATAAAGAGTTACAAAATAAATAAACTCCGGAGCATTTTCTGTATAAGCAGAAGCTATGCTTTCTATAACCTGATTAGTTACATCCTGCACCATATCGGCATCATCCCAGAACTGGTCAAACATCTGCAAAAAACCCGTGCTCATCGGAGCTTTCATTTTTGTTATGGCAAAAGCCGCATTATTTCCTTTTTCAACGCCAAGCTCCACTGCTGTAAACTCTTTTACAGGGTTGTAATTTGTTTCATCAATATTTATAAATGAGGGCATACTCTGCTGTGTAGAGTTTGACTTAAAGACAGCTTTTTTCTTAATCCATTCGGCACACTCTTTTGCGACAGCCTTCTGGTTTAACTCATTGCGAAGTTTTACTTCAAATTCAGTGCCATAAAGACTTCTTTCACGATTTAGACGAGGTATATAAAACTCACGCTTTTCTTTTTTTGCTTTATCTACAACAAATGTCGGAGAGGTAAATATAAAACGAAGCTCATCGATATTCTTTAATTCATTCTTCAATTCTTGATATGCATAAATAGAAAAACAGGCCGCAGCAATAGAAACTTTACTTCCAGGTTTTATTTCTTCTTTTATACTTTGGCTCAAAGTTTGATGCACATTATCAATAAATTCAGGCAATGACATATCCATTTTTTATAACTCCGTTTTTCTATTCGTGAAGAACACAACACTTCCATTATATCATGAATTTGCCTTTTTTTTTGAGATTAACTACTATAATTTAACAAAGTAATTTTACGTCTGAATATGTTGTGATTTAAGTTAATGGAAGCAATAGACAAGTATTTGGTCTAGTTAACTAAAAAGCGATGTACTAGTCTGTCCTTCGACTTCTCAAAGAAGTCCATCACGTCTCGGACATTCACTTCTGCATTGAAATGTCCGTATATCAATCTTGCCCCAGCGTAAAAAAGCCCCTTGGGAGTGCGATTCCTACTGCAATCACAGATTTACAATCCGGGTACAAATCTGTAGGGTGAAAATTCATCGGTACTTCTGCAAACCGCTCTATTCCTCAAAAGCCGCCAAAATACATTCAATCATATCTCTTCCGTAAAACACATTACTTAGTTCATCTTCATGTACAAACGATATTCTCTTGCGTTCCAACCACTCCTGTAATACTGCATTCTCATCTGGATAATACGTTCTTTTATATTTTTCTCCCCGTACTTCCAATAATCCATCTTTATTGAATTTTTCAATTATTTCTTTCGCATAATGCTTATTATCCAATATATAATCTCGTATTTTCTGCATACCTCTGGCATCTAAATTATAAATGTTCAATCCGAACTTGTACCCTGCTAAAGAGGCATTGAAAAAGAAACCCAATGCATTTTTCTTATTAACGGTATCCAACTTAAATCGAATATAGAAATATTCCTTTATTGGAGCATCACTACAAAATCGTGCATCATTATATGCCGAAGAAATACATTTTCTATTATTACTCAGTAAATCACTGTCTACTTTGCTAAAGTAACTATACAGTTCATAATACAATTCTTCCAACGGATGTTTCACCCCATCAAGATACAACATTTCATATTTGCTCCTATTCTGACCAATCCATTTGCCCATCGGTAATTCCCATTTTCCGACATTCGTTGCATACATAATCTTTTTCTTTCTGATTGCCAATCTGATATTTCAATATTTTATCTTTGAAAACAATGTACTTCACATTTCCAGCCTTAAAATCAACATACCAATTTCCACCGTTATCAGGGTCAGTTCCCATTACTTTGGCTATTTGTTCTGGAAAATCCTTTTTATCACTGGTAAAAAACAGTACCGTCCAGTATTTTGGCTTTCCACCGGTATTCCATAATTCAATCTTATGTACATTCAACAAATCAATGATGGTATCATCTATTACACTTTCTTTAATCAATACTCCTTCATATACTTCCTGCTTCTTCCCTTGAATGGCATTATTTCCACAACTATGCACTTCCTTAACTTCGCTTAGTGTCAATTCATCTTTTAGCAACACATCCATAGAAACATGAAACAATTCTCCCAATATTAACAATTTTTCCGTTTCCGGCAACGCAATATCCGCTTCCCACTTGGATATGGATTGTCTGCTTACATTACATTTTGATGCAAGTTCTTCCTGTGTCATTCCGTTTGCTTTCCGCAATTCTATTATTTTTTCAGATAACTTCATGAAAGATTACCTCCTGCAATTATTGATTTTAATGTACAAAATCCTTATGTTTTTTACCATAAATTTCAAAGTTCTTTTTCGCAACCTGTAGTTGCTTCAAAATCACCCTAACAAATGCCGCAGATTCCTCTGCGGCATTCCAAAATACATATTCAAATCATTCTAATAACACATTTTTGCAACCAATCTACAACTACGTTTCCTCAAAATCCAGTGTTTTCGGGCATTCTGAGCATTTCTCCTACTCAAACTCGGCAAGTTGTCGCTTTGACTTAAATTATTTTGTTTAAGTTTTATTAAAAATCTGCCAATATTTTATCTCATTTGCACATTTTATTTTGGCTTACTGATTTTCTGTTGGCGATATAAATTGGCTAATTCTGTTAACTCTTCTACTACATTTTTTCGCCAAACAACTTTTTGAATCAACCATTCACAAGGAAATTCTTTACACAATCCACAAAATTGCACATTATGTTCTCTTGTACATTTATGTATTGGACAACCATTAGACTGCTCCCATTCCACACAATGTCCATCGGACTCTATACAACCTTGACAAATGCCATCTTCTTTTTTCTTGCATCCTATACAACATTCTCCACAGGCTGTAATTGTTGTAAAATCCATATAACACCTTACCTCTTTTCATCCGTAAAAATTAATTCATCTCTCCGCATCGTCGAAAATTATCGCTTTATAATAAAACTTTACTCATCTAAAATAGGCAAGTTATTTAAACACGGTGGTAAATGCATCATATGATAATCTGTCATTGGAGTTAAAATCATACTACCTCTAGTCAATCTTCCCCAAAAGACCAATAACCAAACTGAACGAAAATCTGTTGTCACTCCCTCACTTACTCAAATTGTTTTCCTTATCAAAAAATGCTTTTTCCAGCATCTCATACTCTGCATCTGAACAGACTTCTTTGCACCGTTTCTGATATTCCTTAGAACGCTCCAACATGCTATTAATCTTTTCGCAAGGAAACTCTGCACACTGATTGCATTTATCTACATTATGTTCCTTTATGCATTCCACCAAATGATATGTACATGTTTTATGAGAAGAACATCCTTCGCATTTTATTTCTTCGTTTGATACAATGTGGTCTCTCCAGCCTACCTTATACCACAACTCCGCCACATTCTGGAGTTCTTCCTCACTATGTGCATTGTATCTCGGACATTCTGTACAGTTATCTCCGCATAGGGTTATTTTTTCTTCCATGTGATACCTCCTCATCAATTCCTGCAATACGATTTTTATATTATGATACTTGTCTACAACATCTTCAAAACCAACAGATTTTTATAGTGAATATCCATCCTCTGTTGAAATGCAGTTACTTTTATAGTTACTTTTTCGTACATCATACTCTTTTCTTAATAATCCTCCACGCTGCAAATTTACCCATAGCTGCAGCCGTCGGAAGTCCGCCCGGTCCCATTAACCATTGACTTGCTAAAAATACATTATCGAGTCCCTTTACCACTCCCGGCACAGTAATACTCTTCGCCTGCTTGGTAGTTACAAAACTCATATATGCACCCTTATAAGAATTGCAATATCGTGTATATGTCATTGGTGTCCATACATCAATCACACGTATTTTCCCTGTTAAAAATGGATACTCTTTTTCAACTCTTTGCACTGCCTGTTCTGCAATTTCAGTCTTCCTTTTTTCATAACTCTCTTTGTCTGTATAAAGTGACTCCCAATACTTGTAATCAGTTTCTGTCTGTGAAAAATTAGTCTGCAAAATCATTTTGCCTTCCGGTGCAAAATCCGGTTCATAATCATACGACTGAATGCTCATACGCTTCACAGTCTGACTTCCCACACTCATATCATCACAAGAAAATATTCTTGTTCCTGTCAATTCCGGAAATACTCCATCTACAGCATAAGCAATTTGAAATCCGCTGCTAATTGGATATTTATCTCTGTCTGCATACATTTGTTTCAGACCTTTTGGCATATATTTACCCGGCAACAATTTACGGAATGTATAATCTGTATCACATGCACAAATCACATAATCTGCTTCTACCTTTTCTCCGTTTTCCAGCATTATTCCCTCAGACTTTTTTCCGTTTATCAAAATGCTTTTTACACTGGCATTAGTATATATTACACCACCATACTCTTTATACTTTTCTGCAATACGAAGAGACATCGCAAGCGAACCACCTTTCGGTATATCACCATTTCCTCCCGTCACCGTACCGTAAGACACAATAAAAGCATATGCTTGATATCCACTTGGCATATAATCTACAATCGCACGACGAATCAGCGGATGCTTAAAACGCATAGCCAATTCATTAATATCCATATCTCCATACTCTTTCATTACTTTCCCCATTGATTTCATCGACATACCTAATTTTACATAATCAATCGGGGTCATCGCATCAAACGGCTTTTCAACAGGAACTGTCATTGTTTCCGCCATAGTCACATATTCAATCAACTTATTAATTTCTTTTTCATCTTCAGGCGACAGTTCTAACATTTCTTTTCGTGTTTTTTCTTTATCTCTCCAAAAAGTCAATGTTTGACCATTCAATTTTGAAGAAAAAAACATTTCTTTTTTGTGTACTTCCGTACCATCTCCCAATGCACCAATCTCTTTCCACAACTCATGCAAAGCACTTCCCGGTCTAGTTCCAGTCAGCCAATGAATACAATTATCAATAAAATAACCTTCTCTCTTCCAACCGGTACAATGTCCACCAGGAAGTGCATTCTTTTCATAAATCTCAGTATCAAAACCGGCCTTTTGCAACAATACTCCAGCTGTCATTCCTGCAATTCCGCCACCAACGATTACGACCTTTTTCATAGCCTTCTCCCTATTTTTTTCTTACTATATCAACAATCCAGTCTGCCTTAGGCAACTCAATATCCTGATTTGTAGCAAATCGCTCTGCAATTCCCTGTACACTGCACCAAAATGCATTTGATATTACCAAAGGAGAACCTTCTTTTATCGTTCCTTCTTTCTGTCCCCACTCAATAATAGGTACAAACTGTTTTATCACATTTACTTTCATTGCTATTTCCCGTATGTGCTCAGGTGTCGCTTCGCTCCGCTGTGCTTCTGCCATCAACACAAAAAATTTCGCCACAACAGGTTGTGCTTTCATATACGAAAACAACTCTTCTGTGAATTTCACAAAAAAATCAATGGCATGTTCACACTTCTGCTCTCCGGGATGTGTCGTTCCTTCTAATCCCATTCGGATTAATTCTTCATATAATTTCTCTTTTGACTCAAAATAATGAAACAGTAATCCCCTGCTCATATTTGCTCTTTCTGCAATATCCGTAATCTTAGTAGCATCATAACCTTTGCTAACAAATAACTCCAAAGCAGTATATATGATTTCTTGCCTTCTGCGTTCTTTTTGCTCTTTCCGAGTTTCCATATACCATTTTCCTTTCTTTAAACAAATGTTCATTGAACGTTTGTTTAAAAAATAATATAAAATTTCCCAACCGTCAACCAACAAAAACACCCCAAGCAGTATCTCTACCACTTGGGGCATCCCTTACCGAACCAGTTCGCCTGTCAAAGTATTATTTTCATACAGACTGCTGATTCTTTTCTTATAAAATTAAAACTGTATTCTTAGGTTTCTCAAAAGCCTTGTTTGTTTTCAGCCCAGAAAGATTTTCTTTCACTCTATATACAAGGCTCACTAAGTATGATTTCCGTTTTTTCACCTTTTGCACAGATTTTCTTTAGGGCGTTCCCTTGAAGTAAACTTCAAGGTCGGCAGTTCCACACTTCCGCTTTCGCTTCATTCTAAAACGGCAAATGATTTCTTAGACTGACGCGTTTCGCTTCAGAAATCTTCCAATGCCGTTTTAGAACTTCCAGCCTATCTGCCGACAGGCTGGAAGGTGTTCCATTGCCTAACGCAAGAAATGTCTAACTCTCATTCCTCATTTTTTTCCAATTTCCAGATATGTTTGTCCGCTTTAAAAATCAGGCAAACTGCGATTCCCAAAAGCCACAGAACTGCAAACAAAAATGCTGCTCCGCTACCTTTTCCGAAACCGAATAGACGAACAAGAAAATTTCCGTCACTTTGTCTGGCCATAATCGGTTCAAAAACTCGGTCTACAAAAAAACCGCCTAGAAAATATCCTAACGGAATTGTAAAAAACTGAAATGAATTTCTTGCGGCAAAAACCCGTCCTTGCATTTCAATCGGAATATTCAAGCGATTAACTGTGTCAAGATTTGCACTCATCCAAGGAAGAGCAATCCAACCCAACGCTGCTCCAATGCACCAAACCCACAGTCGATTTCCAAACGCTAAAAAAAAGTTTTCCGTACACATACTCAACATCAGACAACACCAAATCGTTTTTACACGACTTTTTGGCTTTGGCAAAATCGATGCTAAAATACTTCCTGCTAACATTGCAATTCCAATTACAGTGTTCACCGTTCCCATCGCTGTTTCCGACGCTTTAGAAAGCATCATCGCAGGAAATGCGGCGTTGTACATAGAAGCAACTAAATTTATTGCAGCAAGAAACAATATTAAATGGAAAATTCCGTAATTTTTTCGCAGCCAACGAATTCCTTCAGCTGCACTTTTCAGAATATTATCTTTTTGATTTTCGCTTGCAATTTTTGGAATTGGAATAAAAAACAGAAGAACAACAAACGCAATCAAAAAACTTATAAGATCGATGCCCATAACTGCATCAATTCCCCAAAGTCCCATAACTGCGGTCGTTATAATTGGTGTTAAAATCGAATTTAAAGAATTGGCAAGATAGCGCAATCCTCCAACTTTTTGATAAAACTTTTTAGGAAGCAGTGCTGTTGTTGCAACTTCGGAAGCCGGTTGTTGAACAGTATTCATCAATCCGGAAACAGCATTTACGATATACAAATGCCAAACTCTTAAATTTCCACTTTTCAGCAAAAAAAGAACCACTAGTGTACAGAATGCTGCTAAAGTGTCGCAAGCAAGCATTGTTTTCTTTTTGTCCCAACGGTCGCTAAGTGCACCGGCAAAAATACTGCAAATTACATAAGGTGCGTAAGAACAAACCATCAAAAGTGCCGTTCTTAATGCTGAACCTGACTGAGTGTATGACCAAATCACCAAAGCGTAAGAAGTCATTGCACTTCCAAGTCCGGAAATCATTTGTGTAAACCAGAGCAGTAAAAACTTGTGCATTTCTTTAATATCAGATAAATAATTTTTCATTTTGGCTTTACTCCTTTTCAATTTTTAAAGTATCGAAAAGCAAAGCCGAAGGCGTTTTACTCCAGACAGTTCGCCTATTCAGCTTTGCCTGGAGCATAATCAATGGTAAGAATCATACTTTTCCTCCTCTTTTGTAGATTTTGCTATTTTCCTTTAAATATTATTAACATTTAGGAATATCACTTTAGTGTCAAACAATTTTAAACTATCTGAAACTATCATAATATAAATCTTTACTGTTTGCAATTTTTTTATTATAGAAGTGTTGTTTGCAATCAGCCAAACTTCTAAAGTTCCAATTACTCGGTTATATTCCTCTCAAATTTTTATTTTGCTCGCCATAGGATTATTCATATAGTTATACAAAATCTTATGCAGTTACAAACTGAGTGTGTCGAAATCCCATTATTCAAAATTAATGTCTTTCTAGAACAAATCATATTTGCTCATAAATTCATCTACTTTTTTTAGTGAATTTCACACTTCCACAAGCCTTATGACCTATTACATCAATTTGATAAATACCATCTTCCCTAATATTCAGCGTAAAATTGTTATTTGTAAGATTTTTTCCTTCATAAATTGCATCTTTTTCTTTAATGCCAACTTTTACATCAACAGAACCTTTTGAATGGCTTATCACAACTTGCAGAACATCTCCTTTCGCCAACGTTAAAAATCCGGTTTTTTGCTGATTAAAAAAAGCATAATCTATTTGAAAATTATCTTCTTCCAAGTTTTCGGTTCCGTTAAAATTATTGAAACTGCAACTAGAAAACACTAAGCATAAAATTAACGTTGTTGATAAAAGTAAACCATTTTTCATAAAATCTCCATAAATTTTTGTGATGACTTTGCTTCGTCTTTTATTCCAATTCAATCAAACATTTATCAAACTAAAAGAAACAAATATCCAACTATATTACACTAGTAATCAATCCTATAGTTTTTATTTCTTATTGATTTTTAATTTTGCTTACAATTTTAAGTATCAATTCGGACAATATCTGCCAAAGATTTATTACGATAAACTAAATCGTTTCTAACAGTAAATCCTTGTTTTTCCCAAAATGCATTTCCGCTTTGATTTTTTTCAAACACAACCAATGCAACTTTATTGATGCCCAATTCGGTCAATTCATTTATCACATTCTCAACAAGTTTTTTGGCTAATCCTTGATTTCTGAAATCTGGATGAACAGCAGTGTGATAAATATAACCGCGTCTTCCGTCATTTCCGGCAAGAATCACACCAATAATCGAAGACTCATTTTCTACAACAAAACAAGTCTCCGGATTTCTTAAAAGAAATTTTTCAATTCCTTTCCGCGAATCATCAAGATTGTTAAGCCCCATTCCAGAACAAGACATCCACAAATCATAAACTTTATCATAATCATCTATTTTCATTTTTCTGATAATCATAATTTGTTCCTAAAATTAAAAATCGTTTTTCTCAGTGATGAAATTGGTTCGTCTCACCTATCGGCGAATAGGCTCACTTGCAATCCATGCTATAAGCTACGCGGGCAAGATTCTTTTTTGAAGTAACTGTAACAATTTTTGTTATTTTATGGTCGTAAACCCATACCGCCTTCCAAAGTAAGTGTTTCACCTGTTAAGTATTTGAAGTCTGGATTTGCAAGTTGTACGCAAACACGTCCGATTTCTAATTCGGAATCACCATAATGTCCCATTGGAGGCATATGAACATTTGCCTTAAATGCATCCGGATAATTTTTTTCAAAATTTTCCAATTGTGAAGTCCATGCCAAAGGACAAACTACATTTACGTTAATGCCATCCTTTCCCCATTCGGTAGCTGCTACTCTAGTTAAACCGCGTATTCCTTCTTTTGCGGCTGCATAAGAACACTGTCCGTAGTTACCAAACAAACCAGCCCCGGAAGCAAAGTTAATCACAGAACCTTTTGTTTCTTTTAAGTATGGATAGCACGCTTTCATATAATAGAAAGCAGCATATAGACCGGAATACATAGCAAGATTAAACTGTTCCGTTGTGTGTTCTGCAATTGAAACGCCGGATGCAGATGCCTGAGCATTGTTAATCAAAACATCAATACGTCCAAATGCTTCTATTGTCTTACTAACTACATTAGCAACAACAGCCTCGTTATCTGCATTAGCACTGATATCTGCCTGCACTGCCAATACTTTAATGCCATAAAGTCGTTCTAATTCTTCTTTTGCAGCCTCAAGTTTTTGCACATTGCGTCCAGTAATAACTAGATTTGCACCTTCTTTTGCATACGCAGTAGCAATTCCGTAACCAATAGAACCACATCTTCCATCAGACAATGTTGCTCGTCCTGCACCTGTTATAATTGCTGTTTTACCTGTTAAAAATCCCATAATATCCTCCTTTTTTTAACTATGAGTTTTTATTTTTTCCCATTCTTCACGTGTGATAGCATAGGCATAAGAAATAGTATTTTTAGAATCTGAATATTCTTTTACTTTTTTCATTCCATTTGCCAAAGCAGTAGAATAAGAAGCTATATTTGTATATTTCATATATGAATAAATTGTATCATATTGCGTATTAAAAAACACCCAATCGCGCACTGCCCTTGCAGCCTCTTTTGCAAATGCCTTTTCTCCAATGTTTTTTATGAATATGATAACCTATTTCCGGAAGCATTTCTCCGTCAATATTCTGTATAGTAATACCACAATCGCCGATAAATTCCCTTGTTTCTTTCAGAACAACTGCCCATAGTCCAAAACCATATTTTTTATAATTATCCAAGTTCCAATTTATCCAATTCCTTGTTTTATCTTCATCAAAAGGTGATGGATAATGCTGCATTGTTTCTGGGTCAGACAATATTTCAAAAATTGCATCAAAATCATCTGCAACATATTCTCTTAAAATGAGCCTTTCTGTTTCAAGAATCATCTTATTTTTCCGCAAAATTTTGCTTCAATTTCGTGCTGAATTTCTTCCGCTCGTTTGATTTGGTCGTTCAAATTCCACTTGCCTATGTTTTCGCCGTTTTTCAAAAACATTGAACCGCACTGGTGAAAGTAAAATTCAATTCCACGCTCTTTTGCTTCTTTATACAAAGATTCAACCCATTCGTATTGGATTGGGCGGACATCCGCTTTTGGAGCCATTTCGCCGCCGACATTCACGCATTGTATAAGTCCTGTATCAAGATATTTTCCAAGTTTCATTGGTGCCATCAAAGGTGAGCAAAAAACTTCGCGATGTTTTAGCGGTGCATCCAAAAAATAAGGCAATCGTCTGTCTGCCATTTCCTGATTTTCTATGGAAATGCTTAAATGAAAATGTTCCCAGCCTTCGCCCCAATCAGCAGGAACACATTGTTTTATTCTTTCCGGACGTTTTGTAGTTGTAACAAAAATGCAGTCTTTTCTTCGGCGGATAAAATCCCAGCACCCTTCGCGCCATTCGTCCGCTTCTTCAATAAAAAAATCTGAAGAAAAACAAAGTTTGACCAAAGAATTTGGAGGGCAATCTTTTTCTTTTAACTCGTAAGTTGTTTTTCCTTTTGCGATGATATTTGTATCTCTTCCGTATCTTTTGTCCATTTTGAAAACAAAGCAATTTTTACAGCCGGGACTTACTTTTTTGCAACCATGCCAAGGATTCCAAGG
>CAZIQK010000048.1:0-16571 GCA_964541735.1 uncultured Treponema sp.
CAAGCGGTTTTTTGTTTTTAAATTTCGATTCTTGCACAAAAGTAGCGAGAAGTTTAAAAAGGATAAAGCAAAGGGAAACCTTTGTAAAAATAAATCAAATTCATTTTTAATAGGAGAAGAAAAAATGAAAAAAAAATTATTTATTGGTGCTAGTTTATTATTAGCATTACTTGTTACAGGCTGTAATCCAGAACCTGAACAAACTAAACCAACTGATCAAGACGTTTATATTAATGATGTTAAATCATCTGGTGCAGAAAAATCTGTTCAGGCTTTAAAAGATGAAGGTAAATCCGGAGATGAAATTATTAATATGATTTCTGAAGAACTCCAAAAACAAATGGAAAATGCTGAAATTCAAGATGCACTTGAAGAAGCATTTAAATGTATTACAAATTTACAACCAAATTCTACAAATAATAATCGCTCTATAACTGTAAACGAATTAGGTTCAGAAATTTCAGATATCGAAGAAAAACTTGAAACATTTACTACCGATTTAGTGAAAAACGGAAAAGCATCGATTTCTTATACTTCTACACCGGGAAATATTTCCGATTTAGATAGCACTGGAGTAATTTCCGTTGATATTTCAAAATTTAACTTTTCCACAAATGAAGTAACATTTTCCACAAATAAAACTGAATCACAACTTAAAGGTGCCGGAGATATTGAAGCAGATGCAAAAGGAAGAGTTGATTTTACAAAAGCAAAAGGACTTGAAGATTTCATTATCAAGGAAGCAATTTTAACAGTTGGTTTGGATGCAGATGTCAATCTAGATTATAAATCTACAGAGAACCTTCTTGAAGAATATGAATTTGAACTTTCCGGAAAATTAAATGCAAGTTTTACTGCAAATTCTGCAATGTCTCTTGTTATTCCTTACAATGGACAAAACTATGGTGGAAAAATTCTTTTATCAGCATCTTTCAAAATTAATTGTGATGATTTAGCTGAAATAAACACTATCGTTGAAAAAGCAGAAAGTACTGAAAGCGTTATTAGTGATTTAGAAAAGTATTTTACACTTAATATCTCTTCAGATTTATATACAGATGATGGAAAAAAAGTTTGTGAACTTATTAAAATTACTAAACTTGAAGATTTAGAAAAATATTTTCCAAGTGGATGGATTGATGGTGAAAATTTATCAATTTATGAAATTTATGATAGTGATTATGAAGGAATCAAAATTGGCATAAGCGATATTCCAGATGGTGCGGCAGTAAGAAGCGTTTATATAAACGGAGAACTTTCTGCATATTTAGGATTAGATGAAGGTCTTTATATTTCACCAGACATTTTTAATACAGAATTTGGGTATCCATTCACAACAGCTGGAAAAGATTATAAAATTTATGTCGAATATGAGAATAAAAATTATCAAAAAATAGCGACGTCTAATGTAATAACAATTAGAGCAACTAGCGGATTTGGAGAATTTGAACTTATAAACGAGCCAAAATATACTATAAAAAATAATATTTTAACTTTTAACCCAGAGCCAAAAATACAAATAGGTTCAAACATCATTCGAACTGATTCTAATTGGGATGAATATTACGTTTTGGAAGTAATGACTACAGAGTTTGATTTTCAATCTTGGAATTATCTTGGCGCATCTTGCAATAATTTTGATTTTAGCAATAAGGTAAGAGATGATTCAAAAAATTCAGATTTAATGTTTACGCTTTATTATATGATTAAGTCTCCTGAGTTTGGTGGCGATTACCGTCTTGTTCTTTATGATTATGAAGATACAAACTCTTTTAAGCTGAGTTATTAAATTTTGTAAAAAAAAATCCGACTACCCACTGGCAATTGGGTAATCGGATTAGGAGCAATGTTTTACAGATTTTGAAAATGAAACAAAATCTGAGTGTATAATTAATTATAAGAGCCTAATTAATCTTGTTAGGTATCACTAACCGTTTATAATATATACCTATTTGAACATTTGTTCAAGTGTTTTTGAAAAAAGATTTAATTTTTTTTTGCTTGACTATAAAAATCTGCTTTGATATTATAAAAAAATCCCATGAGGGAGTAGCAAACATCAGTGGCAAATGATGTAGCAAGTCAACATACTGGTCTGGCAACCTGGCTTGTTTTAAAATGCGAGACTCATGTATAGCAAATTTTTTTTACTGTGCATGAGAACATCTATATAAAATTCAGTCGCTCTAAGCATAGTATTTTGCTTGGAGCGTTTTTTTTTAGGAGCAACAGTATGGATTGGAGCATTATGTTTTTTCTCAACAGTTTTTTGTTGGGACTCGGTCTTGCAATGGATGCATTTTCCGTTTCTATGGTAAATGGTCTAAATGATTTAAAAATGCCTAAAGGGCGAATGTGTTTTATTGCAAGTTGTTATGCATTTTTTCAATTTGCAATGCCAATGATTGGATGGATTTGCGTTCACACAATTGTTGTTTATTTTGAAAAATTTAATAAATTTGTACCTTGGATTGCATTTTTTATTTTACTTTATATTGGAATAAAAATGATTATAGAAGCAGTTCGCGACACAGAAGAACCTGAAGTTGTGGAAAAACGACTTCCTTTTAAAACTCTTTTAATACAAGGTTTAGCAACTTCTATAGATGCACTTTCTGTCGGTTTTACAATTGCTGATTATGGATTTTTTATGGCATTGATAAGTTCAATCATCATAGCGATTGTTACATTTATAATTTGTATGGTTGGATTATTTCTCGGAAAAATCGTTGGTACAAAATTCAGTGATAAAGCAACTATTTTTGGTGGAATAATCCTTATTGGAATTGGAATAGAAATTTTTGTAAAAGGCGTCTTCTTTTAAATCTTTCTATATTCTTTTACAAAATAGATAATTTCTGCAATTGCTGTCAAAGTCCAACTGAAAATATAAAGCAAAAACAAAGAAGGAATTGTTTTGAACCAGGCAAAAATAGTATAAACCCAAACAATTCTAAAAAGACAAGAACCTATCAAAACAATAATTGAAGGGACAAAGGTTTTTCCAAGACCTCTATTTGCAGCAATTGTATTATCCATAAAACTTGCAACAGGATAAGAAAACACCATAATATTTAATCGCAAAAGACCTGCGTCAATTACAGCGGAATCAGTTGTAAAAAGTCCAATTGCTTGTCTTCCAAAAATGTACAACAAAATACTTATAGCAATTCCAAAAAATAATGCGTATCCGTTAGAAATGATTGTACTTTGCAAAATCCGTTTTTTCTTTTTTGCACCGTAATTTTGTCCAATAAAAGTTGCATTTGCAGTATAAAATGCACCCATAATATTGTAAATAATATTATCCAAATTTGAGGAAGCAGATGTTCCGGCAACCATAACAGCATCAAAAGAATTCACACCAACTTGAATAACTGTATTTGCAAACGCAAAAATAGAATTTTGTAAACCGGCTGGAATTCCAATCTTTAAAATTCTTCGAGATTTATTTCCGTTTAAGCGTAATGATTTTAAATTAAATTTTACATCACCAATTCCTATAAAAAGAGAAATCATAACAAAAATTGCAGAAATGTATTGAGAAATTACAGTTGAAAGAGCAACTCCTGCACAATCCATATCGCACACAATAACAAAAAAAAGATTGAGAATAACATTTACAACACCGGAAATTGTTAAAAAATAAAGAGGACGTTTTGTGTCCCCTGCGGCACTTAAAACTGCATTTCCATAATTATAAATTGCAACTCCCGGCATACTAAGCATATAAATTGAAAAATAAGTTACTGCTCCATCTAAAAGTTCAGATTTTGTTTTTATTAAAGTTAAAATTGGTCTTGCAAAGGAAAATCCTATAATCATCAGAATAAATCCGGCAATTAGAGAAATTATAAACGCTGTATGAATTGCTTCTGTAATATCTTTTTTTGATTTTGCTCCAATATAATATGCAACAATTACATTTATTCCTCCACCAAGCCCCATCAAAAGCCCTGTAAAGAAAAATAATAGTTGTGATGTAGAACCAACAGAACCTAAAGGCGACGCCCCTGCAAACCGTCCAACGACAGCAACATCTGCAATATTAAAAAAAACTTGTAATAAATTAGTTATAATAAGTGGTGCACTATAAAAAAAGATTCCTTTAAATAAGGAACCTTCAGTTAAATCTCTTTCGTAAGTTTTCATATTGATAAAGACTTTAGTATTTTATATCTAAATTTGCAATATTTTTGAATTTTTTTTCAAGATGAATGCATTTTTCAAAAAACGCATCCACCTTTTCAAAATAATTTTTATGCTCCCCATTGTTCGTAATATTTATCAATTTGAAGTTTTATTTCATCAGTAATAATTGATTTATCACCATTTGTGTAAAGAGCATCAATTACATCATCCATAGAAACAATTGCTTTTGCCGGAAATCCATATTTTTCAGAAATTGTTTCTAAAGCAGATTTTGTTGAGTCTGGAGCTTTTTCTCGACGATCAAGAGAAACCATTTCTCCAACAATTTTAATTCCACCGGAAACGGTTTCTTGAGCTTTTATTTTTGGATAAGTTTCTTCTATCGATTTGCCGGAAGTTGTTACATCTTCAATAATTATAACTCTATCACCATCTTTGATTTTATAACCGAGTAAAGAACCTTTATCTGCACCATGGTCTTTTTCTTCTTTTCTGTCGCTACAATATTTTATTTCCTTTTTATACAAATCATAATAAGCGACAGCGGTTACAACTGCCAAAGGAATACCTTTATACGCAGGTCCAAAAAGAACATCAAAATCATCTCCAAAATTACTATGAATTGCTTTTGCGTAAAATTCGCCCAATTTTTTCAACTGAGAACCGGTAATGTACGCGCCTGCATTCATAAAAAACGGTGATTGACGTCCACTTTTTAATGTAAAAGAACCAAATTTTAAAACCTGACATTCAATCATAAAATCTATAAATTCTTTTTTGTATTGTTCCATTTTATTTTCCTTTTGTAATAGTTTTTACTTTAAAGAACTTCTGTCTAATTGAGCAAAACCTTCTGTAAGTTCTTGTGCAATTTTTACAAGTTTTGCTAAATCACCTTTTCTGCCACCTTCAATATTAAGAGGCATTACAGGATCATGCAAACTCATTCTTAAAAGCATCCAACCTTGAACATCTTCACCTTTAAAAGAAAGTCGAACACCTTCGTATGAAGTTGGCATTTCATACCCCGCTTTTTCTGCACGTTTTTTAAATTCTTCCAAAACATTATTTCCATAAGTTTTAAAATCTTCTGAATTAATCTTAAACCGATATTCACCTTCTTCAACCAAAGGAGGAAGTTTTTCTATAAGACTATCAAGTTTTTTACCTTCTTTAGAAGCTTTTGCGAGTGCAACAATGAGTTTGACTGCTAAAAATGCACCATCATCAAGATAATAATTATCTTTTAAAGCACCATGTCCGGAAGTTTCCATTGCAAGCGGAGCACAAATACCTTTTGCGTTTAATTCTTTTTGTTTATTGATAACATTTTTATAGCCACGCATATAGCAAAGATGTTTTAAACCTAAGACATCTTGCAAAAAATAAGTAAGTCTGTCAGAAGTAACAGAATCTGTAATTATTGTTGAACCCGGATAAGTTGGAGCTAAAATTGCAGAAATCATTGCAATAATTGAATCTCTGTTTACTTCACTTCCATCACTTAAAACCGCACTCATTCTATCTACATCAGTGTCAAAAATTAATCCCAAATCTGCATGATTTTTTAAAACTGCATTTTGAATTGCTTTCATTGCATCTTTATTTTCCGGATTAGGAATATGATTTGGAAACATTCCATCTGGTTCAAGAAATTGACTTCCTTCTGTATTTGCACCAAGCGGTTTTAAAATTTTTTCTACAAAAAAGCCGGAAGCACCATTTCCACTATCAACAACTATATGAAGTGATTTTAAAGGAAGTTCTCCAGAAGGAGTAATTTCTTCAAGTGCAAAACTAATTTTATTTTTAAGATAATCTGCATAAAGACTTAGCAAATCTATTTTTTCGACAAAATCATTTATTTTTTTTGGTGCTAAAAAAGACGCAAGTTTTAATATTTCTGAAATATCTTCGTGTTCAAGTCCACCATCAGAGTCAAAAAATTTAATTCCATTTCTATTATATGGAAGATGACTTGCTGTAATCATTGCAGAACCTGTAAAATCAGTTTCTTCAAAAATTAAAGACATAAACATTGCCGGAGTTGTTGCTAATCCACAATCGCAAACTTTTGCTCCGGCACTAGAAATTCCTTCCATAAGTGCATCCGCCAACGCAGGACCGGAAAGTCTTGAATCTCTACCAACACCGATTTTCATTTCGTAAGGTGGAATTCCTGATTTTTTTTCAAGCCAACTTACATAAGCACAACCAATTTTTCTTGCAATATCTGGAGTAAGATTTACATTTTCACCTTCTACACCTTCAATTGCAACTCCACGAATATCACTTCCATTTTGTAATTTTAATAAATCTTCACTCATAATAAGAGATTTTACATTTTTAATAAAAAGAAGTCATCATATTTGTAAAACTTCGTGATTATCCCTTAGTGTAATAAAAAAATAAAAAGATTGTGTATTCCCTGTTTTATAATAAGTCGACAGGTACCGCACAATCTTTTATAAAATGAAGAATGATAGCTTTGCCTTTTTAAGAAAAAACTTTATTCCAACTCTTTTATTTTTGATGTCAAAAGATTTGCTGCTTTTTCATGAGTTTTTTCTGAAGGATGCCAATCTGCTGCAATTCCATCACTTGCTTGTTGAGGAGCAAAACGCAAGGCAAAAACATTTTTATCGTCGGTTTGATTTGAATATTCTAAAACAGCATTCTCGATTGAAGAAAAAAGATTATCACCCATAATTCCAAGCGTACAAACAATTTTTGCATCAGGATTTTTTTTGCGAATATCTTTTAAGAACGCAGCATAAGATTTTTCGAACTCTTGTTTTTTCTTTTGGTCGCCTCTTACATAACTATCATCGTTTGTTCCAAGATTTATAACTACAAAATCTGGTACAAATTTTGAAAAATCCCATTTGATACTTTGAGGTTGTTTGCCGTTAAAAGTGGTTCCCCAAGTAAAACCAATTTTATCATAAACTTTAGGAAGAACACTGTCTTCATTTTTAGAACCTGAAGTATAGCCGGAAACAACACCCCAACCACTCAAACTTACCATAGAATAATCAGCATTTAGCATTTGAGCTGTTTTATAAGCGTAAGTTTTTGTATTATCTTCTGTAGAAGTTGCAAAATGGTGATTTTTATCCAAATCATCAACACCGTAACCACAAGTAATAGAATCACCAATAAATTCGATTTTTAGATTTTTTTGCTCGGTTGGAGAGATTTTTCCATTTGCATCTGTGATGATTTTAGAAATTCCAGCAATAGAATTTGCAGATTCTGAAACTTTTACAATTTGCACTTCGCCTTTTACAGTTTCGGTTCCATCAAAAACAACAAAATTTTGTGATTGTTTTAAAATCATTTCGTCGAGTTTTCGTTCTCCATTTACAAAAACAACAATTCGAGCGGCAGAACCATTATCTTTTCTAAGTTTTGCACCGCTATCACCAGAGATTTGAACTTCTAAATGATTTGCTTCAATATTGAATGCTGCTCCAGTTCCCGAAAAGCACATCCAAAGAACATCTTTTTCTAAATACGAACGTCCAAGAAATTTTACATTTTCGCTAGTTGGGGCAAATTCCAAATTTTGTGATGATGAAGATGCCGCAAAAGTTGGTAAAATAAAAATTACAGAACATAAACAGAGCAAAAAAAATTTTTTTAAAGATTTCATAATTTCTCCCATAAAATCTCCGCGTTAGCGGTCGTGTAAGGAGGCACAAAATACAAATTGTAACTCAACTTGTGTGATAAAATTGAACGGATACAATGTTTATCACTCCTCCCATAAAAAATACTTATGATAATTTTACAACAAATTTTATAAAAATGAAAAAAAAATGTGTAGGTTGTAGAGGCATTTTTAGGCTAGGGGTCTGTCCCCAGGTGAATTAAAAATGCATTTTTAACCTGCATAGATACAGTAATGAAATGCTACGCACTTGCTTGCATTTCTTTGTGCACATACACAGATTGACTAAGAATCTTTAAAATTTTAAAATGCCTTATTTATGGATTTTGAATTTATTAAACAAGTTATTCCAATGTATGTTCAAGCGGCGAGTCTTACTTTGCGCCTTGCTTTAATCGGAATTCTTTTAGCTATTATCGTTGGTTTAATTTGTGCTTTAATAAAATATTATAAGATTCCTGTTTTGCGTCAAATTGTTAGTGTTTATATTGAATTTTCCAGAAATACGCCTCTTTTAATTCAATTATTTTTCTTATATTTTGCTTTTCCTCGAATGGGAGTAAAACTTAGTTCTATTCAATGTGCGATTATCGGTTTAACTTTTTTGGGCGGAAGTTACATGGAAGAAACGTTCCGTTCTGCGTTACAGTCGGTTTCAAAAATTCAAATTGAAAGTGCCGAATGTATTGGTCTTACAAAACGACAAATTACTCAATATGTTATTTTGCCGCAAGCAATTTCTGTTTCAATTCCGGGATTTTGTGCAAATATTATGTTTCTTATAAAAGAAACTTCTGTTTTTAGTGCAGTCGCACTTGCAGATTTAATGTTTGTCGCAAAAGATTTAATTGGTCTTTACTATAAAACTGATGAAGCATTAACTTTACTTTGTATTTCTTATTTGATTCTGTTGTTGCCGATTTCTATTTTGGCGACATTTGCAGAAAGGAGATTGCGTTATGCACAATTCGGAAGCAATTAATGCAATCACAGAAGCGTTTAGCGTTCTTGGCAAAGGAAAAAATTTTGTACGACTTTTAGGTGGACTTTGGGTTACAGTTTGGATTGCCTTGATTTCGGTTGCATTTTCCATCATTCTGGGCTTTTTGTTTGGAATGTTGATGACTAGGAAAAATAAAATCATCAGAGCAATTTGCAAAGTTTATCTTGAAATTATGAGAATTATGCCTCAATTAGTTTTACTTTTTGTTGCATATTATGGTCTAACAAGAATGTTTAATATTTCTCTTTCCGGAGAAGCGGCTTCTATTTTGGTTTTTACTTTATGGGGAACTGCCGAAATGGGTGATTTGGTTCGCGGGGCGTTAGAATCTGTTCCGCAACATCAATATGATAGTGGACGAGCACTTGGTTTAACTGAACATCAGATTTTCTTTTACATCATAATTCCTCAAACTTTGCGTTCATTAATTCCTCTTAGTATGAATTTAATTACAAGAATGATAAAAACAACTTCTCTTGTAGTTTTTGTAGGCGTTATTGAAGTTGTAAAAATTGGTCAGCAAATAATTGAGGCAAACAGGCTTTCAGTTCCAACCTCTTCTATTGCAGTTTATTTTGTGATTTTTATGATGTATTTTTTTGTTTGTTGGATATTAAATCTTTTTGCAAAATATATAGAAAAAAAGCAAAAAAGTTAGAAAAATCATAAATTTTTATTACTTTAAGGGAAAAAAATGGCATTACTTGAAATAAAAAATATAAAAAAATCATTTGGAAACGTAGAAATTCTAAAAGGTATTTCGCTTAATGTAGAAAAAGGCGAAGTAATTGTGATTTTAGGTCCATCAGGTTGTGGAAAATCTACACTTTTAAGATGCATAAACGGTTTGGAAGAAATTCAAACAGGAGAAATTTTCTTAGATGGCAAATTAATTTCTAATCAGAAAAAAGAAATGCATCTTGTTCGGCAAAAAATTGGAATGGTTTTTCAAAGTTATGATTTATTTCCGCATCTTAACGTAATGAAAAATCTTCTTTTAGGTCCAAAACATGCTCACGAACTTAATCTTAATATGGATGATGTAAAAAAAGAAGCAGAAATGTGGCTTAATCGTGTTGGTCTTTCTGATAAAAAAAATGCGTATCCACGAGAACTTTCCGGCGGGCAAAAGCAACGAGTTGCAATTGTAAGAATGTTGTGCCTTCACCCGGAAGTTATGCTTTTTGATGAAGTTACAGCTGCTTTGGATCCGGAAATGGTTCGCGAAGTTTTGGACGTTATGATGAATCTTGCAAACGCAGGAAAAACTATGCTGATTGTAACTCATCAAATGGAGTTTGCACGTGCGGTTGCAGATAGAATTATTTTTATGGACGATGGCGAAATTGTAGAAACCGGAACTCCGGATGAATTTTGGACAAATCCAAAAACTGAACGTGCAAAAAAATTCTTACATACATTTGAATTTGAAAAACGAAAATAATTTTATAAATTTTATTTTTTTAAGATTTATTTTCGTTGCTTTTCTTTTTTTTCTATCAGTCCATTAAAAAGTTGAGAAAAAATTATTGCTGAAAACATAACCACGCAACCAATAATTTCTTGTGGAGTTAAAGATTCGTGCAAAATTATAGCTGCAGAAAGAGTTGCAAAAACAGATTCCATACACATAATTAATGATGCAACTGTCGCTTCGCAATATTTTTGTCCAATCACTTGTAATGTATAAGCAATTCCGCAACTCATAATTCCGGAATATAAAAGAGGAAGAGCTGCAGATTTTATAGAATTCCATTTTGGCGTTTCAAAAATAAACATCAAAATTAAAGTTATAATTCCATCTGTATAGAATTGCACACAAGAAAGTTTTATGCCATCACAAGAAGGCGAAAATTTTTCTATAAGTAAAATCTGTCCGCAAAAAAATAAAGCACAAATTAAAGAAAGAACATCACCTTTGTTAATATCGCCAAAATCGCTGCCTTTTGGAAAACATAACAAAAAAAGTCCCAAAAAACCAAAAGCGACACAAATCCAAGTTACAAATGGAACTCGCTTTTTAAAAAATAATCCAACAATCGGTACAAAAAACATATAAGTTGCTGTGATAAATGCAATTTTTCCTGCGGAGGAATAATTAAACGCAAATTGTTGAAAATTCGTTGCCGCACTTAAAAATAAACCTAAAATTATTCCGTAAAAAATAGTTTTTTTATTATTTCTTTTAAAATCTGCAAGTTGCTTTGAAGTTAAATCTTTTTTTATTTTTTTATCTCTAATCAAAACTATGGGTAGTAAAACTGTTGCTCCCATAAAAGTTCTAATTCCCATAAACGTAAAAGGTTCAACACTTTCGGCACCGACACTTTGCGAAACAAAAGAAATTCCCCAAATTAAAGCCGTCAAAAGTAAAATCACTACACCTTTTAAAGAAGTTTTTGTATTTTTCATAAAATAAAATATATTGTATAAGTGAATTATGAAAAAGATATTTTTATTAACAATTTTGTGATTTTTACAAATTTTGTTTTGCTGATGCATTTAAAATCAGCAACGCCTTTGGTGGAAATGAAAATACTTTAAGCGGTTTAGGAATATGTTCAAGAAGAAATTTCCTTAAAAATTAAATCTTACGACAATAATGCAGTTCCTTTTATGTGGGCTTGTTCATTCAATTATGATTTTTAAAACTATTTTGAAATGGGCGTTCGCACAAAACTTACAAATATGATGATTTTATATTGTTTGATTTATTTTATCGATAATCTTGTAGAGTAAAAAAAAATATATTAAAATAAATTATTATGAGTACAGAAAAAGAATTATGTCCATGTGGTTCCGGAAAACTTTATAGCGAATGTTGTGAACCAATTATTAAAGGAAAAATCAAAGCACCAACTGCCGAAACATGTATGCGTGCTCGATATTCATCTTATGTAAAACACGAAATTGATTTTATTATCAATTCTTGCGAAGAAGGTGATGGAATTGCCGAAATTGACAAAAAGGCAACTGAAGATTGGAGTAAACAATCTCAATGGAACGGATTAAAAATCCTTCGTACAGAAAAAGGCGAAAAAGATGATGAACAAATCGTAGAATTTGAAGCTGATTATACGCTCCATAATATGCATGATATTCATCACGAAATTTCTTTGTTTAAAAATATCAACGGCGAATGGAAATACGTTGCAGGAAATGTAATTCCAACAACTATAAAACGAGTTGGTGCAAAAGTTGGAAGAAACGATCCTTGTCCATGTGGTTCCGGAAAAAAATATAAAAATTGTTGCGGACGTTAGAATTATAAATGACAAAAATTATAACAGGATTTCATTCGATAGAAGAAAAACTAAAATTTTTTAGCAAAACTCAAGATGATATAAAAAACATTCACATTTTTTATAGTAAGTCTGGTCCACGCGTAAAAAAAATTTTAGAAATTGCAAAGAAATCAAATGTAAAAATTAGCCAAGTTGATGAAAAATCATTAAATCAAAAAGTTTCTGTTTTAGACGATTCCTTGCGAGATCACAGAGGAATTGTTATGGAAATAGAAAATCAAAAAAATGAGCATTTAAACGAAACAGATTTTGATTCTTGGCTAAAAGAGCATCAAAATGATGAAAAATCTACAGTTGTAATTTTAGATAAAATCACAGATCCTCACAATGTTGGTGCAATTTTGCGAAGTTGCGATCAATTTGGAATAAATCTTGTAATTCTTCCTGAACATAACAGTGCAACAAATATCACAGAAAATGAAGTTATTGGAAGAACAAGTGCAGGTGCATCGGCTTGGGTTCCTTTTTCGATTGTAAATAATCTTGTAAATGCAGTAGAAAAACTTAAAAATGAAGGTTTTTGGATTTACGGGGCTGATGCCGGCGGAGAAAATCTTATAAATCTTCAATTTGCAAAAAAATCAGTTTTGATTATGGGAAGCGAAGGTTCCGGAATTTCAGATTTGCTCAAAAAAAATTGTGATAAAATTGTTTCAATTCCAACTTGTGGAAAAATTGATAGCTTAAATGTTTCTGTTGCAACAGGAATTTTTGTATACGAATTGTACAAAAGAAATTTATAAATGTAATTTATGATGACAAAAATTGTAAAAAATGTCATAATGTCAAAAGTGTAAAACTTGGAGGTCTTTATGTCTAGACAAGATAAAATTGCATTAAAAGCAAAAAGAAAAACTACTCTTCGTTGTTTGAAAGAAAAAAAAGATTCAAGATTAAATCAATTAAAAAATGAATATGAAGAAAATGTTCGAAAAATAAGCCTTCAATATGCGGAAGATCCGGAAAGATTAAAAGCAAAATATGCCGCAGAAGATTTTGCAAAATCAGAAAGGGCACGCCGTCAAGCAGAAAGAAAAATTGAAGATGAAAAAAAGCGAATAGAATTTTCAAAAAAACAGAGAATTTTTACGCTTGGAGAAGAAATTGCCAGTGCAATTATTCAAGGCGTAGGATGTGCTCTTTTTATAGCAGGCATTTCCATTTTGGATACACTTGGAATTACCGAAGGAATGGACTTCAGAAGTTTAACAATTGTCTGTTATTCACTTTTTGGTGCATCAATGATTTTGATGTATTTATTTTCGGTTTTTAATCATGCATTAACAAAAATTAATGCAAAAGATGTTTTTTCTAGGCTTACTCACGTTTTTGTTTATCTTGTAATAGGTTTTGCATATACCGCTTATACAATTACAAAAATTCAAGGCGTAAGAGGTTGGGTTTTATTTGGAATAGTTTGGGCTTTGGTTTTTGCAGGAATTTTATTTTATTCCATTGGTGGAATAAAAATGGAAAAAGTTTGTCTTGTTCTTTATGTAATTTCTGGCTCAATTGGATTAATTTTTGCAAAAAATTTGTTTGAAGTTCTTTCTCCAATAAGTTTTTCAATGTTAATACTTGCAGGCGTATTCTTTATTGGTGGAACAATTTTTTATTATTTAAGAAAAATAAAATTTATGCATCTTGTTGGAAATGCAATTTTTCTTGCAGGAAGTATTTTCCTATTTTTCTCATTATTTTACATTTAGTTCAATTTTTTAATTTGAATGATGAAAAGTAACTTCTCCAGAATTTAATGCTTTTGTTGTTCCGTCTTTAAGTTGAACAATAAGAGCAGCATTTTTATCAATGTCAATTGCCTTTGCAATGTAAGATGATTTATCATCACCAATAATAGGATGAACTTCTACAGTTTGTCCTATTGTGCAAGAAAGATTTTTATATATTTCAATAAGATTTTCTTGATTTTCTTCCAAAATTTTTAAGATTTCTCCTGCAACGTTAGCAGCAAGACAACAGCGAGTTGGAATTGATTTTTTATTTTGAAAACTTTTTTTGCTTGAATTTTCATTTCCAATAATTGAACCGGCGATTTTGTTTGCATCAAAAATTTCAGGATTATCAAAAATGTTTATTCCTATTCCGATAATTGCAGATTCTATAATTCCAGTTTCAAAATTTGTAAAACCTTCCGTAAGAATTCCACAGATTTTTTTTCCATCAATGTAAATGTCATTTATCCATTTGATTTTTGGTTTTACATCATAAAGTTTTTCTATAACCCGACAAACTGCAACTGCCGAAAAAGCGGTTATTTTTGCAGGTTCTAAAATTCCACGTTTTGGAGCATAAATTACAGAAAGATAAATTCCTGTTTTTGCCGGCGAAACAAAAGTTCTTCCAAGTCTGCCTCGTCCTGCAGTTTGTTTTTCTGCAACAAAAATAGAATTGTGATATTTTTTCCAAGATTCGCTAAAAATTCCTTCTGAATTTTGTAAATTTCCACATTCAATTAAAACTTTTTTTGCATAAGAATTCGTGGAATCAATTTCTTTAAAACATTCAATATGACTTTTTAAAAATTGTGGATAACTTTTTTCTAATTCTTTTTGGAAAATTTCTTTAGAAAAAATATCAGCATTTCCATGTAAAATGTAACCTCCATTTGTTGTTCCTTCAATTTGACAGTTTTGCTCTCTCAACGAATTTATTGCTTTCCAAATTGCCGCTCTGCTTACGTTGCACGTTTTTGCAAGTTTTTCGCCGGAAATTGATTTTTCTTTATTTTGAGAGAGAATTTCTAAAACTTTTTCTTTTGTTGTCATAAAAAAATTATATCACATTTATTTTTGTTTTTTGAGCCAATTGTGAAGTTTTAAAATCAATCCTACGCGGCCAAACAAAAGCCAATAGAAAAATGCAACAGCTGCAAGAATTGGAATTCCAAACAAGATGATGCAGAAGAAAACTTTTACAAAACCTAAAAGAAAATTTAAGAAATTTGAAAGAAAATCTGAAAATCCGTTTTTTACATCCGGAAAAATAAATCCTTTTTCGGAATGATTTGCAGGAAGCAATAAATTTATAGAAATTGTAGAATAATCAATTTGGGTTGAAAGCCGACGCAATCTTCCTTCCATGCTATCAAGTTCGCTGATAACAGAATTAAGTTCTTTTTCAATTTCGAGCAAATCTTTTATATCTTTTGCATCTTTTAAATATTTTTCTAGATTTGCTTTCATTATTTTTTTATTTTGAATGCGACTTTCTAAATCATAATATTGTTCACTAACATCTTCTGTATTTTCGCTATGATTTAAAACTTTTCCGAGATTGCAAGTGGAATTCATTGCTTCGTCGAATTTTTCTGACGGAATTTTTACTGTAAACCAAGCATCTTTGTCTGTGTTTGAAGAATTTGCAATATATCCGTCAAAATTTGTAATCCATTCTTCAACTTTTTTTATTGAGTCATCAAGATTTTGAATTTCAAGATTTACATTTCCGGTTTTTATAAGTTTTTTTTGCGTTTGATTTGGTAGATTTTGTTTATTGTTGTAGGAGAAAGTTTTTGCATCATTATAAATTGCAGATTCCATTGTTGCTGTATCATAAGAATCTACTACTGTTGTAGAATACATTTTTTTAGAAAGTCCCATTGTAGACAATTTTCTAATTCCGGAAGCATTTTGGGTGGAAGAAGTTGAATTTGAACAAGAAATAAAGCAAAAACTTGTAAAAAGACAAAATAAAACAGTTCGTAATTTCATAAAATCATCCTTAAGTTTTTAATATTTAGTACAATTATAAAAACAATAGATGATTTTTTTTGTTACAGAAGAATTTTTGTAGAAAGATTTTCTTTATTTATTATTTTGCTGGCGATTTTACAAGTTTTATAGCATTTCCAAAACTGTTTTATGTGTTTCACCCAAAAATTCGAGCTACTAAAACTTTATAAAAAATTACACAAAATCATTTCTAACTCTACCTATTGGCATATAGATTGATTCGGACTCTTCTGATAGTCAATAAGAATTTGGGCACATTTTTTGCTACCGCAAAAAACCGGGCTTTTGCGGTATAAAATTTGCTACGCAAATTTTTCCGTTCAGCCAGCCAACAAGTTGCCTGTCCGAACCGCTCACGCGGCAGCAATCCCTTGTGCGTTTATTAACTTCGTGTTATATTTTAAATGTGAAGCGGATTTTGCAAAATCAAAACAAAAGATATATACAAGTTATAAAAGCAACGTTAAAATTTTAAATATGAGAGTTGTGTTGAAAAAATTACTTGACAAGCAAATTATAACGCCTCACAATTCGTCAATTCGTCAATTCGTCAATTCGTCAATTCGTCAATTCGTCAATTCGTCAATTCGTCAATTCGTCAATTCGTCAATTCGTCAATTCGTCAATTCGTCAATTCGTCAATTCGTCAATTCGTCAATTCGTCAATTCGTCAATTCGTCAATTCG
>CAZIQK010000049.1:0-16157 GCA_964541735.1 uncultured Treponema sp.
ATTCAATGTTATAATTTAAAAAACAATTTGAAAAAAATTAGGAGTTTTATTATGAAAAAAATCGCTTGTTTTTTCGTTATGACAGCAGTTCTTTCGTTGACTGTTGTAGCTGGGGTAAGGGATAGAAAAGCTAAAAAAGCTCAAAAAGCCCTTGATTCAATGATTGCAGAGAATCCTGAATATTCATCTGTAGAAATTCAAACTGATGCTTCTGGAAAAGTTTATAATTTTGATGGAATGGACATCGTTATTGGTGACTGGTGGACAAATCCGGATGCAGCAGCTGCTTCTAAACAGCAAGAAGATTTAAACACTTGGCGTCAGTTTACAAGTGATGTTTACAATGTAAATATTGTTCAAAAATCAGTTTCTGGATGGAATTCTAATCCTCAATTTGTTTCAAACTTCTGTATTACCGGTGGTAAGGAAAATTATGTTTTCATTATTGACGGACGCTCTGCACTTACTGGTGTAAAAGCTAATCTTTTCTATGATTTGTCAAAAATCAAATCTGTAAATTATCATGATGCATCAAAATATGACCAAGGTACAGTAATGAAACTTGCAAAAGGTGATTCTTTCTATGCATTTAACTGGGGAAAACCAGAACCAAAAAATGGTATGTTCTTTAACAAAAGAATCTTAGAAGAAAATGGATATGATCCAAATCTTCCATACGATCTTCAAAAACAAGGAAAATGGACTTGGGCAAAATTTGAAGAAATGTGTAAAAAAATGACACGTGATACAGATAACGATGGTGTAATTGACCAATACGCAATGTCTTCTTTTAATACTGAATTCTGTTATGCTGCACTTGATTCAAATGGTGGAGCAATTGTAAAACGTGATGCTAGTGGTAAATATTATCTTGATGCTGGTTCTGAAAAATCAATGGAAGCTTGGAACTGGATTGCAAAAATGTGGGCAAATTATCAACTTCCACAAGCTGATGGTGCAAACTGGGATTACTTCTACACAGCATTTATTAATGGAGAAACAGCTTTCTTAGCAGATCAAGAATATAACGGAAATCCAAATGGTCGTTTCGCTTCTATGGCAGATGATTGGGGATTTGTATGTTTCCCTCTCGGTCCTTCAGGAGATGGTATTTACAAAACTCTTCACGATTCAAATATGTGTGTAATTCCTTCTTGTTATGATGACAAACGTGCAGAAAAAATTGCAAAAGCAGTTGATTTGTGGCTTGAAGATGTACCAGGTTATGATGGTCCAGATGCTTGGAAAGAAGGTTTCTATGCTGGATTCCGTGATTCTCGTGCTGTAGATGAAACTCTTACTTTAATGGCAGAAACTCCAAACCCACGTTATGACACTCTTATTTCTGGTCTTTCTCAAGGAGATATGATTTGGGGTATTTGTGGTGGATATATTACTCCAGCAGAAGCTTGGGAAGGTGCTAAAAACCAATGGCAATCTCTTGTTGATGAATGTAACCGCTAATTCTAAAATTCTAAAGATTTAGTTTTCAAAGTACTGTTAGATTTTTCTGGCAGTACTTTTTTTTGTCTATGATTTACACTAAATAGAAATTCTAATATAATTTTAAACATGGAAAAACACGGAACACTCACATCTGATAATCACGCAGCCTTATGGCATGGTCGTTTTGAAAATGGTCCAGATGCACAAGCGGTTGCGTTTGAAACTTCAATTTATGTAGATGAAAGAATGGCTTTTGATGATATAAAAGGAAGTATTGCCCATGCAAAAATGCTTTCTCATGCAAAAATTATTTCAGAAGATGAAGCAAAAAAAATTGTTGAAGGTCTTGAAAGTATTGAAAAAGATTTAAAAAGTGGAAATTTAGAAATTGATTATTCTGCAGAAGATATTCATTCTTTTATAGAAGCAACTTTAACCGACAGAATTGGTGAAGCGGGAAAAAAAGTTCATACCGGAAGAAGTAGAAATGACCAAATTGCTTTAGATGAAAGACTTTACCTTAGAAGAGCAATTCCGGAACTACAAAATTCTATTTTAACTTTAATTGATGCTTTAATTCAAATTGCACAAAATCATCTTGAAACTATAATGCCTGGTTTTACTCATATGCAACACGCTCAGCCTGTTACTCTTTCTCATCATGTTTTGGCTTGGGCTTGGATGTTTGTTAGAGATTGGCAGCGTTTAGAAGATTCTTTAAAACGTATAAATATTTCGCCAATTGGTGCATGTGCTTTAGCTGGAAGTGGTTTACCTTTAGATAGAAAATATGAAGCAAAATTGATGGATTTTGATGATGTAACTCCAAATTCGTTAGATTCTGTTTCTGATAGAGATTATTGTTTAGAAGTTACATCCGCTTTTAGCATTTTACAAATGCATTTAAGTCGTGCGTGTGAAGAAATTGTTTATTGGGCAACAACAGAATTTGGTTTTGTTGATTTAAGTGAAAAATGGTCTACTGGTTCTTCAATTATGCCTCAGAAAAAAAATCCTGATTTTGCAGAATTAATTCGTGGAAGAACCGGAAAAGTTTATGGAGATCAGTTTGCGTTATTAACAATGATGAAAGGTCTTCCTCTCGCTTATGATAGAGATATGCAAGAAGATAAAGAAGTTTTGTTCGATTCTTACGATACAGTTTTGTCTTGCGTAAAAGTTTTTACTTATATGATTTCATCTGCAAAGTGGAATGAATCTCGAATGGCGGAATGTTGTAAGGGTGGTTATCTTAACGCCACAGATGTAGCAGATTATCTTGTAAAAAAAGGAATGCCTTTTAGAACCGCTCACGGAGTCAGTGCAAAAGCCGTTCGTATTGCAATTGAAAAAAATTGTGAATTGGAAGAACTTTCTTTAGATGTATGGAAAGAATGTTCTTCTCTGTTTGAAGATGATATTTATGAATGTATTTCTCCAAAAGCTTGCGTAAATGCAAGAAATACAATTGGAGGTCCTTCTTCATCTCGTGTATTGGAACAAATTGATGAACTTAAAAAGTTTGTCAAAAATATAAAATAAACTTCAAAAGAAGTTAAAGAGGATTTTAAAATGAAAAAGGTTTTAATTTTTGCATTAATGATTACAACTTGTTTTATGTCTGTTTCTGCCAAACCAAAAAAGGCAAAAACTACCGAAAAAAAATTTGTTTTAGGACTTGACGCTTCATTTCCGCCAATGGGATACACAGAAGCAAATGGAGAAATTGTTGGTTATGATATTGACCTTGCAAAAGAAGTTGCAAAACGTTTAGGTTTAAAATTTGAAGCAAAACCAATCAATTGGGAAGCAAAAGAAATGGAACTTGCTTCTGGAAGTATTGATTGTATTTGGAATGGTTTTACAATGACTGATGAGCGAATTAATTCAATGTCATTTACTTCAGCATATCTTAATAACGACCAAGTTTTAGTTGTTAGAAATGATGATTCTATAAAATCTCTAAACGATATGAATGGAAAAGTTTTAGGTTGTCAGGCCGGTTCTAGTGCAGAAGATGCAATAAAAGATACTCCTGATTTTGCTAAATCTTTGAAAAAAATTGTTTATTATGAAGAAAATCTTACAGCGTTAACAGATTTGGAAGTTGGCGGCGTTGATGCTGTTGTTATGGATAGCGTTGTTGCAAATTATACAATTTCTGAAGGCAAAAAAAATCTTAAAGTTATTGCAGAACCTTTAGCTCAAGAAGCTTATGGAATTGGATTTAGAAAAAGTGAAGATGGTGCAAAATTACGTGATGAAGTTTGGAAAACTCTTCAAGAAATGGCAAAAGACGGAACTGTTGCTGCAATTTCTACGAAATGGTTCGGAACAGATATTTCTGTAATAAAATAAAAGACCAAATTTCGACTTTTGAAAGATGGGACTGTTTAAAAAGTTTGAATCATAACGTCATTCTGAAATTTTCTGTTAGCAGATATGTCGTTTCAAAATCTATACGCAGTATATGATGTAGATGTTGTGCGAAGTTGCTAAAGGTTAATAAATTAACATGACGATTCTTATTATACAGTTCTATGCCGATTTTTTAGTCGAAGTTTGAGGTAAAATTAAAATGAATAATTCTTTTATTTCAAAAGCTGTAAGTGATTATCTTCCGATGCTTCGTTCTATGTTTTCTGGTTCGCTTACAACTTTAAGTATTTTTTTCTTGACACTCATTTTTGCAATTCCCTTAGCATTAATTGTTGCTATGGGAAGAATGTCTAAAAAAAAGGTTTTATCAAAAATTACGAATATTTTTTTATTGATTATTCGTGGAACGCCTTTAATGCTTCAACTTTTAATTGTATATTTTGTTCCAAAGTTGATAGCTGTAAAATGCTTTCATTCTCCAATAAATTGGTCATCTTATATTGCAGCGATTGTTGCATTTTCTATAAATTATGCTGCTTATTTTGCAGAAATTTATCGTGGTGGAATAGAAGCAATTCCTCAAGGTCAATATGAAGCGGCAAAAGTTTTAGGTTATACATCATCAAAAACATTTTTTAAAATAATTCTTCCGCAAGTAATAAAAAGAATTGTTCCTGCAATGGGAAATGAAGTTATTACTCTTGTAAAAGATACTTCTTTAGTTACAATTTTAAGTGTTCAAGAATTGATGTATTTTGCAAAAAGTTCATCAAATCGTATGGTTTCGTTTACGCCTTTGTTAATTGCAGGAATTTTTTATTTTGTGATGAATTGGCTTGTGTCGCTGGTTTTTGCAAAAATAGAAAAAAAATTATCATACTATAAATAATTATGGCAGAAATTATTAGTGTAAAAAAATTACAAAAAACTTTCTCAGATGGAATTGAAGTTCTAAAAGGAATTTCTTTTGATGTAGAAAAAGGTGAAGTTCTTGGAATTATCGGTCCAAGCGGTTCCGGAAAATCTACAATTTTGAGATGTATTTCTCAATTAGAAACTGTTTCTGATGGAACTATAGAAATTTGTGGACAAACTTTAGTAAAAGATGGAATTTATGTACCAAAACAAGAACGTCATAAAATCATTTTAAAAAGTGGATTGGTTTTTCAAAATTTTAATTTATTTCCGCATTATTCTGTTTTGAAAAATGTTGTTGAACCTCAAATTCAAGTATTAAAAAAATCAAAAGAAGAAGCTAGAGAAAATGCACTTTTGTTATTAAAACGAATGGGATTGGAACAAAAAGCAAATAATTATCCTTGTGAATTAAGCGGCGGACAACAACAACGAGTTTCTATTGCAAGAGCGTTGGCGTTAAAACCAGAAGTTTTATTGTTTGATGAGCCAACTTCTGCTTTGGATCCTGAACTTACAGGAGAAATTCTTTCTGTTATAAAAGAACTTGCAGAAGAAAAGATGACGATGGTTGTAGTTACTCATGAAATGGCTTTTGCTCGCGATACATCAAGTAAAATAATTTTTATGGATAATGGTGTGATTGTAGAAAGCGGAAATCCGGATGATGTAATAAATCATCCAAAGGAAGAAAGAACAAAAACTTTTTTAGCAAGGTTTAATAAGTAATTAGGAAATAGAATTTTTTTGCTTGTGTTAAATGCATTTTTAGCAATAGAAATAATATTTTTTAATAATCTGCGTTAGCGCTGGTAGGGGCGTGCCGTAGGCACGTTCTAAAATGGCAATAAAAAAATTCTGACGCGGGACGTGTCAGCTCCCAAAAAATTATTTGACATTTTAGAATGAAGCGATAGCGGAACCCCGAACATAGCGACCTTTCAAAATAGAAAATGCGTTAAGAAAAATTGCGAATGCAAATTTTTTAGCATTTACTTATTTTGAAAGGAACGCCCAAATGTTGAAACAATTTGATTAAAAGGATTTTTTTATTTTTATGAAATATTACTGCATAATGGTTTGCACCGGAGAGGAAAAAAAATTCAAAGAACAAGCTTTAAAAGAATTTAGTGACTCGTATCCGACTGCTCAGTTTTATTTTTTTGAGCGCAAACTATACACAAAGCGACGTGGTTGGTTCGATGGAATTCTTTTTCCCGGATATTTGTTTTTTTGTGTGGAAGAACTTACTTCAGATTTTTTTTATAAACTTAAAAAGTTAAATGGATTTTGTAGGATTTTACCGGATAATCAAAATCCGTATTCGATACAGGGAATTGCACTAGAAGAATTAAAATCTCTTATTAATAATGGCGAAATGCTGGGAATTTCTAAAATCCAATTTATCCCAGGTCAAAGTATCAAAGTAATTTCGGGACCACTAAAAGGTTACGAAGGAAATGTTGTTCGTGTAAATAAAAAACAAAAACGTGTAACTGTTCGTTCATTTCTTACTCCAGACGGAAAAACTTTTGATTTGAATTATGAAGAAGTTGAATGTGTTGGAAAAGAAGGCGAAAGTCAAGCTCCTCTGAAATAAAGTAAAAAAAGGTTTGACAGAATAACTGTTGAAAAGATATAATGGAACAATTAGTTGCAGTCTGTTTATGAGGCACGTTTGGTGCGTAAATAAGTGCGATGTCTATACTCATTCCGATGCACACAAGGAAAGTTTTGTGGCAGTTATGGATGTGTTTTGTAAAAAACACGGACCAGAAAGGGAAAAGGTGTAGGCAAAGGGCGGATGTGCAAATATCTCATCTTTTTTAATCACAAACTAATTTATTTTCTCTTATTTTGCAAAGTTTTTAATTAACTATTTTTTTAGTTAATTTTAATTATTTATTTTCTTTATCTTTGCTTAAAGGCTAATTATGAACATTTCTAAAATCTCTGTAGCAGGTGCGGGCTATGTTGGCTTGAGCCTTGCAACTCTATTGGCTCAGCACAATCATGTGACTGTTATTGATGTTGTAAAGGAGAAAGTTGACTTAATAAACGCGAAAAAGTCTCCGATTCAAGACAAGGAAATCGAGGATTTTTTAGCTCACAAAAAACTCGACTTGACTGCGACAACTGACGGAGAAAGTGCGTATAAAGATTCTGACCTTGTAATAATCGCAACTCCGACAAACTATGATTCAAAACTGAATTTTTTTGACACAAAGTATGTTGAACAAGTTATTGAATTTGTTTTGAAAGTAAATCCGAACGCCTTAATGGTTATAAAATCAACGATTCCAGTCGGCTACACAAAATCTGTACGTGAAAAATATCACACAAAAAATATCATTTTTGCACCGGAATTCTTGCGTGAAAGCAAGGCTTTGTACGACAACCTCTATCCGAGCAGAATTGTTGTTGGAACAGACTTGAATGATGAAAGACTTGTGGATGCTGCCAATGCTTTTGCTCAGCTTTTGCAAAAGAGCGCGGTAAAACAGAATATCGACACTTTGATAATGGGATTTACAGAGGCGGAGGCAGTTAAGCTTTTTGCAAATACATATCTTGCATTGCGCGTAAGTTATTTTAATGAGCTTGACACTTACGCCGAATTGAAAGGTCTTGATACAGCGAGCATTATAAAAGGTGTCTGCCTTGATCCTAGAATCGGGGACCAGTACAACAATCCGAGTTTTGGTTACGGTGGCTACTGTCTTCCAAAAGATTCAAAACAACTTTTGGCAAATTATAAAGATGTACCGGAGAATTTGATTCAAGCGATTGTAGATTCAAATAGAACTCGAAAAGATTTTATAGCGGACAGAGTTCTGCGAAAAGCAGGCTACTACGGATATTCCGAAGATAATCAGTTTGATGAGAAAAATGAGAAATCTGTGACGGTTGGAGTTTTCCGTCTTACGATGAAGTCAAATTCAGACAACTTTCGGCAAAGTTCAATTCAGGGCGTGATGAAACGGATAAAGGCTAAAGGTGCGAGTGTGATAATTTATGAGCCGACTCTAAAAGATGGAGAGTCTTTCTTTGGAAGCCTTGTTGTGAACGATTTAGAAAAATTTAAAAAAGAATCAGATGCGATAATTGCAAATCGCTACGATTCTTGCCTTGATGATGTTGAGTGTAAAGTGTATACACGTGATTTGTTTAGAAGAGATTAGAAAGTGGCAAATACACGACAAAAAGTATTTTCAAATTTAATATGGCGATTTTTAGAAAGAACAGGAGCTCAGGCTGTTTCGCTTATTGTTTCGATTGTTCTTGCTAGAATTCTTTCTCCTAGCGACTATGGAACTATTGCTTTAATCACAATTTTTATAAATATTTTAAATGTTTTTGTTGATTCAGGGCTTGGTTCGGCTTTGATTCAGAAAAAAGACGCTGATAATATAGACTTTTCTACAGTTTTTTTTACGAATATTTTATTTTGTGTTGTTCTATATGTGCTGATGTTTTTTGCATCTCCTTTGATTGCAAAATTTTACGCACGGCCAGAATTAACAAATTTAATCCGTGTTTTAAGTATTACGATTTTAATTTCCGGCGTAAAGAATATCCAACAGTCTTATGTTTCAAGGACGTTACAATTTAGAAAATTTTTCTTTGCGACATTAACAGGGACAATTATTGCTGCTATCCTTGGAATTTTGATGGCGTACCATGGAGCCGGAGTTTGGGCTCTAGTTACGCAGCAACTTACAAATCTTATAATCGATACTATCATTTTATGGATAACTGTAAAGTGGAGACCTGATTTTGTATTTTCCTTTCAGCGTTTAAAAGGACTGTTTTCTTACGGCTGGAAGCTTCTTGTATCAGCACTTCTTGATACTATCTACAATAACCTTAGAAACCTGATAATTGGTAAAAAATATTCATCTGAAGATCTTGCGTTTTATTCGAAAGGAGAACTGTTTCCAAAGACGATAGTCGGAAATATTAACAATGCAATTGATAGTGTTTTACTTCCTACTATGTCGGCGGAACAAGATGATAAGGGACGTGTAAAACAGATGACGAGAAGGGCTATCAAGACAAGCACTTTTTGCATTGCACCTCTGATGATGGGACTTGCTGCTTGTGCTGAGAATATCGTCAAACTTCTTCTTACAGACAAATGGCTTTTCTGCGTACCTTTTTTACGAATATTTTGTATAACGTATATGTTTTTTCCAATTCATACAGCGAATTTAAACGCTATAAAAGCTGTTGGACGAAGCGACCTTTTTCTCAAACTTGAAATTATCAAAAAAATAGTAGGATTTGTAATTCTTCTTTCTACAATGTGGTTTGGCGTGATGATTATTGCCTACAGTATGCTTTTGGCAAGTCTTGTAAGCCAGATAATAAACTCATGGCCGAACAAAAAGCTTTTGAATTACGGCTATTTGGAGCAACTTAAAGATATAATGCCTGGCATTTTACTTGCTATATTTATGGGAGTTACAGTTTACTTTATAAAATTTGTTCCTATTGCGTATTGGCTTCAGTTAATTATTCAGATTGTTCTTGGGGGTGTTATTTACGTGACGGGAGCAAAGATTTTCAAATTAGAAACGTTTTCATATCTGATAGAAATCTTAAAAGTAAGATTTGTGAAGAAATGAATCGTCATACAGAATGTATTCTTGCATTTCTTGATAAATAGATTCTGAATGAGTTTAGAAGAACACGTGCTTTTATGAACAACTTACAAATAAAATCTCCACGCGACTCAAATATTGAACTGCTTCGCATTTTGATGATGCTTATGATAATTGCTCATCATTATGTTGTGAACTCAGGTATTGCTCCTCTCGTTCTTTTTAATGGGGGGGGGAACGTTTGTAGAGTGGCTTTTACGCTCTGTTTCGGCTTCGGCGGAAAGATGGCGATAAATGTGTTTGTTCTTATTACAGGCTACTTTATGTGTAGAAAGGAATTCAATTGGCACAAAGTCGTGAATCTTCTTTGCCTGATGGTTTTCTACCGCTACGTGATTTATGCAGTTTTTCTTTTGAGCGGATATGGGACTTTCAATATAAAAGAGTTTGTGAAGACAGTTCTTTTTGTTCCGCTTAACTTTGGAAAAGGATTCTCATCGTCGTTTCTGGGGCTTTATGTCCTGATTCCGTTCATAAACAAGGCAATACAGAATTTTGAAAAGAAAGATTTGCAGCGTTTGATATTGATACTGCTTTTTCTGTTCACGTTTCTGTCATCATTTTTGCTTAACACGGCGTTTGAGTATATCGGATGGTATGTGACTGTCTATCTGATTGGTACGTATCTTCATCTTTATCCTATTGAGTTTTTAGAAAAACGGAAAAACTGCCTTTTGCTTTCGCTTGTCTTTCTTTTTCTTTGCTATGCGAGTGTGGTGGCTATCTCGTTCGTTGCTAGCAGAATTCATAAAAATCTCCCGGTTTATTGGTTCGTGAACGACTCAAACAAAATCTTAGCGATTGCAACGGCGGTTTCTCTTTTCTGTCTTTTTAAAACTTTCAGAATAGGGCACATAAAAATTATAAACACGCTTGCGGCTTCGACCTTCGGGATTCTTTTGATTCATACATCGGGCGACACAATGAGAAATTGGCTTTGGAATGACGTGATGAAAACGGCTGAGGCTTACACAAAGGAGCTTTTCCCACTATATGCGGTGGGTGCGGTTCTTGCGGTTTATTTTTCATGCTTTGTGATTGATTTTGCAAGGAAACAGATTTTAAGAGGAATAAAAATATTATGGAAGAGAAAAAAATTACAGTGACAAGCCCGCTCCTTCCGGACTTGAAAGAGTATGAGAAGTTGCTTGAAGACATTTGGGCGAGGAAGTGGCTCACAAACAATGGGCACTATCACCAGGAGCTAGAGAAGGCTTTGTCAGAATATCTTGGAGTTGAATTCTTAAGCCTTTTTACAAACGGAACTCTTCCGCTGATTACGGCTCTGCAGGAGCTTCGCATCACAGGCGAGGTTATCACGACTCCTTACAGCTTTGTGGCGACGACGCATTCCATTTGGTGGAATGGAATCAAACCTGTCTTTGTGGATGTTGATCCTGAGTACGGAAACATAGATCCGAAAAAAGTCGAAGCTGCGATTACTCCTCATACAACAGCAATTATGCCGGTGCACGTTTACGGAAATCCGTGCGACGTTGCGGAGCTAAAGAGAATCGCGGACGAGTACGGGCTTAAAATCATCTACGACGCGGCGCACGCGTTCGGAGTGACGCTCAACGGAAAATCAATCCTTGAATGGGGCGACATCTCGACGCTCTCGTTCCATGCGACAAAAGTCTACAATACGGTCGAGGGTGGCGCGCTTGTGTGTCACGACGCGGCAACAAAGGACAGAATCGACCACTTGAAGAATTTCGGCTTCTCAAACGAAACGACTGTCGTGGCTCCCGGAATTAACAGCAAGATGGACGAACTCCGCGCAGCATACGGACTTTTGAATTTAAAGCAGGCTGACAAGGCAATAGAAAGCAGAAAACATATTGCAAACCTTTACCGTGAGGGATTGAAGAACGTGCAGGGAATCAGACTCTTGAAAGATATGGATGGAGTCCGTCACAACTACGCGTACTTTCCAATCTTTGTAGAGAAAAGCCGATACGGAATGAGCCGCGATGCACTTTATGAGATGCTCAAAATCCACAACATTTTCGGGCGCAGATATTTCTATCCTCTTATCTCGAATTTTCCAACATATCGCGGATATGAGACCGCTAAGGTGGACAATCTTCCTGTCGCAAACAAGCTTGCAGACGAAGTTTTGTGTCTTCCGATTTACGCAGGGCTGGAGGATGAGGACGTAGAGAGAGTTGTGAAAGCAATAAAGGAGAAGAAATGAAAAAAATTCTTCTTCTAGGTGGTTCTGCTCAACAGGTTGTTGCAATAAAAAAGGCAAAGGAATTGGGGCTTTATACAGTTCTGATTGATTATCTTCCGGATAATCCCGGCCAGTTTGTCGCAGATAAATATTATCCTGAAAGTACGACAGATATTGAAACTGTCTATCAGATAGCAAAAGAGGAAAATGTCTCCGGCATTTTGCCTTATGCCTCTGATCCTGCGGCTCTTCCCTGTGCTATTGTTTGTGAAAGACTAGGGCTTCCGACAAATCCTGCAAAATCAGTCGAAATACTCGGAATAAAAAGCGAATTTCGGAAATTCCTTGCGGAAAATAATTTTGCTTACCCGAAGTTTGTTTCTTTTAATTTGGAACAATTTGAAAATGAATCAATAAAAGAACAGGTAAAAGGCTTTTCATTTCCTGTTATTGTAAAGCCAACGGATTCTAGTGGGTCAAAGGGCGTTTCAAAAATCAATTCTTTTGAAGAATTCAAGAACAAGGGACTAGAAAATGCTGTTTTCTATGCAAAAGGATATTCTAGAAACAAAATCCTAATCTGTGAAGAATTTATTGAGCGGGGTTTTGAACATGTGATTGGTGGCGATATCTTTGTTTGGAACGGAAAAATTGTCCTTTATGGAGAAATGACTTGTCTAAGAAAAAATGGAGGAAAAGGACTTATTCCGATCGGGAAAAAAAAACCGAGTGGCTTAAATAGTGTTCAAACTGAAAAAGTTCACAAGGAACTTCAAAGGCTTGTTAAGGCTCTTGGAATTAATTCTGGAGAACTGAATGTTGAAATTCTTTTGGACAAAAACGATGGTGTTCATTTTCTTGAACTTGGACCGCGAGCTGGTGGAAATATGATTCCGATTCAGCTTTCTGATGCTTTTGGGGCAGACCTTGTTAAAGCGAATGTTCTTGCGGCAATGGGGGAAAATCCTAGTCTTGAGATCAATGAAAAAGACGGTGCGTTCATGACCTATGTGCTTAATTCAGATAAAGACGGTGTATTTGAAGGAATTGAATTTGCAAATCAGATAGAACCATTTGTTTACCGGAAGGTGGTTTACAAAAAAATTGGCGACAAAGTCGAACATTTTGACGGTGCTGGCAAAGCCTGCGGAATTATTTTCCTTCATTTTGAAAATGAAAAACAGATGAATGAGTTTTCTGAAAATATAGAAAAACTGATAAAGGTTGTTTTGAAGTAAATGAAAGAAATTGGCGGTTACATAGAATTTGAGCATTATCACGGAACTGAATTTCATGCGAATGCGATAAAATTGAACTGTTCTCGTAATGCTCTTGCATATCTGTTAAGGCTTCATAAAATTCAAAAGATTTACATTCCATGTTTTTTGTGCGATTCCGTTCTAGATGTCTGCAAGAAAGAATGTGTGAATGTGGAATTTTATCATGTGGATGAAAGATTCTTGCCAGAAATCCCGAATGCGGATTTTTCAAAAGACTGGCTTTATGTTGTAAATTATTATGGTCAGCTGAAAAACGAAAATATTTTAGAAATTTCAAAATCAGTGAAAAATCTGATTATCGATAATGTGCAGTCGTTTTTTCAGCAGCCAGTTTCTCACATTCCGACGATTTATAATTGTCGTAAATTTTTTGGAGTTGCCGATGGAGCGTATTTGTATTCGGATAAAAGATTACAAGAAGATTTTCTAAAAGATTTATCGTATGACAGAATGAGATTTTTACTTGGACGTTTCGAAAAGACTGCGAGCGAATTTTATTCAGAATACTCAGCGAATAATCATTTCTTTTCAGATGAACCAATTAAGAATATGTCAGTTTTGACAGAAAACATAATGCGTTCTATTGATTACGAACTTGTGAAAAATCGTCGGACTGAGAATTTTGAAATTCTGCATACGGCTCTTTCAAAAGAAAATCGTTTGTTGTTAGAAGTTCCAAAAGGTGCGTTTATGTACCCTTTATTAATTGAAAATGGTGAAGAAATTAGAAAAAAACTTCAGCAGAGAAGAATTTATATTCCGACTTTGTGGCCGGATGCAATAAAAAATCTGAATTCAACTGAAAAGGAAATTTGTTTTGCCAAAAATATTCTGCCCTTGCCGTGCGACCAGCGTTATGGAGAAGAAGAGATGAAATATATTTTGAAAAACTTAGAAGAGGAAATGAGATAATGTATAAATTAAGAGAGCTTTCGAAAAAAGATCTTCCTGCAATAAATAAATGGCGGAATGATGAGCATTTGATTTCGTTTTTAGGAGCTCCATTCCGTTATATTGATTTACGTGTGGATGAGGAATGGTTTGAAAATTATTTGAAAAATCGCTCCACAAATATTCGTCTTTCTATTGTAAATGAAGATGACGATTGCATTGGGCTTGTGAGTTTGATGCAAATAAGCACAATTAATCGCTCAGCAACTCTGCACATCATGATTGGGAGTGAAAATAATTGTGGAAAAGGAGTTGGATCTTTTGCTGTAAAAAAAATGCTCGAACATGCTTTTTTTAATCTCAACTTGAATCGTGTTGAATTGGATGCGTTGGAGTCAAATGCTAGAGCCAGACATGTTTATGAAAAAATCGGATTTGTACAAGAAGGCATAAAGCGAAATGCTGTTTACAAAAATGGCAAATTTGTGAATATGGTGATGTATGGAGTTTTGAAAGAGGAATTTGAAACTAGAGAAAGTCAACGGAAAACGTGGGGGGGGGCAACTGTAGATTAATAAATTGTTTTCTCCATTCTCCTAAAAGGAGAATAGCAGCGTGATTCAATTTAGAAAACTATCACTAAGTGAAATTAAGGAATACTTTGAAAGTGTAAAAG
The DNA here is from genome assembly GCA_964541735.1 of uncultured Treponema sp. Taxonomy (GTDB): domain Bacteria; phylum Spirochaetota; class Spirochaetia; order Treponematales; family Treponemataceae; genus Treponema_D. The sequence goes on from CAZIQK010000049.1 coordinate 14,428, forward strand.
ATGACTTTGAATCTTTTAAGGATGAAGGACACATAAAAGCGTTTTCTAAAAAACTTTCTGAATATGCTGATTTTGAGATTTATACTAATGAAGAAAACAAAATCGGAGGCATGATTGCTTTTTATATGAACAACGGAAACTTCGTATATCTGACTTTCATTTCAGTCAAAAAGGAGTTCCGGAGTCAGAAGGTTTTTTCCAGAATGTTGGCTGCTCTGGAAAAAAAAGCGAACTCGGAAAACTATCCGAGAATTCGTCTTGAAGTGAGAAAGAAGAATTTACTCGCCCGAGAAGTCTATGAACATTCGGGATTTGTCATTATTGAGAAAACGGATGAGAGCCTATACATGGAGAAGAAAATTTGATTTTTAAGAAAATACACTTGTTGAATTTTTTAAGATTGAAATCGAGAGGTAAAAATTAAAATGATTACTCTAACTCAATCTCAAATTATGCAGAACTGGGGAGTAGACAATGCAGAAAATCCTCTGGTTTCTGTACGTTGCATTACATACAACCATGAGCCGTACATTGCTCAGGCTTTGGACGGATTTTTGATGCAGAAGACTAACTTTCCGTTTGAGGTGATTGTACATGACGATGCTTCTACGGATAAGACTGCTGAGATAATCCGTGAATACGAGAAGAAGTTCCCTAAAATAATAAAACCAATTTATGAGAAGGAGAACCAATATTCAAAGCACGACGGCTCGCTTGGACGCATTGTAAATTCTGCTCTAAAAGGAAAATATGTCGCGATGTGTGAAGGCGACGACTACTGGATTGACGAGAACAAGCTGCAGATGCAAGTGGATTTCTTGGAGGGGAATCCGGAATATGGGATGTGTTATACAGACTATAATGTCTATTATCAAAATAAAAGAAAAATGCAATATGACTTGTTCAAATCTAGGATAAATCCTCTTTCAAAAGAAATTACACTTGCAAATTGGATTTATGAAATGGGATATATTGCTCCGATGACTTGGGTTTTTAAAAAATCTTTGTTTGATAGCTATAATTCATTTAATTCATTGGATGGAACTTTTGTAATGGTTGCTCATTTTCTAGCAAAATCAAAAATTAAATATTTAATGAAAACTACATCTGTCTATAGAATATTGCAGGAAAGTGCTTCACATTCCATTGATTTAGATAAATTAACAGAAAGAGCAGAAAATCTTTATAAAACACAAATTTTATTAATTGATAAATATTTAAAGCAGAATGTTCAAAATGAAAATCTAAAAAAACTATGTACAGAAAAATATTACAAGAGCCATTTTTATTTGTTCTCTGCAAATAACGATAAGGTCTCTTTGGATAAGTCAATGGAATATTGCAAAGATTCGAGTGTAAAGAAATTAATTTATATTCTTGAAAAAACAAGACTTGGACGGAAATTATTTACAAATTTTTATATACAAAAAAGGAAGTTTTCTATGAATTCGATATTAAAACATCAGAAAACAATTAAGTTTGTTGTTAAAAAAAGTGTGTGGCGATAACTGTAAAATTTTTATGAGCAATGAATACGAATTAAAGAAAATGAATTTTGAACTTACACAAAATACTAGTGAAATCGATGAATTAATTCAAAAGTACAAAAAACTTTTAGATGAAAATTTTATCTCTGTTGTTAATAAAATAGAAAAAATGCTAATTGCAAGAAATCTTAAATTTGAAATTTTAAAAAATGAAAAAGAAGATGAATTGAGATTCAATAATAA
>CAZIQK010000050.1:0-15307 GCA_964541735.1 uncultured Treponema sp.
TTTCTTTCATAAGCTTCTTTTCCCGCTCTGTAAGCGGCTCTTCCCCTACGGCTTCTGATTTTAAAATCCGTTTCCGGTTGCAGCTTTTTCGCCAGTCACTCAGAGTTCCGTACGACAGACCAAGCTGTGCACAGGCTTGCTTTACTCCGATTTCATCAGACAGTTTTATTGCCTGTTCCTTAAATTCTTTACTGTACTTCATTATCGTACCCTCATTTGATTTTCGGGTGTTTGTCGACTGTACTTTTATGTTAACCTTTCAAACGGCATTATCTGACTTTGACGCGAAACGCGTCAGTTCTAAAAAAATTAATTGCCGTTTTAGAATGTAGCGACAGCGGAACCCCGAACATAGCGACCCAAAGTTTTTGCAAAAACTTTGGGGAACGCCCAAATAAAAAGGCGTGCAAGGAGATTTATCGAGTTGCATTTGGATAGGAAAATCGGGCAAACTGGATTTGAACCCGCTCAAATAGGAAATCCGTTAAAAAACAAGCCGAAAGGGTTGTTTTAGGATTCTCCAAAGAAAGGCGTGCAACGAGATTTATTGAGTTGCATTTGGATAGGAAAATCGGGCAAACTGGATTTGAACCAGCGACCTCAACGTCCCGAACGTCGCGCGCTACCAACTGCGCTATTGCCCGAAAAAAATAAAAATTTGAAGAACCGAAATCTCTGGTAGTAAACTCAGGTTCTAAATTTTTATTTTACAAAATACATTTTTATAAAAAAAAACTTCCCTCGTTTTGAAGGAAGTTTAGCGCGAGCGGCGGGGCTCGAACCCGCGATCTCCGGCGTGACAGGCCAGCGCGATAACCAACTTCGCTACGCCCGCGTGATGTTTTTATAGTATCTGAAATAAAAAGTTGTGTCAATAGAGAAAATAAAAAAATTAAAAAAAATTATGCTTTTGCTATTCTTCGTTGTTTTGGAGTTGTTCCTTTTATTTTTTTATAAGTTCTTATAAAATGACTTGCATCTGTAAAACCAGTTTCTTGGCTGATGTAATCCAAAGTTTTATCTGTATATAAAAGAAGAGTGTCAGCTTTACAGATTCGTACAAATTCAATATATTCTTTGCAAGTTCTCCCATATTGAGTTTTAAACTGTTTTGCAAAATTTGAATAACACATTCCACATTTTACAGCTAATTGTTCAACACTGATATTTTCTGCAGAATGTTTATCAATATATTCCAAAACCGAAAAATCTTTTGTAGAAAATTGGTCAAAATTATTTTTTGAAGAAAAAACATAACCTCTTCGCATCCAAATTCTCATAAGTTCAGTAATAATCAAACTGATTGTAGAGGCAATTTTTATATCATATCCAAATTCTTTGTGAGAAATTTCCCAAATGCAATTTTCAAAAAACAATTTTACTGGATTATATTTTAGTTCTTCTTGTGTAATAAGATTTTGAGAATCATCTTGTTTTCCGATATTTTCCAAAAGTTTTGGCAATTTTGGCGAACCTGGAGTTGTATTTGTTATAATCATATTATCGAATTTTATACAATAAAATAGGACATCATAAGCATCGTTGTAACTTGAAAAAGAATGAATTTGACGCGGATGAAAAATTATTAAATCACCAGCGTTTAATGTATATTGTTTTTGTTCAACTTCTGCACAAAGTTTTCCTTTAACTAAATAGACCATTTCTGTAAAATAATGCCAATGAGGTTTTACATTTTTCCAAGTTCCGCTAAAGGCTTCAAAAGGTGCGTTTAAACTATCACTGTATTCAAATAATTCATTCATCGGTAAAAATCCTTATCAAAATAAAAATAGAGATTTGTACAATTTTATCTTATTTTTTTTATATCACGTAAATGATTGAAATGCTAGTGTAAAATTAAAAAATATCATTTTTGGAGGATTTAGATGCTAAAGTGGATCTGGTCTTACATAAAAAAATATCGTTTTTGGATGCTTGCAGGACTATTTTTGAGTTCTTTAGTTGCTGCAATGAATATGATAAATCCTCTTGTATCTGGTGAAATTGTTGATAAAGTTATAAAAGTAGAAAATAAGAATTTAAAATTACTTTTACAACTTGTTTTGATTATGATTTCTTGTACTTTGTGCAAATCGATTTTTCGTTATGCTTATCAAGTTATTTTTGAACATTGTTCACAAAATGTAATTCGTTCTATGCGTGAAGATTTGTACAACCATATTCAAATTTTGGATTTTGCTTGGTATGACAAATCTCCTGCCGGAAATGTTTTAACTTTGCTTACTTCAGATTTGGATAAAGTTCGTCATTTTGTAGCTTGGGTTTTATATCAAACTGTAGAAAATATCTTGATTTACGTTTTTTCTATCATAACTTTAGGAACAATAAATTGGAAACTTACTTTAGCTTTTTTGATAATTGCACCTTTTGTTATCATTTTAGTTAATAAATTTAAAATTCATATTGGACCTGCTCATATGAAAGTACGTGATCAATTTGCAGTTTTAAATACTTGCGTTGGAGAAAATATTGAAGGAAATAGAATTGTAAAAGCTTTAGTTCGCGAAGATTACGAAATTCAAAAATTTGATATTGAAAATGAAAATTATAAAAAAGTTTCTGTAGAGAATGCTGATGTTCGTGTAAAATATACACCTTGGATAGAAACTCTTTGTTCAATTCTTCCTGTTATTTTAATTTTATTTGGTGGATATTTAGTAATAAATGATGAAATGACAATTGGACAATTAGTAACTTTTAATGGATTGATGTGGGCATTTACTCAACCAATTAATATGTTCGGAAATATTGTTGATAACTATCAAAATTTTGGAGCAAGTGCAAAGCGACTTTGGGAACTTTGGCAAACAAAACCAAATGTTGTAAATAAAGTTGAATCTAAAAAGACAGAAGAAAAAATTCAAGGAAAAGTTGAATTTAAAAATGTAAGTTTTTCTTACAATAAAGAAATTCCTGTTTTGAAAAATATTTCTTTTTGTGTAGAACCCGGTCAAACTGTCGGAATTTTAGGACCAACTGGAAGCGGAAAATCTACAATTGCAAATCTTATGTGTCGTTTTTATGATGCAACTGAAGGGCAAATTTTAATTGATGGAAAAGATGTTCGCGATTATAATCTTCAATTTTTAAGAAAAAATGTTGGAATTACAATGCAAGAAGCATTTTTGTTTAGCGAAACTGTCGAAGGTAATATTGCATTTGGAAATCCTTCTTGTTCAATGGCAGAAGTTGAAAATGCTAGTGAACTTGCTAGAGTAAAAGATTTTATCGGTGATTTGAGTGATGGTTATGACACAATTGTTGGTGAACGAGGAGTTGGTTTAAGCGGTGGACAAAAACAAAGAATTGCACTTGCCAGACTTTTTCTTGCAAATCCAAAAATTATGATTTTAGACGATACAACAAGTGCCGTCGATATTGAAACAGAAACTAAAATTCGGGAATCAATAAAAAAGCAAAGTAAAGGTCATACAAGTTTTATTATAAGTCACAGATTAAGTTCTTTTATGGATTGTGATGTTATTTTTGTTATAGAAAATGGAAAAATCACACAAAAGGGAACTCATTCTGAACTTATGAAAGAAGATGGATATTACAAAACTGTAATGAACGCTCAACAATAATTTTAATAGGAATATTTTATGAGAAATAAATTTGATATTGATGAACAGATTGAACAAAAAGTAAATCCTAAAATCATTTTAAGAATGTTAAAATGGATAAAACCTTATTTTGGTTATATGATTTTAGCTTGCGTGATTATGCTTTTAGCTTCTGGAATAAGTCTTTTAAGTCCATATTTAATTCGAGTTGCAATTGATACTGCAATTCCTGCTGCAAAACAACTTCCTTCAAACGCTAGTTTTTTTGAAAAATATGGGCTTTTACTGAAAATTTCAATTTTTCTGTTAGTTTCTACACTTATAGTACGATTTCTTTTAGCAGCAAAATTAAAACTTATGACTCGTGTTGCTCAAAAAATTATTGTAACTGTAAGAAAAGAAGTTTTTACAAAATTACAATCTTTACCATTTACATATTTTGATTCTCGTCCTCATGGAAAAATTTTAATTCGTGTTGTAAATTATGTAAATTCTCTTTCTGATTTACTTTCTAACGGAATTATTCAACTCATAAGTGATTTATTCACTCTTATTGTTATAATTTGTTTTATGTTGATGATTGATGTTAGATTAACTTTAGTTTGTATGGCAGTTTTACCAATTTTATTTATTGTTTTATTTTCTATGAAGAAAAAACAGCATGAATCTTGGAAGCAAGAAAGTTATAAACGTTCAAATCTTACTGCATATATTTCTGAAAGTTTAAATGGAATGAAAATTACACAAAGTTTTTCGCGAGAAGAAATTAATCAAGGTATTTTTAATCAACTTTGCGATAAATGTAAAAAAGCTTGGATTAGGGCTGTAAATATCAATAATATAATTTGGCCAGTTGTAGATAATCTTTCTACGCTTGGAGTTGCTCTTGTTTATATTGCAGGTGTTACTTGGATTGGTTCTTCTGTCGGAGCAACTGTTACAGTCGGAACTCTTGTTGCTTTTAGTGGATATATTTGGCGGTTTTGGAATCCAATTCAAAATATCGGGAATTTTTATAATTCTATGGTTACAACTGGTGCGTATGTAGAACGTATTTTTGAACTTTTAGATGAACCTGAAGATATTTCAGATAAGAGTGATGCTGTTGAACTTCCACCAATTCGAGGGCATGTAAGTTTTCAAAATGTAGTTTTTAGTTATGAAAAAGGAAATCCTGTTTTAAAAGATGTAAATTTTACAATCACACCGGGAACTTCTGTTGCAATTGTTGGTCCAACTGGTGCTGGAAAAACTACAATCGTAAATCTTCTAACTAGATTTTATAATCCGGATAGTGGAAAAATTTTAATAGATGGATTTGACATTCAAGATTTAAAAATCAAATCAATTAGAAAACAAGTTGGTGTTATGCTTCAAGATTCTTTTTTGTTTACAGGAACAATTATGGAAAATATCCGCTATGGAAGATTAGAAGCAACTGATGAAGAATGCATAAATGCAGCAAAAACAGTTCAAGCTCACGAATTTATTATGGCTTTTCCTGATGGTTACAATACAAAATTGACGGCAAACGGAGGAGGTCTTTCTCAAGGGCAAAAACAACTTTTAGCTTTTGCAAGAGTTCTTCTTTCTGACCCAAGAATTTTAATTTTGGATGAAGCAACATCTTCTGTAGATACACAAACAGAAAAAGCCTTACAAAAAGGTTTGAATGAACTTTTGAAAAATAGAACAAGTTTTATTATCGCACATAGACTTTCAACAATTCGTAATTCTGATATTATTTTTTATGTAGAACATGGAGAAATTGTAGAACGCGGAAATCATGATGAACTTATGGCATTGAACAATTATTATGCAAACTTAGTAAGTTCTGTGCAGATAAAATAAACTTTTTTTTACACTAATATAGAATTATTTATAAAAATTTTTTGTAATGAAGTTTTATTAAATAAAACAATTATGTTTATGTAATCTTGTAATTTTTCTTAAAAAAGTGCTATTCTGTGTAAGTTAGTTCTTTCTAACTTGAGGAAAAAATGACTAAAAGAATTTTTACAATATTTTCGATTTTTGTTTTATTTTTGTTGGTTTCATGCTCGTCAAAATCTGCGACAATGAAAGATGGTGTTTTTGTTGGAACCGGTGAAGGTCGTTCTGGCGAAATAAATCTTACAATCACTGTAAAAGATGGAAAAGTTACTAATGTAAAAGTAAATTCCGAAGCGGAAACTGATTTTGCAAAACCTGCAATTCAAAAAATTTCAAATCAACTTATAAACGGAACTGATGTTGCTTCTTTGGATGCTGTTTCCGGTGCGACAATGACATCTACAGGAACAAAAGAAGCTCTTGAAAACGCAATTAAAGCGTCAAAAGGAATTGTTAAAAAAACTAAAAAATATAAAAACACAAAATGTGATATTGTTGTAATCGGTTCTGGTGGTGCGGGGCTTTCGGCTGCAATTCAAGCGTCTCAAAAAGGTGCAGATGTAATTGTTCTTGAAAAAATGGGAATTGTTGGAGGAAACTCAAATTATGCAACTGCCGGATTAAATGCTTCTGAAACTGGAATTCAACGAAAACTCGGAATTGAAGATACAAATGAACAATATTTTGAAGATACAATGAAAGGCGGTCATTATTTAAACGCCCCAGATTTAGTTCATACTTTGGTTGAAAATTCTGCTGATGCAGTTGATTGGCTTTCTTCCCTTGGAGCAGATTTATCTGATGTTGGAAAAATGGCTGGTTCAACAAATCCTAGAACTCATCGTCCAAAGGGTGGTGCTCCAATTGGTTCTCATCTTATTTCTGTTCTAAAAAAACAAACAATGAATTCAAAGAATATCGGTGTTGTTGAAATTCGTACTCGAAATAAAGTTTCTGATGTTTTAACTGATGATGAAGGTGCGGTTTGTGGTGTTGTCGTTGAAGCTCAAAGCGGAACTTACGAAATAAAAGCAAAAGCTGTTATTGTTGCTTCGGGTGGTTTTGGTGCAAATCAAGAAATGGTTGTTAAATATCGACCGGAATATGCTGGATTTAATACAACAAATCATGCGGGGGCAACTGGCGACGCAGTAGAATTTTTAAAAAAGGTTGATGCTCAATTTATTCAGATGGATCAAATTCAAACTCATCCAACTGTAGTTGTTGGCTCTGGAATTATGATTACCGAAGCAGTGCGTGGAAATGGCGCAATTATGGTTAACCGCGAAGGAAAGCGTTTTGCTTCAGAAATGCTTCCTCGCGATGCAATGTCAGTGGCGGTTTTGGAACAAACCGGAAAATCAGCATTTTTAGTTTTTGACCAAGAAATTCGAGAGTCGCTAAAAGCAATCGAAAGTTATGATGCACAACGTCTTTTGACTTTTGGAAAAACACCTGAAGAATTGGCAGAAAAACTTGGAATTCCACCACAAACTTTTTCACAAACAATTAAAACTTATAATCAATATCAAAAAAACGGAAATGATTTAGAATTTGAACGCAAAAGTAGCGAAATGCCTCGTGCACTCGAAAAAGCTCCTTATTATGCGGTTGAAGTTGCTCCTGCAATTCATCACACAATGGGTGGATTGAAAATTAACACAAGAGCTCAAGTTTTAAATAATTCAAACGAAGTGATTCCTGGCCTTTTTGCTGCCGGTGAAGTTACAGGCGGTGTTCACGGAGCAAATCGTCTTGGCGGAACGGCTGTTGCAGATATTGTTATTTATGGTCGAATTGCTGCGAGTTCTTCGATTTCTTATGCAGGAATTGAAGATTAAATCTAATCTTGCAAAAAAAAATCTTTAAAAAGTTATTGACATTTTTGTTAGTAAAGGCTAACTTTTATAAAAATATTTGTTAGTTTTTGCTAACTTTTTTAAGGATTTTACAAATGCATAAATTTTTTAAGTTTATTTTTACATCCTGTCTTTTTTTAGTAATTTGTCTTTCTCCGGTTTTAGCTTATTCAAATTGGAATGAAGTTGCAGATGCAATGGACAAAGAACTCGATAAGGCTGGCGAAATATATGCAAAAGGTGGTGACGGTTATCAAAATGCTGCAAAAGCACAAGTAAACGTTGCTTATTATCAATATTACGAAAAAGTTGGATTTGAACGAACAGTTCAAGCAAAAATTTCTGGAAACAGAGCGGGCATTGTTGAATTGCAATTTGCAACTGTAAAAAAAGCAATGGTAAACGAAAAGTCTACAAAAGATGTTGCTGCTGAAATTAAAAAATTAAAAGATATGCTTCGCGAAGATGCAAATAAACTTGATCCAAAACCTTATTGGGGAAACATTGCGGAAGGTTATGCAAATGAACTTTCACAAGCGTACAAATTGTATCGACGTGGACAAAAAGCAGAAGCCGATGATGCTTTTAATGCGGTTATTGATAAAATCTACAACGATGAGGATGTTGGATTTTATACAAAAGTTCAAAAACATATTACTCCGGATGCTCCGTTAATTGATAGAAAAGTTGAAGCATCTCAAACTGCGTTAAAAAATCGTATTGCTGGAAAGAGAATTAGTGAATCTTTTGATAATCTTTCAGAAACTTTGGTTGCAGTTGCTGCTGATTTGGATAATTGGGAAGCAACTTCTAGTTGGAGTGCATTTTGGATTAACTTTACAGCTTCAATCGCAATTATTTTGAAGGAAGGTTTTGAAGCTATTTTAATTGTTGCTGCAATCATCACTTATCTTCGTAAGAAAAATATGGAACATCATCTAAAATCAGTTTATTTAGGTTGTGTGATTGGTGTTTTTGCTTCAGTTTTAATGGCAATTTTGTTAAATGCTCTCGCCGGCGGACAAGGTGATAAACAGGAACTTATTGAAGGTTTAACAATGATTTTTGCAACCGCCGTTTTGTTCTACACAAGCAATTGGATGGTTTCAAAAGCCGATGAACATCAGTGGGAAGGTTATATTCAAAATCAAGTTTCAGAGTCATCAGAAAAAGGTTCTGTTTTTGGTTTAGCTTCAACAGCATTTTTAGCCGTTTTCCGAGAAGGTGCAGAAATTGTATTGTTCTATCAAGCGTTAGTAATTGGTGCAAATGGTTCAACTGCAATTAGTGCGATTTGGTGGGGACTTGGAATTGGTTGTATTTTACTAGTTGGCGTTTATTTGGTTATCAAATTTATTTCTATAAAGATGAAATTAAAGCCGTTCTTTATGGCAACTTCAATTTTAATGTTCATTATGTGCGTTGCCTTTGTTGGAAGTGGAATTGATGAATTTATTGAAGGTGATTTTATTTCTGCAACTCAAATTCCTGGCTTCCCAACATTCTCAATACTTGGAATTTATCCTACAGTTGAAACTTTGCTGGCACAAGTTCTTTTTGTAATTCCTGTAGTCTTATGTCTTGTAATTCAAATCAAAAATCAAAACGAAGCAAAACGTCACATTGAAAATCACAATGAAGCAATTTCAGTTTCGCCTAAGAAGCGTTCTGTTGCCGCTCCGTTGCAGATTTGTTTGGGCTACTTTGGTGTAGGAAATTTTTATCTTGGAAATGTAGGAAAAGCCGTTATGCAATATTCTTGCACAGTTTTTGGAGCATATTTTATTTATATGGGACAAAGTGCAAAGTTTGATCACCCAATTTTTGGTGCTTTTTTCACAATTTTTGGTATTTGTGCGATTGTCTACAGCGTGGTTTCGGTAATTGCAGACTTTATTTTGACATTAAATAAAAAGAAAAAAGACGGAAATAAATTGCCGGTTTTAAATTAGTAAAAATTTCTTGGTTTAGAGATTTTTATAAAAGTAATAAAAAACTAAGAGGAGGTTTTATTATTATGAAAAAGACATTGTCTTTGGTTGTATTAGCAAGTGCTGTAATGGCATTTTGTTTTGTTGGTTGTAACAAATCTTCTGGAATGGCAGCTGCAGCAACTGCTACAGAAGATTCTGCTGCTGTAGAAGGTGAAGATAAAGGTTTCGAGGAATTCGATATTGGTGATGAACAAGAAGCTGGTTTCTTAAACGTTGCAGGTGTTTATTTCCAACCTTGTGATATGGAAGGAAACGGAGCAATTTATAATCATTCTGATTATGGATTCCATATTGAAGCGGATATTTCTGCTTTGGAAAATGACCTTGGATACGGTGTTGGTGACTTCGTTCCATATTTGACAGTTGATTATGAAATCATTGGAAAAACAAATGGTGTTTCTAAAACTGGAACATTTATGTTGATGAATGCTTCCGATGGTCCTCACTACGGAGCTAACATCGAAGAAATTCCTGCTGGAAGTTATACAGTTACATTTAAGATTCACTCACCGGAAGAGAACGGATTCCTTCTTCACACAGACAAACTTACTGGTGTAGACGGACGTTTTGCTAATTACTGGAAAACAAAAACTTTGGATGTTTCTTGGGATTGGGAATATCTTGGACCACAGTGGTAATTTAAAAACAGGAAATGTCTAAAAAGAATAAAAAACATTGGGTGCACTTCGGTTTGCTCAGTATCTGCAATGTCGAAATTACCACATATAGTAACAAGGTTATTTCGACAGGTGGTTGTTGAGTTTATCGAAACATGGTTGTTGCGTTTATCGAAACACTCAATGCTCGCTATATTCTAAACTTATTAGACAGTCCTTATATTTTAGTTTATTAAGAGCACGCTTTGGATTAACAATTGCGTGCCTTTTGCGTAATTTTTATTGGAGCGTTCATGCTTAAATATTTTGTTTGGGTTGTCAGAGATTTAATTTCTAGCGGAATCGTTTTTGCATTGATTCTTGCTTTGACAAAATTAAGAAATGTAAAATTTCAAAAAAAAGGATTTTTTATCAGTTTAATAATTGGTTTTGTAGGAGCAATCATTCTTGCGACAGTCGAACATTGCAACGTCGTCCGCGATAAAAAACTTCTTATAGTAAACGTTATTTTGCTTGGAACAATCTTACTGTCGAGTCTTATTTATATGATTTTTAATCTGGGAGTTTTATCTAAAAAACTTCCTACGATTCATGGGCTTGTTGTTTCAATTTCTGGCGGACTTTTTTTAGCTCCACTTCTTGCCTATAAACTTCCAAATGTTCTGCTTTATCCTTTTCACTTTTTAATAAAAGGGCAGAGTATTTTTAGTACAGATTATCTTTACAAACTGATTGGCTTTTTACTTGCCACAGTTTTAGTTTTTCTTGCAGTTTTAATTTTGTATAAAATTTTAGTGAATTTGCCTGTAATTTATGTAAAAGTTTTTTCAATTTTTATCATAATTTTAAACGGAATCTCACTTTTTCCATATATGATGAGCCCGATGATTGTTCGCCGTTGGGTTCGAGTTTCAAAATCTATGCGAAAACTTGTTGTTTGGCTTTATAATCACACAGATTTCTTTTCTATTTTGATGATTGTAATTTCCCTTGTGGCAGCAATAATTTTATTTTATTTTAGTTTGCATAATACAGACTCTTATTCAAATTCTGCTGAACATAGAAAAATTCGTGCAAAATGTAGAAATCAGCGAAGATTTGTAATTTTCTTTATTTTATTTTATGCACTTGTTCTTGTTGATTTGACCGCTTTACAAAAACTCAGCAAAAACGAAGTAAAACTTTCGGCAGCAGAACCTTTTGAAATTGAGGGTGATATAATTTCAATTCCGCTTGAGCAAGTTTCTGATGGCATTCTCCATCGGTTTGAATATAAAACTTCCGATGATGTTGGAATTCGTTTTATTGTTATTCAAAAAAATGTATTTTCGTTTGGAATTGGTTTTGATGCTTGTGAAATTTGTGGTGCAACTGGATATTATCAAAAAAATGGACAAGTAATTTGCAAACTTTGCGATGTCGTTATGAATATTAATACAATCGGATTTAAAGGTGGCTGCAATCCAATTCCGCTTCCGTATGAAATTGTTGATGGTGTAATTCGCGTAAACGTAAAAGATCTGGAAGTAGAAAAGAAGAGGTTTAGATAAATTAGAAGTTAGAAGTTAGTGTTTAGTACTTTGGGCGTTCTCCTTCGTTACGCTTCGAGTCGGGCTTTTCGGGGTTCTCCGTTCGCTTGCGCTCACTATCGAGTTTGCAAGCAAACTCGCGCAAAGAATAACTGCGAGTTTCCGAAAGAAACTCGATAGCAACCGTAGGTTGCGACCTACGGCGTCCCTACAATCCCTAACGCTTAATTTACTGAAAATTGTCATAATTAAAGGAAAAAATATGTTTTTTTTAAGAATGGTTTTTCAATCTTTTTGGAGACAAAAAGGAAAAATGGCTATGATTGGTTTTACAATTGCTCTTGGTGCGAGTCTTGCAACTGCAATGCTAAATGTAATGTTTGGTGTTGGTGATAAAGTCAATCAAGAATTAAAAACTTATGGTGCAAATATTCGCGTTGTCCCTCAAACGGCAAGCCTTTTGAGCGATATGTACGGAATCGACGAGGGAACAGAGCAATATCTTGAAGAAGATGAACTTGGAAAAATCAAAACGATTTTCTGGGCTTTTAATATTGTAGATTTTGCACCTTATCTTACATCGGATGTTTCTTTGAATGGACAAAAGGTTTCTATAATCGGAACCTGGTTTAATCATCACCTTTCGCTTCTAACTGGCGAACAACTTGACACCGGAATGAATAGTATGAAAAGTTGGTGGCGACTTTCTGGTGACGGTTGGCTTTTTGATTCTGAAGAAAATTTGGTAATGGTTGGTGCTAATGTTGCAAAAAAATTTAATATCAACAACGGCGATAAAATCACACTAAAAAATGCGGGGCGAGAACGTGAGTTTACTGTAAAATCAACTTTTGATGCTGGTGGCGATGAAGATAATAGCATTTATATGAATCTCCACTCGGCACAATATCTTTTGAATAAAGATGGTTTAATAAATTCTATTGAAGTTAGTGCTTTAACTTCTCCGGATAATGAACTTTCTCGTCGCGCAGCACAAAATCCTGAAAGTTTAACGAATGCAGAACGCGAAGTTTGGTATTGCACGGCTTATGTTTCTTCAATTTGTTATCAGATTCAAGAAGTTATTACAAATGCAGTTGCAAAACCTGTTAGACAAGTTGCAGAAAGTGAAGGTGCAATTTTAAATAAAACTCAACTTTTAATGCTTTTGATTACAATTTTGAGTTTGATTGCTTCGGCTTTGGGAATTTCAAATCTTGTTACGGCAAGTGTTATGGAACGAAGCAAAGAAATTGGTTTATTAAAAGCAATAGGTGCTCACGATTCTCCTGTTGCTTGGCTTGTTTTGACAGAAATTATAATTACTGCAATAATCGGCGGTTTTGCTGGATATTTTGCAGGAATTGGATTTGCTAAAATCATTGGAACAACAGTTTTTGGTTCAGCGATTGCAATTACGCCAACTGTAATTCCTTTGGTTATAATTTTAATTTTTTTAGTTACGATGGCAGGAAGCATTCCTTCAATAAGAACGATTTTAAAGTTGGAACCAGCCGAAGTTTTGCATGGACGGTAATTAGATGTTCGTAACGAGAAAATAGAAATCGTCATTGCGAGCAAAGCCTGTTTGCCGACCAACTTTCCGTCGGGCAGGACAGTCAGAGGTGAAACAATCTCAGAAAATAGGATTTAGGATTTTTTATGACAAAGACAAAATTTTACTTAAAAATGATAACTAGTTCACTTGTGCGTAGGCGAAGTCGTATGTTGATTGCACTTTTAGCGATTGCAATTGGAGCTACGGTTTTGAGTGGACTTGTTACAATTTATTATGATGTTCCTCGTCAGATGGGGCAAGAATTTCGTTCTTACGGAGCGAATATTTTACTTACATCAACTACGACGGAAAGTTTTACAAAAGATGATTTTGAAAATGCAAAAAGAATTTTTCCTACAAGTTCAATCGTAGGTTTTACGCCTTTTAAGTATCAAAATGTGCGATTAAATGAGCAACCTGTTACGTCTGTTGGAACAGATTTTGAAGAACTCAAAAAAACAAGTCCTTATTGGTACATTATTGGTGATTATCCGCAAAATGAAGACGAAGCTTTAGTTGGTCAAAATGTTGCTGAAACGACAAATCTTTCGGTTGGAAAAGAGTTTAGAATTTACGGTGTAAATGCTTTTGGCGATAATTTTGATAAAAAACTTAAAGTTTCTGGTATTTTGCAGACCGGTGGAAATGAAGAAGATTGTCTTTATGTTGATATGTCCACTGTTGAAGAAATTAGCGAAACTAAAAATTTGATTGACGTTGCAGAATGTTCAATTTCTTCTAGTGGGGAAGAACTTCAAAATTTTGCAGATAGTGTAAACGAAAAAGTTTCAAATATCAGTGCAAATCTTGTAAAAAGAGTAACTCAATCAGAAGGAACTGTTTTGGGAAAGTTGCAGGCTTTGGTTTACATTGTTACGATTATAGTTTTGATTTTGACGATGGTTTGTGTTGCAACTACAATGATGGCGGTCGTTACGGAGCGTCGTCGCGAAATCGGTTTAAAAAAGGCACTTGGTGCTTCAAATAAAGAAATTGTTTGGGAATTCTTAGGCGAAGGACTTTTTCTTGGAGCATTTGGTGGAATTTTGGGAATTATTCTTGGATACTTTTTTGCAGAAGCGGTAAGTATGAACGTTTTTACAAGAAGCATAAGTTTTAATCCGCTTATAATTCCGCTTACAATTATAATTTCTGTTTTGGTTACAGGAATTGCGTGCGTTATTCCTGTTCGTAGTGCAACTGATGTTGATCCTGCGTTGGTTTTGCGTGGAGAGTAAAAATTATATGGTGATTGAGCTTGTAGAAATCACCGAAAACTCCCGCAAATTTCGATGATTTACGCAGATTGAAATTAGGAAATAGGAAACGTCATTGCGAAATACGTAGTATTGAATATATAAATGGTGGTTTCGAGAACCTCAACCACCGTATTTGGAGGAAAAAATGGCATTACTTGAAGTAAAAGATATATCAAAACTTTATAGCAACGGAACTGTTGCTGCTTTGCAAAATGTGAATCTTAATGTAAACGAGGGAGAATGGGTTGCGATTATGGGCCCTTCTGGTTCCGGAAAATCGACAATGTTGAATATTATTAGTTGTATGGATAAGCCAACTAGCGGTCAAGTTATTTTGGACGGTCAAGATATTTCAAAACTTTCTTCAAAAGAACTTACTAATATTCGTCGCGATAAAATCGGTTTGGTTTTTCAACAATTCCACCTGGTAAATTATTTGACGGCAGTTGAAAACGTTATGGTAAGTCAATATTATCACTCGATGCCGGACGAAAAAGAAGCTATGGAAATGCTTGAATTGGTTGGACTAAAAGAAAGAGCAAAACATTTACCACATCAACTTTCTGGCGGTGAACAACAGCGTGTTTGTATTGCTAGAGCGTTAATAAATCATCCTCAAATTATTCTTGCTGATGAGCCAACAGGAAACTTAGACGAAGCAAACGAAAATCTTGTAATTGAAATTTTCAAAAAACTTCACGCGGAAGGAAAAACAATCATCGTTGTAACGCATGCTCCGGAAGTTGCTCAGTATGCAGAACGCACAATCGTTTTGGAACACGGAAAATTCCACAAAGAAGTAAAAAATAAAGGAAATATGGTTGAGTCCTAAAATTTGTTCACATATTCCAATGCTTGCATCGAAACTAAGGAATATGTGGAAGATTCTTAAAAGAACGAACTAATCTCGAATGTTTTGTCTTTAGATAAAATAGAGCTTTCTCACAATGGTATTACTCATATAAATATAGTAGATTTTTTATTATATAAGAAAAATTTGTATTTATTGTAAAG
>CAZIQK010000051.1:0-14902 GCA_964541735.1 uncultured Treponema sp.
ACCGTACTTCATTCTTTTTGTACATCCCCATGACACGAATGTTTAGCATAGGAATGCCACGTACAAAAAAAAGCCAGTCTTCAAAACAGAAAACTGGCCGTTAAAAAAAAATTAAAATTTAAAAATTAAAATGATTACTTACGTGTAAGAATATATGTGGTTTTGAGTTCGTATTCGCCTTCTCTACTGCCATATTTTCCGCTCATAACTATCTTATAACTTCCTTTACTTGAAGAATAAAATTTTACATCTTCGCCTTCTGACTCGGAAAAAGTAGTAAATTCGGAATATGTCATTTCGTCTTTCTGGTTAATTTCTGTCACTGTACATTTGATAGTAAGACCTTCATCGTCATAAGTATATTTATATTCTGAAAAAGATTCATATTGTTCTTTAGCCGCATTATAAGCATCTTCTGATTTAAAAGATGCTGTCATACTTCCTGATAACGTAGTTACTGAAACATCTGAATCATCATTGGTTCCTTTAATCACAAGTGTACCGTTATATTGCACAATTGTATTAGATTTTTCTACACCATTTTCCTTATAATTCTGTTCCATTGTCTGTTCAACATCATAAGTTCCGGCATCAGGTTTAAATTCATCAATTTCAGTAAAATCGTCTTCTAGATTACAGCCAATAAAACAAATTGACGCAAATAATGCTGCACATGCAGCAAATAAAATTTTTTGTTTTTTCATAATTTTTTTACCTTCCTTTATTTTTAATAACGAATTATTAATTTATAAGAAAACTATACCCCCCCCCGCAAATATTTGTCAAGAACTAACGAAAAATTTGTGTTTAAAATGGAAAAATAGTCCTATTATGTTCATTTTTCGTAAGAAAGATGAGGTTGTGAGCAAAAGGTATTCGCATTTATGAATGTATTTTTAGTTCACGTAGGCAAAAAATACAAATACGGGGCGTTGCGGGGCAGCAATTTAGATAATTTTGCCCCGCTGGGTAGGGTAGCGAGCAACAAAGTGCGAGCGTAGGGCGGGACTCTGCCCTCCTATATAATTTTCAAAAATCTAATCTATTTTCATTGCTTCTAGTATTTTTAGATTTTTCCAATGAAAATCTTTACTTCTGCGGTCGATTTCTCCACCGTTATCCCAAATAAAAGTTGCAATTTTGTAGTTTTGGCAAAGTTCGTTTAGATGTCGTATAAAAAATTCACAAGAAGCTGAATCGTCTCCACTTGCAGCATATTCTCCGATGACTACGGGAACTCCTTTTGAAATAAAATTTTCGTTCAACTTGCCAATCAAACTGTCCATTTGGGCAACTTCTTTTTTCGTCCCCCAAGTCTTTTGAAGATTTGTTACTCATAATAAAAATATATCACAAGTTTTGAGTTTTTTGTGGGGAGTTTTTTTAGGGGACAGACCTATGTGATATAAAAATGTATAAATATCTGCATCAATCTGCAGAAAATTCTTTTGGTAATGCTGTTACATCAAATTCCAAAGTTTCGGTTTTGGCTGCAATTTTATACGAATGAAGATAAATTCTTTTTGCAAATTTTCCTCCGTAAAGTTCATCTCCCAAAATTGGAATTCCTACAGAACTTAAATGCACACGAATTTGGTGAGTTCGCCCCGTAAAAAGCGTACATTCGAGCAAAAAACAATTTTTTTCTTCGACTTTACAAGTTTTTACAATCTTAAACTTTGTTTTAGAAAATTGTCCGCCATCCTTTTCTAAAGTTCTCCCCCACTTTCCTGTTTGACTTTTTTTGCTTACTCTTCCCATAAACATTTCTACAAAAAATTCATCACCAATTTTGTATTTTGAATTCTTTGGAATTTCGGCAACAGCAATATATTTTTTTTCGATTTTTTTATTTTGAAATAAATCTGCGACTTCTTTATTAATTGTACGATTTTTTGTAAACAAAATCACACCAGAAGTCGTTCTATCCAAACGATGCATAATTCCAACATAAGGAGGATTTTTTAAATTTGGATTTTTTTTCCATAAATATTGCACAACACAATCATGCAAATTATTTCTATTTTTTGTGATTGTTTGTTCAACTGGAAAAAATGCAGGTTTATTCACAAAAATCAAATTTTCATCTTCAAATAAAATATCAGATTTTTTTAATTCAAATTTTATATCATCAGGTTGCTTTTCGTAAAAAAATTTTTTTTCGTCGAATTTTACAGTGATTTTGGAGTTTTCTTTTAATTCATACGCCGGGCGATTTACAACTTTTCCATTTACAAAAACCGAAGATGATATGATTAAACGTCTAATTTTTGAATTAGAAAGATTTTCGATTTTTTGTAAAGCCAATTCTTTTCTTAAAAATTCATCAAGGCGAGTTTTTTTTGCTGCAATAAAATTAAATTCTTGCATTTTAAGATTCCACACTATAAGTTGGATTTTCGTTATTATCAAAATAAATTTTTACTTTGCAATCTGTCATACAAACATTTTCTGCAAAATCATTAAGATTCAAAATTTCTTCGCTCAACAAATCATCTGGATTATAAGAAAGTGCAATTTCTGATTTTTCGTTTTCGCCTGTTAGTCGCGACATTGCTCCATTTAAAGTTACAACATCGCGAACCAAAGTAAGTAAATCTTTTCGCCCTTTTTCTTCATATTTTTCATCCAAAAATAAAATTTGCATTTTTTCTATTGATTTGTGATTTTCTGCTTCCGGATTAAAACCACTTCTAAAATCGCAATTATTACAACGTTGCCATTCTGCAAAATCTGCAAAAAATTTTGATGGATAAATTTTCAAAGGTTTTAAAACTGATAAAAACCAAGGAACCGCTCGTCCCTCTGTGTAAAAAGTTCTACACGAAAAAGCAATATCACGAGCATAACGAATATCTTTTGCCGAAAAATTTCCGCTAACTTTTGGTTCACTAAAAGAATTATTTTCGGTTTGTGGAAAATCTAAATGATTCGGATATTGATTTACAGCAAAATCTAATCTTTCTAAAAACAACTTTAAAGAATCATAAGGCGAAGTTGCATAAGTTAAATAAAACCCAAAAACGATGCCATAATCATTTAAAAGATTTGCTTTTTTTGCATAAAATTTTTTATCAAACAAAAATTTTTCGTTTTTTTCTGTAGGATTCAATGAAATATCAAGAGAACAAAAATTTTTGCTTGCTACATCCACAACATCTCTATCAATTACATTTATGTCAATTAAAAGATTCAAAAAAACGTCAGGCAGATTCACAGAAAAAAAATTTAATAATTGCAAAACTTGATTTTTATTTTTAGACAATTTTTCATCATAAATTGTAATTTCAGTGATTTTTTCTTGCCGAATTTTTTCAATTTGAGACTTAGAATAAAGATTTTTTAACGAAAATTGAAATTGTTTTTCCACAAAACTAAAGTAATTTTATTCCGCGTTTTTTGCAATCTTTTTTAATTTCGTCAGTCCAAACACTTACTTGAGTTTCGCCAATATGTGCTTTTCGTAACAAAAACATACAAAGTCTTGACTGTCCAATTCCGCCACCTAAAGTTTGAGTTAATTCACCTGCAAGTAATTTTTTATGAAATTCAAATTCTGCACGTTCCGGGCAACCACGTTCTTCAAGTTGAGCTTTTAAACTTTCTGCATTTACACGAATTCCCATTGAAGAAAGTTCCAACGCTGAATTTAAAACAGAATCCCAAACAAGAATGTCTCCATTTAATCCACGATGTCCATCACCACTTTCTGTAATCCAATCATCATAATCTGGAGCTCGTCCGTCGTGAATTGAACCATCATCAAGTTTTCCACCTATTCCTGTAATAAAAACTGCTCCAAATTCTTTTACAACTTTATTTTCTCGTTCTTTTGGAGTTAATTTTGGATATTGACGTTGCAAATCATCAGCGTAAAGAATTTTTATTTCTTTTGGAAGAATTGGTTTAATTGAAGGATATCTATCATAAATAAAAAATTCAGTTCTTTGAATACATCTATAAACTTGTTTTACAATTTCGTGAAGATAATAAACTGTACGATTTAAAGGGTTTATTGCCATGCACCAATCCCACTGATCAACATAAATTGAATGAACAGGATCTAAATCTTCATCCGGACGAAGTGCATTCATATCGGTGTAAATGCCAAAACCCGGTTCAAGTTGCATATCTGTAATTTTTAAACGTTTCCACTTTGCTAAAGATTGAACAATTTCCATTTTTTGTTCATTTAATGACTTTACAGGAAAACTTACCGGCCGCTCAACTCCGTTCAAATCATCATTAATTCCGGTTCCGGAAGGGACAAAAAGAGGAGCCGTTACACGAGAAAGATTTAATTCTGTAGAAAGTGCAAGTTGAAAAAAATCTTTTATTGCAACGATTGCATGTTCGGTTTCGTTTTCGTTTAAAATTGATTTATATTTTGCAGGAAGTTTTATCATTTTATTCACCATCATAATTTATAAGAGTTGTGATTTTACAAGGAGCAAGTGTTTTTTCGTAATTTAACGCAGGAAGTCCAATTACACCAAAAAAATCAGTTACAACGGCTCCACCTTGCTCTAAAACATTTTTAGAAGCATTAAGAGTTCCTCCTGTTGCAATTAAATCATCAACTACTAAAATTTTTTGACCTTTTTTTACATCGGCTTTATGCACTTCGATTGTTGCTGTTCCATATTCAAGTGCATAAGAAGCTTGATAAGTTTCACCAGGAAGTTTGCCTTTTTTGCGTATTAAAATTAAAGGAATTCCTAATTTTTCGGCAAACGGAGCAGCAAAAACAAATCCTCGAGATTCAACAGCAGCAACCGCATCAAAATTGGAATTTTTATATATTTCTAACATTTGATTTATACAAAATCGGAAGGTATCAGGATTTACAAGAACGCTTGTAATGTCATAAAAAAGAATTCCGGGCTTTGGAAAATCCGGAACTCGGCGAATAGATTTATCTAAATCTTCAAGTTTCATAATGAAATCATTTTAATACGATAGAAGTTTATTATCAAGAAGGTGTGCACTGAGAAACGCAAGGTGATGTGTTGCGTTTCATTACAGTGCTAAATAAAGATTTAAGTGTGAAGCAATTAAATCATACTTATATGCAATAAAAAAAGAGAGCCGTGTCAAAAATATCTAGAGGTCTGTCCCTACGTAGAATAAAAATGCATTCTTCCGTATCTGAATCATTGAGAGTCGATTGTCGAAGTACTCTTTTTATTCTGTGTTTACACTTTTGTTCGTTGAGCGGCAAAACTGATTAAACTTAAAATCAGCAAAACTACAAAAATTATTGCGGCAACTCCAATAGAAGAAAGAAATCCGAACGAAGAAACCAATGCATAATTTATCATCTTAAAAATCCAAACTGAAAATTTGTAAAATAAAAATGCAAGAACTGCTGTAAATGGAAAAACTAAAACCCAAGTCATTTTAAAATATTCATTTGTACGAATTCTTGTGTTCCAAGCAAAAATTGCAGCAAAAATAAAAATGATTAAAATCCACAAAGGATAATAAAGTCTATTCAAAAATAAATTTGCATAAACTTTTGGAGAAAATCCAAACAAAGAAGCTTTTTTTATAAACTTAAAAAGATTTCCCAGCGAAATAAATTCTGAATAATTTGCGGAAGTTTCTATCATTGTAAAATCATCATACGAAAATGGAAAAAACATAAATCCGGGAGAATTAGAAACTGAACCATCAGCATTTGTATAAATTGGTTTTATTTTACTTTCCGGAGAATCTCGACTAATCGAATTAAGAATTACGTAAGGTACAAAATCTACAGAATCATCAATATTTATTTGTTCTTTTAATGATGATGAAATTTCGGTTGTATCAACGGGAACTACCTTTGCATAAGGAACTTTCATCGTGCTAAAAACATTTCCTTTTGAATCAAGCGAAACAACAATAAGATTTCGCAAATATTGCATAGAATTTCCAGTATTTTTTACAGAAGTCATTCCTTTAAAATAAAAAATATCTTGAGAGCCGTCCCCATACTTATAAGAAAAATAAATATCATTTGCATTTTCAAAACTTTTTAATTCAAATGTTTCATCTATAAAAAAATATTTATCTTGAATTCGATTCTTTGCAATATCAAGATAAAAAGAAACATCTGGATCATGCAAAAGTTCATAAGAAGATTGCGAAAGTTCTGTAAAAATGTAATATGCTTTCAAATCATTTTTTTCTAAAAGTGCGAGATAACCATCATATTTTTTATCGAAAGCTTGCTGATTTTCTGATTTTTTTAAATTGTGATATTCATTCAATTTGTTCCAAGCTTGCGTTTGAAGTCTTTTTATATCTTGATAATTTGGATTTGTTTCTGTTGCAAAATTTAAAGCAATTCCCGCATAATAGTGAGCATTAAACCATTCTTCATTTTTGTAGGCATTCTGTGCTTCTTTGTAGTTTTCGTATACGGTAGAAAGATTTTCTTCGGTGCGCGGTGATTTTTCGTTTTTGTCGCCAAAAAAATCATCAATTTCATCATCCAAAAGCGAAAAACGACTTCTACTTACATTTCGTCTATTTATTTCTTCGTCCGATTTATCTTTTAGAGTTGTTGCGTCTTTTGAATTTGGCTCAAGTTCTAAAGCTGCGTTTGCATATTTTGCCGCTCGTTCGTAAAAACCTTCATCATAAAAATTTTTACCAACTTTTATATAATCATTTATAAGTTTTGGTTGATTTTCTATTGCAATCATTTTTCTATTTAGAAGAGGCACAAAAACTTCGCTTCCTAAGGTTAATAAAAACACAAAAACCAACGATGTAATTAAAACTTTTTTTAATCGTTCAAACATTGTTTTAGAAAATCTATCTGTGCTACCTTCGGAATTTCGTCCAAAATAAATAGAAAATCCAATTACAAACGCTGTAAACAAAATTGCAGGAAGATAGTTAAAAAAGTAATTTAGTCCGCGACAAAATTTATAAATTCCAACATTCGCACTTGAAATTTCATTTGCGGTTGGAAGACAAATTCCTAAAATTATGCAAACTACAAATCCAAATCCTACAAAAAAAGATAAAATTCCAACTAATTTTTTCATATTTAATCCTTTTTTTCCTTTTTAGTTTGAATTGCAAAATGCACAATTCCAATTGTTGTAAAAATTAAACCTAAAACAAAATTAACTAAACAAAGCAAAGGTTCATCAACATAATTTTGTAAAAACAAGAAAAAATTATTATTTGTAATAGAAAAAATAAATGATGATAAATTTTGAGAAAAATAAATTGTATTTAAAATCAAAATTAAAGCAAAATTAAAAATCATTACAACAATAGAAACAAGTCGCCACTTAAAAAAATTCGTGATTCCGTAAAGAGCACACAATGCAAATGCAAATGTCAAAAATCCTAGATAAAAAGTCCAACCTTTTTGCAAAGCTAAATCCGCTCGCCTCAAAACAAGATTATAATCTATCAACTTTGGAATATTTTCTTGAAAAGATTTTTTTATAAGAATTTCGCGATAAGGTTTTGCATCTTTATAGAGTTCAAAATCATCAGAATCTGTAACTTCGGCAAAAGTTATAGTTCCGTCCCCATTCGTATCAATTATAATTGCCGGCGTTTGATTTTCTGAAATTGGTTCTTCATAAAAATCACGCAAAAAATAATAAACGTGTCCATTCGTCTTTCTAAAAACATTTTTTGTAAGATTTTGTTTTTCTGTTTTTTCATCATAAAATTTATTTTTAATAAAATTTGCACTTGGAAAAAGTATGAACCAAGTTAAAAGGCAAATCAAAATATAAAAAATTGTTTGAATAAATCCATGAGAATGATGATTTCGACAATAACAAACAAGAGGACATATAAAAATTAGGCAAAAACTCAGCATGTATAAAAAAGATTTCTTTAAATATTCAAAACTAAGCCCGGAATTTTGACTTTCTGCAACAAAATCAAGAATATTTAAATACAAAGCATATCCCAAAGTGCCTAAAATCAGAGAACTAATTAAAATACAAAAATAAGCAAACAAAAGTTTTAAACCTTTTTTCATATTTTAAAATATCGGATAAAAATTATATTATAATGATATAAAATTTATAGTCGCAATTTACCAACTGATTTGTTTGACAGAAAAGGCTTTCTTTATATATAATTATACAATATAGTATTAAAAGATTTAAAAAAGATTTTGAGAGATAGATATGGAAAGCAATAACTCAATAATTCCCGGTTTTGATAACGAAAGAGATGATAGCCTTACAATCGTTTTAAGAAAAGCGGAAAATATTTCGCAAGGTATTTTTATTTATCTTAGCGGTTATATCGATACTTATAATTCTAATTTTTTTCAAAAACAAATTACAAAAGTTATTGAAGAAGGATATATAAATCTTATTTTTAATTGTTCCTCATTAAATTATGTTTCCTCTACAGGAATTGGTTCTTTTACTGTATTTTTAAAACTTATCAAACCTAAAGGTGGCGATATTGTTTTATTAGAAATTCAGTCAAAAGTTTATGAAGTTTTTCAATTATTAGGATTTTCTCAATTTTTTAATATTAAAAATACTGCCGAAGAAGCAATCTCATTTTTTACATCAGAAAAAACAAATGGTCATGCTTCAGTTTTTCCTTTAATTATTTCTTGCCCTTTATGTAATAAAAAACTCCGAGCACTAAAATCAGGACGTTTTAGATGTTCCGGTTGTCGTTCTATTCTTGCCATAAACGAAAATGGCGAAGTTTCTTTAGGTTAGTTTTATCCACACATATTTCCACAAATTATTCACAGCATAAAATTGTGGATAACTTGTGGAAAAAAAATATTTTTTAGTTGATAACTATTTTTTTAAATTTGAATTAATCACAAATCTGTCCTTTTATTCCAAAATTACAAAAAAATATCAAGTCTAATTCCTTGTAATACAAAGAATTAAGTTAAATTTTGTTTTTTTTATAAATTTTCGATTTTTTTTTCAAAAATCTATTGACACGATTTTTATCCACCAAAAATAAAAAAAATGTGGATAACTTGTGTATAACTCGTGGATAAACACCTAAAACAATAAAATCATAACTTTTCAAAATTTGTTTTTTTGTAAATTCTTTAATATACTTAAAGTTATGAACAAAGAATTTTATCCTATTTTAGAAAAAATCGAAAAATCTCTTTTTGATGCATTAAATATAAATTTTAATGATGATTGGAAAAATGCATCTTTTGAAAATATTTCGCCTTCTATAAAAAATGAATATATACAAAAACTAATTGAACTTAATCAAAATTTAATTTCTTTGGGTGGAAAAAGATGGCGACCTTTACTTTTAATTTTATGCTATCAAATGGCAAAAAAAGATGATAAAAAATCAATTTCAGAAGAACAAGTTTATTCTTTAACGCCCTTAGTTGAATTTGTTCATACAGCAAGTTTAATTCACGATGATATTGAAGATAATGCAGATTTAAGACGAGGAAAACCAGCCGCTCATATAACTTTTGGTTTAGATACAGCGTTAAACGCGGCTTCTTGGCTTTATTTTGAAGCTCCTGTTTGCATAAATCGCTTAAATGCATCTAATGAATTAAAACTAGAACTTTACCAAATTTATACAAATGAACTTAGAAAACTTCATTTAGGTCAAGCAATGGATATTTTTTGGCACAGAAATCCAGATTTTTTTCCAACAGAAGAAGACTATCTAAATATGGTAAAGTGCAAAACCGGAACTTTGGCTTCTCTTGCGGCACAAATTGGTTTTATAAGTGCAGGAGAAACTAAACAAAATGCACAAAAACTTGGAGAACTTGCTGCAAATATTGGAATTGGGTTTCAAATTATTGATGATGTAATAAATCTCACAAGCGGAAATGTCGGAAAAAAACGCGGAGATGATATTGTCGAAGGCAAAAAAAGTTTACCCATTTTGATTCATATAAAAAATCATCCTGAAGATAAAAGAAATATTTCAAATTTTATGCGAGAAGCGTCAAAAGAAGGTATAAATTCACCTAGCGTTGAAGAATGTATAAAATTGTTAGAATCTTCAGATTGCATAAAGATTGCAAAGGAAGAAGGAGAAAAATTAATCAAAGAAAATTGCAAACTTTTAAAATCACAATCTATTCAAAATTTATTTTTAGATATGATTCCAAAAATTTAATTTAAGGGAGGAGATTTTTATGATAGAACGTTCAGATAAACTAAACAATCAGGCAATTTTACTTGCATCAGATGGCTCTTACACCGAAGCAATTGCGTGTTTTAAAAGAGCAATAACTATTGATAATTCAAATTATCTTCTTTGGTATAATCTTGGCGTAACTTATAGAGATTCCGGGCAACTTGATTTAGCAAGATATTCATTACAAACCGCTTACAAAATTGCTCCGGAAAATGCAGATGTTACAGAAGCGTTTGCAACAATTTGTCTTATGCAAAAAGATTATGATTCGGTAGAAGCAATTTGTTCAGAAGGCCTTGATTATAATCCTATGAATTCTCACTTGTGGAATCTTATGGGAGTTAGTGATTTTCAAAACGAAAATTATGAAGATGCAGCAGAAAGTTTTGAACTTGCTGTTCAAATAAATCCTTATTATCTTGACGCATTGTATAATTTAAAAGATACATATTCCTTGCTGAAAAATAAAATTGGCGAAATTGAATGTAAAAATAAAATTAATGAAATCGAGAAAAAATAAAAAAATGGACGATGTTGATTCTAAAAACACAATTATTATAGAAAAAAAAATTCATCGCACAAATAAACAAAGATTTTTGCACACTCTTTGTCTGTTTTTGCCAATTTTAACGTCTTTTGGAATGTATTTTTTAAGTTCGCCACTTTGGAATTTTTTTAATAAAAAAATGGCAGCTCCGGAAATATATAAATTTCTTTGCACTGCCATTGTTTTTTTAATAAGTTCTCTAATTGTATTTTTGGCAACTAGAAAGATTAATCCAATTATGAAAATTAAGCTAACAAATGCTCCTTCGCCAACTGACTAATTTCTTTAGCCATCTCTTTTAATGCAACTTGTTTTTGAACGCCACCCATTTCATACCCAACTTTTGGCATTCCATAAACAATTGATGATTCTTGATCTTGTCCTAAAGTCCAAGCTCCTTCTTTTCGCATTTGAGCAAGTTCTGCTGCTCCATCTTTTCCCATACCGGTCATAATTACACCAAGTGCATGATTTTTATAAACTTTTGCAACAGATTCAAATAAAACATCAACAGAAGGCCGATGTCCATTTCGTGGTGGCTCTTGATTTATTTTTATAACTTTATCAATTCCGCGTTGCTCAACAATCATGTGAGAACCGCCTTGAGCAATATAAATATGAGAACCTTCTATTTTTTCACCATCAACAGCTTCTGTTACTTTTAACGGACAAAGATTATCCAAACTTGCAGCAAATTCTTTTGTAAAACCAACAGGCATATGTTGAACGACTAAAATTGGTTGTTTTAGATGAGGGTCAATATCTTTAAACACTTCACGTAAAGCATTTGGACCACCGGTAGAAATTCCAATCACAATAATATCTATTTTTCCACCATCTCGTTCCGGGATAATTTTTATAGGTTCTTTTGTTTTTGGTACATTCCAAAGAGGAGCAACTGCTGCAGATTTTTTAATATCTTCTTGAGAGAAAAGATTTGATTTTGCAATTTCTTCGCCCTTCTTTTTAATTACAAATCTTTCTGCTTCTTTTAATTTTATTTGATGACTAAAAAAATCTGGTTCCGGAACTTTTTTGCCATGCCTTACAGCATAAGCACCGCCATAAGCCGCAATATATTCTATAATTTCGATAGAAACATCATTTATATTGAGAGTTACAGAAGTTCCACCTGGTTTTTCTATAAAATCCGAAGCTCCAAGTTCAAGACACTTCATCGTAATTGAAGCACCTTCTTTTGTAACGCTAGAAAGCATAATTACGGGAATATCAATTCCACGTTTTCGTCGTTCTGCCAAAAATTGACTTCCAGTCATAATCGGCATTTCTTCATCAAGTAAAATCACATCAGCATTGCATTGAGGAATTTTATCTAAAAGGACTTTTCCATTTTCAGCTTTTCCTACGACTTTCATTCCAGTAATGCCATCAACAATTCGACCAATTAAATTTCGCATTAACGCAGAATCATCGCAAATCAATACAGAAATATCATCCATATTTGCCCTCCTTTATATTTTGAGAATTTGTGATTTTAAAATTTTATTTGTCTAAGATTTTTGAATATAAACAAGCCCAATCTGTTTTTAAGAATTCAAAATTTGTTTTCATTCCAAAAAGAGATTCAGAATGTCCAATAAACAAATAAGAATGAGGTGACATTGAATTCCAAAATCTATTGATTACAGAAAGTTGAGCAGCTTCATCAAAATAAATTAAAACGTTTCGGCAAAAAATCACATCAAGTTTTCTTGCACCGGAATCATTTTTAAGATTATGATAATCAAATCGAATTTTTTCAGTCAATTCTTTTTTTACCTGATAACCACCTTCTATTTTTGTAAAATATTTTTGAAGATAATTACTAGGAATTCCATCAACTTTGTTGTCTGCATAAAAACCTTGTTGAGCTGTCATAAGTGATTTTAAAGAAATATCCGAAGCTGTGATTTGAAAATTCCAACCGGGAGGAGTTATTTCTTTCATAATCATAGCGATTGTGTAAGGCTCTTCACCGGTAGAACAACCTGCACTCCAAATTTTTATTGTTCGATCAACTCCGTGATTTTTTTTATATTCAATTATATGAGGAATTACATAATGCATTAAAGCGTCAAAATGAGGTTGATTTCGGAAGAATCGGGTAAGATTTGTTGTTACAGAATCCAACATAAGTTTCATTTCTTCTGGATTTTTTGTAACAAGTGCATAATATTCTGAAGGAGTTTTTAAATTTTTTTCGCGTAATAATTCTTTTATTCGACCATCAAGAATAGAACGATTTGTATCAGAAAAAGTGATGCCACTCTCATCATAAATTAACTTTCTAAAAAGTTCATAATCTGCATCATTTAAAACTTCTAACATAAAAATATTATACATCACTTTTATTTAAATGTAAAACTCAAAATTTTTAGGCAACTCCTTGTGTTTAAGCGTTGTTACTGTTAAACTTTTAACAATAAATACAAAAACTAGCAAAAATTTGTTTAAAATCATCATAAAAACAAAAATTAAAAAGTATTTTACATTGACTGCAAATTTAAGGATTTTTATAATGAACTCAAATATTTTACCGGAAGCAACAAAAAAAAGATTAATTCAGCTTGAGAATTTTCTTTTAAACTGGCCAAACGAAAAAATTACATCAGTTGTCATAAGCGAATTTTCTGGATGGAAAGCATCTCTTATTCGGCATGATTTGTGGCTTTTAAACTTAAAAAAAGGCGTTTCTAATGGCTACAAAAAAAATGATTTATTAAACGCTATAAAGTCAGCATTAAAGGAAAATCAATCTGAAGATAAAAAAAAATGTTGCATTGTAGGCTTAGGCAGACTTGGTGCAGCACTTTTGGATGAAACTTTGGTAGAAAACAGTTCCTTTGTTATAAAGGCAGGTTTTGACTCAAACTTAAACCGTGTTGAAATTTTGCGTTCAAACTTCCCACTTTATCCTGCAAACGAAATGCAATTTGTGATAAAGAGAGAAAAAATCGAATATGCAATTCTCACTGTAAAAGACAAAGATGCTTTTTTAATGACGCAAAGGCTTTTAAAAGCCGACGTAAAAGGAATTGTAAATTTAACAAATACAATATTGAAAGTTCCTTCAAACGTAAAAGTAGAAAATATTTCAATATTAAATGCATTAAACTTAGTTGTAGGTTAGTAAAACTTGCACATTAGAAAATATCAAACCTAATCGCAATGACGCGGCTTATGACTAAGCATAAAAATTGAATTTTATTCATTTTGGAGGTCTAAAAATGAGTCGCGTTTATAATTTTTCAGCAGGTCCTTCTTGCTTGCCGGAAGAAGTTTTAAAAGAATGTGCTGCAGAAATGCTTGATTACAATGGAAGTGGACAGTCGGTAATGGAAATGAGCCACCGCTCAAAAGATTTTGAGCCGATTATGCAAGACGCAGAGGCAATGGTTCGCAAATTGATGAAAGTTCCTGAAAATTACAAGGTTTTGTTCCTTCAGGGAGGCGGTTCAACACAGTTTGCTATGGTTGCACAAAATCTTGGAATCCACACACACAAAGCAGCTTACATTGAAACTGGTGTTTGGGCAAAAAAAGCCGCAGCAGAAGCAAAACATCTTGGAATTGATGTTGATATTATCGCTTCTTCAAAAGACAAGGGATATTCTTACATTCCACATGTTGAAAAAATTGAAGGCGATTACGATTACGCATATATCTGCTTAAACAACACAATTATGGGAACTCACTACGAATACATTCCGGAAACTGGAAATATTCCACTCGTAGCAGATATTTCTTCTTGCGTTTTGTCTGAGCCACTTGATGTTTCAAAATTTGGAATTGTTTACGCCGGTGCACAGAAAAACTTGGCTCCATCTGGAGTTACACTCGTGATTATCCGCGAAGATTTGATTACGGATTCACCACGTGCAGGAACTCCGACAATGCTCACTTACAAAACTCACGCAGATGCAGATTCAATGTACAATACTCCACCTTGTTATACAATTTATGTTTTGGGTAAAGTTCTTCATTGGATTGAAAAAAACGGCGGAGCGGAAGGAATGCTCAAACGCAACACAGAAAAAGCAAATTATCTTTATGACTTTCTCGATTCAAGCAATTTCTATCACGCAACAGCACAAAAAGGAAGTCGCTCTTTAATGAACGTTCCGTTCCTTACAAAATACTCAACTGCTGAAACTGCAGCTGCAAGCAAAAAAGACGAAGCAGAACGCACAGACGCAGAAAAAGCAGCTCTCGCAAAAGAAA
>CAZIQK010000052.1:0-14620 GCA_964541735.1 uncultured Treponema sp.
ATTTAAAAACTATAGATGATTTTACCTATTTTTAGCCCTTAACACCTGTACTAGCAAGACTTTCAACAAATAATCTTTGACAGAATAAATAAAGAATAAGTAAAGGAATAATCATCATTAAAATTCCGGTAGAAAGAATTGCATTTGAGTATCCTTGAGAAGCAACAACAGATGAACCATACAGATTACTCAAATATCCGCCTAATCTTTCTGTAAGACCTGAAATTTGTGTTGAAAGAAGTTGAATTTTTCCCAAGAACAAATCTGTATAGAAACTATCTGTCCATTGCCAAACAAATGAGAACAAAAAGCAAGAAACTAAAATTGGTTTTGCACCAGGAATCATAATTCTAAAGAAAGTTGAAAAAGGTCCACATCCATCAACGTAAGCAGCTTCTTCAAGTTCAAAAGGAAATCC
The DNA here is from genome assembly GCA_964541735.1 of uncultured Treponema sp. Lineage (GTDB taxonomy): Bacteria > Spirochaetota > Spirochaetia > Treponematales > Treponemataceae > Treponema_D. The sequence goes on from CAZIQK010000052.1 coordinate 419, forward strand.
TAGGAAAAATTGACGAATCATAAAAATATATAATCCGTTTTTTAATCCCATACAACCACAACACATTAAAATATAAGGCAACATGGAACTACTCAAATTTATTTTTGTTCCAAATAAATTAAAATATCTGAAATGCAAAAATAACGAAGTTGAAATAGTTTGTGGTGGAATTACAATAATCAAAAGAACACAGAAGAACCAAAATCTTTTTAGTGGAAATTGAAATCTTGAAAAACCGTATCCAACTAATGAACAAACAAAAACTTCTATTATAGAAACTAAAATAGAAACCCAAATTGTATTAAACAAAGATTTCCAAAAATCCATTAACAAACCAGTTACTCGCCAGTTGTCCAATGTAAAATGTTTTGGAACTAAAATGATTGTTGTATCATACAAATCTTTTTCAGCCATAAAACTTATAGAAATTTTATTCAGAATTGGCTGAATAATCATAAAACACATTCCAAAAAGAATAATTAATCTAAAAATTGAAAATGCATACTTTTTTACAGTTTCTTTTAATAAAATTCCGTTTGACGCTTCATTTCGTTCCCAAAAAGAACGTTTTTCAACTGCGGTTGTCGTTTTTTTATCTTTAGTCATAATCATATACCACCCTAGAAATAATCAATGAACTTAAACCTATCAATAACATACAAACTATAAAGTAAATCCAAGCTAAAGCCGAACTGTAACCGTAATTTAATTGGTTTACCATCTGATAATTTATTTTTTCCATAATTTTATTATCAGTTTTCATGAAGAAATCTACAATTGTGTAAATCCAACAAACTAACATAAGTGGACTTACCATTGGAACTGTGATTTTCCACAAACTTTCCCAAGATGTACATCCTTCCATTTGAGCAGCTTCATACATGCTTGGAGAAATATTTTGCAATCCGGAAAGGAAGATGATTATTTGAATTCCCGAAGCCATAGCAACATCGTAAATAGAATCAATAATTTCAAAAAGAATTTTGAAAACTTTTCCGCTTACGCCGTTTACCCCCCCCCCCATGTTAGAAACTAAAATATTTTCTAAAACTTGCGTTATGGAATTAGAATTTCCAGACTTTTCGATTGTATCTTTTAACTGTTGCATCAAAGTATTGTTATATTCAAGACCAACAAGAACACCGGAAGAAAGAATTACTGTAAGGAAGAAAATAGAACGTGCTAAAGCTCTTCCTTTAAATTTCTGATTCAAAATTAAAGCTACAAAGAAACTGAAAACTATAGTTGCCAAAGATCTGTAAATCATTTGAGTGATTGACTCAACTAACATACGATTGAATTCTGGGTCAATAGTAAACGCTCTTTTAAAATTTGCCAAATTATTCCAATTTAAAGTAAATCCTGAGTTTGAAATAACAACTTCGCTGAAACTCATTCTTAAAGATTCAAACAAAGGTTTTACCATAAAAAATAGAAAACCGATGATAAAAGGCAAAATAAATATATATCCGTATAAAGCACGGCGTTTTGTAAGCCCAACAGGCTTTTTCTTTTTCTTTTGTTCAGACTTAGACATTATTTATCCCCCTTTAAAACTTTATAATCACGAGCAGGAATTTCTATTCCTGTAGGAGTAACATAATCGACATAACCAAAATTTACATAAACATCTTTTCCATTGTCAAAAGTTGTTTTTGTAACTTTTCCCGAAAGATATTCATGGTTTTCGATAAGACTATTTGCAACATCACCTAGTTCTTTGTTATATCGAGTATAAATTTCGTTGATTTGCTCTTTCCAAGTAGCAAAGCAAGCTGCATAATATTCACTGTAATTTGTTTCTTGCAATTTCATTTCATTTTCATGCATTACAGTAAAGAACAAACCTGCTCCGGATTCAGCGGCTTCAAGAACAATTTGATTATTTTCATAACCAAGATTTACAGCCGAACCAGTAAAATTCTTATAACCATGCAAAGCAATCTGATAGAAAGGAACTTGAACATCAAGAATTGAATACGAATTTCCATGAAGACTCATATTTGTAATAAAATCTACATTGTTTAAAGCGTAATCATTTCCGGAATTAATCATAATTCCTAAATTTTTAGATTTTGCTTCTTCCATCTTTTCAATTTGCATAGATTTTGACTTAGCACGACTTACTTCTCGTTTATCATTATAATCCGCACTTAAAATAGAACCATTATCTCTATAAGAAATTCCATCAAGTCCAAATTTTAAAGCTTCATTTGTAAATAAATCTGCACATTTTGCACTTGCGTATGGATTTAAATAATAGAATGTATCTCTTGTATCAAGTTTTCCATACCAAATTGGAGAATAGTAACTAATTTCACAAATTTCAGAACTTACATATCTAGCAGGCGTTTTATAGCGATTTATCCCATTAGATAAACCTGAACGATAAGCAAATTGCATTGTTCCATCAAGATAAAGTTTTGCAGAAAGATTTTTAGTATCATCAATCATCTTTTGGAAATCTGATTTTCCACCAAGAATTCCAATAAGTTTTAATTTACTTAAATACTTTTGACTAATTCCTTCATTAAAAAATCCCGAAAGTTTGTAATTTACATCTTTTATTCCCAAATCTTCAATTTGATTAATTATGCTTGCAGCTTGAGAATATGTTGTAAGTTCGTAAGGTTTTGATTTTGGAAAACCTGCAACTTGCTGAATTTTGTCGATTGAACCGATAATTTCTATTGCCATTGGAGCAACTGAATTATTAAGTTTTTTCTGACCTTCAAACAAATAATCTCGATATGCTTTTGCCATATCAACATAAGAGTTTGAATTTACAAAAGAGAATCGTTGAACAATTGATTCGCCTTTTGGAAGCGAAGTTTCGTAAGCGTATTGTGCACTCGTATTTCGGCTAGAAATTTCGTACTGCTCACTATGAAGCATTTTATAATCTGCTCGAACATAATTATAACTTCCAAGTTTTCCAGCAATTTCTGCAGTTACGCCGGCGTATTCGGCACCTTTTTCTATAATTGAAATAAATGAAGAATCTTCAAATGCCTCGCCGAAAACAGGATAAGCCGCTTTTGTTTCTGTAATAATCGCTTTTCTATCAGTTCCGTAATCCCAACCATAAATATCAGCATAATATCCGTTTTGTTTAGTTTTTCCATTATTAAAATAAATTAAACTTCCGCCACCTTCTGGAACGAGCATAAAACCATTTTCGCCAGTTGTACTTGCTCCAAAATAAGGAAGAACAGAAAGCTGAATGATTGGATACGCTTGTTTAAAAGCAATTTTATCAAAAGGAACGTCAACTATAAGATTTTTTCCATCAAGTTTATAGGAAATCGAAACATTAAATGCCGGAACTTCTTTTTCTGATGATTCTTTATACAATTCCTTATATTTTGCATATTCTTCACTTGTGAAATTTATTTTTTTAAAAATTTCTTCACAACTTTCTTTTAAGTGTGTATTTAAAGGATCAAAAATAAGGTAAAGTTTTTGTCTATCCATATCCGGATATTTTCTAAGCATTTCTGATTTATTATTTCCGGTTAGTTTTTTATAATCAACAAGGCGATAACATCTTCGAGTAAGAACATTTTGATCTTCTTTTGATAATTTATTCAAATATTCTTTCATATCACTTTCGTAAATAGCTAAAGGATATTTATATTCGCGTTCAATTTGACCAACTGTGTAATTTACAGTAACAGAATCACCGGATTTTTCTATTGTGTAGAATTTTTTATCTACAGAATAAGTTTTTGTATCATAAATATTTTGAACACCATTTTCTGTAGAATATTTTATCAAAAGTGGAGATTTCATATAATTGATTTCTTTTGCCATTGCAATAGGGTCGCTATCTGCATTTTCTGGTGAAGAAGTCCATATATGACCTGTATCTTTTTGTAAAATTTGAAAATTTGTAGTACTAGGATCTAATTCAAAACGAAGATTAGAATTTTCCAACACATACGGAGATTGTTTTTCTGATGTGTTTACATAAAATTCAATCGGAATTTCTTTTACTTTTTCAACATCAATAAGTCGAATTACAATGTAAGTAATAAATCCTATAAGAGCTAAAGAAATGCCAATTGCAATCCAGTTTCCAACAGTAGGTTTATGAAATTGGAAAGATTTTGTTTTCATTGGCTTTGGACGTCCGATATAACCTTCTGGCATTTTAGATTTTTTTGTATTTCCCATAATCATTCACCTATCAATCTAACCTAAACATAATTTCGCGTCCGAGAGAAACGAAATAAGCTACACCTTGAGAAATCATACTAAAGAACAAAAGCATAATAAAAATAAATACTAACATTCCAAATAAAGTTATGATTGTAAACAAAAGTGTTTTTGCAAAACTGTACTGATTTATCATCATCATCGCCATAAAAATTAAAATGCCACACCAAATTAACGTAATGACACTACATACATCGTAAAAAGTACCCTCATCTTTTGTAACAAAATGACTAATAATAATTAAAGGAATTTGAATCAACACATAAGGAGTAAGTGCATACGCAGTTCCCTTATAAATATCACCTAAATGGCCTTTTCCATCAAACAAAGTCGTACAAGCCCAGTTGCAAATACAAAAAATTGCCAAAGGTAAAAGAATTGAACAAATTTCCATAAGAATATTAACGCTTTCCCAATATACATCAATAAAAAGGAAACTTGTGTATTGTAATTTCCAAATATGAGTTAACAAAGTAAGAATTACAATGAAATTCGCTGCTGCATAAGAACCGCGTTTTGCATGAATTAAATCCCACATACCATCTGCCGGATGAACAATTACATACAAAGCATATTTTAGAGTTTTCAAGAAATTTAAATATATTTCTTTGTTGCCCAAATTTTTAATCTTTCGTGTTATATAACTCATAATGATTTAAGCTCCTTTATAAAGGCCTTTACACGTTTTACTGTGAAAGGAACAATAATAATAACTAAAATTATTACTACAACCCACCAAATATTTTTTTCAAACCATTCTTTTCGATAATACTGGAATGCTTTTGAATAGTTTTTTCTATCCTTTTTTAGTTTGAAATATTCCATTGCATCTTTGTAATTTTCTTGTCTAAAAAGTGATTTTCCTAAACCAATGTACGCTAAATCATAATTTCCATTTTGTTTTAGAACTTGTCCCCAAACTTCTGCAGATTTATCGTATTCACCTTTTGCATAAAGTTCGGTTGCTTCATAAATTAAATAGCCATAATCGGTTGGAGTAAAAACTGTAATAGATGCATTTTGCGAATCTAAAACAAATAAATCTTTTCCGATATGTTCGATTGCAACTGGAGAACGGAAAAATCCATCAATATTTCCTCTATTTCCAAATGCAAACAACAAAAGACCTTGATTATTATAACCAAATAAACGTCCGCGAGATTCGTCTATAGCAATATAAATTTCATTATCTAAAACAGTAATATCAGAAAAGTGTGATGGCTCTTTTATACCAGCAGCATTTCCCCATTGTAAGTCACCAATTGGAGGATATTCACCATTTTTTACAAGAATATCACTTCCTAAAGCATTTAATCTTCTTATCGGTTTTGCTTGGTCAGATTTTAAATCCCATTCATCAAAAGTTTTTGTAACAGCGTAAATAAAACCTTCGTAATCCATATAGGCATTTGAATATTCGGTTGGAACAAAAGATTCCATTTGTTCGCGCTGTGCTCGAGTTGCAAATTTTTTCCAAATATAATCTGTCCAACTGAATTTTACATCGCTTGCACCATAAAAACCTTGGAAAGAACCATCATATTCATACTTTATAAAACCTTTGTTGATGTTTTTTGCTAAAACATAGGCTCTTCCTTTTGCATCTGCAACAACTTTTTGTGGATAAAAAATTTTTCCCTTTTCATAAGTTGGATCATCAGGTTCTACAAAAGAAAAAAGATAATTCCAATCTTTATCAAGCTTTACAACACGAGAATTATTTGTATCTGCAATAAAAATTGTTCCATCTTCTTTGCATATAAAAATATCTGAAGGAGAATTAAAAGTTTCTACAACTTGCCCATCTGAATTAAAACTTGTATGAACTGCTTTTAATGATAAAGTTTTATCTTGAGTATATTCAAGTTCAACAATTCTGTTATTTCCTGTATCACAAAGGTAAACAATATTATCAATACAAAACAATCCTTCTGGATTTAAAAGTGAGTTTTCAAGATTTAAATCATTTGCATAAAGAACATGAGAAACTCTATAAACGTCCGGAGATTTTTCTAGTTCGCTCCAATAATCATAAATATAAGTATCTGCTTTTGCAAAAAGTCCTGCACAAATGGCAAAAAGACTTGCAAATGTTATAAATAATTTTTTATTTTTCATATCGCTAGTCCTTTAAACCTGAAGTAGCCATAGTTTCAAGAATCTGGCTCTGAGTTAAAATAAAGAAGATGATTGGAACTGAAATTGTAATTACAGTAACAGCCATTGCCTGTCCTGTTCGAACAATTCCTCCAGCTTGAATCTGCTGCAAAGCATAAGCAAGCATCTTTTTATTTTCTGAATAAATTACAGTTGACGCTTTGTTATTCCAAAGTGCCTGAACCGAAAAAATTGAAATTGTAAGCCAAGCAGGTTTTACATTAGGCATTACAAGTTTCCAAAATATTGTAAATTCATGTGCACCATCAATTTTTGCAGCTTCAATTAGCGACATTGGAAAACCTTCCATAAATTGTTTCATAAGGAAGAGTCCCATTGAACCACCAATTGCCGGTAAAATCAAAGCCCAATACGTATCTACAATATGAAGACGACACATAATCAAGTAGTTTGGAATTCCTGTTACATAACCTGTAAACATAAGTGCAACAACAACTATTCTAAAGAAAAGATTTCCTCCAGGAAAGTTATATTTTGCCAAAACATACGCTGCCATTGAAGCAATAACTACGTGTCCAAAAGTTCCTGCAAGAGTAACAAATAAAGTATTAAAAATATATCTCGAAAAAGGAACCCAAGACAAACTCATCGTAACAAACAAATCCGAAAAGTTATCTAAAGTAGGATTTCTTGGAGTTATATCCGGAGGAAATTTCAAAAGTTCATCCAAAGGTTTTAACGACTGACAAATCGTAAAAAACAAAGGAAAAAACATAATTACAGAACAAATTAACAAGAAAATATAGATACCTACATCACCACCAATAGAACGATTAGGCTTTCTACGATGTTTGTAATGATGAATTGTTGTATCTTTATACATATTTTTAGAACTCATTTTTCATCACCTCCATTAATGACCTACTCGATTCAACAAGGATTGAATAATCTTGTTACAGATAATCATAGTTAAGAACAAAACTGTAGCAATTGCAGAAGCATAACCCATTTCAAAACGTTCAAAACCATAGTCAAACAAGTGAGTTACGATTGTACGAGCACAATAATCAGTAGAAGGATAGCCTGCTAAAGCCATAGGAACTTCACAAACATTAAATGCAGACGTAATTGACATAACCGCTCCGAACAAAAGCATAGGTTTCATATTTGGAAGTGTGATGTACCACAATTCTTGCCAACGGTTTTGGATACCATCAATATAGCCGGCTTCATATTGCGATTGGTCAATACCTTTAAGACCAGCAACGAACGCCAAGAATCCTGAACCAAGAGACATCCACAAAATTACCGGAATAAGAACTTTCATTACATTTGATGGATCAGTTAAAAACAAAATTGGTTCACTAACAATTCCCATACTAATTAACTTTGCATTGAGCCAACCTTGTGCATCATCTCGGAAAATAAGTTGAAAAACACTAACTGCATTTATACAAAGTGATGGTGCATAGAAGAAGAATACAACCAAAGTTCTAACCCATTTTGGAAGTTCATTGATAAGCCAAGCAAAAATAAATGCCATTATATAGCCAACCGGACCAGTAATAACAGCAATTAAAAATGTATTTTTTACAGCCTTTTGAAAAACTTCATCTTGTAAAAAAAGATTTATATAGTTTCTAACTCCAATAAATTCCGGTTTTTGCAAAATATTAAAATTTGTAAAACTATAATAAATAGAATTTATCATAGGGAGAATATTGAATGTTATAAACAAAACCGCATAAGGTAACAGAAAAAAATAGCAAAATCGCAAATTTCTTGCACGACGGAAAGTGTCAGAAATCTGGATTTGTTTTTTATTTCTATATTTAGACCAAACTCCATTACTCATTTTTATCTCCTTACTCTTCATCTTCGTAAACAGGAAGATTAAATTCCTGACGCTTTCTTGTTAACTCTTCATTAATTTCACGAGTATAATCGATGATAGTTTCGCGAGGATCTTGTTGCTGAGAAACAACCATACGAGTTGCATTTACAATGTGACGAGGAGTATAGTAACTTCCCGGAACTTCAGGAACGCCATAAGTATCTTCCAAAGATTTTTGAAGAATTTCCATTTGTGCAGAACTCCAAGGCAACTGTCTTAGAGCTTCAACATTCGCTGTTGCATAACGAGCAGAAGAACCAAGTAAAGCTTCTTGTTCGCGACCAAAACGCAACTGTGTTTCTGCAGAAACCCACCATTTCATAAATTCCCAAGAATCGTGCATACGAACTTCATTTTTCATAATTGCTTTTAATGTTTTTTCATCAACATCAGGAACACTGCCTTCCGGCAACTTTCCGGCAAAAATTGAATCATAAGAAATATTTGAAGAATCTGAATAAGTTACATCTGACAAATCAAGACCTTTCTTAATCATCATACAGCCAACACCACCGGAAGTTGTGCTTCTGTCAATATATTCATTTCCATTTTCATCAACTTTCTTAGTTCCCGGAATGTAAGTAAAATCCCAAAGACCACGAATTTCCGGAGCAGAAACTGTTAAAGTATTGTAAGTTGTATAGTTTGCAACGCCAAGAGGCATTTCTGCAGAACGGAAACGGTTCAAAAAGTCAAAATAAGAAGGAAGTCCATAGCTATTATACAAACTTGTATAAAGTTTAAATGCTGCAATTGCAGGTTCACTATCCATTTCTGATTTTGTTCCGGATTCGTTATAAACACTTCCTCCATCTTGGAAAACCATTGAGTAGAAAGTTGTCATATCAGGAGCTTGTAACGTTGGATAAGGAATTCCGACATTCAAGTTATTTCCTTGTAAAGTTGGAAGAATTTCTATAAGTTCGTCCCAAGTTTCCGGAACTTTTAATTCTAACTGCTCAAAAATATCTTTACGATAAAAAAGAAGATTGAATGTTTGAGTTTCCGGCAAAGCGTAAATTCCACCATTATATTTATATGCTTCGTAAGAACTCGGATAGAATTGTTTTAAAACTTCTTCACAATCATCAAAACGCATTAAGTTTACATCAGCACCACGTAAAGCATAATTTACAGGCTTAGCTGCGTCGGTAGAAACTACAACATCAGGACCATTTCCTGCAACAACCGCATTCAACAAAGCATTTATATCAATAAGTTTTACGTTTACGTTAATTCCAGTGTTTACTGTGAATGTATCATCAATCATATTTTTAAGAATTTGACTTTGATCACGACCGGTTACAATCCAAACTTGAATTACGTGTTCTGCATTTTCTGAATAAACATTTCCTAAATTTGAAGAATCTACAAAGAAAGATGTAAAGAATGAACGGGTTTCATGTGCTACATTCTTAAAAAAGTTTGATTTTTTAGGTTTGATTTTATCATCAGCACTTTGAATAACAAGATAATCAATATCAAGTTTAGATTCTGTCATTGCAAGCATTGAAGAACCTAAAGAAGTAATATTATTCTTAAAGTCGCTGAAAGTTTTTGTAATTTTATCCGGACGAGCATAGAATTGTTCTAGTTGAACTGCAAGACGTTGTGCCATTGCAATATTTTCACCTTTTCCACCTGTAATTCTTACATAATCATCAACAAGTTTATAAAGACGTTTACTTTCAAGGTTCATTGCTTCAACTTGTTCAGGATAAACTTTATCAATTTCGTAATCGCGGAATTGATCTGGATAAACGCCAGTTAAAACCAAAATTGTGCGATAAATAATATTCAAACGATAAACACTATCTTGTAAACCACTTATTACAGTTCCAAGTTCACCAAGAGTTACTTCAAGACGAATATTGTGTTTACCTTTTGTTAGATAAAATTCGTAAGGATTTTTATTTTCATCGGCAAGAGTTTTATATTTCCAATCTGAACTATAATCAAATTCAATAGCAGAAACTTCTTTCATTGGAATTTCGCCATCAATATAAAGAGCTCTACTACTTACAGTTCCTCTAGCATAAAGTTGTCGTGCTTGAATAGAAATTGTATACCAACCATCTTCAGGAATTTCTGCTTCCCATTCAATCCATTGTCCAGGAGATTTCCAAGAATCTCCACCTGTATAATTTAAAATCGTATTTTTTACACTATAAGGTTCAGTGATTGCCGAAGATCTATCATAACGAGCAAACAAAGATGGGTCAGAACGAACGATTGAATCTTCACCTTGAACTTTTACACAAACATTTTTTGCTTTATTATCTTCCGGCTTTATTGGTTGTTTTGCAACATATTGTTCATAAGAATCATTTTCAGAAATTGGCTCAAGCGACAAACTACTAATTGCAATTGGTTCATTTGTAGACTCCATTACAATTGTGTTTAAACCTTGATTAAAATAAAATTTATAAGGTTCAACTTCATAACCTAAATCGCTTTTTAACAAAACAGTTTGCCAGTCAAAAAGTTCTATTTGAGAAGGACGAATGCTATTTCCTTGATTGTCGTAGCGAATTGGACCACCATCATGCCACAAACGGTAAAAAGCAAGAATATCTGCACCATTAAATGGAACTTCACCATTTATGTACAAAATTCGTTCCATCGTAACGTTTCTTGAAGGAACGGCAATATATTCCATAGAAATATTGTAAAAACCCGCTTCAGGAACATTTACATACCAAGTTACAGAAGAACGGTCTTCTGTAATAACAACATCTTTTCCGTGATAAGAATTTTCAACTTTTGTACCAGTTGATTTTGATTCATCATAATCGAAAATATCTACAGATACGGATTTTGAAGGATTTTTTGCATTTTTATGCTCATTCAAATATTCTGCATAAGTTTTTGTAGCAGAAGTTGTACCAATAGAAGTTGATAAATCAAAACCTTCGTATTTACTGCTGAAATTTTTTTCAGGAATAAGGCCTTTGATTACGAAAAATAAAACTATCACAACAATGACAATTAATACAATTCGTAATTTTTTATTGATTTTAAATCCTACCATAACATTTTATATTGTAACATAAAAAATGATGTTTTACATAGGTTTTTTTTCTTATCCTTATTTAGGCCTTTTTAATCTTTAAAATATGAATCAAATTCAGAATCTGTATGAGGAGCAGATTTTTTCTTTCCATTTTTATTGGAAGATTTTTTTAACAAAGTTTCTTTTTCTGATTTTTCATCATCAACACTTACATCAGAAGGCATAATAATTGCACAAATAAGATACAAAAGAAATCCCATTCCTTTTATACAAGCGAGAATAAAGAATAAAAGACGAACGATTGTAACATCAATATTAAAATAATCCGAAAAACCGCCACAAATACCAAAAATCATTTTTTGTTTAGACGATTTACAAAGTTTTTTATTCTTCATTTTTAACCTCACTTTGATTTTTAATTAAAACAGAAACATTTCCCATACCAACATTTACAGATAAATGATTATATTTTTTTTCATTACAATTAATTTGTTCAATTCCGGATTTTTTTACTTCGTTTATACGAAAACTTCCAAGTCCAACCTTTCCATCATAAGAATAATCTTGAACATTGCCTTTTAAATTAAGATTTATATTTCCCATTCCGCAATCAATTTCGGTTTTTCCTAAAAACTCTCCGACAATAGAAAGATTTCCAATTCCGCAATGAATTTTTGACTTTTGACTTTTTATAAAATTCAAAGCAAGATGTCCGGATTCGCAATCGAAATATCCTACATTACAAGAAATTTTTACATTTTTAGAAATTAATTTTCCTGCTCCGATTCTGATTTTTAATTCTGTAAGATTTGAGTCGTCAGGAATTGTAATTAAAATTCTTGGAACAACGTGATATTTTGCATTATGATTCCAAAAATCAAGATTTATTCGTTTTTGGTTGTTTATTGTTAAAGTTCCGGATGAACTTAGATTGCAATTAAAAAAATCCGGCAAAGCCCCCCTAGTTTCTACGCAAAATTTATTACCGGAAATTAAAACAATATTTGCCATTCCAAAATCGAGACGAAGATTTTTTACATCTTTTTTTTCAAACTCAAAATAAAGTGCATCAGTATTTTCATCTTCTGATTTTTGATTATTTTGTTGTTCTTTGCTGATTTCTTGCAATTTTTTCTGATTATTTTCTATAATTTTTTTTGCAAGAACTTGAGGACTTCCTAATTCACTTATAACTTTTTCATCATCATTCGCATCTAAAAAATAATTTGAATAATAAGAAATAGCATCTTCAATATCTTTTTGAGGAAGAATTCCCAATTCATTTTTTAATTTATTTAAATAATCTTCTCGAGTCATAATATTTCAATTATATCTTTCTAAATTTATTTTTCAACTTTCATTCCAAAAGATTTATTTTTTGAAACAATCATTAAATTCAGAATCGGAACGACCTTCTTTTTTATCATTTTTTTCTTCTGAATCATTATTGACATTTGCACTTTTTAAATTTTCAACTTCTTCATCAGTTATCTCTGCATTTGGCATTATCAACCAAATAATAAAATAAGCGATTAAACCATTTCCGCCTAAACAAGCTAAAATCACAGTGATAATACGCACTAAAGTTGCATCGATATTAAAATATTCTGCAAGCCCGCCACAAACTCCGCCAAAAACTCGATTTTTCTTTGATTTTGTTAATTTCTTTTTCATTTTTATTCTCCAATTTTTATATTAACATTTCCCATTCCGCAATTTACAGAAAGATGATTTTCTTTTTTATTATCTTCAAAAAATTGATTAATTCCACCTAGTTTTTCTTTATTAAATTTAAAATTTCCAAGACCAAGTTTTACGTCATAAGAATATTCGCTTTCTTTTCCAGAAAGATTTAATTTTAGATTTCCCATTCCACAATCAATATTAGAAAATTTTGTAACTGTTCCCGTATATTCAAGATTTCCCATTCCAACACGAAAATCTATTTTTCCACCATAGATTGATTTTAAGAAAACATTTCCCGCTCCTAAATCAACAGAACCTAAATCACAATAAAGAGAAATATCTTTTGTTTTGAAAGAACCACCGCTTACAGAAAGACAAAATTTATTAAGTTTACTTCCTTTTGGAATTGTGATTAGAATTCTTGGTGTAAAGATTGTATGATTTTTCCAAAAACCAAAATTCACTTTCTTTGTATTATTGATGATTAAAGAACCATCTTCACTTAAACAACAATTAAAAGATTCTGTGTCAATTCCGCGAGTTTCTACAGAATATTTTTCTCCGGAAATTACAATAACTTGGCAAATATTAAAACTTAATAGAAGATTTTTTACAGATTCTTTTGCAAATTCAAAATATAAATTATCTCTATTTCCATAAACTTTTTTTTCTGATTTTTGATTATCATTTTCTTCAGATTTTTCACATTTTGCTAAAGCATTTGCAAATTTTTCTTCAATTAGTTTTGCAAGCTCTTCCGGAGAACCTAATTCTTCTATAACTTTTTCATCATCATTTGCATCTTCAAAATACGATGAATAATATTCCATTGCTTCATTTTGTTCTTCTATTGTTAATGCAAAAAGATTTTTTTGTAATTCTTTAAGATATTCCTCTCTTTTCATCATTTCACCTTCCAAGTAGGATTTCATTTACAGATTTTGTAAATTCAATCCACTCATTTCGATATTTATCTAATAAAATCATTCCATTAGAAGTTATTTTATAATAACGTCTATTTCTTCCTTGAAACTCCATATCATAAGTTTCTAAAAATCCATCTTTTTGTAATCGTCTTAAAACCGGATACAAACTACTTTCAGAAACATCCATAATTTCTCGAACATCTTGAGTAATTTTATATCCATAAGCTTCTCCTTGGCTTACTACTGAAAGAACAATTGCATCCAACAGAACAGAACCTGTTGTAAAAAGCACATAGCACCTCCATATAGATTTTTTATAATATTATTTATATTTATATATTATACGT
>CAZIQK010000053.1:0-13058 GCA_964541735.1 uncultured Treponema sp.
ATATTATAATGTTGAGTAAATTGTTATTATTTCAAATTTGAAAGGTTTTTATGAATAAAAAAGATGATTTTCAGTTTAATGAGAAAAAAAATAAATATAAAACAGTATCAAATTATCAAAAATGGCGAAAAACAGTTTTAAAAACTCATTTTGTAATAGTTTTTGCTGTATTTCTTGTAGAAGTTATAAATAATATCATTTTGTACATTACACAATCGCAAGGTTATAATGATGATTCAATTTTTCAAAAATTAATTCGCTATCTTTTTATTACAACAATTATAAATTTTGGAAGTTTTTTATTATCATTTTTTCTAACAAAAAAAATAAAATCAGAAAAGCAGCCGTATATTTTAATTACGCTGATGTTTATAACTTGTATTGATGTTGTATTTTCTCACTATCAGTTTTCAATTTGTTTTGCAATTTTCGCAGTTCCAACAATTTTGAGTATGATTTATGAAAATAAATATCTTACAAATTTATGTTTAATTTTTACATTTGTTGGACTTTGTATAGGAATTATTACACGTGCGTTAGATATTCATTATTTAAAAGATATTGGTCCTGAATCTGCAATTGCTATTTTTCTAAATCTTATTTTATGGGCTTACGTTAGAATTTGTATAAATATTCTTGTTGAGCGAAGACATCAAGTTGAAAATTTATTATTAAATATACTTCCAAAAGATGTTGCTGATGAACTTGAAGAAAATCCTAATGCGACAATTGCAAAATCTTTTCCAAAAGCAACAGTTCTTTTTACAGATATTGTAGGTTTTACAAAAATGAGTTCAGAAATGCAAGCCGATGGTATTGTAAAAGTTCTTAATGGAATTGTTTCAAAATTTGATATTTGTGCTCAAAAACATGGTATAGAAAAAATAAAAACAATTGGTGATTCGTATATGGCTGCATGCGGACTTTCACAAAATTCTGATAATGATGGAGCTATAAGAATAGTGCAATATGCAAAAGAAATTCTTTCAATTATTGATGAAGTTAATAAAACTTCTCCTGTCAAACTTCAAATTAGAATTGGAATAAATACAGGCTCTGTCGTTGCTGGAGTTATTGGAAAAACAAAATTTATTTTTGATATTTGGGGAGATACTGTAAATGTTGCAAGCAGAATGGAAAGTACAGGACGACCTCATCAAATTCATGTTTCAGAACAAACTTATCTTGAATTAAAAGAGAAATTTATTTTCAAAGAAGAACTCGATATTGATGTAAAAGGTAAAGGTTTTATGCATACTTATTTTATCTAATTCTGGTTTTTCAATTTTTATATTCTCATTCCCATAATTGTAAAAAATCATTATACTTATAGAATTATTTTGTAAATTTGTAAAAATTTCCTGCTTTTAGGATAAAAATATGAAATAGCAGATAATCTGCAAAGGGAAGGAAAAATCTTTATGGATTTTAATGATTTTGGTCTTGATGAAAGACTTATGAAAGGAATTGAAAATGCTGGCTATATAAGTTGCACGCCAGTTCAAGAAAAAGTTATTAGTGCTTTAAAAAATTCGAATAGTGAAAAAGTTCCTGATTTGTATGTTCAATCTCAAACTGGAACTGGAAAAACAGCGGCGTATCTTATTGCAGTTGTTTCTCAAATGTTAAAAGATGAAAATAAAGGTAAAAAATGTTTAGTTTTGGCTCCGACTCGAGAACTTGCTGTCCAGATTGAAGAAGAAGCAAAAGTTTTAGTTGGAACAACTGGATTAAAAGTTCTTAGCGTTTACGGTGGCGTTGGTTATGAAAAACAAATTTCAAAATTAAAAAAAGGTGTTGATATTATCATCGGAACGCCAGGACGTATAATAGATTTGGAAGAAGGAAAAAATCTTGATTTATCTAATGCTAACTTTTGTGTAATTGATGAAGCTGATAGAATGTTTGATATGGGATTTTATCCTGAATTGAGAAAGATTTTAAAATGTTTGCCAAGTGCAGAAAATCGTCAAACTATGCTTTTTAGTGCCACTCTGAATTCTTATGTAAAAAATCTTGCTTGGGAATATACGCGAGATCCTGTTGAAATAACAATTGAAGCAGAAAATATTACAGTAACAGAAATTGACCAAGAACTTTTACATGTTTCTTCTGATGAAAAAATGAAACTTCTTCTTGGAATTTTAAAACATGAAACTCCAGAAAGTGTAATTATTTTTTGTAATACAAAACGTTCTTGTGAAGTTGTTTCAAAAAGACTTAGTTTAAATGAATTAAAATCAGATTTTTTAATTGGAGATTTACCTCAATCTCGTCGTAGTCAAATTTTAAAAGCATTTAAATCTGGAGAATTAAAAATTCTTGTTGCTACAGATGTCGCTGCACGAGGAATTGATGTTGATAATTTAGCAATGGTAATTAATTATGATTTACCAGTTGAATCAGAAAATTATGTTCACCGAATTGGTCGAACTGCTAGAGCCGGAAAATCTGGAAAAGCGTATACATTTTGTTCAGAACAAGATGTTTACAATCTACCAGCAATTGAACGTTATATAGAAATGCAAATTCCTTCAACAGTTGCTTATCCTGAACAAATGGAAGAAGATAAGTCTAGTGGAGTTTACATAAAAACAGAAAATTGGCATGGTGATGATGAATATGATAATCACGGAGGGCACAAAAAAGGCAAAAATAGTGATTTTCATAGTAAAAAGCATAATGATTATCATAAAAAATCTTATGATTCCAAAAAAGATTATAAAAAAGATGAATATCATAAAAAATCGACAAATAAAAATTCTTCTAAAAAAGAAAAAATGCCATTTATTGATATTTCAAAATTGGAAGGGCTTTCTTACGAAGAACGAATGAAACTTTATAAAGAAACTTATGCAAGTTCATCATTAAAAGATGCAACTAAAACTGAATTTTCAAAGAAAAAAGATAAAAAATCTGTTTCTAATAAAAATTCCACATATAAAAAAGGTGATTATAAGAAAAAATCTTACAATCAAAAACAAAAACAAAATAATATAAAAGAAAAAAAAGAAGAAAAACAATCTTTCTGGCAAAAAGTAAAGTCTTTTTTTGGAAGATAGTTTTTATAAAAATCAAAGGCGTTGCGGGAATGTGTCCCGCTAGAAGGGGAAGCGGAAAAACTGGTAGTTGAGTTTGTCGAAACTACCAGTTTTGGAGTGAGGGGAAGGCTTTCCCCCACAAATTTAAATTTTAGGAATGAAAAATGATTACTGTAAGTGATGTTAGTTTGTCTTTTAGTGAAAAACCGTTGTTTAAAGATGTAAATTTAAAGTTTACAAAAGGAAATTGTTACGGAATTATTGGTGCAAATGGTGCTGGAAAATCTACTTTTTTGAAGTTGCTTTCCGGCGAATTAGAAAAGGATTCCGGAGAAATTTTTATGACTCCTGGCGAAAGAATGGCAGTTTTGAAGCAGGATCACTTTGCGTATGACTCTTATTCTGTAAAAGATACTGTTATGATGGGATTTCCAAAACTTTATGAAGTTTCAAAAGCAAGAGATGAAATTTACGCAAAAGAAGATTTTACAGAAGAAGATGGAATAAAATCTGCGGAATTAGAATCTGAATTTGGTGAACTTGGCGGTTATGAAGCAGAAAATCAAATTGAGCAGATGCTTTCCGGACTTGGTTTGGAAGAAGAATATCACGATAAAATGATGAGCGACTTGGATGAAAGTCAAAAAGTTCGAGTTTTATTGGCACAGGCTATTTATGGAAATCCGGATGCATTGATTTTGGACGAACCTACAAACGGTTTGGATATTGAATCAATCACTTGGCTAGAAAACTTTTTGATGGATTTTGAAAATATTGTAATTGTAGTTTCTCATGATAGACACTTTTTGAATACAATTTGTACTTATATTATGGATATTGATTACGGAAAAATCACTCAATATGCAGGAAATTATGATTTCTGGTATCAAATGAGTCAAATTATGCAAAGACAAGCTCATGATCAGCAGAAAAAAACAGAAGAAAAGATGAAAGATTTGAGGGAATTTATTTTACGCTTCTCATCAAACGCTTCTAAAGCAAAACAGGCAACTAGTCGAAAAAAGATTTACGATAAACTTGCAGATAGTATGGATGAACTTCCTGTTACAACTAGAAAATTTCCTTATGTAAATTTCAAGGCAGATAGAGAAATTGGAAATAATGTTCTTGAATTAAAAAATATTTGTTACAAAGATTCAGAAGGAACTGAACTTTTAAAAAATTTCAGTTTAAAAATAAACAGAACTGATAAAATTGCATTTGTTGGAATTGAACATAATTCGGTTACAGCTTTGTTTGATATTATCAATGGAGTAAAAAAAGCAGATTCCGGAGAATATTTCTGGGGAACGACTACTTCTCAAACATATTTACCTCGCGATAATTCAAGTTTATTTGATAATGATTTAAATATTACAGAATGGTTGAAACAATATTCAAAAGAACAAGATGATGCTTATGTTCGCGGATTTTTGGGAAGAATGCTTTTTAGTGGAGATGAATCTCTTAAAAAAGTAAAAGTTCTTTCAGGTGGAGAAAAAGTTCGTTGTATGCTTTCTAAACTTATGCTTTCTGGAGCAAATTGTATTACAATGGATGATCCAACTAATCATTTGGATTTGGAAGCAATTCAGTCATTAAATGAAGGACTTATTTCATTTTCCGGAGTTCTTTTATTTTCTTCTCACGACCATGAATTTATTCAGTCTATTGCGAATCGTATTGTAGAAATTACACCAAACGGAATTATTGATAGAATGATGAGTTTTGATGATTATATTACAGATGATTCTATAACTGAACTTCGTAAAAAAATGTATGAAGGAACCGGAAAAAAGATTAAGTATAGAGTTTAATTTTTGTTACTCTTGAAACTCTTTTGTGATGTTCCTGTCAAAAAATAAAAACCGGTGCTGAGACTTTCGAAAACTTTAGATTGAGCAACGTCGAAATCACCATATATAGCGGCAAAGATGTATAAAATATATCATTGTCGTGATGCATAAAATATGTCATTGTCGGGCTAGACCCGACAATCTGTGTGGAAAGATTTATAATAAAATTGCTTTTATTTTTTTTACAGTATTTTCACCAGTTTCAAGAATTTCAAATTCAATATTATTATGAAAAAGAATTTTACATCCAACTTCTGGAAAATCTCCTAAAGTTTCAATAATCCATCCACTTATTGTATTTGACTCAATATCATCATCTTCTTTTATGTCGAAAAATTTTAAAAGTTTATGAACAGGTGTTTCTCCATAAACAATATAAGAATTTTCGCCACAAGGTTTTATCGAGCAAATTTCGCTATCATGTTCATCATAAATTTCACCAACAAGTTCTTCAAGAATATCTTCCATTGTAACAATTCCTAAAGTTCCACCATATTCATCTAAAATAATTGCCATGTGAGAACGTTCTTTTTGCATTTTTAGAAGAAGTTTTGAAATTTTCATCTTTCCATTTGCAAAAAAAGGTTTTGTGATTGTTTTTTCAATTGGAAGATTTGCATAATACGCTTTATAAAAATCTTTTTCGTGTAGAATTCCAATTACCGAATCAATCTCACTATCATAAACTGGTAAACGTGAAAAACTATTTTCTTCAAATTTGGATTTTATTTCTTCTTTAGAAGCAGTTTTTTCAATTGCACAAATATTTACACGCGGAACAATTATATCTTCTGCATCAAGATCATCGAACTCTATTACAGAACGAATTAGATTTGTTTCATGCTCTTTGATTGTTCCATCTTCTTCAGCTTCTTCAACCATCGTGATGATTTCTTCTTCTGTAATTATATTTTTTGCATCAAAATGAAAAATTTTTGTGATTAAATTTTTCCACCAAGAAAAAATAGTATTTAGCGGATAAAAAATAAAAATCAAAATTTTTATGATTGGATAAACTAACATTGCAAATTTTTCTGCACACGCTTTTCCAATATATTTTGGTGTAATTTCTCCAAAAATTAAAACTAAAATTGTAATCACAACTGTAGAAACAACTGAAGAATTAATTGTTGAATTGATTAGAAGTTTTGCAAAAAGGAGAGTTGAAATTGTTGAAGCAGAAAGATTTACGATATTGTTTCCAATTAAAATTGTACTTAGAAGTTTATCATAATTATTTTCTGTTAGATTAAGAACTTTTCCTGCACGGTTATTTCCGTTTGAAAAAAGTGATTTTAATTTGATTCTGCTTGCACAAGTATAAGCGGTTTCTGTTGCAGAAAACAAAGCAGAAAAAGAAATAAGAATTATAAGAGAAATAAACAAGGGTATGGAGCCGTCGGGCATAAAATCCTCCCAAAAATAAAAATGTGGAAACATGCGTTTCCTAATTCAAACTATAACAGTTTTTTTACAAAATACTCAATGTGTAGAATCTTAAAATTATATTCTACTTGAAAATAAAGATACAAAAATATAAAAACTTTTGGATATACCTCAGTTGATAGAGCGTTTTGTTCGCCATCAAAGGGGCGTCGGTTCAAATTCGATTATCTCCATATTATTGACGTAAATAATTTTTTTTTGTATTCTGCAAAAAGAATATATGCAAAAGGGGAGTAGTTACTTCCTCAGAATCAACAACCGACTTTAAAAGTCTGGTTCTGTGGCTTCAATTTTGAAGAAACAAGACCTTTTGCCTGTTTTCCTAATTTTTTGGGACGACAGGCAAAAGGTCTTTTTTTTTAGTTCGGGTCGCACCCTACGATGTTTGCGAAGTAAACTCGTGCAATAATGATAGGTTTTATTATGTCAATAATGATATTTGTTTTTATCGAATTTTAGAATGACACTGTGATAGTCATCTTTAAATGTGGAGGTTTTATTTTATGGAACAAGTTTTACTTTATTTTACAGAAGGTTTAAGAGCTATTGGTTGGCAAGAACTTGTAATGTATGCTGTTGGAATTTGTCTAATCATTCTTGCTGTTGTAAAAAATTATGAACCGATGTTACTTTTACCAATTGGATTTGGTGCAATTCTTGTAAATTTGCCTTTAAATGTAGTCTGGGAACATGCAGGTACAGATGGTGCTTTAAAAATTCTTTTTGAATGTGGAATTATGACAGAACTTTTTCCATTGCTTATTTTTATTGGTGTTGGTGCAATGATTGATTTTCGTCCACTTTTACAGCGACCTTGGATGTTGATTTTTGGAATTGTTGCTCACTCAGGAATTTTTATTGCAGCATTTATTGCTTGGAAGGTTTTTGGATTTTCTATAAAAGAAGCCGCAAGTATTGGTGTAATTGGAGCAGCAGATGGTCCGACTTCAATTTTTGTAACATCTCGTTTTGCACCAAATCTTATGGGACCAATCACCGTTGTTGCATATTCTTATATGTCGCTTGTTCCAATTATTATGCCTCCTGTTATAAAACTTCTTACTACAAAAAAGGAAAGACAAATTCATGTAGAAGCAAAAGATTCTACCGTGCCAAAATGGGTTGTTATTGCGTTTCCAATCTTTTTGACAGTTATAATTGGTGTTTTAGTTCCTGTTGCAGCTCCTCTAATTGGATTTTTAATGTTTGGTAATTTAATTCGTGAATGTGGCGTTCTCGAAAAACTTTCTAAAACTGCACAAAATGAACTTTCAAATTTAGTAACATTATTACTTGGAATAACAGTTGGTTCTTCAATGCGTGCAGAAAATTTTATTCAGGTGCAAACTCTTTTAATTATGATTTTAGGATTAATTGCTTTTATTGGAGATACTGCTTGTGGTTTACTTTTTGCAAAACTAATAAATCTTTTCCGTCCAAAAGGAAAAAAAATCAATCCTATGCTTGGTGCTTGTGGAATTTCTGCTTTTCCGATGGCAAGTCGTGTTGTTCAAAAAATCGCACTTGAAGATGATGAGCAAAATTTCATTTTAATGCATGCTGTAAGTGCAAATGTTTCTGGACAAATAGGTTCTGTAATAATTGGAGGAATAATTCTGTCTATTGTTCCTTTAATTGCTGGATAATTATTTTCAAAAACAGAACTGATAAAATTGCATTTGTTGGAATTGAACATAATTCACTTACAACTTTGTTTGATATTATCAATGGAGTAAAAAAGCAGATTTCTGAGAATATTTCTGGGGAACGACTACTTCTCAAACATATTTACCTCGCGATAATTCAAGTTTATTTGATAATGATTTAAATATTATAGAATGGTTGAAAGAATATTCAAAAGAACAAGATGATGTTTATATATGCATTCACACAGCGAAAATTAATTATGTTCTTGCTTTTAGTTGTGCAAGAAAATCGTGAAACATTTGACCTGTTTCTTCTTTTGTTATGACTTTTTCTTGGTGATATTCTACTAAATTTGGTGGAATTTCGTCTAAAAATCTGCTTGGTTCGGTTTCTGTTGCCATTTGAAGATGACGACGTTTTTTACATGCAGAAATAATAAGTTTATCTCTTGCTCGTGTGATTGCAACATAAAAAAGTCGTCTTTCTTCTTCTACGTTTCCATCATTTTCGATAACTGAACGAGCATGAGGAATTAAACCTTCTTCCACTCCTGCAATAAAAACTACGGGAAATTCAAGTCCTTTTGATGCATGAATTGTCATCAGATTTACTTTTCCTTTATCATTTTCATCTTCATTGTCGCCACGAGATAGTAACGTAATTCTGTTTAAATAATTATAAAGATTTGGATTTTGATTATCTGGATTTGTTTCCCAAATTTCTATTGAATTTAAAAGACTTTCGATATTCATCAACTTAAAACGAACTGCTTTTTCATTTTTTGAGTATTCTGTAAGAAGATAATCTTTGTAATTTATGTCTTCTAGTAAATTTCTAATTTTTTGAGAAAGGCCACGCCCACTTAAAAGTTTTTGTTTATGATTTTCTATTAAATCTATAAAATTTTGTAAATCTTCCTTTAAAATATCTGATGCAGGTGAGTCTTGGCGATTGCATAATGAAATCATAGCATTCCACATTGTGCAACCTTGAAGTTTTGCTTCATCATTTAAAAGTTGAATTGCTGCTCTTCCAATTCCTCTTCTTGGCGTATTTAAAATTCTTATAAGATTTATATCATCATCGTGATTAGAAATAATTCTTAGATAACTGATTATATCTTTTATTTCTTTTCGTTCAAAAAAAGATGTTCCGCCACTCATTGTGTAAGGAATATTATTTTCTAAAAATGCTTCTTCTATAAAACGACTTTGCGTATTTGCACGCATTAAAACTCCAAAATCATCATATTTTCGTTTTTCTTCTGCCGCAATTCCTAATATGCTTTCTGCAATAAAATTAGCTTCATCGGTTTCGTTTTCCGGCATAAAAATTTCTATTGGTTTTCCGCTGCCGTTTCCACTCCAAAGTTTTTTATCTTTTCTATTTGTGTTGTGAGAAATTACTCCATTTGCTGCTTCCAAAATTGTTTCGGTAGAACGATAATTTTGTTCAAGACGAATTTCCGTAACGCTAAAATCGTGTTCAAAATTTATGATATTTTGGTAATCAGCACCGCGCCAACTGTAAATTGACTGATCATCATCTCCAACAACTGCAACATTTTTGTCAGCAATTAAATGCATTAATTCATATTGTTGATGACTTGTATCTTGAAATTCATCAACCATAATGTATTTATATCGTTCGCGATATTTCTGTAAAATATCAGGATTTTCACGAAAAAGTTTTATTGGAAGAACGATTAAATCATCAAAATCAACGGCATTGTAAAGTTTTAATCCTTCTTGATAACTTTCGTAAAGAGGCCTATACATATCATTTGATGAATCCCAATTTTTTCTTCCGGTTTTGATGTTTGAAATTAAATTTCCGATTGTGTAGATGTCCATTGCTTCTGGAGAAAATTTTAATTCTCGTCCACATTCTTTTATGAGTGATGTTCTGTCAGTTTCATCATAAATGCTAAAATTTTCACGATAACCAAGTTTTTCTATATCTGCGCGCAAAATTTTTACTCCGAATGCGTGAAATGTTGAAATTGTAAGATTTTGAAGTTTTTTTTGCGTTAAGGAACGAATCCTATCTGACATTTCTTTTGCTGCTTTATTTGTAAAAGTGAGTGCAAGAATTTGACTTTGCGGAATGCCTTTTTCGAGCATATATGCAATTCTAAATGTAATTACTCGAGTTTTTCCGCTTCCAGCTCCTGCAATAATTAAAATTGCACCATCCGTTGAAACAACTGCTTTGTATTGTTGTGGATTTAATTCTTTTTTTAGAGTTTCTAAATCTAGCATATTTTAAGAGTATAATTAATTAGATGAAATTGTAAAAGGCGAAAAATTTGCTTTTTATACGGTTATCTATATAAAAAAAGGGGCTTTTTAGCCCCTTTTTGCAACTTTAATTTTTATTTACTTGCACCAGGAATTTTTTTATTTTCAAATTCCGGATTTCCATGGAAATAGCGAGGAAGAATTTTTGGAGAAACTACATCACTTGTAATTCCTGCATCACTTCTTTCTTTTTCAAATGCTTTTACATGGTCAAGATTCATTTTGTCTGTATCAGCAAGTTTTATATCTTTGAAGATTTTTCCAGCTTCGATTCCAGCTTCACGTCCAAAAACAACAACATCAAGAAGAGAATTTCCCATAAGACGATTTGTTCCGTGAACGCCACCAGAAGCTTCTCCGGCAACCAAAAGATTTGGAATGTTTGTGTGGCAAGTTTTATTGATTTCAACACCACCGTTTTGATAGTGAAGTGTAGGGAAAACCAAAATTGGTTCTTTGCGAATATCAATTCCATATTTGATGAACATATTGTACATTGCCGGAATTGATTTCAAAATTGTTCCTTCACCATGAATCATTTCAATCATTGGAGTATCAAGCCAAACTGCATCTTGAACTTCATTATGAACTCCGCGACCTTCTTTTACTTCACGAATAATTCCAGAAGCGTTTACATCACGAGTTTCAAGAGGATGAATATAAACTTCACCATCTTTATTAATCAGTTTTGCTCCAAGAGAACGAACTTTTTCTGTTACAAGTTTGCCCAAAATCTGAGTTGGATAAGCGGCTCCAGTTGGGTGATATTGTAAAGAATCTTGATATAAAAGTTTTGCACCAGCTCTGTAAGCAAGAACAAGACCGTCAGCAGTTGCTCCATAGTGATTTGATGTTGGGAAACCTTGATAATGCATACGACCGGCGCCACCAGTTGCAATAATTACAACTTTTGCTTTTGCAATATAAAGTTCTCCAGTTTCAATGTTTACAAGAACTGCACCACAAGCTTCACCTTTTTCGTTTTTGATGATTTCTGTTGCAGCTGTAAAATCTACAACTGTAATATCATCTTTACGATTGAAAGTTTCATCGCGAAGAGTACGCATAATTTCTGCACCTGAATAATCTTTACAAGCGTGCATTCTTTTGCGACTAGTTCCACCACCATGAGTTGTAACCATTGTTCCATCTTCAGTTTTATCAAATTCAACACCTAAATCGTTGAGCCATTTGATTACTGATGGAGCTTTATTTACTAAAGTAGAAACAAGTTCTGGTTTTCCATCAAAGTGTCCGCCTCCGAATGCATCAAGATAGTGTTGAGCCGGTGAATCATTTGCTTTGTCAGCAGCTTGAATTCCACCTTCAGCCATCATTGTATTAGCATCACCAACGCGAAGTTTTGTAACGAGTAAAACTTTTGCACCAGCTTCACTTGCCATAATTGCAGCAGAAGTTCCAGCTCCGCCACCACCAATTACCAAAACATCAGTTTCAAAATCAACGTGAGTTAAATCAATTTGGTCTGGTTCATAACGTGGTTTTGCCTGAAGCATTTCTGCCAATTCAATAGGTGCTTTTTGTCCTTTATTTGGACCAATTTTTAATTCTTCAAACTGACTTTTAATGCGGTCCGGATGAAATTTTAAAAGTAAATCGTCTTTTTCTTCAGCTGTAAGACGAGGATGTTCAAATTTAAGATTTGCTTCACGTTTTTCTGCAACTATTTTTGCAGCATCGTCTAAGTAATTTCCGTACATATTAATTTCTCCTTTAGGGAGTTTTCCCTAAAACCTCAATCTTTCCCAGTACGTCTTAGGGCTTTGCCCTAAGAACCCATGTAGTAAAGTTGAAAGTAAATGGTTTATTTTTCAATATCTCTTGTGTTATAAAGATTTTTTATTTCGTCTAAAGGTTTGTTCATCATTTCTTCAAGAGCTGCTTCACATTTTCCTTCGTTGATTTCGTTTACGCGGTCAATAAGATGCTGACTTTGTGGTTGAAGATATTTTCCATTTAAACGACGAGCAAGTTCTGCAACCTGAGGATGAGAAATTCCTGCCGGACAACGAGATGAACAACATCCACACATTACACAGTCAAAAGATAAATCTGCACATTTTGCAAAATCTCCACGCTGAGCATAAGCAATATATTGCATTGTGTTAAGACTTTGTGGACAAGCACGTGTACAAGCATTACAACCTACGCAAGAATAAATTTCTGGATAAAGTTGCATCATTACTTGTTGTTCAGGTTTGATTTTGTTGATGTCATAAACTTGTTTTACAAGAGGGAAGAAAGGCAATGTTGCAATGTACATATCATTTTCAACTTTTTTAGAACATGCAAGACATGTTTGAAGTTGATTTTCACCTTTGATACGATAAATTGTAGCACACGCTCCACAGAATCCATTTCTACATCCGCAACCACGTTTTAGCTGATAACCAGCATATTCCATAGCGTTCATTATTGTTAATTCAGCAGGCACTTCATACTTTTTGCCAAAAATATAAATTGTCGCCATTTCTTTTTCAGCCATAATTTTTCTCCTTACATTGAGCGCCAAGGACGGCGCGTCAAAATCTTATTTAGTCAATGTACAAGCTTTTATTTATAAAAACTCGCTGAACAAAAATGACAAGGAAGTCATTTTTGTGACTAGTATTCTGGTGGAAGTTCTCCAAGTTGGTCAAAACTAAATACCGGTCCGTCTTTACAAACGAATTTATCACCAATATTACATCTTCCGCATTTTCCAATTCCACATTTCATTCGCATTTCCATTGTTGTAAAAACTTGTT
>CAZIQK010000054.1:0-171 GCA_964541735.1 uncultured Treponema sp.
CCTCTATGGGAATCGAACCCCGCTCAAATCGGAAAACCGTAAAAAAATAAGCCGCCAGGGTTATTTTAGGTTTTACCACTAAAAAGCGTGCATTTTCATTTATGAAAATGCTAAATGAATAGCCTCTATGGGAATCGAACCCCGCTCAAATCGGAAAACCGTAAAAAAATA
>CAZIQK010000054.1:271-11807 GCA_964541735.1 uncultured Treponema sp.
AGCCGCTAGGGTTATTTTAGGTTTTACCACCAAAAAGCGTGCATTTTCATTTATGAAAATGCTAAGTAAATAGCCTCTATGGGAATCGAACCCATCTTTCAGCCTTGAGAGGGCCGTGAACTAAACCGATATTCGAAGAGGCCAAAAACAAAAAAAACTGAACTATTTTCTAGTTCAGTTTAAGTTCCCCAAGGAGGATTCGAACCCCCACAGTCAGAACCAGAATCTGAAGTGCTACCATTACACAATCGGGGAATGAGCGAGTTCAACTATACAATTTTTGAAAAATTGCGTCAATACTCGCTTTTATCACCTATTTTTTAGAAGATGATTTTTTTGTAGTTTTTGCAGCAGATTTTGGTGCTGGCTTTTTAGAAGTTTTTGTTGCTTTTGGAACTGTAGTATCAACAATTGAGTTATCATCATTAGCAAGTTCTGATCGAACATAACCATCGGCTTTCCAATCATTTATCCAAGATTTTCCATCTAGGCAATAACGGAATTGATATTGTTTGTTTGTTTCGAGTTGCTTTTTGATAGAAAAAGAGCCATCTGGACCTTTTTTCATTGGAGTTGCTGTTGTATCCCAACTGTTGAATTCACCAACCAAATAAACTTTCTGAGCATTAGACGCTGCTGTTGGATTTACATTAAAAACTACTGTGCAAGTTTTTCCATCAGCGGAAAAAGTTTTCTTCAATGACATAAAATAACCTCCGAAATGAGTTTGTGCAATTTCTAAAAAAATCATAGTATGAAGTTTCAGAAATATCATTTAGTTTAATATATTGGACATAATACTTTTTTATTATTTTAATTGCAATACAAAAAATCAGACAATCTTACAATTATATTTGAGCGTTTTACGTTTCTATCAGCGACAAGAGGAATAGAGTCTAGAACATAATCTCCAAGAGAAAATTTTATTTCGCCATAAATTTGTCCCATTTTAACATCACCAAAAATAAAATCTGGATATGAAAATTCAATTTTTACATTATCAATATTTTCTTTAAAATTTTCGCCTAAAATAAAAGGAATTGTTTCGTATTCAATATTAAAAGCAGGAATAAGATTTATTGATTTTTCTGTTGCACCGTAAACTTTTAGAAAAATTGGCTTAAAATAATCTGCCACATATAAATCACTAAAATTTTTAAATGCATATTCCATAAGTTCTGTTCCATCATGAATGCGTCCTTGTTGTCCTTCTTTTGTATTAGTGCCCGGTCCTTTCATCGTGACAGATAAAAATCGACGATTATCTCGAGTTGCTGTAAGCGCAAGATTATATCCACTCTCATCAATATATCCAGTTTTTAAACCATCACATCCTAAAAGATTTTCCAATAACGGATTTGTATTTTTTTGAGTGATGCTCATTGTTATGTGATGTGGAAGTCCTTGTGAAAAATCTTGAGATTGCAAAATATCACCCGGAGCAAGATTTTTTTGTTTTGGATAAGTAAAACTTTTTACAGAATGAAATTTTTCTAAGGATTTAGGATGATTTTTTATGTAAACTCTTGCAAAAACAGCCATTTCTTTTGCAGTTGTTGTGTTCAATTCGCTATAACCGGAACTTTCTACAAAACGAGTATTTTCTAAACCTAGAGAAACTGCAATTTGATTCATTTTTACAACAAAATCGTCCATATTTCCGCAAATTGCATAAGCCAAAGCGTAAGCGGCATCATTTCCAGAACAAATTGAAAGTCCTAAAAGAAGTTCTTCTACAGTTACAATCTGGCCTTCTCCTAAAAACATAAGTGATGAGTGCGGTGGCATATTGCAAGCCCAACATTCAGGTGGAAGATAAATGATATCGTTGTATGAAAGATTTCCAGCTCGAATTTCTTCTTCAACAACGTACATCGCAAATAATTTTGTCATACTTGCCGGAGGTATGATTCTATCAGCATTTTTTTCATAAAGAATATTTCCATTTGCCATATCAATTAAAATTGCAGATTCTGCCAAAACATCAATTTTTTGAGATGAAATCGCGTAAGGTAATTTTTGAATTATTTGATTACGTTCGCTATATTTATTTTTCAGAAATAAATCTAAATCGTTTTGTTGTGAAATAGAAAGAGAATCTGCTTGTGAGAGACTTCTAAATTCAAGACTTCTGATTATTGTAAAAGTAAAAAACGAAATAATAAGTAAGATAATAATAGAAAAAGAAATTCTAAAACCTTTTGTTTGATACCATTTTTCTTTTTCTGATTGTTTTTGTATTTTAGTTTGCATAAGTTGTAGTTTATCAAATTTATGAGCTTTAGTCTTAGTTTGATAGTGAGAGGGGACAGACCTATGCAGATAATAATATTTTCGCAATTGTACATTTTTTCTAGTTAAGAACTTTTACTTTTCACATCTTTTAAAAAGTGATAAACTATCTTTCATATTTACATTATTTATTGCTATGGGAGTAAAATTATGGTACCAACTTTAATTAAAGACTTACTAACTTCTTCTCCAGACGGAAGAAATGTTAAAGTTTGTGGATGGGTTCGCACAGTTCGTGATTCAAAAAATCTTGTTTTTATTCAGGTTAATGATGGTAGTTGTTTTGCAAATATTCAACTTACTTTTGACCGAAATTCTCCTTCAAATAATGCAAATGTAAATAATATTGAAGAAACATTAAAAAAATTGAATACAGGTGCTTCTGTTCGTGCAACTGGAATTTTAATTCCTTCACCGGCGAGCGGACAGGCAGTTGAAGTTACTCTTGAAAATATTGAATGTTTGGGAATGTGTAATCCTGAAGAATATCCTTTGCAAAAAAACAGAATGTCTATGGAATATTTGCGGGAAAATGCACACTTAAGAGCAAGAACAAATACTTTTGGTGCAGTTTTCCGTGTTCGCAATCAAATGGCTTATGCAGTTCATACCTTCTTTCAAGAACGCGGATTTGTTTACATAAATGCTCCGGAAATTACTTGTTCAGATGCAGAAGGTGCCGGCGAAATGTTCCAGGTTACAACTCTTTCTATGGAAAAAATTGCTGAACTTGGTGTAAAAGCGGGTCAAAATGGCATGAAAATTGAAGATGCTCACAAAATTGTTGATTATTCAAAAGATTTTTTTGGAAAAAAAGCAAATCTTACAGTTTCGGGGCAGCTTGAAGCAGAAACTTTAGCAACCGCTTTGAGCCGAGTTTATACTTTTGGACCAACTTTTCGTGCAGAAAATTCAAATACGCCACGTCACTTGTCTGAATTTTGGATGATTGAACCAGAAATGGCATTTTACGATTTGGAAGATGATATGGACATTCAGGAAGATTTTGTAAAATATCTTTTAAATTGGGCTTTAACAAAATGTCGTGAAGATTTGGAATTTTTTGATAAACGAATTCAGCCAGGTTTGATTGAAAATCTTACAAAAGTTGCAAATGCAGATTTTAAACGCATTTCATACACAGATGCAATCAAAGAACTTGAAAAACACGCTGATAAATTTGAGTTTAAACCTTACTGGGGTTGTGATATTGCAACTGAACACGAACGCTATCTTACAGAAAAGATTTTTGGCTGTCCTGTTATGGTTTACAATTATCCAAAAGAAATAAAATCATTCTATATGAAACAAAATGATGACGGAAAAACTGTAAAAGCAGTTGATGTTTTGGTTCCAGGAATTGGTGAATTGATTGGCGGTTCTGAACGCGAAGAAAGTTATGAAAAACTTTTAAAAGCATGCGAAGAACGCAAAATGGATATGTCAAATTACGATTGGTATTTAGATTTGCGTCGATTTGGAACAGTTCCTCACTCAGGATTCGGACTTGGTTTTGAACGATTAATCCGTTATGTAACAGGAATGGAAAATATTCGCGATGTAATTCCTTATCCACGTGCTCCAAAATTAGCAGATTTTTAGAATTAATAAAATTTTTGGTATGACAAAGAATAAAAAAATTGTAAAAGATTTCTCTCAATTTTTTACAAAATTAAAGCAGTTTGTTTTTCTTTCTGTAAAAAGTTGCGGATACAATAATTTGTGGGAAAGTGCCGCTTCTTGTTCTTACAGTTTTATATTTTCTGTCGTACCAGTTGTTTTGATTATTTTAGCAATGCTAATTAGCCTTTTAAAAGTTGAACCGGAACTTTTAAAAATCCTTCTTGACTTTTGTGAACGTTTTTCATCATTTTATGATTTTAATTCTTTGATTAATAATTTGATGAATAAAAAATCATTTTCATTTATTGATATTTTTGTTGGATTTTGGGTGATTTGGATGGCTAGAAAAATGTTTATGTCAATCATCCAAGCAATGTATAGAATTTTTCGATCAAAAACAAAACGGCTTTCTATTTTTAATCAAGTTTTAACTTTTATTTCGGAATTTGTATTAGTTGTTTTGTTTATTCTTGTAATGATTTTTGTTTTTTTGTTTAATAAATTTCTAAAATCATCAATTTTTAATCCAATAAAAGAATCTTTTCCGTTAATTTTTAATACAAATTCAAATAGAATTGTTTCTTCAGTTTTATATTTAATGCTTTTTTTAATTACTCTTTATTTTTATAAATTTATGTCTGGAACAAAACCTCGTTGGAGTCTTTGTGTTTTTTACGCAGCAATTTCTACAGGCATTACTTTTGTGATTTCATTTTTTATCAATAAATTTATGCATTTTACAAATTACAATATCATTTATGGAACAATCAGTACGTTATTTATATTTTTGTTTAAAGTTTATATGTTTTTTGCAGTTTTTCTTTTTTGTGCACAGATGGTTTTTGTCAGTCAATTTTTTGAAGAACTTCTGATTGCTCAACTTTATACGATGCAAAGACAAAATGAAAATTCTTTTGCAAATTGGTGGAATCAAAAATTTTTTGGAAAACCTTATATTCATAAATTAAAAACGCAAACAAAAAAAATAAAAGCCGGTGAAAAGATTTATTCGGAAGGTGAAAAATCAGATTTTGTTTATTTTATTCGGAGAGGAAAAGTTGAAGAAATTAATGATGGCGTAAAAAATTTGTATGAAAATGGTGATTTTTTTGGTGAAATTTCCGGGATTTTAAATACAAAAAGAATTACTTCTGCAGTTGCTATTGAAAATTGTGATTTAATGATTTTTGAAACCGATGTTTTTTTAGATTTAATTCAAAAGAATAAAGCTGCTTCGTCAAAAGCATTAAAACGTTTAAATAGATTTACAAGTGAGTGATACAAAAAAAACTGTATTATTGCAAGAATCGAACTAAAAATTTGTCTTTAAGAGGAACTTTAGCAGCAAATCTATCTCTTTAATACAAGAAGTTGCTTCGTCTAGGGCTGAATCTGTGGGAGATTTTTATCAATATATCTCTATTTCTTTTATCTTTTCTATTTTTTTATAATACGATATATTTATATGTAAGATTGTCGGAATTTGAGGAGGACTATTTTGAAAAATATTTTTAAAGGTTCTATTATGCCTTTTGTTTATGGTGCGTTACTCATCATTTTAGGAATCTTGATAATTGTTGTTCCATCTTTTTGGGTAAAATTATTTGTTGTTGTTTTTGGAATTTGTTCTGTTGCTTATGGAATTTACACTTTATTGCCATTAAAAGATTTAGAAAGTTCTCAATATAAAACAATGTCGATTATAAAAGGTCTTGTAAATATTCTTTTTGGAATTTTATCCGTAATAATTCCAATTGCAGTGGCAAAAACAACTTGGAAAGTTATAGTTTATATTTTTGCTGTTGAATTAATTCTTTCTTCTCTAGTTGGATTTTATTTAACAAGTATAGTTTCATTAGAAGGAAAAGACAGAAAACGTGCAATTTTTGAAAATGTTTTTATGTTTCTTGCAGCAATAATTCTTTTCCTTATTTCTCCGGAAAAATTAGGAACTGTGATTATTAGAATTATTGGACTTTGTACAATTCTTGTTGGAATTGTCTTTGTTGTAATTCGCTTAATTTCTAAAAAAGATATTGTAGTTGCAAATGTAGAAGTTCGTGATGTTCCGACCGAATCAGCAGAATCAACTTCATCAGAAAGTGACAGTACAAATTCAATCGACGAACAAAAATAGTTTTAATATGAAAAAAAAATCTTTTGTTGTTGCATTATTTTCTATCATCTTTTCGATTTTTTTAACTTCGTGTTCAGATAAAATTTTGGGATATTCTGTAGTTTTGTGGAATATTCCAGAATACGAAATTCAAAGCGGAGAAGTCGTTCCTGTTTATATAAAATCTAATATTTCTCATGTTTATATTATAGAAGCAAAACAAGGCGAAAAAATTGAAGTTCCTCTTTGGCAATTGACTGAACCTGTAAAAAAATCAAAAATAAAAAATGTCGTTTCTCGTTATGCAGAATATGCAAACACTTATGCTTCTGTAAAAATAGATGGACTTCCTGCACGAGAAGAAGCTGTAAATACAGCAAAACAAGTTTACAGATTAAGAAAAGGCGAAATCATAAAGATTTTGTACAAAGGAAACGGAACTGCTCCAACAACCGGCAAAAATACGTTGCAAGGTGATTGGTACAGAATCTTAACAGAAAATGGAACTGTCGCTTGGTGTTTTTCTTACAATCTCACAATGTTTCAAACTGATGCAAAAGGAAATCAAATTGGTGGCGAAAAAATTGAAACAGAAGAAATTGTTGATACAGTTTTTGAAGAAAATATTGCAACAAAAATTTGGTATCCTGACTCTTATAAAACGATGATTTCAAGCGGAAGTATAG
The DNA here is from genome assembly GCA_964541735.1 of uncultured Treponema sp. GTDB lineage: Bacteria > Spirochaetota > Spirochaetia > Treponematales > Treponemataceae > Treponema_D. The sequence continues at coordinate 6,989 of CAZIQK010000054.1, forward strand.
ATTTGAATCGTTTGAAAACTTCTTATAATTTTGTAATCGATACAGAAAATCAAAAAGTTTCGTTAAATCTTGATGGAATTCACGAAAATTGGACTTATGATGGTTACTCTCGAACATCAGACAATGAATACGCACTAAAAGATATTCCAATTGTAATAATTTATCGTCGTTCAGATTTTATTGTTGTTCGTTATACAGACGATTCCGGAAAACCTCAAGAATTAAATTTTGTAACTGTTGAACAAGATTTAAATGAAGTTATTGCAAAAGAAAAATTACGACGAGAACAATCTTTCCAAAAAATTTGGGAAAACGGACCTTCGTATTCAAGTTCAAATTACGGAAAATTAACTTTCCAAGAAGATGGTTCTTTCCGTTGGTCAAATTTTAAGCTTTTAGTTCCTTCGATAATAAAATCTAGTGCAAAAAATAGTGGAACAGCTTCTGTAAAATACATTTTAAGTTCTTCTCTTGCAAATTCTTATGATGGAGTTTTGACATTTAAATTTGTTGGAATGGATTCTGAAGTAAATTTCCTCTATAAATTGGAAAGTAATGGTTTGCGATTGGAAGATGCAACTGGAGCAAAATTTAATGGAACTCAAATTACCTCTCGCGGTTCAAGTCCATTGATTTTATTCTTCCAAAAATAAAAAGGTTATTATGGCATTTGTACAATTTTCACAAGTATCGCTTGCTTTTGGCGACAGAGATATTTTAAAAAATGTAACTATAAATTTGCAAACCGGAAGCAAATTTGCATTAACTGGTGCAAACGGAGCAGGAAAATCAACTTTAATAAAAGTTCTTGCAGGATTAATTAAACCCGATGGGGGAAACAGAGCGGTTCAAAAAGATTGTAGAATATCATATCTTCCGCAAAGTGGTCTTACTCACAAAGGATGTTCTTTACGCCAAGAAGCAGATAAAGCGTTTGAATTTGGATATGAACTCCAAAGAAAAATTGATGAAATTGGGGAACAACTTCAAAAAGGTGAAGGAAATACAGATTCTTTAGTTATTCGCCAGGCAGAATTGATTCAAGAATTGCAAGACAGTGGTTGGGACAGAAGAAATGCAACGGCAGAATCGGTTCTCCTTGGTTTAGGTTTTTCGCGAGAAGATTTTGAACGCGACACAAAAGAATTTTCTGGCGGTTGGCAAATGCGTATTGCTCTTGCAAAAGCACTTATGCAAAATCCAGATATTTTACTTTTAGATGAACCGACAAACTATCTAGATTTGGAAGCACGAACTTGGCTGGAAAAATTTTTACAAGATTTTAAAGGCGGATTTTTACTTGTTAGCCACGACCGATATTTTTTAGATGTTACAATAAATGAAGTATATGAACTTTTTAATGGAGATTTAAAACGTTATGTTGGAAATTTTTCTCACTATGAAAAAGTTCGAGAAGTTGAATTAAAAACTTTAATTGCAGAATATGAACAGCAACAACAAGAAATCAACAAAATGGAAGATTTTATAAATCGTTTTGGTTATAAAGCAACAAAAGCGGCTCAAGCTCAAGAATATCAAAAACGACTTGATAAAATGGTAAAAATTGAAATTCCGGAAAATCTAAAAAAAATACATTTTTCTTTTCCGCAAGCACCTCATTCCGGCCGTCTTGTTTTGCGAATGAAAAATATTTGTAAATCATACGATAGCAAAAAAAATGTTTTAAATAATTTGGAACTTACTCTTGAAAATGGAGAAAGATTAGTTGTTGCAGGGCGTAACGGTGCCGGAAAGTCAACTTTGCTTAGAATTATTGCAAATCAGGATAAAGATTTTTCCGGCGAAATAATTTTAGGTGCCGGTGTAAAAATTGGATATTTTAGCCAAGATAATGCAGAAACAATCAAAGGAAAAGAAACAATTTTGGAATATTTGGAAAATCGTGCTCCACTAGAACTTATTCCAAAATTACGTGATATGCTAGGTGCGTTTTTATTCCGCGGTGATGACGTTTACAAATCTTTAGATGTTTTGTCTGGTGGAGAAAAATCGCGTATTGCGTTGCTCTTACTTTTGCTTAGTCCGGTGAATCTTTTAATTTTAGACGAACCAACTAACCACCTTGATATGCATTCAAAAGATGTTTTGCTAAAAGCATTGGAATCTTTTGGTGGAACCGTAATTTTTGTTAGCCACGATCGTGGATTTATTGAATCTCTTGCTACAAAAGTTTTGCATTTGGAAGTTGGAAAATTCAAATATTATCCTGGAAATTACGAATATTACCTTGAACAAGAAGCAAAAAATCAAGGAGGGGAAAGCCTTCCCCTCGCTACAAAGTCTGTTGTTTCGCAAAACTCAACCACAGACTTTTCCGCTACCCCTTCTAACGGGGGAAGCCCCCGTAACGCCCCCGAAGATTCTGTTTCACAAACTAAACTTTCTTGGGAAGAACAAAAAAAACGAGATTCTGAACGACGAAAAATAGAAAAACAAATTCAAAAAATTGAAGAAGAAATTTCTGTTTTGGAAAATAAGAAATCAGAATTAGAAACAAAAATGTCTACACCGGAAGTTTATTCGAATGGAGAAAAAGCAAAATCTGTTCAAAATGAAATAGACAAAACTTCTAAACTTATTGAAGAAAAAACTTCAGAATGGGAAAAAATTATGGAAGATTTTGAAAACTAAAATTTGATATTTTTTTTGCTGAAATTATTTTCAATAGGGGACAGACCCCTCTTAAAATTTTAATTTGCCTTTGCCCCGAGCGTGTAGCAGTGCGTAGCAGCCATTCACAAAGTGAAGGCTGAGCGTTAGCGAACTGCGAAAGGCGAGTTGGTAGAAATGTTGGGCTGAAATTTAAAAAAGGAAAAATTATGGAAACTGCGTTATATTTAATTCCTGTAACTTTAGGAGAAACGGAAATTCAAAAAGTTTTACCTTCTTACAATCACGATATAATTGTTGGAATAAAACATTTCATTGTAGAAAATATTCGCTCGGCAAGACGATTTTTAAAAAAAGTTGAAAAAACAATTGATATTGATGAACTTACTTTTTATGAATTAAATCGTCATACAGACCGAAAAATTATTGGAGAATATTTGATTCCATTAAAAAAAGGCGAAAGTGTTGGAATTATTTCTGAAGCGGGTTGTCCGGCAATTGCAGACCCCGGAGCCGATGTAGTTTCAATTGCACAATCAAAAGGATATAAAGTTATTCCGTTAGTTGGTCCGTCATCGATTATTCTTTCTGTTATGGCAAGTGGATTTAATGGACAAAGTTTTGCATTTAACGGATATCTTCCGGTAGAAGTTCCTCAAAGAATAAAAGCATTAAAAAAATTGGAAAATAAAGTTTGGAATGAAAATCAAACACAATTATTTATAGAAACGCCTTATCGTAATACAAAAATGATTGAAACAATTTTTTCATCATTAAAAAATCAAACAAAAGTTTGCATTGCGGCTGGAATTACTTGCCAAGAAGAATTTATAAAAACAAAAACTGTAGAGCAATGGAAAAAGGAAAAACTTCCGGAACTTGCAAAAATTCCTTGTATTTTTGTGATAGGAAAATAAAAAACGCCAAAATTATAAAAAATTTTGGCGTGTAAAAATTATTTTATTGCAAGATTTGTTCGACAATATAAATCTAAATTTTATTTATTTTTAAGTTCATTAGAAATTACAAGAAGATTTTGTCTTATATCTTCAGAAGCTGAAGTTTTCTTTTGTTTATAAACATTTGCAATATCTTTGAAATAGTTACTGAAAACTTTTGCACGACTAGAATCATTAATATTAGCATCGAAATTTGGAATAGTAAGTTCCATATCCGGTCTTATAAGTTCAGGATCTTTTACAACATCATTAGAAGCCAACATAATAAGAGGGAAATAATATCCATTTTCGTTGCCATAGAATGCCTTTGTGACAGAAGAAAGTGTATCTCCTGTTTGAACAACGTATTTCTCTGCACCTTCGAGATTTAAGGCGTCTTCATAGTTAGAATAAACTTTGTCAAATTCTTCACTTGCATTGATGTTAGAACTTTGGCAACCCATAAATAAAAACACAGCTGTAATTGCTACGAGTGCGAAAGATAAAATCTTTTTCATAATTAGTCTCCTTTAAAAACATACTATCATAAAGTTATGTTTTTGTGAATATTTTTGTTTTTGATAATTATTTTGATTTAAGTTGCCGAAAATCATTATATGCCTGCAAATAGTTATGAAAAACCGGATTATTGGTCTCAAAAAGCGTTTTCGGAAGGTTATCCCGCTCGCTCTGTTTATAAATTAAAAGAAATTGATGAAAAATTTGGAATGATTAAGAAAAATTTTTCTGTTCTTGATTTAGGTTCTGCTCCTGGAAGTTGGACAACTTTTCTTTTAAGAAAAATGCAGGGAACCGGAAAAGTCGTTTCTTGTGATTTAAATCCTCTTTCAAAATCTGTAAAAGGCGAAAATCTTGTTTTTATTCAAGGCGATTTAAACGCTCCTGAAATTCGTAAACAAATTAAAGAAAATGGTCCCTACGATTTAGTCGTTTGTGATGCAGCTCCAAAAACTACTGGAAATCGAATTGTTGATACAGCAAGTTCTGAACAACTTGTAGAAATGGCAGTTTGGTATGCACAAACAATGCTAAAAACCGGCGGAAATTTTGCTGTAAAAATTTTTCAAAATGGTGACCAACAAAAAATATTAAAAACGATGAGAGAAGTTTTTTCTTCGGCAAAAGGTTTTAAACCACAAGCGTGTCGTGCAGAAAGTTTTGAAACTTATTTGATAGGGATTAATAAAAAATAAAACTGGAATAATTATAAAATGAAAAATAAATTTAAT
>CAZIQK010000055.1:0-11507 GCA_964541735.1 uncultured Treponema sp.
ACGGAGGTTCAAAATGAAAGCTATAAATTATTTACGCATTGTAGAATTTGAAAAGCTTGTTCGTGAAAATTTCCGTAACGGCGTCATGCGTTAGTCATATCTTTTTTTTTTAATCAAGAACATTTTAATTTTCTCAAAAATTATCAGATTTTAAACAAATTTTATTTGATTTGACTTTCTGAAATATCATCAACAATTTATCGATGGAAAAGATTATGGCTAATATAATAGAACTGAAAAATATAACAAAAACTTTTGAACAAGATGGAAAAACATTTAACGCTGTCGATAATGTTTCTATTTCAATTCAAAAGGGCGAAATTTTTGGAATCATCGGTTTTTCCGGAGCGGGAAAATCAACTTTGGTGCGAGTAATCAATTTATTGGGTCGTCCAACTTCCGGAACGGTTTTTGTTCGCGGAAAAGATTTTCTTTCTCTTTCACAAAAACAACTGCGCGACGAAAGAAAAAAAATCGGTATGATTTTTCAACATTTTAATTTGATGAAAAGTCGTACTGTTGAAGATAATGTTGCTTTTCCATTAAAACATTCCGGATTATCAAAAAATCAAATAAAAGAAAAAGTTTCTGAACTTTTAAAATTGGTAGAAATTGAAGATAAGGCAAAAAATTATCCATCACAACTTTCTGGTGGACAAAAACAAAGAGTTGCAATTGCACGTGCCTTAGCAAACAACCCTGATATTCTTTTATGTGATGAAGCGACTTCTGCTTTAGATCCAACTACAACAAAGTCAATTTTAAAACTTTTGAAAAAATTAAATCAAACGCTTGGTCTTACAATTGTAATCATTACGCATCAAATGGAAGTTGTAAAAGAAATTTGCCAAAAAGTTGCTGTAATGGAAAAAGGCAAAATTGTTGAACAAGGTGATGTTTTTGATATTTTTTCAAATCCGCAAAATGATGTTACAAAAAGATTCATAAAAGTAACGTCAAATCTTACAAAAATAGAACAGTTAATTGCGGAAGATTCACCAATTGTGCGTTTATTTCCAGGAGAAAAATTAGTGCGTTTTACGTATATTACAAAAAATGTCGCTGAACCACTAATTTCTGCAACAAGTCGTCTTTACGAAATTACAATGAATATCATTTTTGCAGAAATTGATTTTATTCAAAATTCTCCAATTGGCGGAACGGTTGCAATCATCAATGGAAAAAAAGAAGCAATAGAACGGGCTCTTGAACATATTCGACAAGAAGATGTTTGTGTTGAAATTTTAAAGGAATAGAAAGGACTAAAAAAATGGAATTCTTACAAAATATTTTACCAAATATATTAAAACATCCAGAAAGATTTTGGCATAGTTTTTTAGAAACTTTGATTATGACTGGCTGGAGCGGAGCTTTTAGTTTTGTGATTGGTTTATTTTTTGGAATTGTGCTTACAGTAACAAAAAAAGGCGCAATTTTAGAAAATAAAATCATTTTTCAAATTTTGGACAAGTTGATTAATTTTTTCCGTTCAATTCCATTTATCATTTTACTTACAGGAGTAATGCCTCTGAGCCGACTGGTAATGGGAACTGCGATTGGTGTTTCCGGAGCGATTGTTCCTTTAGTTTTTGGATGCGTTCCTTTTTTTACACGGCAAGTTGAAACTGCTTTGGCAGAAGTTGATTCCGGTTTGGTGGAAGCCGCTTTGAGCATGGGACTTTCTCCTTTAGATATAATTTTCCGAGTTTATTTAAAAGAAAGCATTGGCCCTCTGGTTAGAGGAACTACAATCACTTTAATCAGTCTGATTGGACTTACCGCAATGGCTGGAGCAGTTGGTGCCGGCGGACTTGGAAATTATGCAATCATGTATGGTCATGACAGAAATCAGTTGGATGTAACCTGGGTAACGATTTTTGTCTTGGTAATCATGGTAAATATTATCCAATGGATAGGAAGCAAAATTATTAAAAAAACTTCTCATTAATTGAGAAAATAAAAATTTTATAAAAAGAGGTAAAATTATGAAAAAAATCATCGCAGCAATTTTAATTGGAGCATTAAGTTTTTCTTTGGGATTTGCAAAAAGTGCAAAAAAATCAAAAGAAGTGACTGTAAAACTTGGTGTTGTAGGTTCAATTTATGAAGATATTTGGACTCCAGCCCAAAAAGCACTTAAAAAAGAAGGAATAAATTTAAAATTTGTTCAATTCAGTGATTACGTTACTCCAAACAATGCACTTTCAAATGGTGAAATTGATTTGAATGCATTCCAGCACAGAATTTTTCTTGAAACAGATGTAAAAGCTCACAATTACAATGTAAAACTTATCGGAAACACATTTATCATTCCGCTAAACCTTTATTCTGTAAAAGTAAAATCTGTAAGCGAACTGAAAAAAGGTTCAGTTGTTGCAATTCCAAATGATGTTACAAACGGCGGACGCGCATATAAAGTTTTGGCTGCAGCAGGATTGATTACTTTAAAAGAAAATGCCGGATTTAATCCAACTTATAATGATATAGAAACAAATCCAAGTGGAATTATTATCAAAGAATTAGCAGCAAACACAATTCCAAGCACACTTGTTGATGTAGATGCCGCAATTATCAACGGAAATTATGCTTTGGATTTTGGAATTCAACCGGAAACTGCAATTTTCAAAGATACAAGTGTAAACGAAAAATTGTATTGGAATTTAATTGCCGCAAATTCAAAAGATTTAGAAAATCCTGAAAAAGTAGAAATTTTCCGTAAAGTTGTAAAAGCGTTCCAGACTCCAGAAACCGAAAAAGTATTTAATAATGATTTTGGCGGATATTTTATTAAAGTTGGCTGGGGAATTGATGAATTCTAATTTTTAATAAATCTAAGCAGGAATATAAAAATGAGTAAAATTTCAGAACTTTCAAAAATCATAAAAGATGAAAATAGGATTGTATATTCTAAAAATATAGAATCAAAATATTTAAGTGATTGCCTTGGCAGAAAAAAAGGAAGTGCTTCTGCGTTAGTTTTTGTGAATTCTACGGAAGAAGTGAGCGAAGTTTTGAAATTTGCTTATCAAAATGATATTCCTGTAACGCCAAGAGGAGCCGGAACAAATCTTGTCGGTTCGACAGTTCCTTCCAAAAACGGAATAATCTTAGATTTTAGCAAGATGAATCGGATTTTGGAAATTGATTCAGAAAATTTTACAGCAACAGTTGAACCCGGCGTAATTTTGCAGGATTTTCAAAATTATGTTGAAGAGCGGGGATTTTTCTATCCGCCTGACCCAGGAGAAAAACTCTCTTCAATTGGTGGAAACATTGCAACAAACGCAGGTGGAATGCGTGCTGTAAAATATGGCGTAACTCGTAATTATGTAATGGGTTTGGAATTAGTTCTGGCAGATGGAACAATCATAAATGTTGGTTCAAAAAATCGAAAAGATACAACTGGTCTGGATTTAAAAGATTTAGTGATTGGTTCAGAAGGAACTCTTTGCGTAATTACAAAATGTCTTTTAAAATTAGTAGGAAAACCCGAACGTTCAGAAAGTATTTTGCTCAGTTTTGACTCTTTAAAAAGCGGAATTGAAGCAGTTCCTGTTTTATTAAAAGCAAATTTAAATCCAACAGCCTTAGAATTTATTGAAAGAAAAGTTGTTCAACTTGGAGAAGAATTTATTTCATCACTTGATAAAAAAGAAGTTTCATTTCCAGACAAAAATGCAGCCGCATATCTTATTTTAACTTTTGATGGAAATAAAAACGAAATCAAATCTTCTATAAAAAGGCTTACTAAAATTGCAAAACCAATTTGCAAAAAAATTACAATTTTAAATGACTCAGAATTATGCAAAAATGTTTGGAGAATTCGCGGTTGCCTTGTAAAAGCGGTTGAAACTGTAAGCGAACAAGAACCATTAGATATTGTTGTTCCAATTTCCAAAATTGATGAATTTGTAAATTATGTAAATATTTTGGAAAAAGAATCCGGAATGAGGATGATAAGTTTTGGTCATGCAGGAGATGGAAATGTTCATCTTTGTGTAGTTCGTGGAAATCGTGATGAAGAAACTTGGGAAAAAGAATTAAAAATCAATTTGACAAAACTCTATGAAAAATCACATTCACTTGGCGGATTGATTTCCGGAGAACACGGTTTGGGTTTAAGCAAGAGAGATTTTTTCTTTAAGGAAACGCCTTTTCAAAATGTTGATTTGATGAATGAAATAAAATCTGTTTTTGACAAAAAAGGTATTCTTAATAAAGGAATTTCATATTCAAAATAAATTTAATTTGTGATTTAATAGAAAAATATTCAGAGGTGAAAAAATGCCAGAACTTTCTAATCGTACATCAGTTTTTACGGATTCTGTTATCAGAAGAATGACAAGAATTTCAAATAAATATAATGCAGTCAATTTGAGTCAAGGTTTTCCGGATTTTGAACCTCCCCGCCAGATTTTAGACAGACTTGCAGAAGTTTCAAAAGAAGATTTTCATCAATATGCAATAACTTGGGGAGCACAAAATTTTCGCGAAGCCTTAGCGGAAAAAATAAAACATTTCAGCGGAATGGAAGTCAATCCAAATTCGGAATTAGTTGTTACTTGCGGTTCTACAGAAGCAATGATGGCTGCAATGATGAGTGTTACAAATCCCGGCGACAAAGTAATTGTTTTTAGTCCTTTTTATGAAAATTACGGAGCAGATACAATTTTGAGCGGAGCAGAACCGATTTACATTCCTCTTATTCCACCTGAATTTAATTTTGATGCAAATCTTTTGGAAAATGCATTTAAACAAAATCCAAAGGCAATTATTTTGTGCAATCCTTCAAATCCGTGCGGAAAAGTTTTTACCCGAAAAGAAATGGAAATCATTGCAAACCTTGCAAAAAAATATGATGCATTTGTTATTACTGATGAAGTTTATGAACATATTTTGTATGAGCCAAATCATCACACTTATATGGCAAGTCTTCCCGGAATGAAAGAAAGAACAATCACCTGCAATTCTCTTTCAAAAACCTATTCAATTACAGGTTGGCGGCTTGGCTATACTTATGCTTCTCCTGAAATTACAGAACGCATTAAAAAAGTTCATGATTTTTTAACAGTCGGAGCGGCAGCCCCTTTACAAGAAGCCGCAGTTGTCGGCTTAAAATTTGGTGATGAATATTACAAAAACCTGCAAAAAGAATACACTGAAAAACGAGATTTATTTTTGAAAGGATTGGACGAAATCGGATTAAAACACTCAATTCCGCAAGGTGCTTATTATATTTTGCTTGATATAAGTGAATTTGGATACGAAAGCGATTTGGAATTTGCAGAAGTTTTAGCTCGTGATGTTGGAGTAGGAACAGTTCCAGGCTCATCCTTTTTTAAAGAAAAAGAAAATCGTTATGTGCGTTTGCATTTTGCAAAGAAAAACGAAACTTTATACGAAGCGTTAAACAGATTAAATTCAATCCGCCAAAAAATTAAAACTAAAAATTAATCATCTTTTTGATGGTGATTTTTTGATGATGATTTGTGAGTAAATTTTCTTTCCTCAATGAACGAGTAGTGCTATCTTAGCCTTGTATAAACTTGAGCATATTTCAAATCAAGTTTTGTAAAGTAACAAGAAATGCTCCAAAGTTAGATTTTGTTGTTATGGTGGGTGAACATGTTGAAGCAGTATATGAATTTTGTAATCTGCATAAACTTTGGAAAGCGGATTATCAGTTTTAATTTGAAGGAAAATTAGTGAAATAATAAAAACTTTTGAAGAAGTAAAATCAAAATTAGGAAAAATTGATATTCTTGTAAATAACGCAGGAATTTCTTCATGTTCGCCTATTACAATACTCTGTCAATACTCTTTTCTCAATCCTATTTTTTCTATATAATTTTTTTGAGGTAAAAAAATGAGCGATGAAATTCAATACTCTGATATAAATAAAAGTTATGAAGCGGCAATTGAACGAAGTAAAAAACTTGAAGATGATTTAATAAAAAATCCTAAAAAATATAGAGTTTTAACAGGGGACAGACCAACTGGTCGTTTGCATATTGGACATTATTTTGGTTCTTTACAAAATAGAGTTCGTCTTGCAAATCTTGGTGTTCCAACAATGATTTTAATTGCAGATTACCAAGTTTTAACCGATCACGATGCATTCGATAAAATTAGTCAAAATACAAAACAACTTGTGATTGATTATTTAGCAGCCGGAATTGACCCTGAAAAACAAGATGTAATTATTTATCCACATAGTTATGTTCCAGAAGCAAATCAACTAATGATTCCTTTTTTAACTTTAGTTTCTAATGCAGAACTTAGTAGAAATCCTACCGTAAAAGAAGAAATTCAATCTGCTGGACTTACAAATGTAAATGCCGGAATGTACACTTATCCTGTTCATCAAGCGGTTGATATTTTGTTTTGCAAAGGAAACGTTGTTCCTGCCGGAAAAGATCAACTTCCACACGTAGAAATGACAAGAACGATTGCAAGTCGGTTTAATAAAAAATTTTGTACTGATGTCGGAAAAGAACCGATTTTTCCACTTCCAGAAGTTCTTCTTTCAAAAACTCCAATGATTATGGGACTTGATGGTTCTCAAAAAATGTCAAAGTCTCGAAATAATACAGTTATGCTTTCTGCAACCGAAGATGAAACTGCAAAATTGATAAAAAAAGCTAAAACCGACCAGGAACGTGTTATCACTTATGATCCTATAAAAAGACCTGAAGTTTCAAATCTTTTAATGTTGATTTCGCTTTGTACTGGCGAAGAACCTACTGTAATTGCAGATAGAATTGGTGATGGTGGTGGAGGAAAGTTAAAATCAACTTTAACAGAAGCTTTGAATGAAACTCTTCGTCCTCTAAGAACAAAACGTATAGAACTTGAAAAAAATCCAGATTATATTAGAAAAGTTTTGTTAGAAGGTTCTGAAAAAGCAAGAGAAATTGCACAAAAGACTTTAGAAGAAGTTCGCGAAAGAATGAATATGCTTATTTAAAATATTATTTTTTATGATAAAAAGTCATCGTAAGGAAATCTTGTTTTATTATTAAGCAATTGTTTTACGTGTCATTCTCGTGATGTCATTCTAGTGCGTTGGGAGAGGTTCTCGAAATCCGACACGGGAATCTTTCTGTTTTAGATTGCCGTATCAAGTACGGCAACGACTGGTTGCTTTCAACAACACACGAGTTTACTGTGTAAACGTCGCAAGTTGTGTTGTTTGCAGTTCTTTATGAATTTGATAAATTCTTTGCTATTTTAAGTAGAATGTCTTTATCATTTTGACTTGGTTCTTCTAAAACGATATTCATTAATTCGTTCAGAATATAACCAAGTTTTTTTCCACTTGGAATACCAATAGAAATTAAATCTTTTCCGTTTACCGCTAAATCTTTTAATGTAAGTGCTGATTTTTTTTCTAATTCTTTTTTGATTCTATCTTTTAACTCCAAAAGTAGCTTTACAGAATCAGAATACCGAACATCAACATTTTCATTCCACATTCCATACATATCTGCAAGTCTTAAATCAAACAAATCTTCAAGATTTTCTTTTCTAACTCTAACAATAAATCTTCTAACAGCACTAGAACTCCAATTTTGTTCATAATGAAACATGTGTTCTTTTACAAGATGACAAACATTATCAATCATTTCATTTGAAAATTTTAAACGAATCATAATTGTTCTAGTTATTTTTTCACTATAAGTTTCATGATTGTAAAAAGTGATTGTTTCTATTGTTTTTTTTGAACCGTCAGATTTTTCTCCATCCAAAACTGTTTGTTCTATAATTTTTTTTGAATCGGGTTTTCCAATATCGTGAAAAAGTGCCGCCAGTCGAACATTTAATTTTTCTTTTGGAGCACCATCGCAAGCATAAAAAAGATGATTTAATACATCAAATTTATGAAATTCACGATAATCACTTTGTATACAATTTTTACATTTTTGAAATTCTGGAATAAATATTTCTAAAACGCCAGTTTGTTCCATAAGTTTTAAACCTACAGAAGGTTTTTCGGTTTTTAATACTTTTTCAAATTCATCACGAAAACGCTCAATTGAAATGCTTTTTATTTTTTCTTTTACATCATTTTTTAAAATTTGTGAAAATGTTTCTTCTTCGATTTTAAAATTTAACTTAGAAGCAAATCTTAACGCACGAATAGGACGCAATCCATCTTCTAAAAATCTTTCATGAGGATTTCCAACACAGCGAATGATTTTTTTCTTAATATCTTTTTTTCCGTCAAAAGGATCGACAACTTGTCCTGTAGAAAGATTTACAGCGATTGCATTTATCGTAAAATCACGCCGACTCAAATCTTGTTTAATTGTAGAAGCATATTCAACTTTGTCAGGATGTCGTCCGTCGGAATATTTTCCATCAGTTCTAAAAGTTGTAACTTCAATTTCAATTTTTTCAAAATGAACCGTAACAGTTCCGTGTGCAATTCCGGTTGGAACTACAAACTTAAAAAGAGACATTACTTGTTCAGGAGTTGCATTTGTTGCAACGTCCCAATCATCAGCATTTATTCCAAGAAAAACATCTCTTACCGCTCCGCCAACTAAAAAAGCATCAAAACCGTTTTCAGTAAAAATTTTTCCAAATTTCACTAATTTTTGAGGAAGAATTATTTTTTTTTCTGATAATTTTATAAATTTGTTCACTAAAAACCTTCCGAAATCAATTCTATTGCACCGCAAAAAATAATGCAAAAAGCACAAAAAATGACTGTTAAAATCATCAAAAGTAGAGAAATTATTCTCATTTTTTTCTTTTTGATTGTAAAAAGCATAATTATATTTTCAATAAAAATGGGAACCGTTAAAAAACTTGTCAAAATTGCAGAAAAAAGTAAAACCTTTAAGATGATTTTTTGACTTTCATCTTGAAAATTTTGAAAATTCCCAACGATATATAAAATTAACAAAAAAACGCAAAAAATAACTAAAGTCAAAATTATAGTTTGTGTAATTCTGTACAAAAGAGGAGTTTTTATTTTTTTTGAAAATTCTTCTGAAATTATGTTTTTTTTCATTACTTTTCGCTATTATATATTATAATATCATAAAATTTAAAAACAGAGTTTTTTATGAAGAAATTTTTTATTTGTGTTTTGATTGTCACAATTTTTGGAGTTTTTGTTTTTTTTAGAGGATGGAAACAAATAAAAGTAAAACCAAATGAAGTTGGAGTTGTGATTTCAAAACTTGGTGGTATAAACGAAAAACCAATTGTTCCAGGAACTTTTTCTTGGAATAAAGAATTTCTTTTACCGACAAATGCAGAATTAAAAATTTTTAATTTAACACCACTAAACACAACAAAAACAATTTCTGGAAAACTTCCTTCTGCAAATATTTACAGTTCTTTTTTTACTACAGATATAGAGTTTAATTATCAAATAACTTATTCAATCAGTTTAAATATTACACCTCAAGATTTAATTGTTTTACTAGAACAAAATAAAATTAAGAATTCAGATGATTTACAATCTTATTTAAGTAATTGTGCAGATTCAATTTGTCAAATAGCAACCGAATATATTTTAAAAAAGGCAGAAAATAATCCAAGTTTTAGGGTCGAAACATTTAGAAGAAATGATATAGCAAAAAATGTTGATTTTTACGAACAATTTCCCAATGTTGAAATTTCTGTTTTAGCAATTACAAATAGTGAACTTCCTGATTTTTTACTTTATAAAAAGCTTCAAAATCAAGTTTTAGAAAATACTCAAAATCTTTTTAATACAAAAGATAATTTTTCAACGCAATCTTCAGACGAAAACGAAATAAATCAAAATCAAACAAACGAAAATGGAGAAACAAAATGAAAATTTGGATTGTAAGTATGGAATGTGCTGGAATTGCAGAAGCTGGTGGCGTAAAAAATGTAACATATTCACTTTGCAAAGAATTTTGTGAATTAAATAATAAAACAACGCTTTTTATTCCAATTTTCAAATGTACAAATTTTAATTTTGTAGAAAATATTCAAAATCTTTTTGAAGAAGAAATTGATATTTGTGGAAAAAAAGAAAAAGTTTCATATTTACAAGGATTTTCAAAAACTGGAAAATTTCAAATTATTTTTATAAATCATAAATGTTTTTCAGAAAAAGAAGAAATTTATACATACACAGAAAATGAACAAAAACTAAATCCCGAAAATAAAAAGGGAATTGGACATAAAGATTCACTTTTTATGGATATTCTTTTTCAAAAAGCAGTTTGCAAATATGGTCAAAAAATTCCTCGTTCAGATATTCCAGAAATTATTCATTGCCAAGATGCATCAACGGCTGTTTTGCCGGCTTTTGTGAAAAACGAAAAATGCTTAAAAAAATCAAAATGCGTCGTAACAATTCATAATTGCGGTCCTGCATATCATCACGAATTTTCTAGCATTGGAGAAGCAGCTTGGTACACAAATTTAAGCACTGAACTTTTAGAAAATTCCATGAATAAATCAAGATGTGAACCATTTTTAATTGCAGCAAATAGTGGCGCAGAATTAACTACAGTTTCGGAAGATTATGCAAAAGAAATTCTAAATCCATTAAATGTTGAACTTACGGACGGACTTTCACCTTTGTTTGCAGAAAAAAAAATACAAATTACAGGAATTACAAATGGTTTTGATTTTGAACGTTATAATCCCGAAGATACAAATGTTTCTTGTTTACCTTTTGAATTTTCTCCAGAAAAAAATGATTTGGAAGGTAAAATAAAATGTCGCAAATTTTTTATTCAAAATGTAATAAATACAGATAATTTTGATTTTTTTGGAATAAAAAAATTTGGATTTTTAGAATGTTCATCTGATTATTCAAAAGAAATTTATATTTCATATCATGGACGCATAACAAGTCAAAAAGGAATAGAAATTCTTGCCAATGCAATTCCTCCTATTTTACAAAGTTTTCCAGAAGTAAGATTTGTTATTTGTGGACAAGGTGAATTGGCGTTGGAAGAAGAAATAATAGAACTTACTAAAATTCATAAAGGAAAAGTTGCATTTTTAAATGGTTATAACAAAAAAATTGCACGACTTTCTACTGCAACTGGAGATTTTATTGTTCTTCCATCATTTTTTGAACCTTGCGGTTTAGAAGATTTTATTGCACAAGTTTATGCAACCGTTCCAATTGCACACAAAACTGGTGGATTAAATAAAATAAAAGATGGAGAAACAGGTTTTCTCTATGAGCATAATACAAGCGGAGTTTTAATTTCAAAAATTTCAGAAGTCATAATGATAAAAAAACTCAAACCTACTTTAATAAATAAAATCATAAAAAATGGAGCAACTTTAGTTAGAAAGGAATATTTATGGAAAAATGTGATTCAAAAAAAATATTTGCCATTTTTTAAAGAAATTTTGAAAAAAAACAAAGAAAATCTTCAAAATGATATTGACTAAAAATCATTAAAAGTATAAAGTAAACAACATCGCAACTGAAGGTTGTAAAAATGCTGCCTTAGCTCAGCTGGTAGAGCACGTGATTTGTAATCTCGGGGTCGTGG
>CAZIQK010000056.1:0-10999 GCA_964541735.1 uncultured Treponema sp.
TTCTTCTATTTTTTTCTGTCTGAAATCTTCATGGGCGGAGCCGAGAAGGATGGAATAATGGGCCAATAAAAATTCCTCTAATTTTTACAATCTCTAAGATTGTATCATTATACAATCTTATCTTTCGGATTGCAAGTTAATAAAAATGACATCTTAAAGTATGTACTTATGGATGATATTAAAAAACAAAATGAATCTAAAATTTTTGAAATTTATGAAAGAGAATTTGCAAATCGTCTACGCGAATTAAGAAATAAAAAAAATCTATCGGCTCGTGAAATGAGTATTGCACTTGGTCAGAATGTAAATTATGTGAACTTAATAGAAAATGGAAAACGATTTCCGTCATTGCAAGGTTTTTTTCTGTTATGTGAATATTTAGAAATTTCACCTTCAGATTTTTTTGATAAAGAAAACTTCAAAAGCCTACATAACGAAAACATCTCGATACGAAAGGATTTTATAGAGTTAACTGAAAAACTTAGTAATTCACAAATTTTGGCACTTTTTCAAATGATAAAAGAATTTATTTAAAATAATTCCTAAAGATTTTGTAAAAAATTGCTGATTTTGCGTTAGCGCTGGGAAGGGCGCTGTCTGCCGCTCAGTCTGCCGATAGGCAAGACAGGCAGACGAAGCGTTCTAAAACGGCATTGACAGATTTTGACGCGGGACGCGTCAGCTCCAAAAAGTTAATTGCCGTTTTAGAATGGAGCGAAAGCGGAACCCTGTACATAGCGACCTGCCGACCTTTTGGTTGGCAGGGAACGCCCATAATATTTTTTTGCATTTGAAGCGGCAAAAGAAGATTTGTTTACAAGGATATGCAGATTTCATCAAAACCTTCGTCAATATCCCAATCTTTAAAGGATTTTTACATGATACTTTGTCACTTTTCAAAGGGTATTTTTTAAAATCCATAAAAATTTTACAAATTTTCTTTCGTTGATAACATTAATAAAAATTCTTATAATATTTAATAAAATATGAACGTTAATAAAACTCCCAATTTCTCTGATGAACAAAACGAAAATCCGCAATTTTTAACAACGCAAATAATAACTTATCTTGGAAACAAACGTTCTTTAATTGAAAAAATTGAGCAAGAAGTTCAAGAAATTTCGCAAAAATTAAACAAAAAAAAGATGATTTGTGCGGATATCTTTTCCGGTTCAGGAATTGTTGCTCGAATGTTAAAAAGTCATTCTTCTCTTCTTATTGCAAATGATTTAGAAAAATATTCTTGCGTAATAAATTCTTGCTATCTTTCTAACAAATCTGATTTTCCAAAAGAAAAATACGAAAAAATCCGTGCCGAAATTGAAAAATCTTGCGAAAATCAAAAAACAGAAGGAATTATCACACAAAATTACGCTCCAAAAGATGATAATAACATTCAAAAAGGCGAGCGCGTTTTTTACACTCACAAAAATGCACTTTTTATCGACACTTACAGAAATTTGATTGATGATTTTGTTCAAGACGAAAATCTAAAAAAATATTTTCTTGCTCCGCTAATTACAGAAGCATCAATTCACGTAAATACGAGCGGAGTTTTTAAGGGCTTTTACAAGGACAAAAACACAGGAATTGGTTGTTTTGGCGCAAGTGGAAAAAATGCACTTTCTCGCATTTTTGGAAAAATTGAATTAAAAGAGCCGATTTTTAGCAATTTTGAAAGTGATTTACAGATTTTTCAAAAAGATGCGGTTGAACTTTCCAAAGAATTAAAAAATCTTGATGTGGCATATCTTGATCCGCCGTATAATCAGCATCCTTACGGTTCAAACTATTTTATGCTGAATTTAATTTTAAAAAATCAACTTGATGTAGAAGTAAGTAAAGTCAGCGGAATTACGCAAGATTGGAATCGTTCTGATTTTAACAAACCTCAGTTGGCATTAAAATCGATGGAAAAAATTGTAAAAAATCTTGATACAAAATTTGCAATAATTTCTTACAATTCCGAAGGTTTTATAACTTTTGACGAAATGAAATCAATGTTAGAAAAATATGGAAAAGTTAAAACTGTAGAAATTGAATACAACACGTTTCGTGGAAGCAGAAACTTACGAAGCAGAAATATTCACGTTTCGGAATATTTGTTTGTTTTGGAAAAATAAAGGCTTACATTTTTTTTGTGATAAACCTTTTTGTAATAAATTTAAAATTGGAAATAACTTTCTATCTGCCGTAAAATAAAATTATGAAAAGAAATCTATCTATATTTGCCATTTTTTTTATTTTGATTTTTTCACTTTTTTCGCAATCAATAAATTTTACAGATTTTAATTTTCCTTCTCTCGAGCCACTTTTTATTGAAGAAAAACAATCTTCCGAACTTTCATCTCAAGAAATTATTGAAAACGCATTAAGATTTTCTGAGTGTGAAGAAAATTCACCGGAATGGAAATATTGTTTAGAAAAATATTCTAGCCTTGAACAAAAAATTTTATCATTGTTGGCAGAAAATCAATCTCAAAGTCAAATTGCAGAAAAAATTCTTTATGTAATGTACGAAAATTTGCTTGTTCAATATCGCGAACAACAAACAAAAATCAACGTGATGTTTCAAAACGGAACCTATAATTGTGTTTCATCCGCCCTGCTCTACTTTGCGTTAGCAAAATCAGCCGGAATTTCTGTCGTTGGTATAAAAACTCCGAATCACGCATTTTGTTCGGTTTTTATTGATGAACAAAAAATTGATATTGAAACGACAAATCCTTATGGATTCAATCCCGGAGAAAAAAGAGTTCTTGAAAAAACTGAAAATTCTACAAAATACGCAGTAATTCCAAAAAAATATTATTCAAATCGTAAAGAGGTTTCTGTAAAAACGTTTATTTCTCTTGTTGGCTCAAATCTTACAAGTTATTATGTCGAAAAAAATGATTATAAAAATGCAATCCCTTTAGGGGCGACTGTTATGACTTTTAGAAATAACGAAAATGTATCAGAAATTTTGGAAGGAAGAGAAATTTTTGATGTTCCGGCCTTAAATTATTCTGCAGAGTTGGAAAATAAAAATCTCCATAATGAGTCAATTGCATGGCTTGAAAAAGTAATTTTGCGTTACGGAATAAATCAAAAAACTCAAAATGCATTAGATGCTTCTGTTAATAATGCGATTGTTTATCTTTACACTCAAAATGATTTTTTGACGGCGGAACAGATTTTTGAAAATCATAAAAACTATATTTCCCCAAATTTTCAAAAAGAACTTTCTCAAACAATTTTTCTTTCAAAAATACAATCAAATTTAGACTTACTTTCTGATGAAGATGCTTTAAAATATCTTCAAGGACAATATCAAAATGCTTTAGCGACAGAAAAAACTGTAAAATCTTTTTTGGATAATTGGCAAGAATATTATTATCTAAAATTGATTCAAGAAAAATCAAACAAAAAAGAATTCTTAGAGGCAGCAAAAATTGTTGATGAAGCATTAAATTTTTTGGCAAATAGTCGCAATCTAAAAAACGCAAAAACTCAAGTTTGGTACAATCATGATGTCGAATTTCACAATCTTATTGCAACTTGTGTAAACAATCATCAATACAAAGAAGCTTTGCAGCTTGTAGAAGTGGGACTTTCAGAAAATCCAACAAGTAAAACACTCCAAAACGATAAGCGTCGTTTAGAACAAATTATGGAAACAAGATAAGATTTTATCTTCAAAAAAATTCTATTCATTTAAATTTTGCAACTTTGTATAATAAAACAATGTCGAACTTAGAACTTTTCAAAAATCCGCTAAAAAAAGGAAATTCTCTTGAAGTTTTTAATGATGATGGTCCTATTTTTCAAAGTTCTGGAAAATGGCTTCATCCTCTTTTTGAACTTGAAGATTTTTTGAAAGATTTTTCTAGAAAAAAATCAAACTTATACGCTCACGACACTGCAATTGGAAAAGCGGCAGCGGTTTTAATGATTCGGCTCAATATCAAACACATAAATGCAAACTTAATAAGTTCGCTCGCTTTAGATTACATAGATTTTTATAATCAAAAAATTGCAAAATCTCAAAACGAAAAAATAGAAGTTTTTTATACGCAAAAAGTTCACCGCCTTTTATGTGCAACCGAAGAACAACTTAAAAATCTTTCTGACGCTGACGAAATGTATTTTCTTTTGCGACAAAGAGCAAAAAAGGTTCTTGGAGTAAGCGTTTCTGTCCAAAATTTATCATATAAATGGGGAAACATAAAAAATTTATCGTTTGAATTAAAAAATGGCGAACGCCTTATGATTTTGGGCGAAAACGGAAGCGGAAAAACAACTCTTCTTCGACTTTTGTCTGGAATTTATTCTACAATTTCCGGAAAAATTTTAATTGATGGAAAAAATATCAACCAAAATCCAAAATTCACAATTGGCTACATTCCTCAACAATCAGAAACAAATTCAATTTCGCTAAATGTCGAAGAAGTAGTTTCTTTGGGAATTCCAAAAAATATAAAAAATCGTAAAAAAATAATTGAAGAAAGTCTTGAACGAACAAATAGTTTGAACCTAAAAAACAGAATTTTTTCGACACTTTCCGGAGGCGAAAAACAAAAAGTTTCAATTTCGCGATGTCTTGCACAAAAAGCAAAACTTTTACTTTTAGATGAGCCAACAAGTTCAATGGATTTAAAAAATCGCGAAATGGTTACAGAAATTTTGCGTTCGCTTTCTCTTACAGAAATTCCAACAATCATAATTGTTACTCATGATGATGAATTAGTAAAAAGCCTTGGTTGGAATACATTAAATTTAATGAATTTTTCAAAAATGGATGAATTATGAGTAATTTTTTGTCGCTTTTTTTGCTTGAACCGGTTTTTCGTGGTTTTATTGCACTTTTAATCTCCGGATTTTCGTTTCCTCTTTGTGGAGTTATGGTTTTACGACTGAATTTAATTCCACTTCGCTATATGTTAATGCACGGCGTTATACTTGGTGGCGCGATTGCACTTGCCTTAAATTTTCCTCTTGTTCCCGCTGTAATTATCATAAATTTTATTCTTGTAATTTTTATGCTTTTATTTACTCATAATTCAGACTTCGGTTTTAGTGGTGCAAGTGCAGCAACTATGGTTTTAAGCATGGCTTTAGCTTCTCTTATTACTCATATTTTTGATGTTCCCGCAAAAGATTCTTTAAGTATTCTTTGGGGAAGTCCTTTTGCACTTTCAATTTCTGATATTATCATTCTTTGTGTTTTGTCAATTTTTTTGATTTTTTATATTATTTTTAATTTTCAAAATATTTTAAGTTTATTTTTTTCTGAAGAAATTTCTAAAGCAAATGGAATTCGCGTAAAATTTCATTACACAACAATGGTTTTAATAATTGCGTTAGTTGTCGCACTTGCAATGAAACTTTTAGGAGCACTTATGATTGACGCCCTTTTGATTTTGCCAGTTTTAGTTGCAATAAAATTTCAAAATTTGCAAAAAAAAGGCGGAATCAAAAATCTGTTTTTTCAAAGTTCAATTTTTGGATTTTTAAGTTCACTTTTAGGTTATATAATTGCAGTTGCACTTGATTTTCCACCCGGAGCGACGATTGCGTTTTTAAGTGGAATTTTATATCTTTTTGTAAATCTAATTTGTTTTTTTATAAAAAATCGTCATTATCGAACTTAACTAGATAGTGAAGCTTTTTCTAACTTTAATTTTATAAAAAAGGATAAGATGATGAAAAAAATCTTTTCTACAATGTTAATTTTTCTTTTGGCGTTTCAAATTTTTGCAAATGGAAAAAAAGATAAAAATCAAACACAAAAAACTGAAACTTCTCTAAAAGTTGTTGCTTCAACTTCTTGGACCGCTGCATTTGCCGATTTAGCCGGACTTGAAAATATTGAACTTGTTGCACCCGCAAGTCTTCGCCATCCACCAGAATACGAAATCACACCTAGCGACATTCAAAAAATCTTTGATTGTGATATTTTTATTTATACTGGCTTTGAACGAATGATGCAAACTTTGGGCAAAAAAGTTGGAAATGCAATAATAATTCAAATTGATTGCGATAATTCTATTGAAACTGTGCAAAAAAGTACTCAAAAAATTGCAGAAATTACAGGAACTCAAAAACTTCGAGATGAACGAGTTGCAAAATATGTTTCTTTTATAAAAGATGCCGCAAATCAAATTGAACAAAAAGGCTTAAAAGGAGCAAAAGTTTATGTTAATAAAAATCAACGCTTTTTGGCAAAAGAACTTGGATTTGATATAGCACAAACTTTTGGACCGGAAGCGGTAACTGCAACTCAAATTCAAACTGCAAAAGATGAAAATTTTATTTTTATAATCGACAATATGCATAATCCAGTTGGAGAACCTCTTGCCGAAGTTGCAACCAACTCAAAATATATACTTTGGCGAAATTTTCCAGAATGCGTCGAACAAGACACCCTTTTACACGTCGTTCAGCAAAACGTAAATGCATTAGAAAAATAAAGAATTCTAAGAGGGGTCTGTCCCCTCACCTACTAAACTTCTAGCTCTATTGTAGAATTTTGATTTGTTTTATTCACTTTTATGCAAGATTTTATGTCTGGAAAATCTTCCATTTCGCTTACGTGACTTATCAAACCTATCATTTTACTTCCCGACAGCTCACTCAAAACCGACATTGCTTTTTCCAAAGTTTCCGCATCCAAAGTTCCAAAACCTTCATCAATAAAAAGCGAATCCAGTTGAATTCCACCGCTGGAATTTTGAACAACATCAGTTAAAGCAAGTGCTAAACTTATGCTCGCTTCAAAAGTTTCTCCACCGGAAAGTTCCGCTGGCTCTGAATATTTTCCGGAATGACTATCAAAAACTTTTAAATCCAATCCGCTAAGTTTATTTCCGTCCGACTTTTCTTCTTTTAATTCAAACGAAAATCGTCCACCTGAGATGTCAAAAAATCTTTTAGAAGCAAAATTCACAACTTGTTCAAAATACATAGCAAGTGCCCAATTTTCAAATTTTAATTTCTGTGGATTTTTTCCTTCAAGGTCGCTACTTAAAAGTTTTAAAGGCTTAATTTCGTTTTCAAGATTATCATATTCTTGTTTGATTTTTTCAATTTTTTCAAAATCGTTTTTAAATTTTGTATTTTCATTTTTTTTAAAATCAAGATGATTTTTAACTTCTTCCAGATTTTGTTTCACTTCCTCTTCCAATTTTTTACAATTTTCTAATTCCATTGTAATTTCTTTTGAAGATTTTAGATTTTTACTTTTCCCTGTTTTTATAGCATCATTTAAAGATTTCAAATTACTTTTATAATCGTTGTAAGATTTTCTTAAATCTTCAATTTCTTCAGTTTTCAAAAATGCATTTTTTAATTCCAATTCATCTTTAAAATCTGAGCTTTCAATATTTTCCAAAAGTTTTTTTTCTGCAATTAAAAATTTATTTTCCGCTTCTCGTAAATTTTTTTGACATTCTTCATATTTTGTTTTTGATTTTTCTAAAGAAGTTTTTGCAGAATTATAATCATTTTCCCAATTTTCATATTTTTTTGTATTTTCTGATAATTCAATTTCTAAAAAATTTTGTTTTTTCAAAACAGATTCAAGCGTTTCACCAAGATTTTCTTCAAGAGTTTGCCTTTTTGCTTTTACAGAAAGATATTCTTTTTCCATTTCTGATGATTCTTCTTTAATTTCTTCAAGATTTTGTTTGTATTGAGAAATATTTTCTGCACAAATGTTAATATCTTTTTGTTTATTTTCTGAATTGATGATTTTCTCAGAAAGATTTTTTAATTCCTCTTCAAGAATTTCTAGTTTTTTTTGAGTTTTGATTTCTTTTAGATTTTCTTCAAAATTCTGATTTTTTTGAACTAAACTAGAAATTTCTTTTTGCAAATTTAAAATCAATTTTTGTATCGATTCATAATTTGATTTGTTCGTTTTTATTTGTTCATCATAATCCAAAATTCCGGAAGGTTTTTCAACTGGAGAAGGATGATTTGTTGAGCCACAAACCGGACAAGGAAAATTTGGCTTTAAAAAAACAGAAAGTGAATACGCTTGATTTTTTACTTTTTGTTCTTCTGATTTTTTTTCTAATTCTTGAAGCGTTTTTTCTGTACGAATTAATTTTTCTTCTTCAATTCTTAATTCTTCATTTTTTTGTTGCAAAACATTTTCATTTTCTGATTTTTCTTTTAAAATTTTATCACGCTTTTTGCAATCTTCAATTTCAATTTTCAATGCATTTTGATTTTCTGTTAAATTTTTTAATTTTTCGTTTAATTCATTTGTAATTTCAAGAATGTCTTTATTCTCAAGTTTTTGATTTTCTTGTTCTATTTTCTTGTTTAACGATTCTTGTTTTTCTTTATTTTCTTCTATGTGAATAGTAAAATCTTTTTCTTTTTTGATTAAATCCGGTAAATCTTTTGCATTTTCAATTTTTTGATTTAAAACTTGAAGATTTCCTAAATCTTGTTTATTTTTGTCTCCAAGTTTTTGCATTTCATCTTTTTGTAATTCCAAATTGTTAAAATTTTTTTGATAATTTTCTTTTTCATTTTTTGCAATTTCAAAATTTTCTAAATTTGATTTTTTATTTTCTTCTGCATTTTCTTTTGTTGTAATAAATTCTTTTAAAACGAACGCTTTTTCTGCACAATCAATTTTCTCTTTTAAAAGATTAAAATGTTCTTCTTGTGCTTGTAATTCTGCAAACTTTTTCTGATTTTCTTCAAATTCAAGAGAATCTTTTAAATTATGCTCTAAATTTGCTATTGAAGTTGCAATTTCTCTAGTTTTTTTCTGAAAATCTTCTTCTTTTTTTTGATAATCTAAAATTTCATCTTCATTTTTTTTGATAATTTCTTTTGCATTGGAAAAATCAAACTCTTCTGTAAAATTTTGAATCTGACTCTCCAAAATATTCAATTTATAATTTGCATCCTCATATTTTTGTTTAATTTTCTCTGTAATTTGAGTATAAAAATCAACTGGGAAAAGTGTTTTTAAAGATGCCGCTCTTTCTGATGAATTTTTATGAAGAAATTCTGCAAATTTTCCTTGCGGTAAAAGAATAATTTGAGTAAATTCTTTTGCTTCTAAACCAATGATTTTTTTTATTTTTTCGTTAATTTCCGAACTTTTTCCAAAAAAATCTTCTTTTTCCCCATTTTTTATTTCAGAAAAAGAAACATCCATCATTTTTTTAGAGACTTTCCCATTCCGATTTGTATATTCAAAGGGGACAGTTCTCAAAATAAAATATTTTTTTCCATTTGCGGCAAAAGTAAATTCCACAAAAGCATCATCTTCTTCTTTTGCATAACGACTTTTAAAATCACTTTCGTGTCCACTTCTATTTCCACACAATTTTCCATAAAGTGCGTATGCCATTGCATCAAAAATAAAAGTTTTTCCGCTTCCTGTGTCGCCTTTTATTAAAAACATATTATCTAATTGTGAAAAATCAATTGTTTCATCCAAATATGGACCGATATTTTTCATTCTAAGAATTATTGGTTTCATTATTCTTCCTTCATTTCAATTTCTTTTGCTTCTTTCTCAAAAATTTGTTTTTCTTTTTTTATGATTTCATTTTCTTCACGTTCGCCATAAATATCAGTTAAAAATTGAGAAAAAATCTGTCCGAAATTGTTAGATTTTATTGCTTTTTTGCGATTTTCCATTGAAAAATTTATGTTTGCATTTTGTCTGCTTTTTAAAGAGAGTGCTAAAAGATTTGGGAAAATCTTTTTTAAACGAGCAAAAGGTTCTTTCGGTTCAACTTGGTCTGTAAGTGTGATTTGCAAAAAATCGTTTTTGTGATTTTTTATGAATTCATCATTTTTTCCGCTTGTTATAAAATTTTCAAATTTATCTTCCAATTTTGCAATTTTATGAAGAGGATTAAAAATAACTCGTTTTATTGTTGGAATTTCTTGTGGATTTTTTATTTCTACATCTAAAAATCCGCTTTGTTTATCATCATCAAAATGATAAGGCAAAAGTGAACCAGAATAATAACAACGATGATTTGAGTCACAAACTTGAAATTTATGAATATGCCCAAACGCTCCGTAAGTAAAATCCTTAAAAATAGAAGAATCAACTTGTTCTGCAGTTCCAATACAACTTCTCTCCGACGCTTCAAGATGACTTTTAAGTGTAAAAAGATGTGCATTTAAAACTAAAGGCATATTTTCGTAATTTTTTTTATGATGATTGATGATTTGCTCGCATGCAGCCGAGAAAAGTTCTTCTTGACTTCGTAAAATTTCTTTATTTTCATCAGTTTTCACGTTTGATAAAATTGTCATTCTCGCTCTTGATGCGGGAATCTCACCAGAATGTAAAAACGGCAACTGATAAAATGCAACTTTTTGTTCGTTTTGCAAATCTTTTATAATCACAGGTTCTAAAAAATGTTTTGTATCTGTTGCAATATGAATATTATGTTTTTCAAAAAAAGATGATGCAAAAGAAAGTCTCGTTGCTCCATCATGATTTCCACTAATTATAAAAATATGTAGATTTTGAAATTTTTCTGAAGTATCTGTTAAAAAATTATTCAAAAGTTCTGTTGCTTCAACCGGTGGAATTGAGCGATCATAAATATCACCGGAAACAATAAGAGCAGAATACGGATTTTTCTCATCTTCTGCTTTTTTAAGCTCTTCAATTATTTGCTTTAAAACAAATTCTTGATCAGCAATCAAAGAATATCCATAAAAAATTTTTCCCAAATGCCAATCCGCAGTATGTAAAATTCGCATAACACTTCCTTACAATATTCTATCATATTTAAAAAAAAATAGAATATCTTCCTTATTTAAAAAAAATCCATTTCCCTTTAGAATATACAAAGAGTAGTTTTAAAAAACTTGAGGCATTCAACTCATCTTTTTTACTGCTCTAAAATAAAAAAATTGGAGTTTTTATGAAAGGAATTCAAAACAAATGGATACGAGGCGCAATTCCAGCGTTGTTGCTCCATTGTAGCATTGGAACAGTTTATTGTTGGTCGATTTTTAGTCA
>CAZIQK010000057.1:0-10689 GCA_964541735.1 uncultured Treponema sp.
AAATTTAATTTTACAAAATTCAATAGTATAATCAATAATATAGTTGATGGAATTATAATGTTTAATAAATCAAAAGTAACAAAAATCGTCTGTCTTTCTGTTTTAGGTTTTGCAGTCGGAGGCGGACTTACTTGGTCAGTTCTTTCTATAAAGAATAAAGTTCAAAATCTTAACGCGGTTGGCGGTTTTGAAACTTCAAAAGGTGCTGATTTTAACGAAGATTTGTCGCCGCTTTTTGATTCAATTCAGCAAGAAGACGCTAGTGAATATACAGTTTCTTTACCTACAACAGATAATTCTCTCATCACTTATCAAACTTATCGCGTAAAATCCGGTGATATGATTGGTTTTATTGCTGATGAATTTAACGTAACTCAAGATACATTAATCAGTGTAAATAATATTCGTCAAACTAGACTTATACAAATTGGTCAATATTTAAAAATTCCTTCTATGCCAGGAATTATCTATACAGTAAAAGAAAATGGAGAAACACCAAGTACAATTGCTGCAAAATATAAAGTTGATGCTGATAAAACCGCTTTGGTAAATTCTATTTCTCTTGATACAGAATTAAAAGCCGGAACTTCTCTTTTTGTTCCAGATGCAGAATTAGATTGGGTAACTAGACAAGAAATCAATGGTGATTTATTCCATACACCTTTAAAAAGACGCTATTGGTTATCATCATATTACGGATGGCGAAATTCTCCTTTTGATTCAAGTAGACGTTCTTTTCATAGCGGAATTGATATGGCTTCTCCAGCCGGAACACCAATTTATGCAGCTTTAGACGGACGAGTAACTGCTGTTGGTTATAATGCAACTTACGGAAATTATGTAATCATCACTCATCATTCTGGTTATAAAACACTTTACGGTCATATGAAAGAAACTGCGTGCAAAAAAGGAAATTTTGTTTATACAAATACTGTAATTGGATATGTTGGAAGCACAGGATTGAGTACAGGACCTCATCTTCATTTTACAGTTTATAAAAATGGAAAAACTATAAATCCTTTAACACTTTTAAATTAATTTAAAACGTATTTTTCTATAAAATCTCCAACTCCGCCATGATTATTGTCTTTTTCTGTGACGAAATCGGCAATATTTTTTATGTAATCTAATCCATTCTCCATTGCAATGCCGTATCCGCAAAGTCGAATCATACTTTCATCATTCATACTGTCGCCGAAACTCATACAATTTTTTATATCAATTCCAATATGATTTGCAAGCCAGATGATTGCTTCTCCTTTTCCACAATTTGGAGGTAAAATTTCTAAAAAATAAGGTTTACTTGTAAAAATTACAGCTTTTTCACCTAAATCTTTTTTAAGTTTTTCTTGAAGAATAATTAATTTTTCTGGTTCACCAGGAATCAACATTTTACAAGAACCTTTTTCAAGTAATTTTTTATAATCTTTAACAACTTCACCTTTTAAATGACATAAATCAACATCAAGGCGTGTCCATTTTGTTTCTTTTGCATAAAAAATTGTATCCGGCGTATAAATTTCTGAATTTAATCCCATTTTTTCAGCTTCATCATCACAATAAAGTAGAACTTCTGTTGGAACAATTTTTTTGTAAATTTGAATTCTTGAATGTAAATCAAAAACTGAACATCCGTTTATCGCAATTAAAAATTTTCCAGCTTGAGTTCCTGCAATTTCTAATTTTCTAACAAAAGGTAAAATTCCATCTTCTGCACGACCGGAACACAAAACTACATAAATTCCTTGTTCTGCACATTTTCTAAGAGCTAAAATCGTATTTTCACAAATTTCACGATTATCATTCAAAAGTGTATCATCTAAATCTAACGCGATGAGTTTTACATCTAATTTTTTATTGGGAATTTTATTTTTCATAAAGTGATTATATAAAGTAAAATCTTAAGTGTCAGTATATTTTTTAACAAATATAATAGAAGTTTCGTGTCTATTTTGCTATAATTTTGTTATGGAAACACGTAACATTTTTGAAAATATTTCTTGTATCGACCACAGATACTCTTTGTCGGAAGCCGCTGTTTTTCAAGGCCTTTCTAAATATATTTCTGAAGAAGCTTCAGTTCGTTCTCATGCAAAATGTGAAGCCGCTTTGGTAAAAGCTCATCTAAAACTTCGCGGTGAACTTACAGATGAAATTGCAAACAAACTTGATGAAGTTGCTCAAAATATTGACCCAGAAGAAGTTTACAAAGAAGAAGAAAAAACTAAACACAATATTCGTGCACTTGTAAACGTAATGAAAACTAAAGTTGATTCTAAAATCGGACCTCTTATTCACCTTGGAGCAACTTCTGTTGATATTTTGGATACTGGTTTAAGCTGCCGAATGAGAGATGTTACTCAAAATGTAGTTTTGCCAGAACTTAAAAAATTGGAAAATTATCTTTGTGATATTGCAGAACGCGAATGTGCAACTCCACAAGTTGGAAGAACTCACGGTCAGCACGCAGTTCCAATCACTTTTGGTTGGGAAATTGCAGAATTTGTTGCCCGACTTGGAAAATCAATCTTAAAAATTGAAGAACTTTCTAACGATTTAGTTGGAAAATTAGCCGGTCCTGTTGGAAGTTATAACGGACCTTCTATGATTGTAAAAGATCCTGAAGAACTTGAAAAAACTTATGTTGAATTTTTAGGATTAAAACCTTCTGAATATTCAAATCAACTTGTAGAACCAGAACATGTTTTACGCCTTTTACTCGAAATGAATGTTGCTTTCGGAATTATCGCAAATTTGGCAGATGATTTACGCAATTTACAACGCAGCGAAATTGGTGAAGTTTTTGAATATTTTGCTTCAACTCAAGTTGGTTCTTCAACAATGCCACAAAAAAGAAATCCTTGGAATTCTGAACACGTAAAATCTTTGTGGAAGGCAATGTGTCCTCGCGTAATCACTTTTTACATGGACCAAATTTCAGAACATCAGCGTGATTTAACAAATTCAGCAAGTCAGCGTTTTATTGCTGATTATGTTTCCGGATTTACAATGGCTGTTGCAAGAATGAATTCTGTTGTAAAAGGTTTGCAGGCAGATAGCGAAAATATGATGAAAAATCTTGAAAATGCCGGTGGAAAAGTCAAAGGTGGAGTTCTTGCCGAACCTGCTTATATTTTGCTTGGAGAAGCAGGATATAATGATGGACACGAAGTTATCAGAAAAATTACGCTCGAAGCAGAAAAATCTGGAAAAACTTTCTTTGAAGTTTTAAAAACTCACGAAAAAGAATTTGCAGATATTACAGCACAGCTCGAAAAACTCGGAGTTGAAAATCCTGCTGCATTCTTTGAGCATCCGGCAAATTATTGTGGTTTGGCTGCAAAAAAATCAAAACGCCTTGCACAAAAATACCGTGAATTGATGAAATAAACGCTCACAGAACTGATATAAGCACAGTGTAATGTAATAAATACACTGTGCTAAAAAAATGTCATTGTCGGTTTTATCCTTTTATTACAAAGTATCTATAAACTTTTGGAAAGATTTTTGTCCTTCTGAATTTCTTTTATAAACTCCAGCATCTTCTAAAACTTTTCTAAAAACAATGCCAACTTCTTGTCTTAAAGTTTCTTCATCCAAAACTTTATGATTTTGTTTGATTTCATCAATCCAATCAGCGTGCTTTGAAAGAATGTCATCTTTTCGTAAATCTTTTCCTTGCAAAATTGCATTTTCTAAATCGGCAAGTTCTTTTTTCAATCTACTTGGTAAAACAGCAAGTCCCATAACTTCTATAAGACCAATATTTTCTTTTTTTATATGATGAAGATTTGCATGTGGATGAAAAACTCCTAATGGATGCTCTTCTGTTGTAATATTATTTCTTAAAACTAAATCCAATTCAAAATTATCACCACGTTTTCGTGCAATTGGTGTAATTGTATTGTGCTGTTCGCCATCTGTTTGTGCAAAAATAAAAGCACTTTCGTCTGTGTAATTTCTCCAATTTTGTAAAATATAATCTGCTGCACAAACTAATTCTTCATCATTTTTTGAAGAAATTCTAATCACACTCATTGGCCACTTTACAATTCCCGCTTTTATTTTAGGAAAATCTTTTAAAATAAATTCTTTTTCGATTTTTGCTTTTGCCATTGGAAATTCATAATTTCCACCTTGAAAATGATTATGTGTTAAAATTGAACCACCAACAATTGGAATATCTGCGTTTGAACCTAAAACATAATGAGGAAATTGTTTTACAAAATCTAAAAGCCTAGAAAAAGTTTCTTTTGAAATTTTCATTGGTTCGTGTTTTGAATCAAAAACAATACAATGTTCGTTATAATAAACATAAGGCGAATATTGCAAATACCAATCTTCATTATTTAGTTTTAAAGGAATAATTCTGTGATTTTGTCTTGCCGCATGATTTAATCTTCCCGCGTAACCTTCGTTTTCTTTACATAAAAGACACGCTGGATAATCTGATTGTTTTGCATTTCTTGCTGCTGCTATTGCTTTTGGATCTTTTTCTGGTTTTGAAAGATTGATTGTTATATCCAAATCACCATATTCGGTAGAAGTTTTCCATTTTAAATCCTTACAAACACGATAACGACGAATATAATCTGTATCACAACTAAATTTATAATACCAATCTGTTGCAGCTTTTGAATTTACATCATCTTTTAATGTATTAAAAATTTCAATTACATCACTTGGAGGAGGAATCAACTGTCCCATAATTTTTGTATCAAAAAGGTCGCGAGAAACAATTCCTGAATCTTCAAAAAGTTTGTTTTCAGAAGCATAATTTAACATTTCAGTTAAGATATTTTCCAAATCTTCAGTTTTTACAGTTGGAAGTTCTGGTGCAACCGGTGTTTCAAATCCATCTAAATGAAAAAGTTCCAAAAGTTTATTTTCTGTATAAATTACATCTTCCTTTGTAATTAAAGAATTCATTTTTGCATAAGAAACAAGACGTAAAATATTTTCGTAAATTGTCATAAAATACTTCCTTTGTTTTTATTACAGTAGTTTTTCTAATTGCTCAACAATCTTTTTAAATTCATCACAAGCCGCTTGAACTGGTTCTGTACTTTCCATATCAACGCCAGCAATCTTTAAACTTTCAATTGGATATCTTGAACCGCCACTTTTTAAGAATTTAAAATAATCTTCACGCTCTTTTTCGCCACCATTTACAACACGATGAGCTAAAGCTAAAGCAGCACTAATTCCAGTTGCATATTTATAAACATAAAAAGAACTGTAAAAATGAGGAATTCGCAAACCTTCCATATCAGAATTAGATTCAAAATGCATTTCTGGACCAAAATAGAGTTCCAAAAGTTCTCGATAAATTTTTCGTAAAAGTTCTGGGGTGAGGGGAGTTCCTTGTTCAACAAGTTCATGGGCTTTTAATTCAAATTCAGCAAACATTGTTTGACGATGAAGCGTTGCAAGAATATCGTCAGCACGCATTGCCAAAAGATATTTTTTCATCTCTTCAGATTGTGCATTTTTTAAAAGATATTCAAAAACTAATTCTTCATTAAAAGTTGATGCAACTTCCGCTTCAAAAATTGTATAATCATAACACATAAAAGGATTATTATGAACGGAATACCAACTGTGCATTGAATGTCCGCCTTCATGTGCAACTGTAAAAACATCACGAATATTTTCTTCGTTATAATTTAAAAGAATGTAAGGATTTCCAACATAACAACCAGAACTAAAAGCACCAGAACGTTTTCCAACATTTTCATATTTATCCGCCCAGCCATTTAAAAGTCCATCACAAAGTCTGTCAGTATATTCCTTTCCAAGTGGAGCAAGTGCATTCCGAACAATTTCAACCGCTTCCTCATAAGTTGTATGAGTTTCTACAGATTTTACCAAAGGAACATAAACATCATAATGACGTAATTCTTCCAAACCAAGAGTTTTTTTTCTAATTGAATAATATTTATGAAGAGTTGGCAGATTTTTATGAATACATTCTATTAAATTGTGATAAACTGAAGTTGGAACTTTATTTCCATAAAGAAATTTTTCCAAACTGGAATTATATCCTCTTGCCCGCATTTCAAAAATATCTTGATTTACATTTCCGGCAAACAGTGCAGCAATTGTATTTTGGTGTTCTTCATATTTTGCATAGAATTTTTTATACGCTTCTTCCCGAACTTTTCTATCTTGAGAATGCATAAAAACAGAAAAAGTTGTTTCTGTAAGAGGTTTTTCTTCACCATTTACATTTACAGTTCCAAAAGTTTTATTCATATCAACATTTGTTAAAACGCTAAATGCAGAATATGGAGTTTGTGCTGATTGAGCTTGTAATGAAAGAATTTTTTCTTCTTTTTCACTTAAAATATAAGGTTTAAAATGTAAAAGTTTTTTGATATAAATTTTATAATCTGAAAATTCTGATTTTTCTAACCAAGAATTTAATTTTTCTTCATTAATTTCTTGAATTTCAGGTTCTAAAAAACTTAATTCGGAAGACATATTTGTATAAGCAATCATTGCTCTGCCTTCCATTTCTGTTGCGACTGAATCATCTTCATCAGCTTCGTGCATTAAAGACGCATAATGATAAACTGTTTCCATTTTTACTTCAGCATTTTCTAATGCTTTTAATGCATTCAACAAATTTTCAGATTTTTCTCCAAGATGACCTTTAAAATCTGTAACTTTTTTTGTTAAAGAAGGAATTTCTTTTAAAGATTCTTCCCATTCTTCTGATGAATTAAAAATTGACGATAAATCCCACTTATCTTTTGTTGGAACTTCATCACGATTTGGTATTTTGCTCATATTTTTATCCCTTTATTTTTTTGATGTTTTTTTCGTTTTTCTATATAGAGTCTTTCATCTGCCATTTTTAAAAGACTTTTTAAAGAATTATGTTCTTTATTAAATTCTACAGAACCCAAACTACAAGAAAGTTCAAACGGAAATTTTTTAAAAACTGATTCAGATTTACAAAGTCTTTCTATTTTATTGCGTACAGATTGTTCTTGTGTAATAGACATTCCTGTTACAACTGCTGCAAATTCATCTCCACTAAGCCGACCAACAATATCATTTGCGCGTAAAGATTTTGTAAGAACTATTGCCATAGCTTTTATAGCTTTATCGCCCATTGCATGACCGTAAGTATCGTTTATTTTTTTTAATCCATCCATATCTACAAAAAAGATTAAACCTGAAGAATTCATTTCCAACGCCATATCAATTGAACGTTGTCCTAAATCCATGAATCCTCGTCGATTTAAAATTTTTGTAAGTTCATCTGTTGTATTTTGAATGCCTAGTTTTTCATTTTTTTGAATTAATTCTTCATTTTTTAAAACTTCATGAGTATATTCGTATGATTGTGTGATTGCATTGTTCAGAATTTTTAAATAAATTGTATAAGCGGAAAATTTTTTGCTTAAAAGATGACCAATCATAAATCCATAATTGTTTTTTCCAGAATAAATTGGCTGAATGATGAAATTTCCGTTTTTTCCATTAAAATTATTTTCCAAATTTAATGTATTTTTTGGAGAAATAAAAATATCTGGTTTATAAATTTCAACATTATTCACTTTATCTATAAACATCAGTTCTTTTGCACTTTCTGGCAGAACAATATCATCATCTCTATTAATATGAATTGGTTCTGTGTAAAGAAAAACTTCCAACGAATCCATTTCTGCTTTTTCCATAAGATATGGCATATCGTAAAAAAGTTTTTGCATTGTATTTTTATTTTTTATTAAATCAAAAAGCATTCCAAAATTATCAATTTCATAAAGAAAATTGAAATAACTTGCATCTCTTATTGTTCTATGTTGTAAATTTTTTCTGCTGTAAAAAATTTCCCCATTTTGCTTAATAGAAATATCTTCTCGATTTTCCATAGAAATACAACCACAAGATTGTCTATAAATTGGAGAAACTGGAATTATTGTTTGTTTTTCTATTTCTACACCATTAATTTTATTCCAAGCCAGTTCCGCACCTTTTGTACCTTGCAGAAACATTTCTTGATTTATTGTTGATAATCGCGGACTATGATAATCTGAAATAACAATATCATCAAAACCAATAACTTTTATATCTTTTGGAACGTTTAATCCTAAATCTGTTAAAGCTTCTATTGTACCAAAGGCCATTAAATCATTTGCACATAAAATTGCATCAAATTTGACATCTTCCTTTTTCTGATATTTTTCTTTTATGGCAGAATACGCTCGTTCTGAAATAAATTGACCATCAAAAATATCTTCTTCAAAAAAATCTATTTGATTTTCTTTTAAAGCTTTTTTGTAAGATTCAAATCTTTCTAAAGCTTCTTGTGATTTTGTCGAATTTGCAGACATAAATGCAATTCGTTTACAATTATGTTTGATTTTCAAGTGTTCGATTATATCTTTATAAGTGGAAAAAGTTGCTGTTTTTGTATAAAAACAATTTGGAAGATTTAAATTTATTCCAATAGAAATAATTGGTTTATCGTTAAGATTTTTTAAAGCAGTAGAAAGTTTTTCAGATGGTAATTGACTTGCATAAGAACCTGAAATAACAATTATAGCATCAATTTCTTTTGACGTTATTAAATATTCACCAAGCCAATTTTGATATTCATACAATCCCAATGCATATTTTGGAATATTTGTTTGTGAAATTATAAGCCTTACATTTTTATCTTCAAAAAAATCTGAAATACCTGCTAAAACTTCAAGTGAATATTCAACTGTAAAACTATTTATTAAAACAGCAATGTTTTTCATACCAATTAAACCACTTTATTATAGAATACACTAAACGATTTTTCTAGTTAATGAGTAATTCTCTGGAAATTCGTTAAATTTTTATAAAAAAATAAAATCTGTAAAATAAATATCTGTAATTTTTCCAAGACTTAAAATTTCATTAATTTCTTGCAGTATTTCGGATTTAAAATTTTCTTCTCCAAGTGAAAGAATTTCTTTTTGCGTATGTTCTGTAAAAAATTTTTGAAAAACACTTTTTATTATTCCAGACTTTCTACTTATTTCTTCAAAAAAAACTGTATCTCCTTTTGTATACGCAATCCAAGGTGTTAAAACCATTGCAGAACCTTGATTGTTTGCTATTTGAGAATCTGGTTTTGTAATTAATCGAATTGTTCCTAAATCAAAAAACGAAATTTGTTCAGTATCTAAAGGTTCATTCAAATTAATTGCTTTACCTTTTGCAATTAAAACTTCTGGTTTTTGAGAATGTCTATTTATAATTCCAACGGTTGTACCAGAAATCAAAATCAAAAATAAAATTGCAATTATCAGAATAAGAATTTTATTTAATGTAATTTTCATAAAAATCCTATTTTTCTTGTGCAAATGGAGAAATTAATGCTAAAAGACGTCCTGTTGCTCTTGCTGTAATATGAACTCCATCATCAAGCCATTCTTCAGACTGAATGCATCCAGCTTTTCGTAATTCATTTATTAAAACAGATTGATTTGTAGGTAAAACATAATCTGCAATTTCACCGTAAACTAATTCATAAATTTTATCTTTCAACTCAAGAAAACCTGTTTGTTCTTTTGCACTAATACAAATTGCATCAGGAAATTTATAACGCAATGTTGTTAAAATTCCTTTTTCATCACCTTTATCAATTTTATTTAATAAAATAAGACGCGGATTTGATGATGCTCCAATTTCATCAAGAACATCACAAACTGTTTCATATTGAAATTCTGCATTTTCATCAGATGCATCCAAAACTAATAAAAGTAAATCAGAATCACACGCTTCTTCCAAAGTTGATTTAAATGCATCAATTAAATGATGAGGAAGATTGCTGATAAATCCAACTGTATCAGTTAAAAGGACTCCAGCTCTGTCATTTAAAGGCATTTTTCTAGTAAGAGGGTCAAGCGTTGCAAATAATTTATTTTCAACAAAAGCTTCTGCACCGGTTAACGCATTTAAAAGTGAAGATTTTCCAGCATTTGTATAACCAACTAATGCACAAGAAGGAATTTTTCCTCTTTGTTTTCGTTGAGTTTTTCGATTTAATTCAACTTCTGCAAGTTCGTGTTTTATAGTTGAAATTTTTTCTCGAATTTGGCGTTGATCTAGTTCTAGTTGAGTTTCTCCAGAACCTTTTGCACCAAAAGCACCTCCTCGCTGACGATTAAAATCATTTTGTAAATGAGAAAGTCTTGGAAGAGAATATTGAAGTCTTGCAAGTTCAACCTGAAGAGCAGCCTCTTTTGTTTGAGCTCGTTTTGCAAAAATTCGAATAATAACTTCTTGCCTGTCAAAACACGAAATACCAGTTAATTCTTCCCAATTACGTTGCTTTCTAGGATCAAGATTAAAATCGAAAATAATGCAATCAGCCTGAATAGAATGAGCAAGCTCATTTATTTCTTCCGCTTTTCCTGTTCCCATTCCAAATTTTGGCTGAATTTCTAATCTATTTAAAGTTAATCGTTGAATAACATCCATTCCCAACGTTAAAACTAAACCTTTCAATTCTTGTAAATCATTTCCAGGTTCTCCAATTAATAATGCTCTAGGAATTTTGTTTTCTTCTTTTTCTATATCAATCATGATTTTATTATATCATACAAGTTGATTTTGCGTTAGAAAAAAGTTTTTTTGGTGGTAAAATAGGGACAGACCCCTATTTTACAAAAAAAACGACCTTCCCACCCTAACATTTTTCTC
>CAZIQK010000058.1:0-10323 GCA_964541735.1 uncultured Treponema sp.
GAAAAATGTTAGGGTGGGAAGGTCGTTTTTTTTGTAAAATAGGGGTCTGTCCCC
Source organism: uncultured Treponema sp. (assembly GCA_964541735.1). Classification (GTDB taxonomy): domain Bacteria; phylum Spirochaetota; class Spirochaetia; order Treponematales; family Treponemataceae; genus Treponema_D. The sequence continues at coordinate 55 of CAZIQK010000058.1, forward strand.
CCCCTATTTTATTTCTAGGTTTAATTTTTATATTCTTTTATTTCTCTATCTCAAAAAAAGTGTTCGCATAGAGTGGCATTTTTGGCATTGTGGTGTTCCACAGTTTTTTGAATTCTTTTACAGGAATTTTTCTGTTGTGGTGTGGCTCGCTGCAGTTTGCAAACTCGGAAAGCGATTCCGCGATAAAAATATTCTCTTCGTCGTAACCGACAACCGGAACGTAGTGAAGCCAGTTTTTGTCAGTCCTGATTTTTATCATCACTATGACCGGAGCTCCTTTTGAAACTGAATTTTTCAGCGCACTGATGTTTCCTTTTTTGTATTTTACGGAGAAACCTTTCTGCTGAAGAAAAACACGGATTCCTTTAGGGTAGACGTATCCGTTTTTCATCTTGAACGGCATTTGCCTATACGCGTCATTTCCCTCTGCCTGAATGTCAAAATGGCGCAGTACGAATGACGATGAAAAGCCGGAGCATTTGAATCCGTCTTGGATGTCAATCCGGTTCTCTTTTTTAATAAGAAATTTTTCACTTTTCGGTCTTGTACTGAAACAAAAACTCAGCCGTCCCATCAATGCAATGTCCACCACTGTTGTAATAATAAAATATGAAAAAACTGAAACAGCGATTATCAATAGCACGATTTTTAAAACCATCATTTTTTGACTCCGTTTTAATGTTGGTAATATGAACTGTCCCCAAAGTCTAGTACAAGTTAAGCAGTTATCACTCTTGAAATTTTCCAGCCAAGATTTTGCTGAATACGCTCATTATTGTAATAATATATAAGATCGTCAATAAGTTTTTTAGTGTCTTCGTAAGAATGTAAATTGTGCGAGTAATACGTAACTTTTTTTACTACTTCCAATTTTCTTAGCCATTTTATAGATCCTTTGGGCGCTTCAGAATCTAACTCCAAATCATAACTACATCTCCGCTTCTATTTGCTCTATAAAGTTTCATTACTACAATATTCACAGATTTATGAGAAAGCATACTTGTTACTTCTGCAACATCTTTACCAAAAAGTTTGTGAGATACATAACCTATTTTTATTACTCTAGCTATATGCAAACTAGAAAGTCCGCCCATAATCAACACAATAATATCAAGAATGTTTGTAAAAAGAATATAAAAATCAAAAGAAAGATTTTCAATGTTGTAAATTTACAAGAAAAAATGATTTTTCTTGTAAATTTTACAATAGACATTTTATTAAAAATGTGAATAATAAAAACAACTGCAAAGAGGCAGAATTTGTAAATTACGCAAATTCTGTCTCTTTTTTTTTGCAAAAAACTGAAAATTCGAAATTATTTCCTCTTGGATGATAAAATAAAAACAAAATGTCGCTTACATTTAGTCTGGTAGATTCATTTTTGAATTTGCCAGACTTTTTTTTACAAGAACTCTACTTTAAAAATTATTCCCATTTTCTATTTTCCTCCAAAATGCTAAACTTTTCTTTATGACTAATGAAAAACTTTCTACAAAATATAAGAGAGAACATAAAAAAGATTTTGGCCATGAAAAAATTGAAATTCTCTATCAAGATCAATGGATTATTGTAATTAACAAACCTTCTGGACTTTTAAGTGTTCCTTATCCTGGAAGTAAAGTTAGAACTGCTCAATCTATTTTGGAAGAGATTTTAAGAAAACAAGGACTTTTAAATTCAAAATATAAACCTTATGTTGTGCATCGTCTTGACCGCGATACAAGTGGGGTTATGATGTTTGCTCTTACAGAATCTAGTCAGAAAAAAATTATGAACACTTGGCATCAAATGGTTACAGAACGACTTTATCGTGCTGTTGCAGAAAATCCTAAAAATAAAAATCACTTACTTCCCACTGAAGGTTTAATTGACGATCCATTAGCAAAAAATTCTCATAATGTGGGGTTTGTCCCCAAAGATGATGATGTAGATAAATTTGGACATAAATTTAAAACTGTCGTTGCTAGAACAAACTACAAAATAATTGAGACAGGTCCAACGCATACTTTATTTGAACTTTCTCTTGATACAGGAAAGAAAAATCAAATTCGGGCACATTTAGCAGCTCATGGTTATCCTATTGTTGGTGATGAAGAACATCGTTCAAAAACAGATCCTTTTCATCGTTTGTGCCTTCATGCAAGAACTTTAGAATTTAATCATCCTTTTACAAATGAACATTTAAAATTTGAAGTTCCAGAACCAATTGAATGGCTTGAATATGTAAAAAAAGGTGATTTTCATCCTCAAAAAACTCTCTGGAATAAATCAAAAATAGAAAAAACAAAAAATAAAAATGAATTACAATTAGGACAGAAACGTCTTTCAAGAAAAGATAAAGTCCATTTGAATTTTATTGAAAGTGGCAAAAAATATAGTTAATTTTTTTTTTTTTAATAATAGGGGTCTGTCCCCTCACAAAATCTAGGAGCAAATTATGCAAGGTTATATTCACCAATTAGAAAGTTTTGGTTGTGCGGATGGACCGGGAAGTCGATTCATAATTTTTTTTAGCGGTTGTCCTCTTCGATGTTTGTATTGTCATAATCCTGACACTTGGAAAATGACAGATGGAAAACTTTACACCGTAGAAGAGCTTTTACAGGAAGCAGAATCTTGTAGAGCATATTGGGGTAAAAAAGGCGGAATTACTGTAAGTGGTGGAGAGCCTTTATTCCAAATAGATTTTCTTTTAGAACTTTTTACTGAATGTAAAAAACGAGGAATTAATACTTGTATCGATACTTCTGGTGGACCTTTTACTAAAGAAGGTGAATGGTTCGAAAAATTTAAAAAATTGATGGACCTTACAGATATTCTTTTGATGGATATAAAACATATCGATGAAGAAATGCATATCAAACTTACAAATCATTCTGGAAAAAATATAAAAGAAATGTTTTTGTATCTTGATGAAATAAAAAAGCCTATTTGGATTCGTCATGTTTTAGTTCCGGGTTATACAGATAATGATGAATATCTTTTAAAAACAAGAGATTTTATAAGAAGTCTGCATAATGTTGAACGAGTTGAAATCTTACCATATCATACATTGGGAAAAGCAAAATATGAAACGCTTGGAATTGACTATCCGTTAAAAGATACAATAAGTCCTTCCGCAGACAGAATAAAAAATGCAAAAGAAATTCTTGAATGTGAAAAGTATACAAAATGGAAAGAATAAATTGATGATTTTAGTTTGGGCGTTCCCCTTCAACATTTGAAGGGGCGGCTGTTTCGCACTTCACTAACGCTCATTCCTACGCTACGCTTCGGAACGCCTACGGCGGTGCTACATAGCCTAACGCAAAAAAATCATCTTCCGCTAGTTATAAACTTTGCAAAACTATTGAATAACATTATTTTTTCTATTAAAATATTGCTTACGTATTTAGACTTTAGAGATATTGGCATTTAATCCCCGTTTTATGTTTTTATCTAGTTTGAGTGCGAGTCTTTTGCAGAATGGATTATGTTTCCTTTGTCCGTTGCATGAGGCGTTCATTAAACGAATTTTTTAATAGAGGTATTATATGTACGCAACTATTGAATTTAAGGGCAAACAGTATAAAGCAGAAAAAGATGTTGTTCTTACAGTAGACAAACTTGATGCTGAAAAAGGTACAAAAATTGATATTGATACAGTACTTTTAGTTAGCGATGGAGACAAAATTAGTGTTGGAACACCTTATGTAAAAGGTGCAAAAGTTACTGTTGTTGTTGAAGATTCTTTCCGCGATAAAAAAGTTTTAGTATTCAAATACAAATCAAAGAAAGATTATCACCGTATTATTGGACACAGACAGCAATATACAAAAGTACGTGTTGAAGACATTGTTTTGGCTTAATTGACTTTTAAAAGGAGATTACAATGGGAAGAACTAGAGGTGGAAGCGGCGCAAAAAATGGTCGCGATTCAAATCCAAAAAACTTGGGAATTAAAAAATATGCTGGAGAATCTGTAACTGCAGGTTCAATCATCCTTAAACAACGTGGTACAAAATTCTATCCTGGCGATAATGTTATGAAAGCTGGTGATGATGGATTATTTGCTACAGCAAATGGAAAGGTTGTTTATTCAGAAAGAAATAATCACAAAATTGTTTCTGTAGTTGTAGAAAAATAAAATCAGTTTACTGATATTAATGCCCGGTTTGACTTAAGAATCTGCCGGGCTTTTTTTTTGGAGTTTTTATGATTGGTTTTGCAGATGAAGCGTTAATAGAAGTTCGTTCTGGAAATGGCGGAAATGGTTGTGTCGCTTTTAGACGCGAAAAATATATCCCTCATGGTGGACCAAATGGTGGCGACGGCGGAAAAGGTGGCGATGTAATTTTTGTTGTAAAACGAAATCTCCGAACGTTAGCAAAAATCCGACAAAGGCATTGTTTTAAAGCAAAAAATGGTGGCGACGGACAAGGATGGAATCGTTTTGGTGCAGATGGCGGAGATTGTGTGATTCCCATCCCTCCGGGAACAACTATTCGGGATGCAGAAACTGACGAAGTTATTTATGATTTTTCTCAAAATTCTGAAAATGAAAGTTTTACCTTTTTAAAAGGTGGCAATGGTGGCTGGGGAAATGTGCACTTTAAAACTTCAACAAATCAAGCTCCTCGTCATGCAAATCCGGGACAAAAAGGCGAAACTCGCTTTTTAAAATTGGAACTTTCTATTATGGCAGATGTTGGGCTTGTTGGTTTTCCAAATGCAGGAAAATCATCATTACTTACATATTTTACAAATGCTCGTCCAAAAATTGCTCCTTATCCTTTTACAACAATTATTCCAAATTTAGGCGTTTTACGTGTTGATGATGAAAATGACATCATAATTGCTGATATTCCGGGAATTATTGAAGGTGCATCTGAAGGTCTTGGACTTGGTGATACTTTTTTAAAACATATCACACGAACAGCTTGTTTAATTTTTATGATAGATTGTTCTGATGAAAATTGTCTTTCTGCATATAAAACGCTTTATTCTGAATTGGAAAATTATTCTGATTTGCTTTTAGAAAAACCAAGAATTGTTTTGTGTAACAAAATAGATTTGGAAGGTGCTTACGAGAACGCAATCGAAATTGCAAAATCTATTCAAAAATCGGAACCAAAAACATCTGTAATTCCTGTTTCTGTTATGACTGGAAGAGGAATGAAAGAAGCAAGAGAACAAATTTTAAAACTTGTAAATAAACTTGAAAATCGAGATGAAAAAAAATCTGAACAAAAAAGCGAATTTGGTTCAAATTTTATGAATTCTCATTTTGAAATAGATGATGACGATGATGTTCAATATCCGGGAAGTGAATCGTGAAACTTGCAATTTTAGGCGGAAGTTTTAATCCTCTTCACATTGGACATGCTATGATGGCAGACACAATGATAAAAGAATATGCCTACGATAAAGTTTTATTTGTTCCGACATATTTTCCGCCTCACAAAGAAATTTCAGAAAAAATTTCTGTTGAACAGCGCGTAGAAATGGTAAATCGGTTTTGTAAATCTGTTCCGAACGATGTTTTTGAACTAGAAACTTGCGAAATTGAAAGAAAAGGCATTTCTTACACTGTTGATACAATCAAATTTATCATTGAAAAATATAAAAACGAACTTTCGCAAAAACCGGCACTTTTGATGGGAGAAGAAATTGCTGCTGAATTCGAAAAATGGAAAGAACCAAAATTGATTTCAGAACTTGCTCAAATTACAATTTTTCCAAGAATCGAAACAAAAAATGCAAAAAATCATAAAAATAAACCGATTGGAAATTATAAAGGTGATTTTAATGTGAAATTTGATAAAAATGCATTTAAGTTCCCTTGTGTTTTTTTAGATTTACCAGTTGTTTCAGTTTCTTCGACCGAAATTAGAAATAGAGTTGTAGAAAATAAAAGTTTTGAATATCTTGTTCCAAAATCTGTGTATGAGTATATTATTAATAATAATTTGTACAAATAGGTGTTTATGAAAACTGATTATTTAGAATTGATAAAACAGATTGATATTTACACAAAAGAAAATGTAAAACAAAAACGTTATGAACATTCAGTTCGTGTTGCTCAAATGTGTGCTAGACTTTGTAGACAATTTGGAATTGATGAAAATTTGGGCTATCTTGAAGGAATTTCTCATGATATGTGTAAAGATATGTCTGATGAAGATTTAATCGAAATTTCAAAACGAAATAAAACTCCAATTATTAAGTATGAATTAGAACATCCAAAAATTTTACATGGAAGAGCGGCAGCTGTTTTGCTGAAAGAAAAATTTGGAATAAGTAATCAAGATATTTTGCAAGCGGTAGAAGTTCATACTTCAGGAAAAATCGGAATGTGCGATTTAGCAAAAATTTTATTTATTTCAGATAAAATAGAACCGGGAAGACCACAATCTACAGAAGAATATCGTGAAACCCTTTTGTCTATGGATTTAGATAAAATGTTTTATGTAGTTCTTCGTGAAAGTTATGAATTTATTAATGAAAAATTTAAAAACGGAGGATATGATATTTATCCCGGAACAAAAGAGGTTTTTGAATTTTATAATAAGGAAAATAGATGAAAAAAATTCGTGATGAGCAAAAAGGTTTTATCTTTATTGCTTTAATTGTTTTTATTATAGTTGCGGTTGCAATAATTTTTTCACTTTCTTTAAAAACGAATGTTGTAAAAGATAAATTAAAACAAAATCAACTTGTAAAAATTCTTTTTGTAATTCAAGATGATGATTCTTCAGCATTATTTTCAAGTGTAATGATTTACAATCCAGAAGGAAATAAAACTGCTTTGATAAATATTCCATGTTATACAGGTTCAATTTTTCGTTCTTTGAATCGTACTGACAGAATTGATATGGTTTACAACGAAAATGGAATTGCTGATTATAAAATTGAAGTTGAAAATTTAATTGGTCTTGGAATTGATTATACAATAGAGATTTCGCTTGATAATTTTATTATGCTTTGTGATTATCTTGGCGGAATGAGAATTTTTATTTCAGAACCGATTGATGTAACTAGCGAAGATGGAAGACGATGGCTTTTGCCTTCAGGTTCGGTAAATCTTGATGGAGATAAAATTAATACATATCTTCATTATCGACTTGAAGATGAATCAGGAGCGGACATACAAGAACGTTATCAAAATGTTATGGCAGCATTTATTTCTGGACTTCATGATAAAAAATTTATTATTTTTAATAAAAATAATTTTAAAAAATATGAGCAGATGTTTAAAACTTATCTTAAAAGTGAAGAAACAGAACTTTTGCTTAGAACAATTTCCGAAACTGATACAGAATCAATTTTTAAACAAACAATTACAGGTTCTTTGCGTAATGTTGATGGAAAAATTCTTTTGACACCACTAAACAATGGCGAAAATATTCGCAATAATGTGCGACAAGTTGTAAGTATGCTTACTCCAAGCGGAAATGTTTTGGATACGCGAGTTTATGTTTTGGAAATTCAAAATGGAACTACAGTTCAAGGGCTTGCACGAAACACGTCAATTTTGTTCCAAAATGCAAGTTATGATGTTTTAAGTGCAATTAATGCCGACAGAAATGATTACGACGAAACAATTATTATTGATCATATTGGCAACGAAGCTGTTGCAAAAATGATAGGTGATTTTATTCACTGTACAAATATTCAAGAACCAGATTCTAATATGGAGGAAGAAGATAATTCTAGAGCAGATGTTGACTTTACAATCATCCTTGGCAAAGATTTTAATGGTCAATATGTTGTAAAATAAAATCTTCAAAAAAAAATGAAAACAACAGAACAAAAAGCAAAAGAAATTGCAAAATTAATGGAAGATGGAAAAGGAAAAGATGTTACTCTTTTAGATATAAGTGGCTTAAACAGTTGGACAGATTATTTTGTTATTGTAACGGTAAGCAGTTCTACTCATTGGCAAGGTCTTTACAAACAAGTAAAAGATTATATTAAGCAGAATGATTTAGAAATTCACGTTACAAATAGAAAAAGTCCCGACGGAGATGATTGGAATTTAATCGATTTAGGACCGATTGTTATTCATCTTATGTCGGAAACTGCTAGAAATTTTTATGATTTAGAAAAACTTTGGTTTAAGGGAAAAAAATTAGATTTTTAATCTTCATCTTTAAACTTTAAAACGTCGTCGTCCATTAATTCTTCGGAATTATCTTGGACGTAACGATTATAACCATCTTCGTCTTCAACGTCATCATAAGGTTCATCAAAGTCATCTTCTTTGAAAACGTCATCATAATACAAGTCGTCTTCATCGTCGAATTGGTCCAATGCCTCATCTTCATCATCGTAATCATCAAAATTTTCATCATAATCTTTTTCGTCAAAATCATCAAAATCGTCATCCAACGAGAAAGAAAGTGATAAACTCGAATCCTCAAAATCCAAATTGGAATAAGACATAAAAAATAACCTCTAAAGTAAAATCCTTAAAAGAGTTTTGAATCACTAAGAATATAAATCATAAGGCGTTTTATGTCTATGGGAAATAAAAAAAATCTTTACGAATCAAAATTTGTGATATATAATTTTTATGAAAATGGTAAATAAAATTCATACACGTGCGTATGCCAAAGTTAATTTTAATTTAAATGTTCTTCCAGTTCGCAGTGATGGATTTCATAACATTGAGAGTATTTTTCAAACAATCAACTTATATGATGAGTTGATTGTTACTCAAATTGAAGAAAAATGTTGTCTTGTTCATTGTGATTCTCTCTTTCTTCCCCAAAACAATACTCTTACAAGTGCATATCAAGCATTTTGTGATGTTGTAGACATTGCAGTTCCTGGAATTTCTGTTGAACTAAAAAAAGAAATTCCCAGTGGAGGCGGTCTTGGTGGCGGTTCTTCTGATGCTGCTGCACTGGTTCGCGTGCTTGAAAAAATGTGTGGTGTTTCGCTTTCTAGTAATCAACTTGATTATATTGCTAGCAAAATAGGAAGTGATGTTTTCTTTTTTATGCATTGCGATAAAGATGGAAAAGGGTGTGCTTTGATTTCTGGTCGTGGTGAAATAGTAAAAGAAATAAAACCTAGACATGATTTGTATTTGTTATTGATTTTCCCGGATGAATTTTCTTCAACAAAAGAAGCTTATTCTTTGGTTGATAAAGAAATTTCCAGTGGAAATCAAATAAAATGTCCAGATTTTTGGGATTTAGAAAAAATTTACAATTCTGATATTCAAAAGTGGACATTTAAAAATTCTTTTACTCCTGTGATTTCGAATAAATTAAAAAATGTTGGAAATGCAGTTAGTGAGTTAAAGAAATCTGGATGTTGTTATGCTGAAATGTCAGGTTCAGGTTCAACTATTTTTGGTGTGTTTACTTTAGAGCAACAAGCGGAAAATGTTAGTGATTTGCTTGCTGAGTCGTGGAAATGTAAACTTGTGCGTACTGTATAGTTTGCACTAATTTTTTTTGCGGAGGGTAATATAATGCAAATTACCGAATTGAGAATCAGAAAGGTTGATGATGAAGGAAAACTTCGTGCCTATGTTACTGTAACATTTGATAACTGTTTTGTTGTTCATAATGTTAAGATTATTGAAGGCAAAAACGGATTGTTTATTGCTATGCCAAGTAGAAAAACTGCTAATGGTGAATACAAAGATGTTGCACATCCAATTAGTCCAGAATTTAGAACTGAACTTCAAGAAAAAATTTTAGCAGAATATAACGCTGGACATATTGATTCTTCTGGCGAAATAGATTAGTATATAAACAGTTCTTAATTGGGCCGTCGTCAAGCGGTAAGACACAGGCTTTTGGTGCCTGCATTCCACAGGTTCGAATCCTGTCGGCCCAGCTAAATCCCACTTACTTTTTGTAGGTGGGATTTTTTTTTGTAAGGGACAACTCTTCTATGCAAAATATACATAAAAATAATCTGTAAGAATCTGCGTAATTTGCGAGAAATTCACTTTTAAAAACGTAAAATGTGGTAGCAGATAGGTAAACTAAAAAATGAAGAATATTTGCGTAGGGACAGATCTCTATGAGAAATGCCTACGCCGCGAGAATTGAGCAGCGCGTAGCGGTCTCGAACGAAGTGAAGAGACTGAGGGGTACTGAACTGCGAAATGCGAGTTGGTGAACTGACTCGGCCAAAAAACTAAGAATTTTTTTTCGCTAGGGGACAGACCCCTAAATAATGATATGAAAGGTTAACATAAAAGTACAGTCGATAAACACCCGAAAATCAAATGAGGGTACGATAATGAAGTACAGTAAAGAATTTAAG
>CAZIQK010000059.1:0-10183 GCA_964541735.1 uncultured Treponema sp.
AATGTTAGGGTGGGAAGGTCGTTTTTTTTGTAAAATAGGGGTCTGTCCCCATCCTCTCTTGCGAAAAATCAGTTAAAAAGTAAAATTGTATTTATGTTAGAACAAAAAGAAAATCGTTTAATTATAAAAGATGAATTTGGTACAGTTTGGATTGAATCTTGGGGAAAAAATTCTGTTCGTGTAAGAATGACTTTAGACAGAAAAATGGATGATGAAAGTTGGGCTCTTGAAGAAAAAATTTGTCCCGAGAATCTAAAATCTGAAATTTCCATAAAAACAGTTGATACAACTTATCCTTGGGCTGAACATTTTGAAAATGTAGAAAAAACTTCTGGACAAATTGCAACGCTTACAAATGGAAAAATGCAAGTTCGAGTAAATCACGAAAACTGGATAAGTTTTTGGAGAATTGAAAATGGAAAAGAATCTTTACTTTTGGAAGAACAATGGCGAAATCGGCGAAGAATAGATAGATTTTGTGTTCCGACAAATACAAATGGGCGAGAACTTATTCCAAATCCTCAAACTTTTGATTATAAAGCAACAGTTCGTTTTGAATCTTATGATGATGAACATTTGTACGGAATGGGGCAATATCAAGACAGTCACTGGGATAAAAAGGGGACAGACCTCGAACTTGCACAAAAAAATTCTCAAGCAACTGTTCCTTTTGTAGTTTCGTCTCGCGGTTACGGATTTTTATGGAATAATCCTGCGATTGGACGTGCTAGTTTTGCAACGAATGGAACAACTTGGATTGCAGAAAATACGAAAAAAATTGATTATTGGGTTACTTGCGGAACTCCTTCTGAAATTGAAGAAAATTATTCAGCTGTTACGGGGCGAACTCCTTTAATGCCGGATTTTGCAATGGGATTTTGGCAATGCAAACTCCGTTACAGAACTCAAGATGAAGTTTTAAAAGTTGCAAGAGAATACAAAAAACGAAATCTGCCAATTGATGTAATCGTTATCGATTTCTTTCATTGGTCATGCCAAGGTGATTTTAAATTTGATGCAGAAGATTGGCCTAATCCCGAAGAAATGGTAAAAGAACTTTCCGAAATGAATATTAAACTTATGGTTAGTGTTTGGCCTACAGTTGATGAACGTTCCGAAAATTTTGAAGAGATGGCAGAAAATGGACTTTTGATTAGTTTTGATAAAAAAGATGGTTTTAATATGGATTGGATGGGAAATACTGTCTTTTTTGATACGACAAATCCAGCAACAAGAAAATATGTTTGGGAAAAATGTAAAGAAAACTATTTTAAAAAAGGAATTCAACTTTTCTGGCTTGATGAAGCGGAACCTGAATATGGACTTTATAATTTTGAACATTATAAATATCATCTTGGACCGGCAATGCAATGTTCAAATATTTATCCAAAATTTTATGCAAAAGGATTTTATGAAGGCTTAAAAGAAAATGGGGTAGAACAACCTCTCAGTTTGATTCGTTGTGCTTGGGCAGGAAGTCAAAAATATGGAACTGTTGTTTGGAGTGGAGATGTTCATTCAGATTTTAAATCACTAAAAAATCAGATACAAGCGGGAATTTCTATGAATATGGCAGGAATTCCTTGGTGGACAACAGATGCCGGTGGATTTTTGGGTGGAGATATAAAAAGCGAAGATTTTAGAGAATTGATTGTTCGTTGGGCAGAATGGGCAGTTTTTTGTCCAGTTATGCGTCTTCATGGGGAACGTCCCCCATTTAAACCTCTAGAAAAACCTTATCACGAAATTCGTGGTGAAAAAATCAAACAAATGGAAAGTGGGCAAGATAATGAAGTTTGGAGTTTTGGAGAAAATGTTTACCAAATTTTAAGTGAACTTCTAAAAATGCGAGAAAGATTAAAACCTTACATAAAAGAAGTTATGCAATCTGCTCATAATTTTGGTTCTCCAGTTATGCGACCTCTTATGTATGATTTTTATGATGATAAAAATGTTTATAAAATCGAAAATGAATATATGTTTGGAGAAAAACTTTTAGTTTGCCCAATTTCTGAAAAAGGACAAACAGAATGCGAAGTTTATCTTCCAAAATTAACAGGCGGTTCTAAATGGACAGATACTTTTTCGCAAAAAAAATATGATGGTGGACAGACAATAAAAATAGATGCTCCTATTTCCAGAATTCCAGTTTTTAGTTGTAAAGAATTTTCGATTAAGCTGTTTTAGTATGGTGATTGAGTCTAACGAAATGGCAAAAGACCGTCATGCTGAGAAAAGCGAAGAATCTCATTGCAGATGCTTAAATAAATTCAGCATGACTCACACTTTGTAGAAAAACGTCATTGCGGAGAGCATTAGCGACGAAGAAATCTTCTCTGTGAAAGAAAATTGTTGGCCGTGGTTCTAATATTCAAAATTTAAATCAAAAATTCTCTAAAAAATCAAAACGCTATCCTATCTCTAGCGAGAGATGATGCGTCTTGCATTGTAAAAAATGCACTTTTCTTAAGCGAAACGTGTCAGTTGAAAATAGAAAAACATTTTTGTTAGTAATTATATTCTTTTTTTCTTGAAAACTGACTTTTTTGTGATATTATTTATGTAATAAATAAAAATACTTTGGAGGATAAAAAAGTATGAAAAAGATTATTGTGTCAGCTGTTGCTGCACTTGCTTTTGTTGGTTCTGTTTTTGCAGCTCATCCAATGACCTATGTTTTGGATTTAGCAGAAAATGAAAATGGGAAAAATATTGAATGTCCAAAAAACAATTATGCAGAAAATTATCAGAGTAATCCACTCCCATCTTTTAAAACACAATTAAAAGGTGATTTACCAAAAGCTGGTGATACGATTGAACTTCACTACAAACTTACATCAAATGTAGATCTTCCTGTAATTTCAATAAATGTTATTGATGCATCTGCAAAAGCTAACTATTGGACAGTTATTACTGGCGAAAACACTGAAGATTTGCCACCTTTATTAACTGATGTAAAAGCAGGAGAAACTTACGAAGGTGTTTGGTCTTATGTTCTTAAAAAAGACGCTCTCGGTGATGTTTCTGTTTGTCTTATGTATGATGATCCTGCTCTTATTGGAAAAGGATATGGAAAAGCTGGTGTTCCATCAAAAATCACATTGGAAACAACAGGTGTTACAACAACAAAACCAGTTGCAAAAGTTCAAAGAAAAGCTAAAAAATGGAAGATTGACCTTGGAAAATATGCAGCTTTCTATAAAATTGAAGCAGATCATCCTTGGGTAGATGGTGTTGCTGATACAAAAACAATTTCCGGTTGGCAAGCAATTATTGATTTAGGACAAGCATTCGGTGGAGATTTACCAATTAAAGGTGATCAAATTACAATCACTTTCAATGGTGTTTCTGATACAGACATTTCTTTGATTAAATCTCAACTTATTGAAAATACAGCTGCTGTAAATTGGTGGGCTGTAATTTGTGAAGATCCAGATGATTCAAATCATCCATTTGCAGAAAATGTTGTCGCAGGAAAAAAATTCAAAGGTTCTGTTAAATTTATAGTCAGCCAAGATGCACAAGAAGGTTGTTCTTTAGCACTTCGTTGCTCTGTAGATGCAATGGAACATCCTGCAAATATAAAAATCGCTAAATAGTTTTAAATAGTTTTTATAAGGGACCGTAGATTTTTTATCTGCGGTCTTTTTTTTTATCCATTTATCATCGGTAAAATCTCCCATTGACTTTTATGAATTCTAAAATAGAATTTTACTTAAATATTAATGCTATTAATTGTGGACATTTAGTTTGTTGAAATAATGTGATTTTTAAAGTTTCAACCACCTGCCACTTAAATTAATGACTTTGGAGGAAAAAATGAAAAAAACCGCATTAATCATATTTTATGCAATTACAATCCTAACTTTTGCTAATTGTAGAAAAAAAAAGTTATCAAATGCAGAAAAACCTTCTGCTGTTGCAAAGTTAAAAATGTTTGAATTTGATGATTCTTTGGAACCGATTGAGGTCGGCGAATGGAATGATGATCATTCTGCGTACATTATGGATTTATCTAAAATCACAACACCAAGCGAAACGGATTCAACTTTAGTTTTAAATGATGATGGAACTCTTGATGTTACATTTTTGGGAAATTATTCACAAATTTTAATTCCAATTCCGGTAACAGATCACGAATTTATGGAAAATATCACAAGTTGTGTTGTAACAGTTACATCAGAATATGACGGACTTAAAAAAATCGTTTGGAAAATGTCTACAGATCCAACAAATTCTTGGGGCGGAGCCGGCGGTGCTGGAGGACAAGGTGCAAACTGCATTGCATATCAATTCCGCGATTATGAAGATGTTTGGGATTACACGGATTTAGCTTCTTACTACAATGGAGATGAATACAGTTTTACAAGTTTGATGTTTATGCCAGGCGTTCGAGCAATCGCAATGTGCAATAACACAACCGTAAATCCATTTACATTTAAAATTGAAGAAGTTTATTGGTGCAAGTGATGCAAGTTGTAATATTTTCTCAAAATTAAGGTTTAATTCTACAAAGCAACTGAATTTTACTGGCAAAGTGTTATGCTGAACTTGTTTCAGCATCTATAAAAAACAATATTTTACTGTAGATTTCGAATCAAGTTAGGAATCTACAGTTCTTTCAGATGTAATATCAAACAGAGTCAAAATTAATCTTTTTTTACCTACATCTTGATTTAACATACAATTCAAATCATAACAATTCAAATCATATAGAAAACTCTCAATCCAAAAACAACAAAATAAGTTGAAAGTGAAATAAAGAAAATCTTAAAAGAATACAACTCAAAAAAAAATATTTCGTTAAATGATATTTTGAATTTTCATGTAAAATTTGAAAAATAAAAGTAGATTTTTATGTGATATTTGCCTTTTTTGTCAAAATGAAAAAGATTTTATACAATTTTAAAATTGACTACAAATAAAAAGTGGTGGTTTCGACTTTTCTCAACCACCACTTTTTATTAATTCACAGATTTTCTTATTAATGATGAAATAATCTAATTCCATTGAAGCTCATCGTCATATTGTAACTATCTGCTTCGGCTATAACTAAATCATCACGAACAGAACCACCCGGTTGAACTATCACCGTAACTCCGGATTTGTAAGCTCTGTCAATATTGTCTCCAAATGGGAAGAATGCATCTGAACCTAAAGCAACATCCGTATTTTTTGAAATCCAATCGGATTTTTCTTCGCGTGTAAAAACTTCAGGCTTTACCTTAAATACATTTTGCCATTTTCCATCTGCCAAAACATCCATATATTCTTCACCAATGTAAACATCAATTGCATTATCGCGGTCAGCACGTTTTATTCCATCAACGAATTGTAAACCTAAAACTTTAGGCGACTGTCGTAACCACCAATTATCTGCTTTTTGACCGGCAAGTCTTGTACAATGAACACGAGATTGTTGACCTGCTCCAATTCCAATAGCTTGCCCATCTTTTACAAAACAAACTGAATTTGACTGAGTATATTTCAAAACAATCAGTGAAATAATAAGATTTCGTTTATCATTTTCTGTTAAGGTTTTATTTTTTGTAACGACATTTGAAAGTGCATTTTCATCAATTTTTATAAAATTATGACCTTGTTCAAAAGTGATTCCAAAAACTTGTTTTTGTTCAAGTGCAGGAGGAACATAACTTGCATCAATCTGAATCATGCAATATTTTCCACCTTTTTTTGCTTTTAAGATTTCTAAAGCTTCATCTGAATAAGAAGGAGCAATAATTCCATCTGAAACTTCTTTTTTTATGAGCAATGCAGTTGATTTATCACATTCATCAGAAAGTGCAATAAAATCTCCAAAAGATGACATTCTATCTGCACCGCGAGCTCTTGCGTAGGCACAAGCAAGAGGAGAAAGTTCTACATCATCTGTAAAATAAATTTTTTTGAGAGTATCTGAAAGCGGAATTCCGACTGCCGCACCAGCAGGAGAAACATGTTTAAAAGAAGTTGCTGCAGGAAGTCCTGTTGCTTCTTTGAGTTCTTTTACAAGTTGCCAACCATTTAAAGCATCAAGAAGATTGATATATCCTGGTCTGCCATTTACAACACTAATAGGCAAATCGCCATTTTCCATAAAAACCCGTGCAGGTTTTTGATTTGGATTACATCCATATTTAAGTTCAAGTTCTTTCATAAATAAAATGATAAAGAAAAAAAGGCGTTTGTGCAATGAAAAGAAAAGAATGTATGCAAATGTAGAAATTATTGAGCGTTGTCAAACTTAGGTGGGTGATAAAACTCTTGTAAATCTTTAAATTGTTGTTCGTCAACCGTGCTCGGGTATTACGCTCGGACAATTCCAAGCTTTGTAAACGTTTAAACTGAATGGCTGAAATTTCGCTGTCCTGCACCAGACATATTCGCCGGTATATTTATTCCAGTAGCAGGCTGATTCATCATTCTGCTCTTCAACATTTCCCGCCAGTTCTTTTAAGTTTATTTTTTGTATTATTTTCGTCTCCATGCTGTTTTACTCCACTTTAACCCCCATTTTCTTCGTCTGATCTTTTAGCTCTGCAAGAGAAATCTTTCCTTCTTTTATTGCCTGCATAATTTCCTATTTTGAGAACAGTCACCTTTTCTTTCCCTGGTCTAACATTATATTTCTGAGCATTATTCAATATCCAATGTTTTTAATGAATAAGTTCGTGCTTTATTCTTGCCTTCAGTAGTTAGAATTCCCGTTTCAACAGCTTTAACAAGAAGCCTGTTTGCTGTTTTTATTTTTACATTGATTAATTCAGCTGCTTTACTACTGGAAATACTTTTATTTGAGTATCATTTAGTTGAGAAATATTACCCACTTTATCACCCACCTCGTTAATCCAGTTGAAAGGGATTTTTTACAAGGATTGAGTTTTCATGGAATTCATAAACATCTTTACCGTAAATATTGGTGATTTTTGGAACGCCACGGTCAGTTTTTTCACTAATATGAAGTTGTAAAAAAAATTCTGAAAGCTTTTTGTTTACAGGAATTGATTCTCCTCTGAAAAAAACGTCGATTGTCTGTTCTGGAGCAAGTACTCCACGAGAAAGAATTTCAATTCTGTCGGAAAAAACTGTAATCATTGGTTCATTTTCTGTGACCCATTCATTATGAACAAAAGCGTTGATTACAGCTTCGCGAAATGCATCATTTTCAAAAAGAGGAACTTCTTTTCTTTCAACAATTCTGTCTTTTTTATCAGCCTAAATGATATTAAGAACATCACCATAGCGAAGAACTTCATCTAGTGTGTATAAAATGCACGGATTTCCAAATTCCCTGACAGAAAACAGTTTATCTGCCTTTGTTTTGCCTGCAAAAATGGAAATTCCATCAAAAGTAGCAAAGCAAACTGCCAAAATTGCAAAAAAATCTTGGGGAATTGGCAAATAAAATTCAAAAATAATTTTGCATAAATAACTCTGTATTTTTTATCTCATTTTTCGCCGAAGGCGACGAACTCAAATCTTATAAGATTTGAGTAGATTGACTAATCTACTCAAACCGCGAACTTGCTTCGCTCGTTCGCGGTTTGAAAATCTGAATTTATATTTCAGATTTCAGAATTTTTTTTCATTAAAAGGAGATAGAAATGAAAAAATTATTGGTAAGTGTTATTACAACTTTAACTCTTTTAGGTTCTGTTTTTGCAGTAGAATTCAAAGTAGATGCAGATTTTGCTCTTCCTATTGAAATTGTAAATTCCTCACAATCACAAGATTTTCTTGGATCTACTGTTAATACCGAAATGATATTTTCTAATGTTCCTGTTGGACTTTCTGTTGGTGTAGATGCTTATTTTACAGATTTACTTGGTGCATCTTTGAAAGCAAATCTTGGTTTTACAAAAACTTTAAATGCAAAAGTGAAACTGACTGGTATGCCATTTAACGATTCTATGAAATTGGAATTCGATTCTGGAATTGCATCATCATTCTTTTTAGGAGCAGCTATTCGTCCTGTAAATGGAAAATTCTTCTTTGTTGCAACACCTGGAGCAATATTATCATTTGTTTCATTTAAAGATAACGAAAATGATTCTAAATCGAATATCAATGCGTTTGGACTTGGTGCAGATTTACAAGCAGGATATAAAATCACAGATAAAATTGCTATCAACGGTGGTGTTTTAGCTACAATTTTATTTGCTCCAAAAATGACAACGAATGGTGCAAACATGTTTGACGATGATGTGAAAAAAATTGGATTTATGATTGAACCAAAAGTTGGAGTTTCAATTTTATTCTAATGTAAAAATCTAATTTGATTTAAAGCGACTTTCACAAAAGAGAGTCGCTTTTTTTATTGTCATTAAACTGTCCAAAAACTTCAGAACGACATTTTAACAAAAATACGTGAATGAAAAATAAAGCTTCCTATATCAAATAGGACAATGACATATTATAAATAAATAGTGGATAAAAATCTTTTTTTTGTAGTTATATTTATTCTTATGGAAAAAACTAATCTTAAAACAAAAATATTACCTTTAGTTTTAACTGTTATTGTAATTCTTCTAAATCAAATTACAAAATCTTTAATTGTAAAAAATATTCCAGTAAACACAATTGGATTTAATGTTTTGGAGATTTTTTAAGAATAATTCATGTTTCAAATACAGGCGTTGCTTTTAGTTTTGGTTCAACTTGGTCAGAAAGTGCAAGACGAATTTTATTTAATCTTGTTCCAGTTGTTGTAATAATTTTAGTTTTAGTTGTTTATTTTAGAAATAATGAATTTTCAAAATTACAAAGATGGGCAATTGCAGGAATTGTTGGTGGGGGAATTGGAAATCTTATTGACAGATTTGTAAGAGCGGAAGGCGTTGTAGATTTTATAGATGTAAAATTTTTTGGTATTTTTGGTTTACAAAGATGGCCAACTTTTAACATTGCAGATTCCGCAGTCGTTGTTTGTGGATTTATGCTTATCATTTCGTTTATTGTTAATTCTGCAAAAAATTCTAAGAAAAAAGATGAAGATTAAAAAAACTAATAAAATATATTACTATTAAGGAAAAAAATTATGGATATGCAAGATTTAGATGAAGAAGAAAAAGCTCGCCGAAAAAAAGATGTTCTTGAACATTATATAAAAAAATCAAAATCAGAAATAGAAGAGGAACTACGACGATGAGCGATGTCATTGGAATTATCGGTGCAATGGACAGCGAAGTTTCTGCTATTTATGAAAAGATGACTTCTAAAGAAATTATCGAAATCAATCATGTAAAATTCTATAAAGGTTTACTTTTTGGAAAAAATGTTGTTGTCATAAAATGCGGAATTGGAAAAGTAAATGCCGCTCTTTGTACACAACTTTTGATTTTGAAATTTGATGTAAAAAAAGTAATCAATACAGGAATTGCTGGAGCAACTTGCAAAAAATCACAAAATACAAAAAGGTTTAATTGCTTCCGGCGACCAATTTATTAGAGGAGGAGAAAAGAAAAATTTTATTGTTCAAAAATTTAATCCACTTTGCGTAGAAATGGAAGGTTGCGCGATTGCCCAAACATGTTATCTTCATAAAATTCCGTTTGCAGTTATTCGATGTATGTCAGATTGTGCAGACGAAACAGTAAAAACATCTTATGAAGAAGAAAAAGCATCAAAATTAAGTAGCGATTTTTTGTTAGAAGTTATAAGTAAAATTTAGTTTTTGGGCAGTCCGTCGGCAAGCCGCCGTCGGCAGTTCCGCACTTCCACTTTCGTTCCATTCCTCCGCTTCGCTACGGAACAGCCCTAACGGGCTGGTGCTCCATTGCCTACTGCAAATATTATAATGCGGAAGTTAAATCATTCAAATATAGCGACGTTTGCGAAACAAACTTGTGTGTTGTTGCAAGCAACACAGGCATTCAAGACACTTATAATCGACAATGACAAAGTTGCTAAAACCCTGCAATAACGAATGTTACAAACAAATCAATGACAGTTTTTTTCAAAGAATATTTGGTCACCGGAAAAAGTAATTCAAAATATGATAATTTTTTTACACCAGAATTCAAACAACTTGCCCATGAATTTATTTTGCTTTCCGACCGCGACAAAAAACTCCTGCTGGCACTCGCAAAAAAAATGAACGAACATTTATAGATGAGGGAACTTTGCACGACAACGCTAAATAAACTCGTCGTAATTTTCTTTTGTGATTGTATGAACTTTTGCG
>CAZIQK010000060.1:0-10075 GCA_964541735.1 uncultured Treponema sp.
TTTATACATTATTTCACTATAATAAGTATTATGAAATTGAACAATAATCTTGTTGCTTTTACTGGTGGCGGTACTGCCGGGCATATTTATCCTGGACTTGCTGTCGCTGATGAATTAAAATCTCTTGCAAATCAAAATAAAAAAAATCTAAAAATTATTTGGATTGGTTGTTCCAAAGGAATGGACAAAAAAATTGTAAAAAATGCAATCGATTCAAATGGAAATCTTACGGCGGATATTTTTTTTGGAATTCCATCAGGAAAACTTCGTCGCTATTTTTCCCTAAAAAATTTTACTGACTTATTTAGAATTATTGGCGGATTTTTTAAAGCTTTTTATATTTTAAAAAAACAAAAACCTGCAATTTTATTTTCTAAAGGTGGATTTGTTAGTGTTCCTCCTTGCTTTGCTGCAAAAATCTTAAAAATCCCTGTTTATACTCACGAATGTGATTTTACTTTAGGACTTGCAAATAGAATAAATTTTAAATCTGCAAAAAAAATGTTTGTTTCGTATGAAGAAACTAAAAATCATCTTAGCAACAGTGATAAAGAACGAGTGATTGTAACTGGAAATCCTATTCGTCCGATTTTTTATCATACAAATGCAAAAAATGCTCTTTTATTTGCGAATATTTCTCAAAATCACGAAAAACCAATTTTGCTAATTTTGGGTGGAAGTTCCGGTGCAAAACAAATTAATCAACTTGTGTACGAAAATCTTGATTTCCTATGTAAAAATTTTATTGTAATTCATCAAACCGGACTTTTAAATGGTGATGAAAATCAAGAAAAAATCTTAAAAGAAAAATATCCAGATTATAAACCTTTTAATTTCATCTACAAAGAAATGCCAGATGTTGTTTCTTGTTCAGACGTAATTCTTTCTCGTGCAGGAGCAAATTCTATTTGGGAAGCAGCTGTTTTACATAAGCCAATGATTTTAATTCCTTTGTGTGGAAATGGAACTCGTGGCGACCAAGTTGATAATGCAGAATTTTTTGAAAAAAAAGGTGGAGCTATTATGCTTTTAGGAGAAAATGCAAACTCTAAAAATTTACAAAATTCTCTCGAACAAATGCTTAATTTTGAAAATCGAAAGAAATATGAAGATGCACTTTTCAAAATTGTAGGAGATGTTCCTCCTGCAAAAAAAATTGCAGAAATCCTTTATAGCGAAATTATTTAAGGAAAAATAAATGAGTTTTTGCACTGCAGATTATGTTTTTTTGGGAATAATAATTTTTTTTACAATCATAAGTACAATTCGCGGATTTGTTTCTGAACTTTTTAAAAAAGCGTCTTGGCTTTTGGGGATTATTTGTGGTTGTATTTTTTGTGAGAATGTAGGAAATCTATTTTTTGAAAATGTAATTTCAAACGGATTTGTACGAATTATTTTAGGTTTTTTGATAGTTTTTATTATCGTTTTTCTGATTTTTAAACTTTTAGAAATTATTTTTTCTCGTTTAGTTGATAATGCAATTTTAGGAAGTTTAAATAGAGCACTTGGTGTTATTTTAGGAATTGGAGAAGGCATTGCCGTTGTTTGTTTAATTATAATTTTTGTAAAATCACAACCATTTTTTGAAGTTGAATGGCTTGATAAAAGTTTTTTTGCAAGATTTTTAGGATAAAATATGTTTGAAAATGTCATAAATCAAATAACAGTAAAAGAAATTGCAAATGATATAAGAAATAACAATTTTCCGGGAGCAGTTTTATTTTCGGGTTCTGCTTCTTCCGGAAAACTAACTGCTGCCTTGGAAGTTGCTAGAATTTATTCTTGTAAAAACGAAAAAAAAGGAAGTTGGTCTTGTGAATGTTCAAATTGTCTGCAAAATAAAGCATTAACTTGTTCAAATTTGCTTTTAATGGGACCTAGAGATTGTATTTTAGAGATTTTAAGTGCAAAACAATATTTTTTGAATGCTGTAAAAAATAATTCTCCATTTTTAGTTTCTGCAAGATATTTTTTCTTGCGAAGTATTAGAAAATTAACTTTACGTTTTGACGGAATTTTGTTACAAGGAGATGCTTCTATAAACAAAATTGGAAATTTAATTGGAGAAATAAACGAAAGTCTTGAAATTTTAGATTTTCCTCACAATCTTCCTGAATACGAAAAAATCGAAAAAGAATGTGATAATCTTGAAAATCTTTGCAAAAAACTTTCCGGAAAAGAATATTTTTATAATTCTATTCCTATAAATCAAATTAGAAATATGGAAAGTTGGGCTCACATAAAATCTGATGAAGGAAAAAAAATCATCATAATAGAAAATGCAGAGAAAATGACTTCTGCCGTCCGCAATGCACTCCTAAAAATTTTGGAAGAACCACCGCAAGATTGTATTTTTATACTTTTAACTTCAAACAGAAATGCAATTATGGAAACTATTCTTTCGAGAGTTAGAACTTACAATTTTAAGCAAAGAAATCTTGTTGAACAAAGAGAAGTTATACAAAAGATTTTTCATAATGAAAATTTTAATGGAACAATCAATGATTATTTATTAAGTTTTTTGCCAATAAAACCAGAAAAAATAAAAGAACAAGCAAATTATTTTTTTGATGAAATTTCAAAACGCAAAATTCCCGATATTTCTGCAATTTTAAAAAATTGTGAAAAATTTGAATTAAAAATTGAATTTTTGCTTTTTTTAAATTATATAATTCAACGGCAAAAAAAATTATGTTCAACTCAAAATGGAAGCGAAACAAGTGTAAAAGTTTTAAATTGCATTCGTGTTTGTTACGATAATGTTATTTTGTATAATCAATCTGTGCAAGCTGCATTAGAAATTTTAGTTAGAGATTTATCTAGCTTAAATGTCTTAAATAATGGGGTTTTTAAAATTTGCAATGAGAGCGTATTATAAAAAAGTTATTCAAAAAGTTGATAAACTTGATAAAGAACAATTATGTAATCTTATAAATGATGTTATAAACGAAAATAAAAATCTTTATTCAATTTTAGACTCAATTAGTGCTGGAATTTTAATTATTGATAATGATTTTTATCTTCAACAATGTAATGCAATTGCCGAAAGTCGTTTGAATTTTAATATTCACTTAGATGACTTAAATTCTTCTAAAGTTCAAATTTGGGAACTTGTAGAAGATTCTGATATTTCTGATTTTTTTAAAAAATGTTATGAAAAATCAATCACAAATTGTAATGAAGATTTTTCTACAACAACAAGTGGCGGTTCTGTTAGATTTTTGACAATTACAATGACTCCGCTTATAAATGATAATAAAAATTGTGGGCGAATTATTATTATTCGTGATGTAACAGACAAAAAAAATCAAGAAGTTTTAGTTCACCGAATGGAAAATATGGCAGGAATTACAAATTTGGCTGCAGGAATGGCTCACGATATAAAAAATCCTCTTGGTGCAATTTCTATACACATTCAACTTATTCAAAAAGCCTTAAAAAAAGCTCGCGAAAATGACAATATTTTGCCAGATAAAAAATTTGTTGAAAATCATATTGATGTTGTAAATGAAGAAATTGATTATTTAAATAGACTTGTTATGGATTTTTTGTTTGCAGTTCGTCCTGTAAAAGCAAATCTTGAATTAAAAAATCCTGATTGTATTGTAAAAAATATTTTAAGTTTTATAAAACCTGAATTTAACGAAAATGATTTTGAAGTTTCTTTTAATTCATCTTCAAATTCCAGTAAAATTATGATTGATGAAAAACTTTTTAAGGATGTTTTGATGAATTTTTCTACGAATGCTTTGGCTGCATTAAAAACTCAAAAAGAAAAATTATCATCATCTTATAAAGGCGAGTTGAAAATAACTTCTTTTGTAAAAGATAATAAATATATTTTAAAAATTGAAGATAATGGTTGCGGAATGAATAATGAAACTCTTTCTAGAATTTTTGAACCTTATTTTACAACAAAAGCGAATGGAACTGGTCTCGGAATGACAATGGTTTATAAAATTGTAAAAGAGTTTTCTGGTGAAATAGAAGTTTCATCAGAAGAAGAAACTGGTTCTTGTTTTACTTTGAAATTTCCGCTTCATTTGGATCAAAAACTTGCAATAGATAATTAGGAGAGAAAAAATGACGATTTTAACGATTGATGATGAAGAAAATATTAGAAATGGACTTGCAGATAATTTTGAACTTGAAGGTTATGATGTTTTAAAAGCATCTAGCGGAAAAGAAGGTTTAGATTTAA
Source organism: uncultured Treponema sp. (assembly GCA_964541735.1). Taxonomy (GTDB): domain Bacteria; phylum Spirochaetota; class Spirochaetia; order Treponematales; family Treponemataceae; genus Treponema_D. The sequence goes on from CAZIQK010000060.1 coordinate 4,205, forward strand.
TAAAAAAAGGCAATGTTGATTTAGTAATTACTGATTTAAGAATGGACGGAATGAACGGTGAAGAAGTTGTGCGTCATGTTACAACCGAAAATCCAGGAATTCCAATTATTGTTTTAACCGGACATGGAAGTATTGAAGATGCAACTACCGCAATGAAAGCTGGTGCTTACGATTTTTTAACAAAACCTTTAGATTTGGACCATTTAAATCTAATTGTAAAAAATGCATTAAAAGGAAGAACTCAAGAAAAACAGATTAAAGAATTAAGAGAAAAACTTTCTAAAATATCTTTTTCTGATGAAATGGTTGGAAAAAGTACAGAACTTAATAAAATTAGAACTTTAATTTCAAAAGCAGCCCCTTCAAAAGCGAATGTTTTAATTACTGGCGAAAGCGGAGTTGGAAAAGAACTTGTTGCAAAAGCAATCCATAATCAATCTAACAGAAATGATAAACCTTTTATTGTAGTTCATCTTGCTGCAATGTCAGAAAGTCTTTTGGAAAGCGAATTGTTTGGTTACGAAAAAGGTGCTTTTACAGGTGCGGATAATACTCACAAAGGACATTTTGAACGTGCAAATGGTGGCACAATTTTTTTGGATGAAATTGGAGAAATAAATCAAGCAACTCAAGTAAAACTTTTACGCGTTTTACAAGAAAAAAAGTTTGAAAGAGTAGGCGGAGAAAAATCTATTGAAGTTGATGTTCGTGTTGTTGCTGCTACAAATAAAATTTTGGAAGATGAAGTTAAAGCTGGACATTTCAGAGAAGATTTATTCTACAGATTAAATGTCGTTCGTATCAACGTGCCTCCTTTACGAGAGCGAAAAGATGATATTCCTTTGTTAATGCATTCGTTTTTAAAAGAGTTTAGCGAAGAAAATAATAAACAAATAAAAGGTTTTGATTCAAAATCAAAATCGGCTATGCTAAAATATTCCTGGCCAGGAAATATTCGTGAGCTTAGAAATTGCGTTGAATCAGCAGTTGTTATGTGCAGTGGTGATGAAATTAAAATGGAAGATTTGCCTCCTGCATTGCAAAAAAAATTTGAAGAAAAAAATATTTTAATTCCAATGGGAATAACTCTCGAAGAAGCCGAAAACATTATAATAAACGAAAATCTTGCTTTTAATAATGGAAACAAATCTAAAACAGCTGAAGTTTTAGGAATTGGAAGAAAAACTCTTCACCGAAAATTAGGCGAAACTGACGAAGAATAATTATCATTGAAGTTGATAAAAAATCCCTCAAAAAGATAGTCACACGGATGTTGAAAATCTAAAGACTTTCCTTTTTATTTATGCAAGTTTGTATTTTTTTATGTTTTATATTTCAAATTACAACCGGTGGCTGTCTAAACATATAAAATGTTATCGAAACTACTTTCAAAATTTTTTGCAGATTTTAGAATTATAACCTGCGGAGAGTGAACTGTTGAAATCAACAAAAAAAATCTTGTAGACTTAGAAATAGTGTGGTGTAAAATATTTTATACTTGTTTAATTATTTATACGTGTAAAAATAATTAAACACTGAAATATTCTTTTAAAATCCTATAAGCATCTTGTATATCATTTATTTGTCTGTTTTTTGATACATTTTTAGAAGTTTGTATAGTGCTTTTTGTATCCGGATGATTTTGTTTTAATAGTTTGTGGTATTGAATTTTTATATCTCTTATCGTAAATGGGTACACTATATCTAGCGTGGTTAATGCATTTTGGATTTTAAATGGAAATTGTATATTTGTTGTATATTTATGCAATTTTACAACTTCGCCGGTAGGAATGTTCTTTTTTTGACTAATGTTATCTTTTATTTTTTGTTTTGATTCTTTATCTTGGGAAAAATTATTTGTTTCTGTATTAAAATTGTTAGTTTTTTTTTCGTCCTGAGGAATTTCACCATTTTTGAGAGCTTCATTTAGTAAGTTTCCAAGTTTTTCAAAATAATCAGCCATTAGTTTTCCTTTAATTTTTCGATTTTTGCATAAAAAAAGCCACAGAAAAAATTTTCTGTGGCAAAAAATAATTTTTTGGAGGTTAAATTATAGTTCCTGGAGGAAGAACTGCACCTTTTCTAATTACAATAATGCCGTCTGCACTGTAGAAAGAGCCATGATCCCCATCTTCATATTTATTTCCGTCTACACCGATTCGACAATTATTTCCAATTTTTGCATTTTTATCGATAATTGTGTTTTTAATCTTACAATTATTACCGATTCCTGTACACGGAATGCCTTTTTTATGATTTGCAACCTTTTCGTCCTCATCATCATAATAGTCAGCACCCATCATAATTACACCGTCAAGTTCAGAACCATTTTCAATTATAGAACGAACACCAATTACAGATTTATTTAATTTACAATCTGTAATTATACAACCTTCAGAAGTTAATGAACTTACAATTTCTGCTTTATTAATTTTTGATGGTGGAAGATTTCGCATGTGAGTGTAAATTGGAGTGTTATTTCCATAAAAATCAAACTTTGGATAAGGTTCTGTAAGTGCGATGTTAGCTTCATAAAAACTACGAATAGTTCCAATATCTTCCCAATAGCCATCAAAAATATAAGAATTGATTTTTCGTTTGCCTATTGCAAGTGGGAGAATTTCTTTTCCAAAGTCAGTATATTTTTCGTTTTTGCCACCAAGACATTCTTCCATTGTTTTTGCATTAAAAATGTAAATTCCCATAGACGCAAGATATTCTTTTTCTGGTGGGAGCGAGCCCCTTGCTTCTGGAGGAATTTTCCAATCATCAATATTTAACTCAGGTTTTGGTTTTTCCATAAATGCACAAACTTCGTTTTTGTCGTTTATTTTCATAATTCCAAAACCGGAAGCATCATGACGATTTACAGCTGTTGTTGCAATTGTAATTTCTGCTCCGGATTTTATATGTGCATTCATAAATGCTTTTAAATCCATTTTGTAAAGTTGGTCGCCGGAAAGAATGATATAGTGAGTTGGTTTTTGTGTTTTAAAGTGAATAAAATTTTTTCGTACAGCATCGGCAGTACCTTCGTACCATCCGCTATGTTCCAAAGTTTGTTCTGCTGCAAGAATTTCTACAAATCCACCGGAAAATCTATCAAAATTGTAAGAATTTGTGATGTGAAGATGTAAAGATGCAGAATTGAATTGTGTTAAAAGATAAATTTTTTTGTAACCAGAGTTTATACAGTTTGAAAGTGGAATATCGACAATTCTGTATTTTCCACCAAAAGAAACTGCAGGTTTTGAACGTTCTTTTGTAAGTGGATAAAGTCGAGTTCCTTTTCCTCCTCCTAAAATGATTGATAGAACTCTTGGTTCTTGTTCTTCTTCGTATGCCATAATGGTACTCCTAAAAATTGTATATTCAACTTTTTTCTCTATTTAATATGATTATTATAAATCCGAAATTGTGTATTTGCAAACATTACTTTTAATGAAATTTTGTAAAAATAATGTAAAGATTTTATTTATTAAAAATTTTTCTAAATTATTTTGATAAAAAACCGATTAAATAATTAAGGTGTAAACATTTTTTTTTATGGAGGAAAACGATGATTCGTGGTTGGTATACTGGAGCTTCTGGAATGAATGCTCAGCAGAATAGATTAGATGCAATCTCTAATAATCTTGCGAATGTTGATACAGCCGGTTATAAGCGAGATATTACTGTTTCTAAATCTTTTTCAGAACTTCTAATTCGTAGAACAAATTTTGATGGCGTTTATAAAATTCAAAATGGAATGGGAAGTGCAGATGCCGCTCCTATTATTGGAAAACTTGGAGTTGGTGTTGAAACAAACGAAAATTATACAGATTTTTCGCAAGGTTCATTTAAAATTACAAATACAAAAACAGATACAGCCTTAAATGGAAAAGGTTTTTATGCAGTTGAAACTCCTCTTGGAGAACGTTATACAAGAAACGGAAATTTTTATATTGGTAAAGAAGGCATTTTAGAAACAAAAGATGGGTATCCAATTTTGGGTGAAAATGGATTTATTTATGTAGAAAATGACCGTTTTACAGTAAATGAAGATGGTGTTTTACTTTCTGAAGATGGAAATGAAATTGACCGTTTTAAAGTTGTTCGCTTTGATAATGAAAGATATTTAAACAAAATGGGAGAAAGTCTTTATTCTTCTAATGATATTTCCGGTCCGGCTCATATTGCAGAAGGTAATGAAAGACCTACTTTTTTACAAGGATATTCAGAAACTAGTAATGTTAATGTTGTAAATGAAATGGTTCAAATGATTGAAGTAAATAGGGCGTACGAAGCAAATCAAAAAACAATTACATCTGAAGATTCGATGATGGGAACTTTATGGCAAAAAGTTGCTGTTTTACAATAAAGTAAAGCGGGCGTTGCGGGCCGGCGTTTGAGGCTCGCAGAAGGGGTAGCACGCAACAAAGTGCGTGCGTAGGGGAAGGCTTTCCCCCTTAAAAAAACGAGGTAAAACATGGTAAGAAGTTTATGGACAGCTGCTACAGGAATGAATGGTCAGCAGTCAAATATAGATGCAATTTCTAACAATCTTTCAAATGTAAATACAACCGGTTATAAACAACAAAGAGTTGAATTTGAAGATTTAGTTTATCAAAATGTAAAATTGGCAGGAACTCCGGCAACTGAAGATACTGTAACTCCTGTTGGAATTCAACAAGGAACTGGTGTAAAAGTTGGTGCAACACAAAGAATTATGAATCAAGGTTCTTTACAAAATACTGGCGTAGATACTGATGTTGCTATTGTTGGTGAAGGCTTTTTTAGAGTTCAACAATATGATGGAAGTTATGCATACACAAGAGATGGTTCTTTTAAAGTTGATTCAAATGGACAACTTGTAACAAATAATGGTCTTAGAGTTATGCCAGAAATAATTCTTCCGGAAGGTTATGATGTTTCTACTTTAAATATTACACAAAGTGGTTTGGTAAGTGTAAAAGTAAATGGTGGAAACGAACCTATTGAAGTTGGTCAACTTGAATTATATAGATTTCCAAATGCTGTTGGTTTAAAAGCTGAAGGTGATAATCTTTTTAAAGTTACAAATGCATCTGGAGAAGCAATTGCCGGACGTCCCGGATATGAAGGTTTTGGTGATGTTCGACACAAATTTTTGGAAATGAGTAATGTTTCTGTTGTAAATGAAATGGTTCAGATGATTGTTGCTCAACGTGCTTATGAATTTAATTCTAAAGCAATTCAAACTTCAGATAATATGTTATCTACAGCAGTAAACTTAAAACGATAGTTCTTAAAAAGTGGTGGGAAAAATTATGAACGTAGGATTAGTAAATACATTTAGTGGTATAACAAACGGAAACGGAGCATTGTCTTCTGCAAAAAATAATGCTGATAATGCAAAATTTTCTGAACTTTTAGAAAGACTTCAAAAACAAGATGATGGAAAAGGAACTTTATCTTCTAGTCAAATTGCAGAAAAAGGTCGATTAAATGGAGATTATACAACTGGATTTTCCGGAACTTATAATTCTCCAAATGATAAAACTTCAAAAACAATTGGAGCCGCTGCAAATCAATCTAATCCTCATGTTCAACAAAAAACTATTGATAGAACAAGTGAACTTTACGAAAAATCAATGGAATTAGAAAGTTATTTTGTAAAACAAATGCTTTCTGCAATGAGAAAAACTGTTGTAAAAAGTCAAGAATCCGATTTTGCACAGCAAACTTATGAAGATATGCTTTATGAGGAATATGCTGTTTCTATGACAAAAAATGCAGGTTTTGGACTTGCAGATCAAATTTATTTAAGTTTAATATAATCAGGAATTCCTCCTGTTTTATTTTTGTTTACATCCTTTTCACTATCAGTCGTTGGCTGGTAGTGATTTTTTT
>CAZIQK010000061.1:0-9944 GCA_964541735.1 uncultured Treponema sp.
AGCTATCAAAATGAGAATTATAAAAATAGTTTTTCGTAGTCGATTAAACTTTATGTTATTCATTTTAAACAAGAAAAAAAGGCTTTTAGTGAAGTTGTGCCATTTTTTTTATAAAAATTATATCAAAAAATCAATAAATTATATACAATGCTTATATGGTTTTAAAAAATTTCATTGTTTTTGAAGGAATTGACGGTAGCGGAACTTCAACACAAATAAAAAAACTTGAAGAATATTTTCCACAAAAAATTATTACAACAGCAGAACCAACTAAAAGCGAAATTGGTAAATTTTTAAGAAAAATGCTTGCCGGAGAATTTTCTGTTGATGAAAAAACAGCATCTTATCTTTTTGCTGCAGATAGATGTGAACATTTATATGGAAAAAATGGAATCATAGAAAATTTACAAAATGATAAAATTGTTGTAAGTGATAGATATTTTTTTTCAAGTTTAGCTTATCAATCTGTAAGTTGCGGAAAAGAACTTCCCAAATTATTAAATTCTCCATTTCCGTTGCCTGAATATCTTTTTTATTTTGAAATTAATCCAGAAATTTCGCTAAAAAGAGTAAATTCTCGTGGTGAAAAAAAAGAAATTTACGAAAAAATCGAAATTCAAAAGAAAACTGCAAATCTTTACAATGAAATTATATCAGAATACGAAAATGATAAATCTCATAAAATGAAAATAATCAGAATAGATGCAGCAAAATCCATAGAAGAAATTTTTCAAAAAATACGAGAAATATTAAATCTAGAAAACTAAATGTAATTTTTAATTTTCAAATTCCGATATTAAAAATGTGAAAAAATCATTTAAAATTCTTATTTTTTCAGTTTTATTTTTCTCAATCTGTTTATCAAACACTTTTGCTTATATGGTTAAATATAAAGAAGATTGGTACAAACTTTATCACATTCATTATCAACAATATCCAGATGATTGTATTGAAAATATTTATTGGTTAGAAAAAGCAGTTGAAGCAGATTTTTGTAATCCTCAATTTTTAGATTTTAAAGTTACAAATGAAAAAGAATGGGAAAAATATCGTTATCTTTTTCAAATGCATATAAATTTAAAACTTATAGAACAACATTTAAGACTTGGTCGAATTTATGATAAGAAATGCATTTATTTTTATGATTCCCCTTGGAAAGATGAATATTTAAATAATCTAAAAAAAACACTTTCTTGTTATCAAGCGGGACTTTATTATTGGCAAGAAGCAAAACTTTGGGCAGAAAAAGCAAATGCAACATCTTTTAATTTTCTTTTTATTACAGACAAACAGAATTGGGAAGATGAAAGAGAAAGAATAAAAAATGGCGTTTTAAATTACGAAAAAATGTTAAATCGTGAAATTGAAAGAGTTGAAAAAAATATAAAACAACTAGAAGAAATGGATAAAACATATTAGAATACTCAAATTATGAGTGATGATTCTATAAAAATTTGTTATTCAAAAGCAAGTTACGGAACAAAAAATTCTAAAATAGATTTTTTTGCGAGAATTCCTGACTTAAAAGATTTTTTTTATTCAAAAAATAAAGCAACAAACAGAAGACTTTTTATTGTTGGAGCAAAAGTTGCAAGTCTTGAATGTATGCAAAATTTTATATCACTTTTTAATGATGGTATTTACGAAAATGATGCTCTTATAATTTTGGGTTCGGGCGAAGCATATAAAAATATCGACACAGTTTTATCAATTGTAAAAACAGCAATGGAATGTGATTTTGGAAGAGATGACACATTTATAGGAATTGGAGGTGGCGTTCTTTGTGATATTTCGGCATTTGCCGCTTCAATTTACAAACGCGGAGTGAATCTTGAATTAGTCCCAACTACACTTTTAGCAATTGCAGACGCAAGCATTGGTGGACAAACTTCTTGCGATATAGAAAAATTTAAAAATATGATAGGAACTTTTTATCCAGCAAGAAATATTTACGTTTTTACAGAATTTACACAATACACTTCTAACGAACAATATAAATCTGGATTAGCAGAAGTTTTTAAAACCGCATTAGTTAGTGATGAAGAACTTTATCAAATTTTTAAAAATCATTCTGATAAAATTCTTTCTCGCGATAAAGATATTTTAAATCAAATTATAAAATCTTGTGTAAAAGCAAAATCAAAAATTGTAGGAGAAGATCCTGGAGAATTGGGAATCAGAAAATTATTAAATCTGGGACATACCTTTGCTCATGCTTTAGAAACTATTATTGGATTAGGTGCAATTTCTCATGGAGAAGCAGTTGCTTGGGGAATTGGAAGAGCTATAAATGTAAGTTGGAACAAAGAACTTTGTAAAACAGATTTTAAAAATGAAATCATAGAAATTTTAGAATTATATGGGTGGGAAACAAAATCAATTCCTCCTTTAGTTACAGGTGGCGGAATTGGAGAAAGATTTCTCAATGTTATGCATAAAGATAAACGTACAAAAGATGGAAAAATAAATCTCATTCTTCCAAAATCAATAGAAGATATTGTTATTGAAGAAGTTTCTGATAATGAAATTCTTGCTGTTTTAAAATAAAAATGGATACATAAAAAATGAAAAATATTGAACACTATTTCGATTGGGCTGCGACAAGTCCTGCAGATGAAGAGATTTTAAAAGAATCTTTAGAAGAAAGTTTTGAATGCTGGGCAAATCCTTCAAGTTCTCATGCACTTGGAAAAAAAGCCAGAGAACTTCTTGAAAACGCACGAAAAAGAGCCGCAAAAGCAATGAATGTAAAACCAGAAAATATTTATTTTACATCCGGAGGAACAGAAAGCGACCAAATCCCTTTACTTTCAGTTTTAAATAAACCGGCAAAAGGAACAGTTTTAATAAGTTCTATTGAACATCCGGCAATAAGAGAACAAGCAAAAGAACTTTCAAAATGTGGATGGAAAGTTGTTTCAATTCCTTCAAACAAAGATGGAATTATTACACCGGAAGCTGTAACAGAACTTTTAACTTTAGACACAGTTTTAGTTTGTGTTATGGCTGTAAATAACGAAACAGGTTCCATTCAACCAATTTATGAAATTGCAGATGCAATCACAAAGTGGGCAGAAGGAAAAAGAAAACCCAAATTTCACGTAGACTGCGTTCAAGCCGCAGGAAAGATTCCATTAAATCTTTCTTACGACGGAATTGATAGTGCCGCATTAAGTGCACATAAAATTTGTGGTCCAAGAGGAATTGGCATTTTATATTTAAAAAATAATTTTGAACCATTTTTAAAAGGTGGCGGACAAGAAAAAGGAATTAGAAGCGGAACAGAAAACGTTTTTGGAGCAATAGCTTTTTCTAAATGTCTGGAAAAATATTTTTTAATTCAAAAAAAAGAGGATTGTATCAACACAAATGAATTTGTAAAAAAATTATCAAATTTGAAAAATTGTACAATCATTCCACCTTCAAGAATTCAAAAAGAAGAATTATTTTCGCCTTATGTTGTACAAGTTTCTTTTAAAAATATTCCGGGAAATGTAATGCTTCGTGCATTGGACGCAAAAGGATTTTACATTTCAACAGGAAGTGCTTGTTCTACAAAAAAAGCAAATCGACCAGTTTTAGAAGCAATGCATATTCCGCTAGATTTACGCGAAACAGCAGTAAGATTTAGTTTTGGTCCAACAACAACACAAAAATCATTAGATGCACTTTTTGAAGCGGTAAACGAAATAAATAATACATTTCAAAAATAATTTTCATATTCAAACATCTCATCAATTTTTGAAAATTTTTGTTTGTTGTAAAATAAGAAAAAAAACATTATACTTTGTGATTATGGCGAAAATTCAAATGAAAAATGCTATCGCAGAACTCGATGGCGATGAAATGACACGTGTTTTATGGCAGGTAATTAAAGATGAACTCTTATTACCTTTTGTTGATTTAAAAACTGAATATTATGATTTAGGATTAAAAAGTCGTGATGATTCTGATGATAAAATCACTTATGACGCTGCAGAAGCTATAAAAAGACTTCATGTCGGTGTAAAGTGTGCAACAATCACATCAAATCAAGCAAGAGTTGAAGAATACAAACTAAAACAATTAACACCTTCTCCAAATGGAATCATTCGTGCAGAACTTGATGGAACTGTTTTTAGAGAACCAATTTTTGTAAATAATATTCATGGAACAGTTTCTTGTTGGGAAAAACCAATTGTTCTTGGTCGTCATGCTTATGGAGATGTTTATAAAAGTTGCGAAATAAAAACTCCAACCGCAGGAAAAGCAGAACTTGTATTTACAGGCGTTGATGGCAAAGAAATCAGAAAGACAATCATGGAAATGAAAGGTCCAGGAATCATTCAAGGCATTCATAATATCGATAAATCTATCGAAAGTTTTGCTCGTTGTTGTTTTACTTATGCGTTAGACAGAAAAATTTCAGTTTGGTTTGGTGCAAAAGATACTATTTCTAAAATTTATGATGGCAATTTCAAAGCAATTTTTGCTCGCATTTATGAAGAAGAATATAAAGAAAAATTTGAAAAAGCAGGAATTGAATACTTTTACACATTAATTGATGATGCTGTCGCTCGTGTAATGCGTTCAGAAGGTGGCTTTATGTGGGCAACTAAAAACTATGACGGCGATGTTATGAGTGATATGATTGCTTCTGCATGTGGTTCTCTTGCAATGATGACTTCAGTTTTAGTTAGTCCTGAAGGAAATTTTGAATACGAAGCATCACACGGAACTGTACAAAAACATTATTACAGATATTTAAAAGGCGAAAAAACTTCCACAAATCCAGTTGCAACAATTTTTGCTTGGACAGGAGCACTTGCAAAACGTGGAGAAATGGACGGAACTCCAGAACTTGTAGATTTTGCTAAAAAACTTGAAACAGCAACTCTTTCAACTATTGAAGACGGTTATATGACAGGTGATATTGCTCGAATAGCAAATCCTCCTGCAAAAAAAGTTCTTAACAGTTGGGAATATATTGCAGAAATCAGAAAAAGATTAGAGCAAAGTCTTTAATTTTCTACAAAAAAAAGCCTTTTTGAATTTAAAATTAATTTTATTTCAAAAAGGCTTTTTTTTTAACTTATCTTAAAAATTTATAAAAACTTATTTATGACAAATTCTTTTTTCGCATTCGCGATATATTTCTGAAGTTTTTTCTACAATTTCACTAGGAATTTCTTTTATATTTGAATCTCCTGCTAAATTATTTTCTTTTAACCAATCACGAATAAATTGTTTATCATAACTTGCTGGACTTCCACCAACTTTATATTTTGATAAATCCCAAAAACGTGATGAATCTGGAGTTAAAACTTCATCAGCCAAAACAAGTTCACCATTTTCATCTAAACCAAATTCAAATTTTGTATCAGCAATTATAATTCCATTTTTGTAAGCATGTTCATAACATTTTTTATAAATTGCCAATGCAGCCTTTTCAATTTTAGTTCCAAGTTCTTCACCCAAATCATCTTTCATATATTGCAAAGTAACATTAATATCATGACCTTCTTGAGCTTTTGTAGAAGGAGTTACAATTGGTTCAGCAAGTTTTTCTGCTTGTTGATATTCTTTTTCAAATTTATGTCCTAAAAATGCCTCTCCTTTTTTGTATGCTTCGTACATAGAACCAAACATATAACCGCGAACAATAACTTCATAAGGAATCATTTTTAATTTTTTTACTAAAATTGTGCGACCTTCAAATTCTGGCTTTTGAAAATCTACAGGCATATCTTTTAAATCACTGGAAATCATATGATTTTTTACAATATCTTTAGTATAATCAAACCAAAAATTTGCAAGTGAATTTAAAACTTTACCTTTATCTGTAATTAAAGTCGGCAAAATCACATCAAAAGCAGAAATTCTATCAGTAGTAACAATTACCATTCTGCCATCTTCTAAATCATAAACTTCTCGAACTTTTCCAGAAATAATTTTTTTCATACAAAAACCCTTTTTAACTTATAAAATTCCGCCAAAATCTAAATGATGGCGTTTACAAATTACATCATACTCTTTTTCATCTTTTTTGTCATAAAAACCTGTAACAAAAACTTTTGATAATATGGGGGAAGTCTCCCCCTCGCTACAACCTGCTTCGCAGTTTTCCGCTACCCCCTCTGCGGTGGACACCCCCACAACGCCCCCGTCGTGCACAAAAAGAGAGCGATTTACAACGCCTTCAACAGAATCTACAATTTCAATATCTGGTTGTGCTAGTTTTTTAAAAACATCTTTATAATTTAAAAAATGTGTACAACCCAAAATAATAACATCACAATTTTCTTTCCGAAAAAAATCAATAATAGGTTTTATTTCATTTTCAATCTCTGCTTCTGTTGATGTAAAAGACTTTTTTTCTATAAAGGAAATTAAATTTGGTGCAGGATGTAAAATCATTTTACAATCAGATGCAAAATGATTTTTTAAATCTTGATTATAAGGACATTCCACCGTAGCTTTTGTAGCTAAAAGTCCAATACAGCGTTTTTTTGAAATATCACCAGCCGATTTTATTGCAGGAACAGTTCCTACAAATTTTGTTGTTGGAAAAGCTTCTCTTAAAATATCTAAAGAATTTACACTTATTGTATTACATGCTACAACTATGACTTTTGGATTAAATTTTTCCACAATTTTTGAACAAACTTTTAACGCACAAGAAACAACTTCTTGATGAGATTTTTCACCATAAGGAAAATTTTCTGTATCGCCAACATAAATGCATTTAGCATTTGGAGATTTTTCTTTTAAGGACAAAAGATATGGAATTCCGCCAGTTCCAGAATCCAAAAATGCAAAATCAATCATATTAATATTTTAATGATTCTTTTTGCACTTCACAACAAAAAAAAATAAATCTATAATAAAATTATGTTTACGCAAAACAAATGCCTTGTAAAATATTGTACAAATAATGCACTTTCAAATTTTGACGAAAATGGAAATCTTACTGACGAAAAAGGCTACTGTCTTGATCACATTCCAAATCCAGGAAAATTAAAAGAACAAATTTATAATTACATCAAAAAAAACGAAAAAATTGTAGGATTAAATGCAAACGGACTTATTTTTTCTGATATTGATTTTTCTAACAAACAATTTATAGGCTGTAACTTTTCGCATTGTACCTTTACAAATCTTCATGCAGAAAACACAAAAACGCATCTTTGTATTTTTGATTACGCTTTTTTTTACGATTGCAATATGATTCACAATAATCTTTTATTTTCATCCTTTGCACAATGCACTTTTATGCACACACTTTTTACTTCCAGTGATGTTGTTCAGATAAATTTTAACGGCGTAAAATCTTATCAATCTTCTTTTGATGATTCAGACCTTTTTTGCTCTCAATTTATAAAATCAACTTTAGTTGATACATCTTTTAGAAATTGCAATTTAAAAAGATGTAGTTTTATAAATTCTACAAGAAAAAACGTTTCTTTTAAAATGTCAAATACGCGAGAAGCAATTTTTAACAAAGTTGGAACTGTTTTAGAAACTTGTTCTTCTCAAAATGCAGAGATGCTTTCAAACACAGAAAATAATTCTGAAAATGTGGAGGAAAATTTATGAAAATTTACTTTCACTTAAACATAGAAGGATTTTCAAATTGTTATATTGTTGTAAACGAAAAAACTTCGGACGCAATTATCATTGATCCGGGAAAAGTTACAAGCAAAATAATTTCGCAAATAGAAGATAATCATTTAAAACTTGTTGGAATTTTAATTACACATAATCACGGAAGTCATGTTCACGGTTTAAAAACTTTACAAAAAATTTATTCGCCAAAAATTTATGCCGCCGACTGGGATGTTGCAAAAAACGAAACGACAGTTTTATCTGGCGATGGAAAATTACGACTTGGAAAAATGGTTATAAATTATATGACAGTTCCAGGTCATACATCAGATTCGGTTGTTTACAAAATTGGAAATGTACTTTTTACTGGTGATAGTCTAAATGCAAACGATTATGGAAACACAAACTCAAGTTACTCCGAATATATTTTAAAATCTAACGTTAATAATAAAATTTTTTCGTTAGAAAAAAGTTTAATCATAATGCCAGGACACGGACCTTTTACAACACTAGAGGCATTAAAAGATTTATTAAAATTCTAGCGGTTCACCAAACAGATATTCCCTGCAATAATTCCGTATTTATCAAAAACAAAATTATTCAATGCATTGGAAATATCTTCAAAGCCTTTTCCCTGAGTTTTTCTGATATATTCACAAAGTTCTGGTGTAAAATCATTTACAGTTTTCCAATTCGCTTTTTTTACAAAATCTTCTGCAACCAAAGAAGTTGGTTTTTCCATAACGTAAGCCATAAATTCATTGTGCATAAGATAATCATCATTTGTATCATACCCAAGCGACGGTTGAGAACGAAAATAATCAATTAAAAAATCACGATAATTTGAATCACAAGTATAAAAAACTGCAGAAACATAATTGCGGAATTCTTTATCGCAGAAAAATTGCATGTGCCAACCTTCGTGTGCAAAAAGATTTCTTCTACTCCAAGCAGGACTTTCTCGCGAAATAGAAACAATTCCTCCATCTTTTGCAAAAACAGTTCCATCATCATTTTGTTCAAAAAGGTCATTTTGAATTAAAATTTGCTTTAAAAGTTCTTCATATTTATTTAAAGGAAAATTCAACTCTTTTGCTTTATTAAAAAATTTTGCCATACTTTCTGAACTATAATCGTGAGCATTGTAACCATGCTTTCCTTCCAGTTCAGAATCGGATAAAAGTCGGCCCTTAAAACCTTGTTTTTCTACAAAAAATGCAAGTCGCGTAAAAAAATTTCCTTGAATTTCAAAATCTTTTGTATCAAAAAATAAAATCCGCGAAAATCTGTCCCATTCAAATAATTCATATTCAGGATTTCGCCAATTTTCCATTTTGTAATTTAGAATTAATCCAGGATCAGTTTTTATAGGATTTATAACTTCGTTCGTTGGATTTTTTTTATTTTTTACATTATTTAAAGTTAAAGTCTTTATACAAAAATTATTTGAATTAATTTCTACACGCGAAAATGCATTTTTTAACGCTGCCGAAGGAATTATAATTTCATCTGCATTTTTTACATTTTTAACAGAAATTTTTTCGCCACCAAAACTAAAATCAACATAAAAAGGATTTTCCAAAGTAGAAATATATTTTTCGTTTTTAGAAAGTTTTATGCAATATTCCGGCATCTGAGAATTTTTTGTATTCTGAACAGGAAAAACTAACGAAGAACCTGTAAAATCAAAACTTTTATTAGAAAAATCAATGGAACCACCATTACAACCAAATCCATAAAAAGAAATTTCAGAAGAATTATCAAAACCAATCACACTTGGAGCAAAACACGCTTCTTTTATAAAACATTGCAAAGTCGAATAAACAAAAAATCCTTTTGGAATATATTTTTCAATTTCATCACTTTTTTGAATTGAAAGAGAAATATCAAAAAATTCAGGAGAAGATTTTTCGTCTCCTGAAACAATAATTTTTTTTGTCATAAAAAGAGGCGTTTTAAATTTTTCGTTTGATTCAAAATCATCATCATACAAAAAACCAATTTTAAAAGGTAAAATTTCATCTTTATCTAACAAAATTGATTGTTTTGAAGTCGGAAAAATATTTATTCTTAAAACAAGAGAAACAGAGTCTTCTTTTTTGTAAACTGATTTTATAATTTGTTTTTGAGTTTCGCTAAACTTAAAATATGCGTAATCATTTTGTTTTATTTTTGATTTTCTTGCATTTTTATTTAACGCAATAAGAGATGTTTTTTCTAAAGGATTTGAAAAATCATAAATTTTTAGTGAAGAATATTTCCGATTTGTTAAAAAAAAGATTAAAAAAATTATATATAAAACTACAATTGCAAAAATCGAAGAAAATAAGATTTTATTTTTTTTTGAAAGTGATTTATAA
>CAZIQK010000062.1:0-9357 GCA_964541735.1 uncultured Treponema sp.
TAATCTTTTTAAATTTTATCAATATTTTTATAAAAAAAACTCATTATATGTATGTGCGTACGGAAGATACCAAAAAAGAACGAACGATACCTCAAACGATTGTGTTGAGATACCGTTCGTTTCGAAACCGGTTAGAGAAAATTTTCTATAGGAGGGAAGAAAACTCTCTACTTGGCCAATTTCTATTTTACTGCTTTAGTAGCCCAATCTTTACATTGTGTGAGACCATCGTCATCTGGAGTAAGATTGATTTTAAGATTTTCTTCTACAATCGTTCCTCCGGCATTTTTGATTCTATCTTCCCAATCTCGAAGCCATTGTCCGTCACCCCAATCATAAGAACCAAAAACTGCAACATTTTTTCCACTTAAAGAACCTTCAATTCCGCTAAACCATTCTTCTATAGAATCTTCAAGAACTTCATCACCCATTGCAGGACTTCCAAGAAGAAGAATATCACTAGATAAAGCATCTACTCCACTAACTGCATCCGGAGTTCCAAAAAGAACATCTGCTTTGGTAGCACTAACAGCATCTTTAATGGCATTTGCCATAGCTTCAGTATTTCCTGTTGTGCTTGCATAAACGATTGCAACTTTCATAAAACCTCACTATGCGACTTGTTCAGTCACTTTTTTATATTTTTTGATTATCTGAGGAAGCGAAAATCCCTCATCAAACCATTTTTTACACATTTGACTACAACATTTATATTTTCCGCAAAATTTTTTTGCTTCTTCCGTATTTGTATAAGATTTCCAATATCCGCAATATTTACAATTTTTCCCTTCTTGTTGCTCAAAATTGATTACATCTTCTAAAGGATAACCTAAAAAAATTCCAACCTCGTGAGGAAATTTTTTTGCACTTTAAGTCGTCTAAACAACTCATTCATAATGGCAAATGTTCCTTTTTCTACAGGATAATTTTTTCCGCTAAGATAGGCTAAAACTAAAGAATCATCAAGGATTTTTCTAATCCACATAAAATCGTAAGTAAAAAACATTACAAGATTCTTGCCAGTTTTCAAAGTTTTCAAAAGAATTCCATGCTTAAAAAATTCTTTTTTATATTTTATTACAACTTCTGTCGAATAAAGTTCGGAACTCATTGTAAACATATTTCCAGGCTTAATTCCACAAAATGAAGGTGCTGAACATTGAATAATAATCTGCTCGGTACTCACAATACCTTCCTATGTTAGTTTTACCTAACTTTTTTTTAATAAAATATAAACAATATTAAAAAGTTAGTCAATACTAACTCGTTTTTCTCTTTTCTTGAAATCTTCAGTCTATTTTATTATCATCTCACAATATGCATAAAAATCTTACTGAAGGCAGCGTTTTTAAAAATTTAATCATTTTTACTTTGCCATATTTACTTTCTTACTTTTTGCAAACTCTTTACGGAATGGCAGATTTATTTATAATTGGGCAATTCAATGGTGCTGATGTAATTTCTGCAGTTTCTATTGGAAGCCAAGTTATGCATATGCTTACTGTAATAATTGTTGGTCTTGCAATGGGAAGTACAGTTTTAATTGGACAAGCAATTGGTGCAAAAAAAACTGAACAATCTTCAAAAGTTGTTGGAAATTCCGTAATTTTATTTGCGATTTTTTCAATTTTGTTAACAATTATTCTCCAAATTTTATGCCCACAAATTATAAAAATTATTTCTACCCCGAGCGAAAGTATTGAACAAGCAACTTTTTATCTTAGAATTTGCTTTGCAGGAATTCCGTTTATTGTTGCCTACAATGTAATTGCTTCAATTTACAGAGGAATGGGCGACTCTACAAGTCCAATGATTTTTATAACAATTGCATGTGTATTAAACATTATTTTAGATGTAATTTTTATTGGCATTTTTGATATGAAAGCATCCGGAGCAGCATTAGCAACGGTGATTAGTCAAACTACAAGCGTAATTGTAAGTTTTATTGCAATGATAAAACAAAAAAATTGCATAAAAATTTGTAAAAATGATTTAAAACCTTCAAAAAATGTAATAAAAAATATTTTAAAAATTGGAGTTCCTGTTGCTTGCCAAGATGGATTTATTCAGATTTCCTTTTTAATCATAACAAAAATTGCAAATAGTCGCGGAGTTGATATTGCCGCTGCAGTTGGAATCGTAGAAAAAATCATCTGTTTTTTATTTTTAATTCCATCTTCTATGCTTTCTGCTATTTCTGCGATTGGAGCGCAAAATATTGGAGCGGGAAAATACAAGAGAGCAGAAAAAACTCTAGGAATAGGAATTGCTATTACGTTTTCTATTGGATTAATTTTCGCAATTTCATTTCAATTTTTGGCAAATCCGGTTTTAAGCCTTTTTACAAGAGAAACTGAAGTTGTAAAATTAGGAACTCAATATTTAAGAAGTTATGTTTTTGATTGTGTTTTTGCGGCAATTCATTTTTGTTTTTCGGGATATTTTTGTGCGTTGGGAAAATCAATTATTTCTTTTATACATAATGCCACTTCTGTGATTTTAGTGCGAATTCCCGGAACTTATTTGGCTTCAAAATTATGGTCAGAAACTTTATTACCAATGGGATTTGCACCAATGTTAGGTTCTTTACTTTCAGCAATAATTTGTGTGATTGCATTTTTAATTATAGAAAAATCATATAAAAAAAATTCATAAAAAGTCTCACACAGATTTCGCTGATTTTCGCATATAAATAGTACGCTAATTCGAAATTGCTAACGAATTTCTGTATTTTTTTTGCAAATTGATTGCCCAAGCAAGTTAGGGAACGAACAGTTTTTTTTCAAAATGCCTACGCCGCGAGAATTGAGTAGCGCGTAGCGGTCACAAACGAAGTGAAGTGACTGAGGGTAACCGAACTACGAAATGCGAGTTGGTAAAAAGACTCGGCCAAAAAACTCTAGGTTAATAAAGTCTTACTCGGATTTCTCTTGCAATTTTAGTTAGATTTTCTGATGAAATGTTTGTTTCAAATCCTAAACCGGCAAGCGGAGCAGATGAGGCAGCAACATAAAAACGAGCATCATCGGATTGAACATCCGGAACTCGTGCTTGCGTTAAAACCGGAGCCAAACCTGTATTTCTTGCTAAAATTGCCTGATTTTCTGAATTTATTAACTCGGCTAAAACATTTTTTAGATTTTTATTTTTTGAAGTTGAAATTGCATAAATAACATTTGCTGTAAAACGGCGACTTCGACCTTCAATTTTAGAAGGAAAATAAATTTGAGAAAATTGTTTTAAGTTTTTACAACTACGATGCTCAGAAAGTTTCATAAAAAGAATTTTGCACAAATCATTTTCGGCATAAGCATCTACATCGCGCTCAGAAAAATTTAAAAATGAAGAATCGCAAATAAGATGATTTTTGTCCCAATTTTTTAAATAAGAAATTGTACTTGCAAAAGGAGAATCTGAATTATCACACAAAAGTTTTGCAATTTCATCCGCAGATTTATCTTCGCTTTCTGAAAGAATTTTTACAGCTTGATTATAAGATGAAACTCCGTCTAAAGCTTCGCTTAATGCTCCCATAATGTCAAAAAAGTTTCTTGGATTTTTTCCTGCAAAAACGATTGGTTCTTCTGCCCTTCTAGAAATTGTTTTTGCTATAACAAAAAATTCATCCCAATTTGAAAGTTTTTCTAATTCATTTTTTGGATAAGAAAGATAATTTACTTCCAAATTCATAAAATCGTTTAAAAAAGGAAGTGCTTTTACAAAATTATCATCAATTTTTGCAGAATTTCTAATAGAATTTGTCATTCCAGCAAGCAACGAAGAATCTGCAATATTTGTGGCAAGTTTTACGGAAGAATTTGTTGCAAACCCGGCAGAACTTATTATCAAATCCGGAGAAAGTGATTTTTTATTAAATTCATCATCTAAATTAACGATTGCATAATTAAAAGTAAGATTGTTTTTTTCTGCAATTTTATCAAACGAAGATTGAAGTCCGTTTAAAACAAATTCATTTTCTATTCCGTAAAAAACTACATTTAAGTTTGAAGAATTTTTTTTGCATCCCCAACATAAAAATAAAGTCAAAATTGTAACAAAAAATATTTTTAAATAAGATTTTTTCATAACTTTATTTTCCGTCAAAAAACAAGTTTTGTAAAGATTTTTAGAATTCGCTAGAATAATTCTAGTATTGAGGTTTTATGAAAAAAATTCTTTGTGTTTGTTTAAGTTCTACGATTCAACGTTCTGTTACTTTTAATGAAGTAAAATTGGGAAGTGTAAATCGTTCAGAGCATTATGTTGAACATGCGAGCGGAAAAGCAATAAATTCTGCACGAGTTTTAAATCAATTAGAAAAAGGTTGTGCAAAAATTTTGTGTCCACTAGGAAAAAATAATCGTGAACAATTTTTAAATCTTGCAAAAAAAGATGATTTAGAGATTTATGATGTAGAAATCGGTGGAAATACGCGAACTTGTTGGACTTTGATTGATAGAATTAACGAAATTACAACAGAAATTGTCGTTGGTGAGCCTGAAGAACAAATCTCGCAAAAACCAGAATTAAAATTGTTAAAATATTTAGTTGATTTTTTGCCACAAGTTGATGCTGTTTTACTTGCCGGAAGTCGCCCTAAAATTTGGAGTAATGATTTATATGCAACGATTTGTGCGATGACAAAAGATTCTAAAAAAATTTTTCTTGCAGATTATATTGGCGAAGATTTAAAAACTACTCTAAAACTAGCAATTCCGGACATAATAAAGATTAATGATGATGAATTTTCAAAGACTTTTGGAAATGGCGATTTGAAATCACTAATTTCGCAAAAAAGTTTGGAATATAAAAATATGATAATTGTAACTCGCGGAGAAAAATCAACGTATGCTGCAAAAAATGGTGATTTTTTTGAATGTCCAACCGAAAAAATAAAAACTGTAAATACGACAGCTTGCGGAGACAGTTTTAACGCTGGATTTTTGTACGAATATCTTAACTCAGGTAATTTTTTAGAAGCATTAAAAAAAGGCACTTGGTGTGCCGCAAAAAATGCTCAATCAGAAATTCCGGGAAATATAATCTAGGTAATTTCGCTTATTGATAAAAATTTATCTTAGAATAAAATCATAAAAGAAAGTTACGATTTTTAGAGAGGAATTTTATGATTCAAAAAAGACCACTTATAAATGATTTATATACAGCTGACCCTTCTGCTCACGTTTTTAATGATAAAATTTATATTTATCCTTCTCACGATGAAGATGCTGACGTTGAAAATAATGACAATGGCGATCAATACAATATGAAAGATTATCATGTTTATGAAATGAATGATGAAAATACATTTCCTCGCGATTGTGGTTGTGTTTTTTCGCTAAAAGATGTTCCTTGGGCTTCTAAACAACTTTGGGCACCGGATTGCGTTGAAAAAGATGGAAAATATTATTTTGTTTTTCCTGCTCGTGATAAAGAAGGCTTTTTCCGCATCGGAATTGCCATTGGTGATAAACCTGAAGGACCATTTAAGCCTGAAAAAAATTATATAAAAGGTTCTTATTCTATAGATCCTTGCATGTTCCCTAATTCTGACGGAAAATATTATTTAGTTGTTGGAGGAATTTGGGGCGGACAACTAGATCAATATAGAAATAATAAATGGTCTAGCGAGAATAAAGAACCAAAAGGTGATGAGCCTGCTTGTACACCAAAAATTGCTTTGATGAAAGACAATTTACTAGAAATGGCAGAAGATTTTCGTGATTTAGTTATTATTGATGAAAATGGAAAACCACTCACCGGTGGAGATGAAGAACGAAGATATTTTGAAGACCCTTGGCTTTTCAAAAAAGGTGACACTTATTATTTTACATATTCAACCGGAACCACTCATTTTTTGTGTTATGCAACTTCTAAAAATGTTTATGGACCTTACACTTATGGTGGCAAATTTTTAACTCCGGTTTTAGGATGGACAACTCATCACTCAATTTTGGAATATCACGGAAAATGGTATCTTTTTTATCATGATTGCGAACGCTCAAATGGCATAAACCAAAAAAGAAACATCAAATTCCGCGAAATCAAGTTCGATGAAGATGGCAAAATCAACTGTGAAGACGGCTTAGATTGGGGAAGTCGTCTGAGAGCGTAATTTTTTAATTTTTTACCACACACTCGAGTTTTTAGAAACAAAATTCGCATAATATGAAATCTTTCTGAAGAACAGACACTAAACACAGAAAGTGAATTGAAATTGCTAGAGACTTGGCATTAAACTAGACTTTTTGTTTATGATAAACCAATTTCTGCGTTGGACGTTTTTATAAATCTAAAGTTGATGAAAGTACTTGGGGTGAACCTCAAGGCTATCTTCTTGACGAAAATTTGAAAGAAGCAAAAACACTTTTGGCAAAAAAAGTCAATGATTTAGAAAATATAAAACTTTCCGATTATTTTCTTGCAAAAAATTTCGCCTTATTCCAACCGATGTAGGTGGGAACAAGGTGGAATTTCGAAAATGCCTATTACTTTTTATTTGCATTATGATTTTTCCACGCACTTTCGTTCAATATAGGAAAATTCCAAAAATTATACAATTTTTTATAATGAACAAAAAACTTGAAGAATTAAATAAATCGCCTTATTATGACCAAATATATCAAGATGTTTTAAAGAAGTTGAACTAAATGGTTACGACATTTTATAGATTATAAAATTTGCTATAGCCAACAAAAAAGTTAAACTGTATGCAACTCATCAGATGAAGTAATGAGTCTTTTAAATTCTTGCAGAAGACTCTTTTAATTATTAGAAGTAACTTTGATAATGCAATGTTTTTAATTGTTTTTAGCCGAAAAAGAACGTCATAACGCTAATTCTTTTTCGGCTTTTTTTACAAAACCTATTTTTTTATAAATACAAGTCTTTTAGTTTCATCAGCATTTTTAATTTCAAGAAATTCAGAAGAATTCTCATTAAAAATTTTAAAAGATTTTGCTTCTATCAATGTTTGCAAAAAATTGTTTTCAAATTCCATTGCTTTTGGTTCACCCAACATTTTTGTGCTTCCCATATCATCTTGAATAAAAAAAGATGAACTATTCACTTTTACAGAACCAAAAAATCTGTTTACACCAGAATTTCCACTTATAGAATAAATATTCTTTGACGATTTTGTAAAAGAAATATCAGAAACACAAATTTCTTGTACAATTCCGTTTATTTCAAAATCACGAGTTTCCCAATTACCTTCGATAGAAGAAGCTTCTTTACAACCAACAAACATAAAAACAAATCCTAAAAGAAATAATAATTTTTTCATAGTTCTTCCTAAAAATATAAAATTTTCTCCGTAAACTAGATTTTTTAACACTTTTCCTATTTTTAGTTGAAACTACTAAAAATTGAAAAATGCATTTTTAGACCACAAAGGAGTCTACTCCCCTTAGCAAAATACAAAAAAAATGCCTCTTACATTTTGTAGGAGGCATTTTTATTTTTAAGATGATTTTGTTAATTTGCTAATTACAAAACATCATGACAAGTACGAGCAATAACATCATCTTGTTGTTCTTTTGTAAGATTGATAAAGCGTACTGCATAACCAGAAACGCGAACTGTAAAGTTTGCATATTCAGGTTTTTCTGGATGCGCTTGACAATCCAAAAGTTTTTCTGTTCCAAATACATTTACATTTAAGTGATGAGAACCTTGAGAGAAATATCCGTCAAGAACACTTACAAGATTTTCAATTCTTTCATCTTCATCATGACCTAAAGCAGATGGATTAATTGTTTGTGTATTTGAAATTCCATCTAATGCATAATGATATGGAAGTTTAGCAACAGAATTTAAAGATTTGATAAGACCTTTTGTTTCTGCTCCATAAGATGGATTTGCACCTGGGCTGAAAGGAGCCTTTGCAGGACGTCCATCAGGAAGAGCTCCAGTTGCTTTTCCGTAAACAACATTTGAAGTAATTGTAAGAATTGATGTTGTTGGTTCTGCATTACGATATGTTGGATGTTTTTTAATCATAGTCATAAAATCTTTCAAAAGATCTACTGCAATTTCATCAGCACGACTATCATCTTGTCCATAACGTGGGAAATCACCTTCAACTTTGAAATCTTTTACAAGAGTACAATGATCAATAACATTTCCTGCTCTATCAGTTACATCAACTTCTTCACGAATTACATGAACTTTGGCATATTTCATAGCAGAAAGAGAATCAACTACATGACTGAAACCTGCAATACCTGTAGCAAAAGTACGTTTAATATCTGTATCTTCAAGAGCAAGTTCTTCTGCTTCATAGTAATATTTATCATGCATATAGTGAATTGCATTCAAAACATTTACATAAACATCAGCAAGCCATTCAAGCATAGCTTTGTATTTTTTAAGAACCATTGGATAATTTGAAGCATCAATTACATCATCTGTGATTGGTGCATATTCAGGTCCAATCTGAACACCTTTTTTCAAACCTTCATCACGTCCACCATTGAAAGCGTAAAGTAAAGCTTTTGCGAGGTTTGCACGAGCACCAAAGAATTGCATTTCTTTTCCGGTTTGAGTTGCAGATACACAACAACAAATTGAATAATCATCACCCCAAATTGGTCTCATAACATCATCATTTTCATACTGAATTGAAGATGTATCGATAGAAATTTTTGCAGCATATTTACGGAAATTATCAGGAAGGCGTTTTGAATACAAAACAGTCATATTTGGTTCTGGACTTGGTCCCATATTTTCCAATGTGTGCAAGAAACGGAAATCATTTTTTGTAACCATTGAACGTCCGTCTTGTCCGAGTCCACCAACTTCCAAAGTAGCCCAAATTGGGTCACCAGAGAATAATTGATTATAAGATTCAATACGAGCAAAGCGAACCATACGGAATTTCATAACCATATGATCAACAAGTTCCTGAGCTTGTTCTTCTGTAAGAATGCCTTTTTTCATATCTCTTTCGATATAAATATCAAGGAATGTAGAAACACGACCTACAGACATTGCAGCACCGTTTTGAGTTTTTACAGCTCCAAGATAACCAAAATATAACCATTGGAAAGCTTCTTTTGCTGTTGTAGCTGGTTTTGAAATATCAAATCCGTAAGCAGCAGCCATTTCTTTTAAACCTTTAAGAGCTTTGATTTGTTCAGAAACTTCTTCGCGAAGACGAATAACATTTTCTGTCATTGTGCCATCGCCAATGTTTTCAAAATCCTTTTGTTTTTCTTTGATAAGATAATCAATACCGTAAAGAGCAACACGACGATAATCACCAACAATTCGTCCACGTCCGTAAGTATCTGGTAAACCAGTTAAAATGTGTGCAGAACGAACTGCTCTGTGTTCCGGAGTATAAACATCAAAAAC
>CAZIQK010000063.1:0-8970 GCA_964541735.1 uncultured Treponema sp.
TTTTTAATTAGAATAAAATTTTTGTTATTTTTTTTAGAAATATTTTCCACTCATAAAAAAGAGAATTGAACAAAATTGTGTCCAAATCAAACAAAATATAGTGGTCGACTTCTTGACTGTCGCAGACAAGTTATCGAAACCACTATATATAATTTCTTGAACTTCTTCTGTTATAAAATTTATATCGTAATTGCTTCAAATTTATCGTGATTAACGCCCATTGCGACATCACCGCACATTTGAATGAATCAGCGGTAAGTATCCCAATTTAATATAAGAATTCTATTTACTAAGATTTTTTTCTAAAATTTTTTCTCTAAAAATTCACAATAATATGCTGGAAAAGGAATTTTTGTTTTTAATCCAATATCTTGTAAAAGTTCTATTGCTTCTTTAGTTAAAATTTGCAATTTTGAAGAAGATTCTATCAACTTTTTTACAAGATTTTTTTTCTGTTTTGTTTTAAATTCTTTTATTTCAGGTTCAGCTTCTTCATCATTTAAAACATCACGACTAAAAATTTTTACAGCATCATCAAAAGTTGCAATTTCGTCAATTAATTTATTTTCTAACGCTTGTTTTGCCGTATAAACACGTCCATCCGCAAGATTTTTAACATTTTCAATATCTAAATTTCTACTTTTTGCAACAATTTCGGTAAATTGTTCATAACATTCATCAGAAATTGTTTGCATAATTTCTATTTGCTCTTTTGTGTAAGGTTCAAGAGGACTTCCCATTGTTTTATTTTTTCCGGAATGAACAATTTCCGAACGAATTTCGTATTTTGATAAAAGTTTTGAAACATCAACAAATTGTGCAGAAATTACGCCAATTGAACCTGTAAGACAATTTCTGTTTGCAATAATTTTATCAGCCGAACAACCAATATAATATCCACCGCTAGCAGCAACATTTGCAAAATATGCATAAACTTTTTTTTGAGTTTTTTCCTTATATTTTAAGATTGCATTATAAACTTCATCAGATTCATAAACTCCACCACCAGGAGAATCAATATATAAAAAAATTCCTGAAAATTCTTTTCGTTTTTGTAAATCTTCAATAGTTTTTAAAAGCCATTTTTGATTGTAATTTTCATTTTCCTTTTGAATTGTTCCTTCTATAATTATTTTTGCAACTTTAGACATATTTCCTCCAAAATTTTAATCTATACTAAAATATAGAAAATTTTTTATATACTTTCAACAAAAAAATCAATTTCTATAGACATATTACAGTCAAAATAGACTATAATATTTTATCATCAAAATACAAAGGAATAAAAAATGGATAAAGTTATTTTAAAACCAGCTGATTGTGCGTTAGATTTAGGTGATGGAAGTGAACGCGGTCTTTATGTAAGTCAAGATTACATTTTACAAAAAATGAGAAAAGTTCATCGCGGAATAAGTTTAATGTATACTTATTATCCAAATGATGAAGGTTGGCCCGGACGAGCAAGCGTTGTTCATAAACAAGAAACTCCTTCTGGAGCTTGGGATTATCCTTACGAAGATTATTTTCCATATCGCGGAGGAAGAGAAGGACTTCGCGATGATGAACCTTTTAAATATATGAAAGAAATTCGTCAACGTGGAATGGAAGTTGTTTTAACTCTTACAATTGACCCAAAACTTACAGAAGAAGATTTAATCATTCTTGCAAAAGATTTACGCCCTTATGGTCGCTTATTACTTCGAGTAAATCACGAATGTACAGGAACTTGGTTTTGTTTTAATAAAAGAGCAAGTTATCAAGAATTAGCAGATTTTTTTGTTTTAGTTTGTAAAGTTATGCATCAATATGCTCCAAACGTAAAAATGATTTTATGTGCCGGAATGTTTGATAAAAATACTGGAAAAATTGAAATGGAAGATATTTTTCTTGAAGCTCACAAAGCCGCTGACATTTGGTCTGGAGATAATTATCTTTCTTTACATTGGGGTTGGCCTGTTGATATTGCAACAAAAGAAACTCACAATTATGCATGTTATAATGTTGATGAAGTTTATGAAAAAGCAAAAGCAACTTTACACCGACTAAGAGAAATTACCGGACAAAATAAACCTATGGTTCTTTCTGAATTAAATGGTGATGGTGATGTAACAGGAGCTTTTGAACAATCAAATATGATGAAACATTTTATGGAACGTCTTCAAAAAGATGATGAAAAATGGCTTTCTGGATTTACAATGTATCAATTCCGCGATGATGGTCGCTTAGGATTAGAAATTACAGATCCAAATAATAACCAAGTTGGAATTGAACAACCTATGCTTTCAATGTATCGGTCAGAACTTCATAAACCATTCTTCAGTCAAAAAATAGAAAACGCCGGAAAAATTGAACTTCCTGCAAAATTAAGATGGGGTAGTTCAGAAGATGCAGAAGGAGTTGAAATTGATTGCCATTTCAATAAAACTCCACAATTTTTTGAAGTTTATTTTGAAGATGAACTTTTAGAAATGAATATGATGATGGAATTCAATGGTTATTGGTTTTACAAAGCTCCAGGAACAAAATGTATTGATTTAATGTCATACTTTTTTGAAAATCCTATCAATTCTCCAAGCACAATGAAATTAAGATTTTTCTGTCCACCAAAAACCGGAATGAATTTTCCAGAAGAAGGAAGTCCGTATGAAACTTCTGATGGTGATTGGCTTTACAATTCTTACACAATTTTACCAAAACTTCCAAAAGTTAGAATTGATGAAGAACCAATTTCTCTTGCAAAACATTATGATGATTAAAAATTACTGAAAATATGTCATTCCCGTGCGTTGATTGAGTGTTTCGACGTTGCTCAACAACCAGCTCTCGAAATCCAACACGGGATCTATTTTTCAGAAAGATTGTTACATTAAGTACGGACATTTTTTTTACTGCATCATTTCATAAAAAATAATTGAGGAAGCCTGTGCAACGTTTAAACTATCTACATTGCTTTCAGGCTTTCCTTGTTTCATATTTCCCCAAGGAATAATTATCAATTCATCACAATTTTCTTTTACAATTTTAGAAATTCCGCTTTCTTCATTTCCCAAAATAATTAAAATGGGTTTTCCTTTAGAACGAATTGATTTTAATTCTGAAACTGTTTTTTTTGCTTCTAAACTTGTTCCAATTCTTATCATTTTACCTTTGATAGCATCTAAAAAATCAAAAGTTGAACGAATATAATAAATATTAACATATTCCATTCCACCTTCTGCCACACGATAAGATGATGTTGTGATTGAAGATTGAGCTTCATCTAATGGTATTACAATATTCTTTATTCCAAAAAAAGCAGCGGAACGTACAATAGCTCCAAAATTATTTGCATTTCCAATTCTATCTAAAAAAATTGCATTTTCTCCATTTTCAATCCAAGAGTCTGTAATGCTGCTATCTAGTTGTTGAATTTTTGGTGCTTCTATCATAGCAACAACACCTTGATGATGAATACTTCCGCATAATTTTTCTAATTCGCTAGCAGGTTTTTGATTATAAATTCCATGATTTTTTGCTAATTTTTTACAAATTCCACCAAATTTCGGAGCAACTTCTTCTGTAAAATAAAGTCTTTTTATTTTTTCAGGATGATTTTTTTCAAGTTTTTTTACAGTTGCAAATCCACAAACTGCTAATTCGTTTCTTTTAGTATTTTTCATAATTCTCATTATATAAAAAAACCGTTAAAAACGAATCTAAAATTCGCTTTTAACGGTTTTAAATATTTAAAAATTTTTTTATTTTACAAGTTTTACATCAAAACAAATATAAGCGTTTCCAGGAATACCTGCTTGTGGAATTCCCATAGCACCATAAGCTAATTCCGGAGGAATTACCATTTTTCTTGTTTCGCCAACCTTCATTTGTTGAACCATTAAATCAAAACCAAGAATCATTTTTCCTGCCGCAGTTTTAAATTCAAGAGGAGCATGTCCTTGTGGATGGAAACCTTTTGAAGCGTCAAATAAAGTTCCATCAGTTAAATAACCTTGATATTCAACTGTAACATTTTTATTTTTTCCAATAGAAGAACCTTTTCCTTCTTCAAGAATTTTGAAATAAACTCCACTATCATCTTTTGTGCAATCTGATATTAAAGCTTTAAATTCATTTTCTTTACGTTCAGCTTCTGCTTTTTTAAATTCTTCTGCTTTTTTTTCATTTTCTTTTACACATTTATCAAAATCTGATTGTGTACAAGTAAATTTATTTGCTTCATCACCTTGACGTATAATTTTGATAGATTTGATTGTATCATTTTGAGAAACACTATCAACAACTTCTTGACCAGAAAGAACTTTTCCAAAAATAGTATGTTTATAGTTTAACCAATCAGTTGGAACATGAGTAATAAAGAATTGACTACCATTTGTATTTGCACCGGAATTTGCCATTGCGAGTTTTCCTGGCTCATCAAAAATTAAATCTTGAACAAATTCATCTGGAAATTTATAACCAGGTCCACCAGTTCCATTTCCTAAAGGATCTCCACCTTGAATCATAAAATCTGAAATTACACGATGAAATTTTAATCCATCATAAAAAGGTTTTCCTTTTGCAGCATCTAAAGTTCCTTCAGCCAATCCTACAAAATTTGTAACTGTCATTGGTGTTTCTTTATAAAAAAGTTCAAGAACAATTTCACCTTTTTCTGTAGATAAAACAGCAAAAACACCTTCTTTACCTTTTAATGTTTCCATATAATTCCCCTTTGGACTACAAGCGGCAACAGTCGTTACTGCAACTGCAAACATAAGTCCTATAAAAATTTTTTTTAATCTCTTTTTCATCTTTTTACATCCTTAAAACATTGTAACAACCCATTCTTTTAAAGCTTCAATTCTTGCACATAAAGAATCTGTCATAATATTGCTGATATTTGGATATTTCTTGCAATTTGCATCCATATTCATATACAGAACAACTTTTTCACCACAATCTACAGCAATAATTGAAACTCCTAAATCTCCTGGATTAATTGCTTTAAAAAGTCCCATTCCCAAAGTATCTTCATTGCTTAAATATGCATAAATAGAATTTTCTGATTCTTCAATTACGTCAGAATAAGCTGTTTCACCAAAACTTGTATCATCTTGAATCAAATAATAAACTTGATTTTTTGTAGAACCTTCAGTTCTGTCTGGAATTCTGTTTCTATCTTTTGGATTATCTATTGTATAAGCATGTTCATACAAAACCTTATATTTTTTGCTCGTATTTGAATAATATTTCATTCCTTGCATTTTAGAAGCAGAACGCATCAAAACAGAAATATCATTAATATTTATATCAGTTTTTGTAGAATTATTATTTTCTAAAACCTCTTTTTTATCCAAAAGAAAAATATATTCAAAAATAAAAGGATAATTTCCTTTTGTTTTTACTATTTTTTTAGATTTACAAAGATTTGTATAATCACAATTTGGAACAAGAAAATAATCGTCATCTGAGCCATTATGAATAAACTTAACAACTTTATTTTTATTTAATTCATCTAAATATTTTGAATCTACAACATCTTCAACTTTTAAAGGCGTTGCAAAACAAAAAAAAGATGAACTCAAAATCATTCCTACAAAAAGTGATTTTAGATTTTTTTTCATTAGCGAATTCCTTTATACATTACGCGAACTTGTTTGTAAACGCCTTCACCATCGCTTTTAGTTTCAACATCTGGAATATCATTTAAAGTTGTATGAATAATTCGTCTTTCAAAAGGATTCATCGGTTCAAGTAAAATTGAATTATGTGATGAACGAACCTTATCTGCAGTTGTATATGCAAGTCGGACTAAAGATTCTTCGTGACGAATTCTATAATTTTCTGTATCCAAAATTACGCGAACTTCTTCATGTCCAAGTCGTCCTGCATAAATATTTGTTAAAAGTTGCAATGCATCAAGATTTTTTCCTTTTCTACCAATCAAAATTGAAGAATATGATGATTCAAGTTTTATTCCAAGTTTTTTATCTTCTCGGTAAGCAACAGAAACTTTTACATCGTAACCCATTTTTTCAATTAATGATGTAACAAATTCTATCAATTTTTGCTCAAATTCACCTTGTGGTAAAGGATTTGAAACAATTTTTGTATGATTTTCAGAGATATTTTCATCAAAAGAAGATTTTTTATCATCATCAAAAGTATGAACTCTGATTTTTACATAACCATTTTTAAAAAGTGATTTTTTTTGAGTTTCCAAAATTTCAACATCAAATTGGTCTTTTTCAAGTCCTAATTCATTAGCAGCTTTTTCAATTGCATCTTTTTCTGTTTTTCCTTCATATTCGTAAATCATTTTTTATATCCTCTTTTATAATTTTTTACTAAGTTTCTTATTTGTACTTTTATTTCTTCCTTTTAGTTTTGCCTTTGCTTTTGGAGGAAGTTTTTTATCTTTTTGAGAATCTTCTACATTCATTTCTGCTCTTTTATCAGCCATCATTTTATTTATGATTATTTGCTGAATCATTTGGAAAGCATTACTTACAGTCCAATAAAGAAGTAATCCGGAAGGTGCATTATAGAATAAGAAGAAGAAAATTATTGGCATTCCGTAAGTCATAAATTTCATAGAAGCACCATTTTGACCTTGAGTTGCTCCTCCATATTGAGTAATTTTTCCGTATAAAAGTTGAGTTGCAACATAAATTATCGGTAAAATTCTCAACTGATTACCTAACAAAGGAATATTAAAACCAAAAGTTACAACACTATCACCTTTTGATAAATCTTCTATCCAATGAGGAATAAACATTGAACCTCGGAATTCAAAATAATTATTAAAAAGATTGTACATTGCAAAAAGAATTAAAAATTGCAAAATCAATGGCAAACATCCGCTTGCCGGATTATATCCTGCTTCTTGATAAATTTTTGACATTTCTTGCTGCATTCGTTGCTGATCATCTTTATACTTTTCTTGAACCTTTTGGATTTGAGGTTGAAGTTTTTGCATTTTCAACGTACTCATCGACTGTTTTCTAGAAAGTGGGAACATTGCAAGTTTTAAAATAATGGTAAGAAGAATGATACAAACTCCCCAGTTTTTAATAATTTTGTGAAGTAATTCCAAACACCATTTCAAAATATTTTCTAGCCAAGTAAGCCAACCACTTGTTTGTAAACATTGAGTAACTTTTTTTCCGCCAATCCCCCATCCGTTATTTTCAGAAACATTATAACGTTTAAGATCTTTTTCATTTCGCGGACCAAAATACATATAATATGTATCATTTATATCAGATTCGGAAAAAGCTTTTCTCTCAATAAATGCTTGTGCATCTGAATTTCCATTTTCGATTGTAGAATCATAAAATCCAGCATTTATAATTTCTGATTGAGAAGGAATTACAAGTTCAACAAAATATTTTCCACCAATTCCAGCCCAAATAAAATCTTTATCATATCTTTTTAAAGATTGTCCCGAACCAAGATTTATTTTTTTATATTTAGAACCGTTATATGCAACAAATTGACGATATTCATATCTGTCTTGTTTTGCATTGTAGTGAGGTCCAATTTGAGGAGACGTTCTAATTGTATAAGCAACTCCTTCATTATCAATTCCTTCTCCACTTTCAGAATGAATTAAAATATCAAGTTTAAAAACATATTCATCATCTTTAAATGAATAACGCTTTCCTAAAATATATTTTTTTCCATTTAGAACTACATTTTTTGTAAAAAGATAAGAATAATCGTTTTCTTTTGTGATTTTAAAATTTTCATTTAAAATTTTTGTATCAACAGGACCTAAAGATAAAGCACAAGTTCTGTTTAATTTACTTACATTATCAGAAATTTGAATTCCTTCTTTTGTATCAGTATCAATATGCTTTGTAAGTTTATAACTAAGAATGTCTCCACCTTTGTTTGTAAGTTTTATTTCTGCAAGATTTGTATTGATTGTTATGATTTCTTCTTCAATTTGTTCTTTTGTTTCTTCTTCAACTTTTTCTGACTCAATTACTTCTGAAATTTCAGGAATATTTTCAATTTCTTCAGTTTTTTGCTCATTTTCTTGAATCTGAACAGTTTGTTCATCAATTGTTTGATTTTTATTTCTTAAAATTAAAGGCGAAACTGCAAAAGTAACAACAATTACCAAAGTAGAAAGAACAATCGCTAAGACTGTATTTTTGTCCATAGATTTTCTCCAAATTTAATGTTTTTTAAGGAACAGGATCGTATCCACCTTCGTTAAATGGATTACATCTTAAAATTCGTTTGATTGAAAGAAGAAGTCCTTTTCCAGGACCATATTTTTTTATTGCTTCCATTGCATACGCAGAACAAGTTGGAGTAAATCTGCAACAAGGTCTATGTAATGGTGATATATAAATTTGATATATGCGAATTAAAAAACAGAAAAATTTAGTTAAAAAATTTTTTAACCATTTTATCATTTTTGTTTTAATAATCCTGCCTTTTCATACAATAAACGAATTTGTTCACATCGCGAGTTGAACGAGTCATTTCCAGGATAAATTAAAATAAGCATATCATATCCTGTGTTCAGATGTGATTTAAATAAACGATAGACTTCTCGGCTGTATCTTTTTGATAAGTTCCTTTTGACCGCGTTACCGTAGCCACGAATCAAAGGAAAACCAACACGGTTTATTTCCAAATTATTTTCAAGCAAATATAATTTTGCTCCTGGAATACTTATTTTTTTCCCGCTTTTAAACAGCTTTTTAAAATCAGCGGGATTTTTTATCCGTTCTTCACGTTTAAAAAATCCCGTTTTTATTAAGTCTGTTTCCATCCCTATTTTTTGATTAGTATTTTTTCTTTTCGTCAGCAACTGACAACTTCTTTCTACCTTTAGCACGTCTTCTTGCTAAAATTTTTCTTCCGCTTTTTGTAGCCATTCTTGCTCTAAAACCGAATTTTCTGTTACGTTTTACTTTACTTGGTTGATATGTTCTTTTCATTTTGAAAGGACTCCTTATATATTATAAAAAA
>CAZIQK010000064.1:0-8925 GCA_964541735.1 uncultured Treponema sp.
CCTCCAGTTCCTCTTCCGTGAACAGAGAAACAATCAAAAGAAATTCTTTTTCCGACACCTTTTTCTGTAAGAAGAATTATATTAGATTCTGGTTCAACTTTTACTGCTGCTGCAATTTCATCACCTTCAGAAAGTTTCATTCCTCTTATTCCACAACTTGCACGTCCCATAACACGAATTATATTTTCTTTTATTCGTAATGCTTTTCCACGTCGAGAAATTAGCATAACCTCGGCATCACCAGTTGTTTGAATTGCACTAATAAGTTTATCACCATCATTAAGTTTTATTCCAATAATTCCCTTTGTTTTAGCATTCTGGAAATCTGATGAACGAACTTTTTTTACAATTCCATTTGCAGTTGTCATAAACAAATAAATATTTTCTGAGAATTCTTTTAAAGAAACAATTGTCGTAATTTCTTCATCAGCAGAAACTTGTAAAAGACCTTTTATATTTGCTCCACGACTAGTTTTTTCTGATTCTGGAATTTCGTGAATTTTTATCCAATATGCTTTTCCTATATTTGTAATAAAAAGTAAATATTCTTTTGTAGAACCAATAAAGAGTTGATTAATATAATCATTCTCTAAAAGTGATGTACTATTACTTCCGGTTCCTCCCCTACTCTGCTTTTTATATTTATCAATAGAAACTCGTTTTATATAACCAAGACGAGAAATCATTACAACCATTTCTTCATCTTTTATCATATCTTCAATGTTTATAGCTTCTATTTCGTCTGGAACAATTTCTGTTCTACGATTATCACCATATTTTTCGGCAAGTACATTTGTATCTGCTTTTATAAGCTGAAGAATTTTTTCGTGATGAGCGAGCAAATCAGAAAGATAATCAATAAGAGCTTGAAGTTCTTTGATTTCGTTTTCCAAATCTTTTACTTGAAGATGAGTAAGTCTTTTAAGTTGCATATCAACAATTGCTTGAGCTTGTTCATCATCAAAATCAAAACGTTTTTCTAGTGAAAGTTTTGCATCTTCTGTACTTTCGCTACTTTTTATGATTTTTATAACTTCATCAATATTGTTAATTGCTTTTATTAACGCTTCTAAAATATGCATTCTGTGTTTTGCAACTTTCAAATCATAAATTGTTCGGCGAGTGATAACTTCATCACGATGATTTACAAAATGAGCAATTAATTGTTTTAAGTTTAAAACTTCTGGTTTTAGATATGTTTGTGGGAGAACTAAACCATACTCAGGTTCGCTATAACGTGGTTCACCTTCTTTTTCTTGCGGAACAAGTGCAAGATTTATAACTCCAAAATTTGACTGTAATTCTGTTTTTGCAAAAAGTTGATTTAAAACAATTTTTGTAATTGCACCACGTTTTAATTCAACAACAATACGCATTCCTGTTCTGTCAGAAGTTTCATCATTTGCATCAACAATTCCATCAATTTGTTTGTCGCGATTTAATTCTTTGATTTTTCTAATTATATTTGTTGTATTAACTCCGTAAGGAACTTCTGTAAATACAATAGATTCTTTTCCATTTTTGTGAGTTTCAATTGTGAATTTTGAACGAATTGTGATTTTTCCACGTCCGGTTGTGTATGCTTTTTTTATTCCTGCAGTTCCATAAATAATTCCACCTGTTGGAAAATCTGGACCTTTTATATGTTGCATTAATTCATCAATTGAAATTTCCGGATTATCAATATAAGCACCAATAGCGGCAGCAACTTCTCTAAGATTATGAGTTGGCATATTTGTTGCCATTCCAACTGCAATTCCAGTAGTTCCGTTACAAAGTAAGAATGGAAACGCTGCAGGAAGAACTGCCGGTTCTTTTGTTGTATCATCGAAGTTTGGAACCATATCAACTGTATTTTTGTTGATATCGGCAACCATTTCTTCCGTAATTTTAGACATTTTTGCTTCGGTGTAACGATATGCTGCAGCTGGGTCACCCGCAATTGTACCAAAGTTTCCTTGAGGAGTTACAGTTGTATATCTTTGAGCAAAATCTTGACCGAGTCGAACAAGTGCATCATAAACAGAAGCATCTCCGTGAGGATGATAATGACCTAAAACTTCACCAACAATTGTTGCACATTTTTTAGTTTTTCCACCACTTGCAAGATGAAGAGTATCCATTGCGTACATAATTCTTCGGTGAACAGGTTTTAAACCATCTCGAACATCTGGCAAAGCTCTCTGAACAATTACAGACATTGAATAATCGATATATGCTTTTTTTACTTCATCTTCAATTGGAATTTTTATTACAAGTCCACCTTCTGGTGTTTTAGTTTGTTCTAACATTTTTTATCCTTATTTTTAAAATATTTTTAAACTTGTGATTAATATTTGATTAAATATCTAGATTAGCGTAACTTGAATTTTTTTCGATAAATTCACGGCGAGGTTCTACTTCTTCACCCATACAAACGCTAAAAATTTTATCTGCAGCAATTGCATCTGGAATTGTTACAACTCTCATTCGTCGATGAGCTGGATCCATTGTTGTTTCCCAAAGTTGATTTCCGTCCATTTCACCAAGTCCTTTGTAACGTTGAACATCAGCTTTACTTCGCTGTTCTCCAAGTTCTGCTAATGCAGCATCTCGCTCTGCTTCTGAATAACAGTAAACTGGCTCTTTTTTTCCAACCTGAACTTTAAATAAAGGAGGCATTGCAAGATAAACATAACCATGCTCAATAAGTTGTGGCATATATCTAAAAAAGAATGTTAAAAGAAGAGTTCTAATATGAGAACCGTCAACATCGGCATCTGCCATGATGATGATTTTATGATAACGAAGTTTTTCAATATTAAAATCTTTTCCAAAACCAGTTCCAAGAGAAGCAATTACAGGTTCGAGTTTATCATTATTCATTACTTTTTCTGGACGAACTTTTTCTACATTAAGCATCTTTCCCCAAAGAGGAAGAATTGCTTGATGTTTTGGATCTCTTCCTTTTTTTGCAGAACCACCAGCAGAATCTCCTTCGACAATGTAAACTTCGCAAGATGCTGGATCATGTTTTTCTGAACAATCTGAAAGTTTTTCTGGAAGTCCAAATCCATCTGAAGCAAATTTTTTACGCATATTATCTTTTGCTTTACGAGCAGCAATTCTTGCTTTTGCTTCATCAACTGCTTTTTTACAAATAGCTTCCAAAACCGCTGGATTTTGTTCAAAATAAATTGTCAATTTTTCTGTAAGAACTTGGTGAACTATTGTTCGAACTTCTGTATTTCCAAGTTTTTCTTTTGTTTGACCTTCAAATTCTGGCTCTGGAACTTTCATAGAAATAACTGCTGTAAGTCCAGAACTCATATCTTCATACGTAAGTTTTTCGTCCTTATCTAAAGTTCCAACTGCTTTTTTAAGTTTTTCGTTTGTATCTAACGCTTTGTTTATTACAGAACGTAAACCACTTTTAAAACCTTCAAGATGAGTTCCTCCATCCCGAGTGTTGATGTCATTTACATAAGTATGAACATTTTCTGAATAAGAATTGTTATAATGCATTGAAATTTCTGTAACAACATCATCTTTTGTTTCGCAAATATAAATTGGATCTTCGGGAATAACAGATTTTCCTTCATCAATATTTTTTACAAATTCGTTAATTCCTCCAACAAATTGCAAAACTTCTTCTTTTGGAGTTTCAAGGCGTTCATCGCGAAAAATTATTTTTATTCCAGAATTTAAAAATGCCAGCTCGCGAAGTCGTGTTTTTAAAACATCATAATCATAAGTTGTAGTCTCAGTAAAAATAGTTTTATCTGCTTTCCAACGAATTGTAGTTCCATGTTCTTCTAATGAACAATCACCAATTACTTCAACTTTTGTTTTTGCAACTCCCCTTTCATATTTTTGACGATAAATATGACCATCTCTTTTTATAGTTGCTTCCATCCAATCTGAAAGTGCATTTACACAAGAAACACCAACTCCGTGTAAACCACCAGAAACTTTATATGAACCTTTGTCGAATTTTCCACCAGCATGAAGTCTTGTCAAAACAAGTTCAAGAGCAGAAACGTGTTCTGTAGGATGAATATCAACTGGAATTCCTCGTCCATTATCTTCAACTCGAACAACATCATCTTTTTCCAAAGCTACTATGATATTATCACAAAAACCTGCCATTGCTTCGTCAATAGAATTATCAACTGTTTCATAAACAAGATGATGAAGTCCTCTAGGACCTGTTGAACCAATGTACATTCCAGGTCTCTTACGAACTGCCTCCAAACCTTTTAAAACTTGAATATTACTCGCACCATAATTACTTGTAGGCATTTTTTCCTCTTAAATATTTTGATTTGTAACAAATCATTTTAACCTTTTAAAATATAAAATTCAATGATATTACAAACTAACAAATGGTAGTTTTAAAAAGTTTAATATTTATTGAAAAATTACTCAAAGTTTAAGATAATAAAATTATGTCCGAAAAAATTTATGAAGAAGCATTTAAATATGCAATGGAAGAACTTCACAAACAATATATTTCAGAAAATAGAGAAAATGAATTTATATTTAATTTTAATGTAAATTATGTTGATGATGATAAAGATACTGTAAAAGTTTCAGTTGCTTCTCCTTTTATGAAAAATCAAGTTACAACAAAAGGTTCACTCACAGTAATTGAAAATAAATTAAGAGAAGTTACCGGTCTTAATAATTTAAAATTAAGTTGTATTATAAAAGCAGAAAATAATTCTCCAATCGAAAATTCATCTCAATCATCATCTCAATCAACAGAAAAAAAAGATGATAATAAAATTATTTCTGAAAATGAACATACTCAAAAAAAGAAAAAACATCCACTTTTAAATGAAATTTATACTTTTGAAACTTTTATTCCCGGAGAAAATAGTGATTTTGCTTATAAAGCAGCTTTAGCTGCAGCAAAAAATCCCGGAAAAAATTATAGTCCAATTCTTTTTTATGGTGGTTCTGGTTTAGGAAAAACTCACCTTATGCAAGCAATTGGAAATTATATTTATCAAAATAATGATGAAAAATTAAAAATCTGCTATCTTTCTGCAGAAGATTTTACAAATGATTTTACAAATTCTTTAAAAAATAAAAAAGAAAACGAATTCAAAAATAAATATAGAAATCTTGATGTTTTACTTTTGGATGATATTCACTTTTTACAAAATAAAAACGGAACTCAGGAAGAACTTTTTTACACTTTTAATGCATTAAATGAAAAACATGCACAAATGGTTTTTACATGTGACCGACCAATTAAAGAAATAAAATATATGGCGGATAGACTTGTAAGCAGACTTTCTAACGGTTTGTGTATAGATTTAACTCCTCCAAATTACGAAACAAGATGTGCAATT
This sequence comes from uncultured Treponema sp., assembly GCA_964541735.1. Classification (GTDB taxonomy): domain Bacteria; phylum Spirochaetota; class Spirochaetia; order Treponematales; family Treponemataceae; genus Treponema_D. The sequence goes on from CAZIQK010000064.1 coordinate 5,340, forward strand.
CTCCAAAAAAAAGTTGAATTGATGGGAAAAACTTTAGATTCTCAAATTATTGATTTTATTGCAAAAAACGTAGAAACAAATGTTCGTGATTTGGAAGCTGCTTTGAAAAAAGTTTTTGGTCTTGAAGATTTGATGGGACAAAAAATCACTTTGGAAAATGTAAAAAATCAACTAAAAGATTTATTAACTTCAAATACTTCTGAAAATATATCTCTTGATATAATTCAAAAAGTTATTGCAGAAAATTATAATATTTCAGTTTTAGACTTAAAAAGCAAAAAAAGAGATAAAAAATATGTAATTCCTCGACAAATTGCAATTTATATAACAAGACAATTAACAGAACTTTCTTTTTCGGAAATCGGCAGCGAATTTGGTGGAAAAGACCATTCTACAATTATGCATGCAAACGAAAAAATAGAAGAACTTATAAAATTAGATTCTTCATTTGAATCAAAAATTCAACTTTTCATAAGAGAAATTAAAGAATATAAAAAGTGAAAAAATTGGGGAAAATTTGTTTATAAATATTAAAAAAAAGTGGATAATTTAACTTCATTAAAGTAAAATGTGGATAAGTGTATAAAAAGTGAATAAATCATACAAATTTATAAACTTAACTAAATCCTTATAATACAACGAATTAGATTAGTTTTCCACAGTATACACAGACCTTATTATTACTATTATTAAATTTAAAAAATTTAATAATAAATAAAAAAGAAAAATTAAAAAAAGGAGTTCTTTATGAAATTTACATTTGATCGCGATGCAATGATAAAAGAAATTTCGATTGCACAAGAAATTATTACAAACAAAAGTCCAATTTCTATTCTTTCTAATATTCTTGTAATTGCAGAAAATAATTCTTTAATAATAAAAGCTACAGATTCTGGAATAAAATTTACAACAACAATACCAATTGATATTCAAGAAGAAGGAAGAACTATTATTTATTGCGACAAATTTATGAGTATAATTTCATCTTTACCTCCTGGAGAAATTGAATTTTCACAAGAAGATATTGTTGTAACAATAAAACCAACTACAAAACGCGTAAAATTTCAGTTGAAAAGTCAAGCATCAGATAAATTCCCAGAAATTGGTTCTTCAGAAAATGTTCCTTTTTTTGAATTTTCTTCAAAAGATTTTAAAGAAATGATAAAAAATACAGTTTTTGCAGTTTCTGATGATAAAAATCGTTTTTTTATGACTGGAGTTTATTTTGAAAAAAAAGATGACGTTTTGAAAATGGTTGCAACTGATGGAAGAAGACTTTCTTGTGTTACTAAAAATGTTGTAAATATTCCGGATTTTCAACCTGCTATAATTCCTATAAAAATTTTAAATTGTATTTTAAAAAATGCTCCTGATGAAGGAAATATAAATATTGCGGTTGTTGAAAAATCAATTTTTATAAAATTTGGAAATTCAGAATTTTCTTCAACTTTGATTGATGGACAATTTCCAAATTACGAAAAAGTAATTCCAAATAATTTAACAAAATCTTTTATGGTTAATAAAGTTGATTTGGAATCAGCATTAAAAAGAACAACAATTATGGTTGATAAAAAAGTAAGTAGAATTATTTTTAAAATTTCATCCGGAGTTTTAAAACTTATTTCTCCGGAGTCAGAAATTGGAAATGCAGACGAAGAAATTCCTTGTCGATATGACGGAAAAGATATTTCTATGGCTTTAAATTTTAAGTATATAGCAGATCCATTAAAAGTTATTGATACAGAAGATGTTGTTTTTGAATTTAATGTTGATGATTCTAATGATGAAGAATCTACGATTACAAAAGCTATAATTGTACGCGGAGAACCAAAAAGTGATTATATTCACGTTATAATGCCAATGAATTATTAGTTTTAGGAAAATAATTTGTTTTTACATCAAAATTTTTATAATTTCCGAAATCTGAAAAATGATAGAATAGACCTTTCTAATAGAGAGGTCTATTTTGTTGGAGAAAATGGACAAGGAAAAAGTAATATTCTTGAATCTCTTTATTATTCAGCGTATGGAATTAGTTTTAGAACTCACGTAGATTCTCAGATTGTAAAAAATGGCGAAAAAAATTTTAGTTTAAATTGTTTTTATAAAAGTGATGAAAATAATCTTCAGACAATTTCTATAATTTTAGAAAATAATAAAAAAAGAATTGAAAAAAATGGAAAAAAAATTCACGATAGAAAAGAATTAATTAATACAATTCCATGCATTTTATTTTGTCACGATGATTTAAGATTTGCTATTGGAGAACCAGAAACTCGAAGATTTTTTATAGATCAATCTTTAACAATGTATGATTCAACTTACATTGATGATATGAGAAATTATAAAAAAATCTTAAAGAGTAGAAATCTTATTTTAAAAAATCATAATTACGAAATGCTTGATGTTTATGATTCTCAACTTGTAAAATATGGTTTAATAATTCAACAAAAAAGAAAAAAGGCGATTTTTCAATTTAACGAAATTTTTGGAAAAATTTTTGAAGAAATTTCAAAAATTGAAGGCGTTTTTATAAATTATGAACCTTCTTGGAAGGAAGTCCAACTCGAAACCGGAAAACGTTTTCCTTCAGAACAAGAAGTTTTGGATTATGTAGTAGAACATCATGATAATGATAAATATATGGAAACAACACTGAGTGGACCTCATCGTGATAAAATAAATTTTATAAAAGATAAAAAATTATTTATTCAAACTGCTTCAACTGGACAATGTAGATTAATTTCTTTAATTTTGAGAGTTGCACAAGCAGTTTATTTAAATAGAGCAACAAATTTAAAACCTATTTTGTTAATGGATGATGTTCTTTTAGAGTTAGATCCAGATAAAAGAGCAAAATTAACTTCAATGCTTCCCGAATATGAACAACTTTTTTGTACTTTTTTGCCAGGTGAACCTTACGAACGTTATATGCACGAAACTACAAAAATCTATAAAATAAAAAATGGAGAATGGTATGAATGACAACAAAATTTTTACTGCTACAGATATGACAAATTTTGTTGTAAATTTTGCTATATCAAATAAAGAAAACGAAATTTTAAGTGTTTGGAAAAAAGTTGTATCAAAAATTGGTAAAAAAAAAGAAGATGATGATGAAGTTCTAACTTTGGGTGAAAAACTTGCTGCAAATTCTCATGTTGTTGATTTAAAAAATGGAGTTTTACTTGTAGAAGTAAATCATTCCGGATGGATTCAATATTTTAAATTTAATCAAAAGTTTATTTTACAAGGATTAAAATGGGCTTTGCCAGATTTAAAAATAAATTCTTTAGCATTTAGAGTAACTGGAAGCAATGCAAATTTAAGTGATTCTTACGAAAATCAAGTAAAAAAATATAAATCAGAAATGAATAAAAAGATTGACGAACAAGAAAAAATTCTTTCAGAATATCAAAAAAAAGATTTATCAAAAAATGAAGAAAAAAAATCATCTTTACCTCCAGAATTAGAAAAACGTTTTGAAAACATTAAGAAGATGATATTGACCAACTCAAAAAAATAATGATATATTTTAGTACTATTTTTAAATGATTTAAGAAAAATTTTTTTATAATATATAAGG
>CAZIQK010000065.1:0-8774 GCA_964541735.1 uncultured Treponema sp.
TACAGATAAAATAACTTTAAAAAAACTTTGTTACAAGAAGAAAAAATTCCTCGCAAACTGTAAAAATTAGGAATGTTTTTATTGAAATAAATACATCTTCAGCTACAACAAAGTTTCCCATTTTGTTGTAGTAAAAAGAATGTAGTCTACGACTCTCGTTTCTCATTACATATTTCTAAAATTTGACTATATATTTTATAAATGTTAATATAACAAAATATAATTTTATAAGAGATTTTTATGAAACCCGAAATTCCTGTTTTTTTTGCTACAAATGATGCTTATGCACCTTGCCTTTCGTGTGCATTAATTTCCATGTTAGAAAATGCATCTAAAGAATATTTTTACAAAATTCATGTTTTAACATCACAACTTACATCAGAAAATAGAAATAAACTAAAAAAAACACTTTCTCAAAATAGTTCTATTGAATTTATTAATTTAAAAGATAAATTAAGCAGTTTTCAAGGTTTATTTCACACACGCGATTATTATTCTAAAGAAACTTATTATCGCCTTTTTATTGCAAATCTATTTCCTGAATATGATAAAATTCTTTATCTTGATGCTGATATGATTTTTTTGGGCGATGTTTCGCAAATTTATAATATCGATTTAACAAATTATCTTGTTGCAGCAGTTCATGAAGATGTAATGAATATTCCTGTTTATGGTGAATATGTTGAAAAAGCATTGGGAATTCCGCGAATGGATTATTTTAATGCTGGAATGTTAGTTATGAATACTAAAAATTTTAGACAACAACGAATTGAAGAAAAATTCATTTCACTTTTAAGAAGATTTACATTCCGATTAACACAAGATGAAGATTATTTAAATGTTCTTTGCCAAGGCCAAGTTTACAAACTTCATGCAGGTTGGAACAAATCTGACGCTTATGCTCCGGATTACAATCCGGCAGATTTAAAAATTATTCATTACAAGATGAATGGAAAACCATGGCGTTATGATGGTGTTGAAAATGAATCTTACTTTTGGGAATATGCAAAACGTTCTCCATTCTATAATGAAATAAAATATGAAAAAGAAACTTATAGCGATGAACAAAAAGCTAAAGATAAAATTGATGCAGAAAATATGATAAAACTTGCTATTCACGATGCAAATGATCCTTCAAATTATTGGAATACAATGTCTTTAGGAGCAGAAAGATATACTATTATAAAAGGCATAAATAAAGTTTTTCATTTTCCAAAAAAAGCAGTAAAATCAACAAAAAAAGTGACAGAAACACTCATAAAAAATGCAAAAAGGTCATTCGATGAATTCACAAAAAAATATTCAAAACAAAAATAAGGAAAAATCACCCGAAAGAGTTGCCATCGTAGAAAAAATTTCCGAATTTGAAAAATTAGGAAAATGGTCAATAGATGTAGAAGAAGATCCGCCAACAATTCCTCTTACACCAGACAAAGTTGATTATTTAAAAACAAAACTAATAAACAAAATTCTTTCAAAAATTGTAACTCAAATTGCTTGGATTTTTATAAAAAATCTTGTAAAAACAAAAAAAATGATTGTAAAAGAAATTCGCGGAATAGAAAATTACCTTGCCGTAGAAAATCAAGGTTGTTTAATTACTTGCAATCATTTTAATCCTTTTGATAATTTTTGTATTCACTATGCAATTTTGCCTTATTTACGAAAAAAGCATAAAGATTTGTGGGTTGTAATTCGCGAAGGAAATTATACAAATTTTCCAGGTTTCTATGGTCTTATTTTTAGACAATGTCATACTTTGCCTTTAAGTTCAAATCTTTCTACAATGAAAAAATTTATGGACGCTATGAAAATTCTTTTATCAAGAGGTGAAAAGGTTTTAATTTATCCAGAACAAGCAATGTGGTGGAATTATAAAAAACCTCGTCCTTTAGTAAATGGTGCATTTAAATTTGCGGCAGAAAACAATTCTCCGGTTTTACCAATGTTTATAACAATGGAAGATTCAAATTTAATTGGTGATGATGGATTTCCAATTCAAGAATATACATTAAATATTTTGCCTGCAATTTTTCCTGATAAAGATAAAACTGTAAAACAAAATACACAAATGCTAAAAGATGAAAATTATGAAGCTTGGAAAAAAGTTTATGAAGATTTTTATAAAACGCCTTTAACTTACGAAACAAAAACCGAATGAAACATCAAAAAGAACAAAAAATCATTTATTACAAAGATGAATTAAATGATGAATTTGCCGGCGATAATATTGTTCCTCGAAAAATTGATGAAACTTACAATTATGGAGATAATTCTTTTTGGTGGAAAGTAAAATCTTTTTTTTGGTATAGAATTTTTATTCACCCAATTGCATTCTTTTTTTTGTATTTTCATTATCACTTAAAATTTGTAAATAAAAAAGTTATAAAGCCATACAAATATTCTGCAAAAATTTTATATGGAAATCACACAAATAATATTGCAGATGCTTTTATCCCAACTTTTTTACAAGATCCAAATAAAAATTTTGTGATTGTAAATCCAAACAATGTAAGTATGCCAATTCTCGGAAAAATTACGCCTTATATGGGAGCAATTCCTCTTCCGGACACAATTTCGGCAACAAAAAATTTTATGAATGTTTTAAAATTAAGAATTCAATCAAAAAATACAATCACAATTTATCCAGAAGCACATATTTGGCCGTTTTATACAAAAATCAGACCTTTTACAGATTTATCTTTCAGATATCCTGTTTCATATAAAGTTCCTGTTTTTGCTTTTACAAATACATATCAAAAAAGAAAATTCTCTAAAACACCAAAAATTGTTACTTATGTTGATGGACCTTTTTTTCCAGATGAAAATCTTTCTTCAAAAGAACAAAAAACAGATTTACGCAACAAAGTTTACAATGCAATGGTTGAACGAAGTAAAAATAATAATGTGGAATTAATAAAATATATCAAAAAATCTTAAATAATGGAGTTAAAAATGATTAATATTTTATTTTGCGGAAATGATAAAGTTTTTGATGGAATATTAACAACATCACTTTCAATTTTAAAACGAACACAAACAAAAGAATCTTTTAATTTTTTTATTTTTACGATGGATGTTTCTCATTTAAATAAAAAATATACACCAATTTCTGATAAACAAATTTCTTTTTTAGAAGAAGTTATAAAATCTTACAATCAAGAAAATAAACTTACAAAAATTGATGTAACAAATTTTTATATGGAAGATTTTTCTGGTTGTCCAAATGAAAATGCATATTGTTCGCCTTACACACTAATAAGACTTTTTGCAGATAAAATTCCAAATTTTCCAGATAAATTTTTATATTTAGATTGTGATATTATGTTTAATAAAGATATTACTATTCTCTACGAAAAAGATGTTTCTGAATATGAATTTGCAGCAAGCCCAGACCATTACGGAAAATATTTAATTCGACCAGATTACATAAATGCTGGTGTTTTACTTTTTAATATGAAAAAATGTAGAGAAACAAAACTTTTTGAAAAAGCAAGATTTTTATTACAAAAGAAAAAATGGACTTTTGCTGATCAAGATGCTTTATGGCATTCTGTTACTAAAAAGAAAATTCTTCCTCAAAAATTTAACGACCAAAAATTTTTACATCCAAAATCAACTGTTGTACGACATTTTTCAAAAAGATTATTTTGGTTACCTTATCCTCATACTGCAAATATAAAACAATGGAATGTAACTAAAATTCATAAAATTTTTGGTTATGAACAATTTGATGATATTCTTTATGAATATATTTATCTTAAGACAAAGTTCGAAAAAGAGTATTAGGACTATAATTCCAAAGTTTCATTTTAATTTTTATTAAAGTTGTAACATTTTGGCTTACAGTTTCAATTCCCATCTCTTTTATATGAGCTTGCATTTTTTTCCAACTTTCATCAAATAATTCTTCTGGTTCCATAATCATTTTTATGATAGATTCTTTTACATACTCATTAATTGCATCTAAAATTTCTGTATCTTGAGAACTTAATAGATATTGCCAAATTTGACCATGTTTTGAGACACCTAATTCTTTTGCAGAAGGAAACAAATCACACCACATTTCAACACCATAAGCTTTTAAAGTTTCTTTTTCTGCAAAATTATATTTATTTATGATATTTTCTTTATTTGATTTTGCAAGAGAATTTCCTGTTGAATCAATAAAACCAGAACCACCTTGTGGAAAAGGATATAACCAAACACCTACACCTTCGTTGTATGCATTCTCATTAATACTTATGCGTTCATTATTTTCATTATAAATATAATCAATATTTTCTATTCCCCAATTTGTAAGAATTTGAGCTTCTTCGGAACACATATAATCTAAAAATTTAAAAGCACGAATGGGCTCTTTACAATCAATTGTAATTCCAATTCCCCATCCGCCAGAAAATCCATAATCTTTTAAGGAAGGGTCTTTATACTTTGTTGAAGCTGTTATAGGAAGATAAGCAAAAGTTCTTTCTGTTAAATCATTTTCAATTAAATTATTTTGAATATCTTTTAAGCCCCATAATGGATAAGTTGTTGCAAGAACATATCCTGAAGAAAGTTTTTGTTTCCACATTTCTTCTGTTTGTGTAAAACTTTCTGGATCTAATAAATCTTCATGATAAAGTTTATTTAGCCATTTATAATAAACATTCATTTCCGGATGTAAAAATTTATATTGAGCATCAAAAGTTTTTTGATCAATAATCCATTGTCCATCATCAGGAAAACCAATCATATAATTTCCAGGATTTGAAATTGATAAAAACCAATACCAAGAATCAGTAAGTAAACTTAGTCCAATTGTTTTATGACCATTTATTTGAGGATATTTTTCTTTATAAGACAAAAGAAGATTTTCAACATCATCTAAAGTAGAAATTCTTGGATAACCAAATTCTCTTAACACTGCATTCTGAATTTGCATATTTCCTGAAGTTTCAAGAACATTTGTTTTTATTTCATAAGTTCCTACAGTATAAATTGAAGGATCATCTAAAGAATTTCTAAGACGTAAAATTTTATCACCGTAAAGATTTACAATATTATCACCATATTTTCTGATAAGACCATCTAAAGGAATTAATGCTCTATTTTCGATTAATTTTGAATTATCACTTTTTGCAAAAATTAAATCCGGAAAATCATTATTTAAAATCATTAGTTGGACATTATCAGAAGGTTGTGATTTTGGACCAGTTATATCTAAATAAACGCCGGTTCGTTTTGTAATTTCTTTTGCAATTCTATCATCAAAAGTCCTTGAACCATTAAAATCTTCACTGTAAAAAGTAAACGTAATGGGAGGAATTGATTGAGTTTCTTTTTTTTGAGAACAAGAAACAAAACTTAAAAATATTATAAAAATCTTAAAAATTTTAGTGATTTTTTTCATCAAGAACCTTTTTTTTATATTCTTTTGGTGTTAAACCTGTATTTTTTTTGAATTTCATAAAAAAATAATCTGTATTTGAAAATCCTACAAGTTTTGAAATTTGATAAATCTTCAAATCAGAATTTATGATTTTATCTTTTGCAATTTCCATTCTAATATTATCAAGATAAGTATTAAATTGTAAACCTGTATATTTTTTAAATTTTTTTCCAAGATACGCACTATTACAATTAAAAAGTTCGCCTAAATTTTCAAGTTTCAAGTCTAAAGAATAATTTGTTTTTATATAAGCTAAAACTTTTACAATAACAGAATCTGCCGTATTAAAATTAAAATTTTCAATAAAATCGTCTAAAACTTTGGAGAAGGCGTTGTATATTTCATCAAAAGTTTTTAATTCCAAAAGTTTTTTTACAACATCAAAAGTTTCTCCATCCGTAATTTCTCGCTCCGGATATTTTTTTTCGAGCCGATAATGAGTTTCAATAAGACAATAAATGAAGACTTTTTTTACATTTTGTTCAGGCTCATTTATGTTAAAGCATTTTTCTTTTATAATTTTTTTATCTTCATCAAGTTGTTTTTTATTGTAAGTTTCAATACAAAAAATAATATTATCGATTAATTCATCATATTCATTTTTATTAAATTTCTTTTGGTCAAATGATAATTCATCATCACTAATATAGGGAAGTTTTGAATAAAAAAATAAATATTTTTCTTTTTCGTTTGCATTTTTATAAGATTCAATCAAACCGTTTAAACCTTTTAAATTTTTTCCAAGCGTAATAAAAGTTTTTTCTATTTGAAGTTTTGATGTTCTTAAAACTGCATTTTTTACGGCGTTTTCGTTTGTCGTTTTTATGATGATAATAATTTTATTTCCGGAATTTAAATAATAAGTTGTAAAAAATGAAAAATAATTTTCTATAGCTTTTTCAAAATATGATAAATTTTGATTTTCGCAATAATTAAGATTACAAATTGCAACTTGAAAATTGGAATCATCGGCTTTTTCAAAAAATTTAAGATTTTCCATTTCAGACTTTTGAGGAACTTTTGAAGTTTGAAACATTTTTTCGATAATATTTTTTGTTTCAAGAACTGTATTATTTTTTAAGGTGGAATTTATTTTTTTTGTATTTTTTATTTCTTCAGTTATATTTTTTACTTTTTCAAGAAGTTCATCTTCATCAACTGGTTTTAAAAGATATGCTTTTGCACCAAGATTTAAAGATTTTTTTGCATAATCAAAATCTGAAAAACCAGAAAGAATTATAAATGAAGGAAAGACTTTGTTATTTTTTTCGCAATCTTCTTTTACTTTTGAAATTACATCAAGTCCAGAAGCTCCAGGCATTTTTATATCTTGAATTATTAAATCTGGATTTAAATTGTTTATTTGCTCTATTGCATCGTTTCCATTGGAAGCTTCTCCACAAATTTTATAACCTAAATTTTCCCAATCTAAAATGCATTTTAAACCTTTGCGAATATTTTCTTCGTCATCTGCAATTAATAATTTTAAATATTCCATAAAACTTCCTCAATTATGTCATTATTGACCCTATCTTTTTTAATAGGTTCTCGTATCAAGTGCGAGAATGACAAATCTTTCTAATTATCTTATATTTTTACATAATAAGTTTTAAAATAACTTCGGTTCCTTTTTGCTCTTGACTATTGATTTCAACATCACTGCCATTTTTATAATACAATTTTATTCGAGAAGTTACATTTCCAAGTCCAATAGACATTCCCGTAGTTTCTAAAGACACTTGTTTTTCAGACTTTAAATTTTCTCTAATTTTTTCAAGTTGTTCTTTTTGAATACCGGAACCGTTATCAGAAATTTTGATTATAAGAATTTCTTTTTCGTCTTGATTTATTTTATCAATAAAAATATTTATTTTTCCACCTTTTTCTTTATTTTCTAAACCGTGAGTAAAAGAATTTTCTACAATTGGTTGAATTATTAAAGGCAAAATATAAACATCTTCAAGATCACAATTCGTTTTTATATCATAAGAAATTCTTTCTCCAAAACGAAAATGTTGAATTGTAAGATAATTTTTTACAGCTTCCAATTCTTTTTTTATAGAAACTGGCTGACCTTTTACAGAAAGATTATATCGCAATAGTTGAGCAAGTAGTTTTAACATTGTAGAAACATCTTTATCGCCAGACGCAAGTGATTTCATTCTAATAGTTTCTATCGTATTGAATAAAAAGTGCGGATTTATTTGAGTTGCAAGCATTTTAAAACTCATTTCACTTTGTTGTAGTTTGATTTGTTCTTTTTCTAAATTTTGCCTATAAACTTTATCTATCAAATTTTTTAAATTTTCTGACATAAAATAAAGATTGTCATAAATTTGCGAAAATTCGTCATTTCCTCCTATTGATTTTTCAAGTTCAAAATTGTTACCAACAACTTTCTCGATTCCATTTTGAACTTTTTGAACACGGGATTTTACATATCTTGCATAAATAAAAAATATAAGCAAAGATAAAAGTATCATAACACAAATAAAAATTGATGTAATATAAATATTTGTTTTAGTTTGTTTATTTACTTGATTTAATGGAATTATGTAAAGTATTTTGAATTTTACCGACATATGAGTAAAAGGATTGTAATCGACACTGAAAATTCCAACTTTTTGTTCATTTAATTTTGTTTTTATATATTTTTTTGGGCTATTTTCGTTTTCTTTTACAAGTTGATAAAAATTCATTTTTGTTTCATAGTCGATTGATTTTGTCGAGCTGAAAATATTATCATTATAATAATAAATAAATGTATCATAAAGTTGACCTGAAAGTTTTTTCTGAATAATTTCCGGATCAAGATTTATTACCAAGACTCCAATATATTGACGATAAGATGGAGTCCATAAAGACCGAACAAGACTAAAATTTGTTTTTTGCGATATTTCATCATAAGTTACATCCCAAAAAACATGACCTTTCATTATAACTGCATTTTTAAACCAACCTTCGTCATAAATATATTCCGGAGTTTTTGCAATGTAAGAATTATCTAGCAAGGTGTTATTATTTACATAAATTCTAAAACTTGAAATATTTTGATAATTTTTTAGATAATCTTCCAAAAAAGAAAGTTCTGCATAAGCGTCAAAAATTTCTCGAGGATTTTCGTATTTTTTTAAAAGAAGACTTTGAATGCGTTTGTTTACATAAATTCTATCAGAAAAAGATTTTGCTTGCATAAGACTATCATTAAATTCTGATTCTGTGATATTTATCGTAGTATAAACTTTTTCCATTTCGATATTTAAAGTTGTGGTATAAAGATGATAAATATAAAATATACAAATTATTATTACAGGAAGAAAAAATACAGAAAAAAATAAAT
>CAZIQK010000066.1:0-8336 GCA_964541735.1 uncultured Treponema sp.
CTAACAAACGAACAGATGAACGACAAACGCTTTTTGAAATTGCTGGGAAAATAGGAACAGAGTAAATTTAAATTTTACTTGAGAACATTACGCTTATTTTTCTTCGCTTTATTGGGGAAAAGTTTGACGACGGAATTGAAAATCTAAAAAAAGAACTTATATTCCGCGGAATGGACATAAATGCCCCTAATGTAAGCGTTTATTGATAATCCCGTTTTTACTGATGAAACATTTTACCTTCCGGAAGAATCTCGCTGGAGTGCAATCATTAACACACCTGCAAGCGGACTGAATGTTTGTTCAGAGTGCCGCATTGATTGAAGCGAAAAAAGGCGATATTTCCAGAATCAATGTTTACACTCAGGAAAAAGAGCCAGTCACATATCCTCTTGCAAATGCTCTTCGCGGAATAAGCCACAATCTTGGCGGAGAAGCAGAAAACACTTTTTGTCGCGATATTCATAAGGGAATTGTTTTCTTCATGGCGATTTTCATTTGGAAAATGTGATGCTTGATGAGAATAACAATATGGTGCTTATTGACATGATGAATGTATGCAAGGGGACGGAATTGTACGATGTGGCAAGAACATGTTTTTTATTGGGATATGATAAATATATTCAAAATAAATATATGGAAAAAATAGGCTACTCTGTAGAGGATATTATGCCATATTTGGATGTAATTCAAAGGATTAGAGAGAATGAAATGAAGGGATAAAATCGGAGTTAGACAAACTCAAATGATTTAGATGAAATATTACAGTTGTATTTGTATCTTCATTAGAAATGTATTCCGAAAGATACAGGCAATTACGAAGTACTTTATTTTACTTGAGAAAGTATTTTTCTGTATTATAATTTCTATAAGTGTTAAAAAAAATTTGGAGGAAATATGCTTTTAAAAGGAAAAGTTGCAATTATTACAGGTGGAACAAGAGGGATTGGCTATGAAATTGCTCATCAATTTTTGTTAAATGGAGCAAAAGTTGCAATTTTTGGAAGTAGGAAAGAAACTGTCGATGTTGCAATCGAAAAACTTAAATCAGAAAATGCAGAATTTGAAGTATTTGGTGCTTTTCCAAAACTTACTTCAGAAAGTGAAATAATAAAAACTTTTGAAGAAGTAAAATCAAAATTCGGAAAAATTGATATTCTTGTAAATAACGCAGGAATTTCTTCACGTTCGCCACTTCAGAATTTTACAGAAGAAGAATATGATAAAATTTCAGACCTTAATATAAAATCTGTTTTTATTTGTTCAAAAGAAGTTGTTCCTTATTTAAAAGAAACAAAAGGTGTAATCATCAATACAAGTTCTATGGTTAGCGTTTATGGTCAGCCTTCAGGATTTATGTATCCGGCAAGTAAATTTGCAGTAAACGGAATTACAAAATCACTTTCGCGGGAATTAGCGCCTTTTGGAATTCGAGTAAACGCAGTTGCGCCAGGAATTACAGAAACAGATATGGTAAGTGCATTGCCAAAAGAAATGATAGAACCACTTATCAAAACAATTCCACTTGGAAGAATTGGAAAACCGGTTGATGTTGCAAATGCATTCGTTTTCCTTGCAAGCGATATGGCTTCTTACATTACAGGCGATATTTTGCATGTAGATGGAGCCGCTCGCTCATAAAGAATATTTATTCAGAATTACGGGAAAATGTGTTTTTTAGGAAAAAAGTTCTTCCGTAATTCTGATACACTTGAAAAGTTTCCCATATTTTTAGCGTGTCGATTCTTAAAATGTCGTCTTCCGGGGAAGTTCGTATTGGTAAATATAACGAAATTGTGCTAACAATATTGTTTAACGACATATTTATCCCATAAAAAAGTCAACGAAGAAGTCGACATTCTGAAATTAATTCATAGTAATCGGAACTTCCTATAAAATCGCATCCGCAAGTTCATACGTAATTTCAAATGGCTGTGAGAATGCGTCAAGGACAATGCTTTCCACATTTTCTGTGTTTTTTGCAAGATTTATGCAGTCAGTAAACCTCACCGAAATTATTGAAAAATTTTTCGCATAGTCTTTTGGAATCTCGCTTTCCTCAGAGAAAACTGGAATATGGAGTGTGCCATCGTCCTTCGACTGAATTATATTGGGAACCAGTTGAAAGTCATTTTTAAGTAGAATCTGATTTCCAATCTTGATTTTGTCGTGTTCCAGAGATTGTTGAATCCTCTTTTCGTCCTCGTCGCTCATTTTTACATTCACCGGAACAAAAACAGTTGCGTTTTTCAAAGCCAGAACAAGATTTACTAAATCATCTTCCTCTTTTGTTGCGAAAAACTGATTTTTAAGCTCAAGCAAACTTTTGTCTTTCGTCGCAAAATCCGCTTCAAAATCATAATTCAAGAATTTTTGGAGAGAATCTTCTTTCCAGATTTTTTGGTTTATCAAATCGGCTTTTATCTGTTCAACAAGCTTTTCCGCAATTTTTTCTTCCACAAGAATGCCAGACGAACCGCCGTGCCATTTGATTTCGGGAAAAAGTTTTTCGTAGCGGCTTCCAGGAAGCACATTTTTCTTATCGCAGTCAAACGCGTTCATAATCCACATCAAAGCGTAGTGGACTTTTGTTCCATCGCGCCTCCAACTGTTGCCTTCCTCACACTGGCCTGCGAATTTTCCAATCATCGCGATTCCATCACTTTCCGTTCCGACTTGCTGCAGAATGAAAAAATCATCCTTTTTGAGATTTTCCCACTCGCGTACGCTCCAGTCAAACTGTGCCGGAAGCTGTCCTTTTTTTAAGTGAGAAATCAAATTTAAATGCGCCTTCTTTTTGTACGATGAAATTGCAGGATTCCATCGTAAAATATATGTATTCATAAATTCTACCTTTTTGAGTATTTTTTTCTCGTTTTACGTACGAAAATCAAAATTGCAATTATATAAATCGTGATAAATAAAAATAAAATTGCTTTTTCCATAATTCCCTCTTTTTCTTTTTTGGGCGTGCCCCTTCAAAATAAGTAAATGCTAAAAAATTGCTCCAAGCTTTCGCAATTTTTTTTAACGTATTTTCTATTTTGAAGGGTCGGGCTTTGCGTGGTTCCGCCTTTCGGCTTCATTGTTTTTTGGTGGGTTTCGACACGCTTCGCTGCTCAACCACCCTGAAACAACGCTTCGCTGCTCAACCACCCTGAAGCAACGCTTCGCTGCTCAACCGCACCCAAAAACAACGCTTCGCGCCACTACAATCCCTCACGCATTGATTTACGCAAAATTATAACGCACTTTTACACATTCACTCGTACAACAATTTCTCTTCCGCTTAGTCGAACAAGTTTTCCGTCGTAAGAAAGTTTTTCTTCCTTTGCGTCCCGCAAAATTTTCGCCGCTGTCGCACGAATGTAGCCCGCTTTTTTAAGTCCTCCGTTGCCAGAAAGTTTTGAATCAATATCTTCAATCATTACTGTGATTGCATTTTTGTCTGCCGGATTGTAAGGCTCTGCTTGAACACTCACTTTTAACGATGCATAAAACTCGTGTTTTGCTTTTTTGAATTTTTCTGCTTCCATTAAAAAATCCGAAGTATTGTAATTTTGCGGAACTGAATTCAAGATTTCTGATTCCGCATCCCACGATTGATGATTATTTCCCACAACTTGAAGCGTAAGTTCTGTTTTATTTTCTTTGAAATATCGAGTAAAAGCCTTTGCTAAATCGTCACAAGAAGAATCAAACTTGATTTTGCGTTTTGCAAGATTAAATAAAAGCGGAATTTCATCTTCTTCGATATTGTTCCATCTTCCAAACACAAGAGAAAAAAGCATTTCAACAGCAATCGGTTCAATGATAAATTCTGTAAGTTTTGAGAATTTTTCAAACGAAGTACATCGACGAAGATAAAGTTCACCCGCAAAAAGCGAATCTTTTGCCTCAACTGCACCCAAAAGTGCACCAATGTGAAGCAAGAAGTCAAAAGTGTCTTTATCGGAAATGTCAGTTCCGGGTGCAACAAAAATTTCCGGAGTTGCGTTCAACTCATCTTCCAAAAAAATGTAATATGCAGGCGAAAAATACGTGCTTCCGGAAAGTTTCTGAAAATTTTCGATATTTACATTTTCTGCGTCAATTTTTCCAGCAAAATCCAACTGTCCGGTTCTGCTTTTTGTAAATTCAAACCAGTTTTTTCCAAAATTGACAAAAATCTGTGAGTTCATACTCAAATCCTCCGTTTTGCTTTATGATGATTTAAGTATAAAACACAAGAACGACATAGAATGTCGGTGTAAATTATTTTCTTATAAATTTAATATTTTTCCGCTATTTTTAGACATTCCGCTTTGATTTTGTTTCGCAAATTTTCCGGTTTTATTACAGTTGCAGAAGAGCCAAAACTCAAAATCCAGGTAAAAATCATTTCTTTTTGGTTTGATTTGAATTTTAGCAAAACTGAACCATCATCTTTTTGTTCAATTATTTGGTCTTTGTGCCATTCGTGTTCCAAAATGTAATTTGACATTTCTTTTGCAAAACTGATTTCGTATTCAATTGGTTCCTCAGAGTTGTTCCAAATGCCAAAATCCAAATCGATATGCTTTTTTAAATCAAAATCTTTTGGAATTGTAAAAGTTTCGCCCGTAAAACTTGTGTTTTTAATTCTTGCAAGTGCAAAAACTCTAAAATCATTTGCTCCTTGGTCAAATCCAAAAACATACCAATTTCCTTTTTGGCAAAGAATATTGTAAGAATTGAAGATTCTTGTTTTAAAAATGTTAGAAGAAGCACTTTTGTATTCAAATGAAACAACTTGCCTTCCGCGAACAGCTTTAAAAATCGAATTAAAAACTTCTGCATCGATTTTTGGAAGAGGATCAGAAATAAAATTTATATCACTGTTCAAAAATGAAGAATTTACGCTAACTGTATCAGGTAAAAGTCCGGACACTTTTTCTATAATATCCCTAAATGAGGATTCTAATGGTGTATTTTTATATTGTTCCATAAGTGGCAAAACTGTTGTAATTGTAAAAAGTTCGCCTTCAGTTAAAACTATGTTTGGAATAGAAAAAGTTGGATCCGTGTAATGATACATTTTGAGAGATTTATCATATTCAAGTGGAGCATTCATATCATCGCGGAGATGTTCAAAGTCGCGTTCAATTGTTCGCTTGTTTACGCCAAATTTAAAAATAAGGTCGTCTATTTTTATAAATGTACCACCACGTAACATTTCATCAATTTGAATTATGCGAGTCGTTCTGCGAACATCATCACGCATACAAGGAGTTTTAGAAGATATTTTTTTGTTCATAGTGATATTATAACACAGTTTTTTTAATAGGTAGGATGTCAAGTTTTCTAAAATTTAAAAAAAACGCAAAACTCGAAATTCGTCTAATATTTTGGGAACTCAAAAGTTATAATTACATAAGCGAAAAAAAATGATATAATAGGCTAAATGTTGAGTTTTTTGAAAAAAACTCGTGTGCAGGTTGAAAAATCGAAAATTGAATAAAATATCACGACTTACATAGTCATTGCGATGTCGAACGCAGTGAAACGGAAGCAATATTGTAAGAAGATTGCTTTGGATTAAAGTCCTCGCAATGATACAATTTTACTAAAAGTTAAAACTGACCTAATAAATAATAAAAAGGAAACTATAAATGACTGAAAAGAATAATGCCAACATTGGCTTTGAAAAACAAATTTGGGACGCAGCGTGCGTACTTTGGGGAGGATTTTGGTAAGCAGAAGATTGTGTGGGGTAGCGTTGGGGAAACATATTATTCGCTTGTCAAAAGTGGGATAATTTTGCTTGATACAAATTACTTTTTCCCAATGGAAAAGCCTAACTATCTAATTGGAGTTTTAAATTCAAAATTAATTACATTTTGGATAAATTCGGAAGACACACAAATAGGTGGTGGTGGAGCATATCGACACTACAAGTACAATCTTGAAAGATTGCCAATTCCAAAAATACCTTCTGAACGCAAAAAAATCGAATCCCTTGTTTCCCAGGAACTCAAAAATCCTTCATCAAAAACGGAACACGAAATCGATTCTCTCGTCTATCAACTTTATGGACTTTCCGACGAGGAAATCGCATTCATCGAAAAGCAATGAGGGCGTTAGAAAAGCTCTCTTCTGTCAAAGTGCAATCAGCGTCGGACTCAGCAAAAATTCAATCAAGTTGCAATGAATGATTCCGTCGTTGTCTGTGAAATGCGACGGAATATCGTTCTGAATAATGATTTTTGAAAAAAAATCTTTCGCAAGCTTCAGCGAGTCAAGTTCTGCGTTGATTTTTTCATCAGTGTTCATCTGCCATGCCGACTGAATATACAATTTTTTGTCGCCTTTGTTCACGACAAAATCGATTTCCTTCTGTGCGTTCGCGCCTTTTCTTCTGTCAACGACAACTCCCACATCAACGGAATATCCGCGAATCAAAAGCTCGTTGTAGATGATGTTTTCCATAATGTGTCCGGAGTCGAACTGCCTGAAATTCAATCTGGCGTTTCGCAGCCCGATGTCGGTGAAATAATATTTATTCGGATAGTCAAAATAATGCTTGCCTTTTACATCGTAGCGTTTCGCTTCTGTTATCAAAAATGAGTCCTTGCAGAAATTTATGTAATCGCTCACCGTGTTGGAACTGAGTTTTTCGTTCTTCACACTTTTTATTGAATTTGTGATGTTCAGCGGATTTGTAAGCGAGCCTGTCAATGAGCCTAGCACATTCAAAATGTCTTCAAGAATGTCCGTGCGCTCAATCTTGTTTCTTTCAACAATGTCTTTGATATAAACTTCATCAAAAAGGTTTGATAGATACGATTTGTACTGCTCATCTGTTTTTAAATGCAAAAGATATGGAAGCCCGCCGTAAATCATATATCGGTCAAGATTGTCACGCTTGTCGCCGCCCAAAGCCTCGTTGTACTCAGAAAAAGAAAGCGGATAGATTCCAATTTGCGAAGAACGGCCCCTAAATTCCGTGGCGATGTCTTTTGAAAGCATTTTTGAGTTGCTTCCCGTCACATACACATCAAGATTCTTGTAGTCTTTCAGCTCGTTCAGCATATCGTACACGGTGATTTCAAAGCCTTTGTTGTCTGGGTCAGGCACCGAGTAGCAGAACTGAATTTCGTCTATAAAAAGATAAAACTGCTCCGTGCTTTTTAAAACTTTGCTTTCAACAAAATCAGCAAGAGTCAGCGGATTTCTGAATTTTGCATCCTTTCTTTTGTCGAGTTGAATTTTTATGATATTTTCCGATTTTACGTTATCCTTCAAAAGATAATCATTGAACAATTCAAAGAGAAGCGTAGATTTTCCGCTTCTTCTGATTCCTGTGAGAACTTTTATTTGTCCGTCCCACATATAATTGATGATTCTTTGCAAGTATAGGTTACGATTTATCATTTGGCCATTCTCCATTGACTGCGAATTTACAGCGTTTACGTCGCAAGTTCTCAATTAAAAATAAGGTCGTCTATTTTTATAAACGTACCACCACGTAACATTTCATCAATTTGAATTATGCGAGTCGTTCTGCGAACATCATCACGCATACAAGGAGTTTTAGAAGATATTTTTTTGTTCATAGTGATATTATAACACAGTTTTTTTAATAGGTAGGATGTCAAGTTTTCTAAAATTTAAAAAAAACGCAAAACTCGAAATTCGTCTAATATTTTGGGAACTCAAAAGTTATAATTACATAAGCGAAAAAAAATGATATAATAGGCTAAATGTTGAGTTTTTTGAAAAAAACTCGTGTGCAGGTTGAAAAATCGAAAATTGAATAAAATATCACGACTTACATAGTCATTGCGATGTCGAACGCAGTGAAACGGAAGCAATATTGTAAGAAGATTGCTTTGGATTAAAGTCCTCGCAATGATACAATTTTACTAAAAGTTAAAACTGACCTAATAAATAATAAAAAGGAAACTATAAATGACTGAAAAGAATAATGCCAACATTGGCTTTGAAAAACAGATTTGGGACGCAGCGTGCGTACTTTGGGGACATATTCCGGCAGCAGAATATAGAAAAGTTATCGTAGGTCTTATATTTTTACGATACATATCAAGTGCATTTGATAAGCGTTATCAGGAACTGATTGCTGAAGGCGATGGATTTGAAGATGACAGAGATGCTTATGCAGAAGTTAATATTTTCTTTGTTCCTGAAGAAGCACGTTGGAGCAAGATAGCAAACGCTGCTCATACACCGGAAATTGGAACTATCATTGATGAAGCAATGAGAGCAATCGAAAAGGAAAACACATCGTTAAAGAATGTTTTGCCTAAAAACTATGCAAGCCCTGATTTGGACAAGCGAGTATTAGGTGATGTTGTTGACCT
>CAZIQK010000067.1:0-7886 GCA_964541735.1 uncultured Treponema sp.
ATTTCTTAAGATTCTCTTGTGTTTTTCCGATTGGAACAAGCGCATTTCTTAAAGTGATTGAGCGAGAATATCCATTTTTCGCTCCGCAAAATTCATCGATTGATTTCATAAATGTATCTCCAATAATAAATCATTGTGAAAATATAATTTTCAAATAAATTTTTATTTCCTATTATAACATAGATTTTTTTTTAATATTATAAACTATAAAGACGACATAGAATGTCGGTGTAAAAAAAATATCGAAATTTTAAAAAGAAATTCGCAATCACAATCACTTGAATAAAATAAAAATTTAAATGATAGTTAATTTATGAAAAAAATATTTTTTTAGTTTTTACTTTGTTTGTGCTTATGCTTTGTTCGTGTGATTCAAATCAAGATTATTATATAGCAATGCGCATTTATGAAAATGAAAATTTTAATATAGTGAATCACCCACGTCACCCCGAACTTGATTATATAATTTTAAAGCAAAATCATATATTTGATGGCGAGTATTTTTTATTGCCCGATACACAAAAAGAAATAGACGTAATTTCTATTACATCTGATAATGATGATATTATAGAAATTCGCTCAGTAGATTTTAAAAATAAAAAATTTTCTCTATATACAAAAAGCAAAGGCATAGCAAAAATCACAATAAAAACAAAATCTTTTTCTAGTTCAACAACACTTCCTATTCACGTTAAATAAGCTTATGTCCGTGAAAAAAAATAATACTAAGACACAGACAAGGTGCCATTGTTATTCCAAACAACATTCGGCGCAGAAGGCTTTACCGTTGGTAAGTTATTCATCTCAACAAGAAGCGAGCCTTTTTTTTAATTGTATATGAATGGTTTGCATCAAAACTATCATGTAGATTACAGTGAACTTATTCAACAAGATACTTATAAAATTTCATCTTCCACAAATGCTATTACTGTTTTCAATCTTTTTTATGACGTTTTTGGATATGATGAACACACAATAAACGGTACTGCTATTCATACAGAAAGTGTAGTCTTGATTGATATATTTTTGTAAGGAAATAAAAATCAGTTAATATTTTATTTTCATAATTCCAAATGCTTTAAACTTTTTACTATTTTTTTCGTAATATCTTTCAGAAACTCCGTTTATAATTCCGTTGTCTGTACTATCAATAAAATAAATATTTCCATTTTCTTCTTTATCAAAAATTGCTATATGAGTAATTTTATCACTATCAATTTCGCCCATAAAAATTAAGTCGCCTTGCTCAGGATTTTCTGTAGGCTCTGAAGCGTTTTCGTAAATATACGAAGAGGACATATCATTTTCAATCAAACTATATTTTGTATCAACTAAAGCGTATTTGTAGCACATTACAACAAGTCCGGAACAATCAATTTTAATTGCACGCAAAGGAGATTGTCCGCCCCATTCATACTCTGTTTCTGATTCTGAATAAAGTTTTGCAAATTCAAAAGCTCGAGTTTTGATTTCTTTGTTTGACAGTGTAATTGTATAATTTTTTTCTTCTTTGTTATAAAAATTTTGACAAGAAACCAAAAATAACGACACCAAAAATATAAGCGCTAAATTAAAAATTTTCCACATCTTTTTCCACCTTTAACATCAATTCTGATTCTCCAATTCCACTATAGTTTTCAACATCTATTTTATCAATTTTGTTTAAATTCCAAAAATATAAACCTTTCGGAATACAATTTTTTAATTCATTTTCATCATCAGAATTTAATATTCCGTATCATAAAGAGGGGTGGGGAATAAACGGAAAAAGCACAATATATCGGAATTATGGGCGAGGAAAATATTTGAGCTGACAACATAAGTGTGAAATGGGATATTTTGTATCTACAGTCGGAAGAGATGAAGAAACAATCCGAATATATATACAGAATCAAGAATCTGAAGATAAAAATATGGGATTTTTCCAAAACTAAACTAAAACTCAAAAAAACTTTGTGTACCAGTATTCAGCTTACCTAACAAATTGGCAGTTTTTTTTAATTTGGCAAGTTTGTAAATCGTTACAATACAAAGATTTACAAAGTTTGACGCTTGGAAGAGTCGAACTTCCGACCTACTGCTTAGAAGTTCGGGCTTGTCTAGTTGTTTTTTGTGTCTTTTACCGTGTGTATAAGTCTATTTTAGTGTATTATATCGTTGTATTACAAGGTTTTACAAGAGGGGAGAGAGTGCATTTATTTTTATTATTGTGTATAGTGTTTTTTTTCGGTTTTTTGATTTTTGTACCACTTTTTTATACCAGAAAAAACCACTATACAGACTGATTTTGTTATTAAGGAATCAAAGATTTGATTAAATAAAAAAAAAGACTTGTTAAGATTTACTTAACAAGTCTTTGCTGATTTTTTTGGATTGTACACTTAAATTACAATATGTGATTTTCTTTGTAAAACTTTACACATTCTAAAATAAATGAAGTTGTAGTTTTTCTTTGATTTTTTGCAAGTTGCTTAATTTCTGTTTCTTCACTTTCAAGACACGTTATTACAATTCGCCCAGTTTTATGCTCGCCTTTGTTTAGCGTGCCTTTTTTTTCTGCCAGCACCTTGCCTCGCTCCGCCCCAATCGCTATTATTTGCCATTTTGAAATTCCTTTTATCTTATTACGATTTCTATAATTTTCCCTACAAGTTGCACAACTTCCAAAACCAACAAAATTGCAAGCATTATTGTTAATCTTTTATTTTCCATAATTGACATCTCCTATTTTATAAGTTAATCTAATTTTAAGGCAGTTGAGACACTGCCTTAAGTCATCCGACTTTTAACTGACTATTTAATCAGTTTGTCTAGGAGCCACAAAACTATTTGAACTATAATCGCTAGCAGGGCAATCAGTTCACTAGGTTTTAGTGGCTTTTTCTTTTTACTTAACACATTCGTTTACCTCCTTATGTTTATATAATATCATACTTGATTTTTTTCGGTTTTTTGATTTTTGTACCACTTTTTTATACCAGAAAAAACCACTATACAGACTGATTTTGTTATAAAAAAAATACCGCCCAGATTTTGAGCGGTAAAATAAAATTACTTGTGGTTTTCGTTATAGTAATTTACGCATTCCATAACGAAACGACTCTTATTTAATCCGAACTTTTCTGCAAGTTCGTTGATTAAGTCTATTTCATTTTGTTGTAATGAAAATTGAACTCTAATCCTTCCACTTTCTGAAAGTTTTTTTCTTCCAGCCCCAACACGAGCTCCGCCTTTTGCCATTTTTTTTAATCTCCTAGATAAATTTAAAAACAATCTGCACAAGTGTACAAAGCACGCAAATTGATAATAAAATAATTACTAATTTCCAATTCATATTGACACCCTTAAAAAATAAGTTTAATTTTAAGAGGAGCAAACGCTCCCCCTGGTTGATTAAATCAACTTGTTGATGATATCTAGGATTGTGCTTACAATTTGAAGCGCAGCAAGCACAACTCCTAGAATTATTGCAATTCTTTTTAATTTTTTGTCTTTACTTATTCTATAAAAATTAAGGACTTTTTTTTAAATATATTTCAAAATATCATCTTTATTAAGTTCACCGCTTTTAAAAGCATTTTGTGCGTTTCGTAAGATTTCACCATATAGTTGAATAAAATAAAAATTTAAACGATACTTAATTTATGAAAAAAATATTTTTTTTAGTTTTTGCTTTGTTTGTATTTATGCTTTGTTCGTGTGATGTATTTTTATCAACTTATACTGCTATAAACAATTCAAGTTATACCGTGGAATTTACCATAGACGGTGATTACAAAATCTTAGCCGCCAGCGAAAGCTTTACCGAAAAAAGATATAATAGTGCAAAAGTTGAATTACTTAATGATGTTCCTGTAACAGTAAATGCCGGTTTTGATAGTGTAATTTTTGAGAATAAAACAACGATTAAATACTCAATTAGCGTTTTGAATAGTTTGACAAAACCTGTTATCTTACAAATCGGAACAGCCTTTAAAGAAATTCAGCCTAACGAAGAAATTTTTTTAGAAACTGATTTAATTTCCCCGATTTTACTATCGTTAAAAGATAATCCAAATTATGAAATTCCATACACCATAGAACTAAAAGATTCTGTTTATTACATTTGTATTCATTAGTTTTTCTTTTCAAGTTCGTTAATTCGTTTTCTTGCTTCTACCCGTTTGGTTAATACTTCTGCATACTCTTCTTTTGTTGCGACGCCTTCTGCAAGTTTCGCCGCCACATAGTCGGTTTGTTGTAAATATCCGTGTAAAGAATCTAATTCTTGACGTTTCTTTTCTTCTTCGCTTATTACGCGGTCAATAATTAGTGGGTTACCGTTTTCATCGTGACTCAATTCTTTGCCGTCTTGATTTGCTTGGTTGATATAATCTTGCCAATCTGTATCGTCAATTTCTTTGTATGAAATTAAGCCCTGTGTTTCTAAGTAAAATCCGTATTCTGAATTGTCTTTTGTTCCGAAGTATTTCATTTTTTTAACCTCAACTGTGTATTATCACACGTAACCAATCGCTAACCAAGAAGTCTCTGCGTTAGTGTAACATCTAACCACGGAAAATGAATTAGCCGAGCGGTTGCCGTCCCAAGAACAACAGTGGTTTTGGCCACTGCCAGAGGGGACACCTTGAGTGAAAACGCCAAAAGCATTTATGTTATTATACGACAACGGCATTGTTATTGTGGAGTAGGTCAGTGTGCTATTGGATACAGCCGACAGATTAGCCATTCCCCATTGAATTAAAAGTCCGTTATTCCATTTAACATAACCTGTTCGTGCTAGGCTGTAGGATTGAACGTAAGGACGCTCTCGCAAAGACTTTAAACAGCCTCCAACAGAGATTCTATCCATTTTATATATATCTACGGCATATTCTGAAGTATCAGAAGAATATCCTACAGAGAAAAACAATTGCTGGCCGTTGACTGAAACAGCCGCGTATAAATAGGGGTTGTTATGAGTCGAATCTAAAGGAATCTTGAAACTTTTCCAGTCTTTCAAATTTTCAGACACGTAAACAGTGTGAAGAAACGGTTGAGTAAAATAGGCTAAGCCTTCGTTGAAGTGAAAATACGATTCAATGTCTTTCTTGTCAGAACTAGGATCAATATCCGTTATATCCCCATCCCAACTTAACAGGAGCAAAGAATTCTTGTAATTTAAAACAATTCCATAAGGAGTAAGCGCCCTGTCGCTGCTTTTATAAGCATAATCAAGCCTAAAGAATAGTGTTTTTTCGGGAAACAACAGAGTTGCTTTGAAATTTCCGCCAGCATAAGACACTTCGTAAAAATCGTAGTTAAAACCGGTTGCCGGCTGTTTTGGGCTTAGTACCATCATGTAAAATTTATTGTTGTAAGAGGCTAGCAAACTGAATGGAGTATAACCTATGTCTGCATGTGGAGTGGAGAGGTTTACAGGCGATAAACTTTCTCCGTCTGTTACGTAAAAAAGGTTATCCTCTAAAACATAAACAAAAACATAATCATCGGAAATTAAAAACGAATCAATCTTACCAAGCGAAAAACGATTGTAAGTTTTCGAGTCGAAATCAAAAATATAAAGAGCCGAATTCTTATCATCAATTTTTGTTTGGATGACATATTTATTTTTGTTTTTCCAATGAGAACCTTTTTCAATTGTTTCACTTTTCGAAAGCAAAATGTCCCAAGACGACAAATCTGATGAGCTTAGTAAGCGGTGTTGTGTCAAGCAGTACATTTTGTTACCAACAATACAATTATGCACAAGCTGTTGAGCTCCGGTCAGACTTATCAAAGTATCGTTATATATAAAATCAGAATTTAATTCCTTGCTAAGAAAAATAGAGCTATTGGAAGAAATAAAAACATATTGATTGTTAAAAAAGCCTACATTATGTATAAAATTCTTGGCATCGTGTTCTCGCTGAAACTCATAGAACCCAGTATCCACAACATTAGAGTTATCAGCGATTTTAACGTCGTCGGTTACTTCCAAACAACCTGTTATCATTAACGCTAACAGGCCTGATGATAATATTTTAGTAATTAACATGTCTTTCCACATTTCCTGTTCTCCTAAGTATCCCGCAAATTTACTTATTGCAAACTGATAATCTGAAGTTGCGGTATAATCTCGAGGATTTTTCCCCATATAAATCATCATATCGTCTTTCACAAGATTTGTCTTGGCGGATGCGACTGAATGTTGAAATGTAATCATTTGAGCTGCTAATTTATTAACGAATGCTTCGTTTGCAACTAATCTCTGAACTATTGCTACTGCTTGAGCGTTTTGTGCATCTGTCAAACTTAAAATATCGCCAAATGTTTCTACTGTGTTTATTTCTGTTGTTACTTGCCACGTGTATGTATTTGCTGCCGTGCAAACATACTCGTAAACATAACTTGCTGTGTAGGTTTTATTATTGGTTGCAAAAGTGGTACTTGCCACAAAATAATTTCCTAGAACACAATCTGTTGTACTTGTCGGAAGTGCAGATTTTAAGCCTAAATATTTTCCGCTGCTTGATGACGAAATAGGAATATCTATTGAATAATTTACGCCACCAAAAGGCAATGTTATTTTTATAGCTCCGCTCGGAAGTGTTTTACCTCCGCTAGAAGTCGAAACTGTAACTGTAATTGTTGATGTCCCCGATTTTGTTACAGTTACTCCGGTTGAGTTAGAAGTGGAAATTGTTACGCTTGACGGAGTTAAAATAGCACCTCCTTGACGTAATGCAACTGTAAAAGATTGAGATTGATAATTTGTCGATTTATCTTTTCTCAAAATAAAATCAAGACTTGATACATTACATTCAAGTGTAATACCTGCATTAGAACCTGTCAGCAACTCATTAAGCGTTGGCATATTGTCATTAACAGGTTCAAACCTCATATCATATATATAAGCATCGGCTTTATCGGTTTTTCCTTCGGTCGCAGTGTAAAGAATTATTGTTCCGTAATGATACATACTAGTCAAACCGCTTGCCCACTGAAAATTCGTACAATCACCTATTTTACTTCCGTTAGAACAATTCCATATTCCCGCATCTTGATAAGTTGCTTGTGTCGTGCCATTAGGATATATATAACCAATAATACATTGCCAATAATCTCTTGAAGTAGAAAAATTACAAAAATATGCTGAGCTTACAGTTGCACCGCTCATATTAAGAATCGGAAGGTTCGTTGTATTATAACCTTTCAAACCGAAATAATTAGAATAACCTTGTGTTGCAGTACATTTAAAATAACACACATAGCGGTATGCTTTAGAATTATCTACGGAAAAAGTTTTATATGAATAAGGTATTGTGCTTGAATATATCGTTGATGCAGTTCCGTTTCGTGCAACGTGAAAAAATTTTCCTATGTTGCCAAACGGAGTTTCTCCTTCTACTTCTTCAACATTAAATTGTGATGATTGGTTACTATACGGAGTTTGCGGAGTGAAAAAGCGAAATACGTTCTCGTTGTCATTATCGTTAATAATTCTCTGTTCCCACGTCCATTTAACAGTGCTTGCGGTTCCTGCCGTTGTACATACCCATACATCACCTGTGATTGTATTTTGGTACAAATCACCTTTGTAAATCGCCATTGACGTTGAAGTTATACCATTACTAGCCGTTGTTAGTTTTTTCGTTATTTCTGGCGTAAAATAACTGTCGATTTCAGTTCCGCTGAACGTTTGCAATCCGCGAGTTCCCGAATCACCGGTTGCACCTTTATCGCCTTTATCACCTTTATCGCCTTTATCACCTTTATCGCCTTTATCACCTTTATCGCCTGTTGCACCTGTTGCACCTTTATCACCTTTATCACCTTTGGCACCTGTTGCACCGTGAGTTCCAATAATACAAGGCGTTGTCTTAGAAGTTGTTCCGTCGGTATAA
>CAZIQK010000068.1:0-7788 GCA_964541735.1 uncultured Treponema sp.
AAAATTTACAAAATTTTTAAAAGAATACAATGAATGCAAAAAAGAAAATCCTAATTTTGAATGTTTAGAAGCAATAAAATATTTTGTAAAAAATCAAAAAGAATTTGAAAACGTAGAAATTATTTATTTTGAAGAACTTTCTTTTTATCCTGCTTTTATTATAAAAACTGAGAACAATTACATTTTGTATGAATTGAACTCAGATTTTACAAAATTACAAAAATATTTTTTACAGCAAGAAAAATCTGTGAAATTTAATCACAAAAAACTAGATATTTATTGAACACTGTAAAGTAAATCTTCATAACTTGGGAAAGGTTTATATTCTTCTCCAAGTAAAGGTTCAATTTTATCTGCAACGGAACGAACTTTTTTCATAAGTGGAAGAATTTCTGTTGCATAAGATTTTGATTTTTGCATTAAATCTTGTATTTGTTTTGTTTTTTCGTGCAAAAGAAGAAGTTCATTTGATTTATTTTCAAGAATATTTATCAAATCATTTAATTCTTTCATCAAGTTAATACCAGCATCGCAAAGATTAAAAACTCGTTGCATTTTAAATTCTGTATCTGCAAGCATATTCATATATTTAAAAGCGGCTGGCATAATATCTTTATGAATCATTTCTAACATTGTATTAACTTCAATATTTATAACTTGACAATATTTTTCTAGTTTGATTTCATAATGACTTTGCATTTCTTCTTTTGTGTAAATGCCCATTTGTGTATAAAGAGAAATATTTTTTTCATCTAGATAATGTTCCATTGCTTCTGGAGTTGTTCGATAATTTTTGAGTCCGCGAGATTCCGCTTCTTTCACCCAAGATTCATCGTAACCGTTTCCATTAAACAAAATTTTCCAGTGATTTGTGATTTCACGTTTTATCAACTTTTGTAAATCTTTTTCAAAATCGTTTGATTTTTCAAGTTCATCAGCAAATTGTTTTAATGAGTACGCTAAAATTGCATTCATTGTGGTGTTTGGTCCAGAAATTGAAAGTGATGAACCTACTGAACGGAATTCAAATCTATTTCCTGTAAAAGCAAATGGAGATGTTCTATTTCTATCTGTAGAATCTTTTGGAATTGGCGGTAAAACATCAACTCCAATTGTCATTTTTCCTTTTTCTTTATTATTGTAAGATTTTCCATCTTTTATACATTCCAAAATTGAACCAAGTTCATCTCCAACATAAATTGAAATAATTGCAGGAGGAGCTTCATTTGCACCTAATCTATGGTCGTTTCCTGCAGAAGCAACTGTACATCGTAACAAATCTTGATTTTCATCAACTGCTTTTATTACCGCTGTTAAAAATAAAAGAAATTGTGCATTATCTTTTGGTGAATTTCCAGGTGAAAAAAGATTTTCGCCAGTATCAGTTGCAATAGACCAGTTATTATGCTTTCCAGAACCATTAACGCATTTAAATGGTTTTTCTGATAAAAGACAAATCAATCCATGACGACGAGCAACTTTTTTCATAATTTCCATTGTGAGTTGATTTTGGTCTGCCGCAAGATTTGATGTTGTAAAAATCGGAGCCATTTCGTGTTGAGCAGGAGCAACTTCATTATGTTCAGTCTTTGCATAAATTCCTAACTTCCAAAGTTCATTATTCAAATCTTCCATATATTCAATAACACGCGGTTTGATTGCACCAAAATATTGATCATCCATTTCTTGACCTTTTACAGGTTTTGAACCAAAAAGAGTTCTTCCACACATTTTAAGGTCTTTACGTTTTTGATAAAGTTTTTCATCAATGAGAAAATATTCTTGTTCAGGTCCCATTGTTGTTGTGATATGTTTTGCTTTATTTCCAAAAAGTTTTAAAATTCGCAACGCCTGAACATTTAAACTTTCCATTGAACGCAAAAGAGGAGTTTTTTTATCTAACGCTTCTCCATTGTATGAGCAAAATGCGGTTGGAATACAAAGTGTGTGATCTTTTATAAAAGGATATGATGTTGGATCCCAAACAGTATATCCTCTTGCTTCAAAAGTAGAACGTTTTCCACCATTTGGAAAAGAAGATGCATCTGGTTCACCTTTTATGAGTTCTTTTCCGCTAAAACTCATAATTACTTTACCTTGTTCAATTGGAGATAAAAAAGAATCATGTTTTTCTGCTGTAATTCCAGTTAAAGGTTGAAACCAATGAGAATAATGAGTTGCACCTTTTGAAATTGCCCAATTTTTCATTGCATCAGCAATTTGATTTGCAACTTCTAAATTTAATGGAGTACCATCTTCCATAGTTTGTTTTAACGCTTTGTAAGTTTGCTCTGGTAAAGATTGCTTCATAACAGATTGATTAAAAACAAGACTTCCAAAAAATTCGGGAATATTAGCATTTGACATTGATTTTATCTCCAAAAATATAGAAAAATTGGTTATTTTACAAAAATATTTTAGTGAAAATGATATTATAGGTCAAATTTTGTAACTTTTACAAAGTTTTGGTTTTTGAGGGGACAGACCTATGTGAACTAAAAATGCATAATTTCTGCGAAAAATTTTGTCATCTGCAGGAAATTTAAAAATGTTTATAAACTTAATCTTATAACATTTTTTTTGCTTGTTAAATAACACAAATATCGTTATTTTAAACTTATGAATAATTACTACGACATTTTAGGCGTTTCAAAAACTGCAACTGCAGACGAAATAAAAAAAGCATACAGAACTCTTGCTTTTAAATATCATCCGGATAGAAATCCTGGAGATTCTGCTGCCGAAGAAAAATTTAAACAAATCAATTCTGCTTATGATGTTTTAGGTGATGAAACAAAACGTCGTCAGTACGATTTAGGCGGATATTCAGAAAACGCTCAAAATGCAAATCAATCATATCAAAGACAATATCAATATACTTACGAAAATCCTTTTGGTGAAGATTTTTGGCAATGGGCACAATCTCGCTCTCAAAAACAAAATCAAGACGAAAATCAAAGTTATTACGAATATTCAAATTATCAAAACGAAACGCCAACTGAAAAAGGTTATTTTGTAAAATTTTTGTTAAAACTGCTACAAATTTTTGCATCTTTTTTTATGTTTAGAATTTCGTATTACATTCCGTTTGGATTTATAATTTGTATTGGTGTTTTTGCAAATGGACTTGTTGGAGCAATAAGTTCTTTCCGCGGTTTTATAGATTCTCTAAAAACAGGTAAAAAATAATTAAAAAATGCATTTTGCGATGTTTTATAAAATCAGCACAAAATGCATAAAAAATCTTTATTTTAAATTTCTGCCAAATAATACTTTTTCTTTCCGCGACGGAAAATAATAACTTTTCCTTCTAAAGCCATATCTTTTGTGATAATTTTTGCTTCATCATTTATGATTTCTCCATTTACGGAGATTGCATTATTTTTTATGAATTCGCGAGCTTCTCGTTTTGAACTTGCAATTTTATTGTTTACAAGAATATCAACTAGAGGAAGTTCTTCTGTGTATTTGAAAGTTGGAACGCCTTTCATTCCAGAAAGAATATCACTTACGGAAAGTCCTTTAAAATCACCTGCAAAAAGTTTTTGACTTACTAAAACTGCATTATCAGCTTCTTCTTTTCCATGAATGTCTTTGACAACTTCATACGCTAAAGTTTTTTGAGCAATTCTTGTTTCCGGTGCTTCTTGTTGTTTTGCATAAATTTCTTCAATTTCTTCTTTTGTTAAGAATGTGAAAACTTTAAGATATTCTAAAACTTTTGAATCATCTGTATTGATAAGATATTGATAAATTGCGTAAGGAGTTGTTTTATTTTTATCGAGCCAAAGTGCATTTCCTTCTGATTTTCCGAATTTTTTTCCAGTTGGATCTAAAATTAAAGGCATTGTAAAAGCGTAAGCAGTTTTATCTAACACTTTTCTTATAAAGTCTACACCTGTTGTAATATTTCCCCATTGGTCAGAACCGGCAACTTGCATGATACAATTTTTTTCTTGATACAAATGCAAAAAATCATAACCTTGCATGAGCATATAAGAAAATTCTGCGTAAGTAATTCCGGTTTCGAGCCGACGCTGAATTATATCTTTTCCAAGCATATAATTTACATTGATGTATTTTCCAATATCACGCAAAAAATTTAAAAAAGTGTAATCTTTCATCCAATCATAATTATCAACAAGTTCTGCTCCAGGAACAAGTTTACTTACTTGTGAACGAATTCCTTGAATGTTGTGATTGACTGCTTCGTCAGAAATAATTTCTCGTTCGGCAGTTGGACGAGGATCTCCAATTCTTCCGGTTGCTCCTCCGCAGAGTAAAATTGGATGTTTTCCTGCATTTGCAAGGCGTTTTGCCATACAAAGAGAAGAGTAATGTCCTAGGTGGAGAGAGTCAGCAGTGGGGTCTGTCCCCCAATAAAATGAAAAAGGATTTCCATCAAGAATTTTTTGTAATTCACTTTCTTCACCAGCGACATCTTTTATAAGTCCTCGCCATTTTAAGTCTTCATACAAAGTCATAAGTTTCCTCCAAAGAAAAATACATAAAAAAGGCTTCCCGCTATTTTTACGGAAAGCCTTGTAATTACAAAAATTAATTTAGCAAAATGTATTAAAACACAATTTCCGTAATAGTTGAGAAAAAATCATAATAGTTGCAATAAAGGTAAGCCAACGTAGAGGAATTGATTTTTTGTGCCCAACGGGTTGTGTTTTTCATAATGTGTGAACCTTAACAAATTAGTTTTAATGTGTCAATAAGTTTGTTTTAACGCTCGCGGAATACGATGCGACCCTTGTTTAAATCATAAGGTGAAAGTTCAACTTTTACGCTGTCGCCCGGTACGATTTTAATATAATGCTTACGCATTTTTCCAGATAAGTGAGCCATAATCATATGTCCACCTTGTAATTCTACTCGAAATGTTGTGTTTGGGAGTGCTTCTTTTACTACGCCTTCTACTTCAATAGCTTCTTCTTTTGCCATTTTGAACCTTTTTTATAAAAAATTTTTCAAAAAAAATTTGTCTTTTTGAAAGTTTACATTTATATTAGTATATACTAAACTTTAGAACTTTACAATATAAGTAAAAATGTTATGGGAGGCTATGTTATGAAAGCTGAATTTCTTGAAGAAATGAAATCAAAATTGAAAGAACAACGAGGAACTATATTAAAATCTCTTGCAGGTCAGAGTGATGATATGCGTGAACTTGTAAAAACAGTTGAATCTGGTGATGAAGCTGATGTTGCTGCTGATGCAATTGATAGAACTTTATTAACTGCACTTGGAACTCAAGATGCAAAAAGACTTCAACAAATTGATAATGCTTTAGATAGAATTTATCAAGGAAAATATGGTCGTTGTGTAATGTGTGGAAAAGAAATTCCGGAAGAACGATTAAAAGCTTTGCCTTACGCATTTATGTGTGTTTCTTGTGCAACTGCTCAAGAACGGCGAAATAGATAATTAGCATCTCTAAAAACTTACAATTTTATATTGTAAGTTTTTTTTGTTGTAGGATAAATCAATTCTGTGTAGCCAATTTCTTTTGCTTCTT
Source organism: uncultured Treponema sp. (assembly GCA_964541735.1). Lineage (GTDB taxonomy): Bacteria > Spirochaetota > Spirochaetia > Treponematales > Treponemataceae > Treponema_D. The sequence continues at coordinate 5,525 of CAZIQK010000068.1, forward strand.
GAATCGCTCTTTCAAAAGAACAATCTAGTGCATCTGCAGAATGTGCATCGGAGCTTAGGCAGATAGGAATTTTAGCTTCATACAAAAGTGATAAAAAATATTTAGAAGGATAAAAATCATCCATACATTTTCTTGAAATTGCTCCCGAATTTATTTCTGCCACAACGTCAGTTTTTTTTGCAATTTTTACAGTTTCTTTAATTTGGTCTTGATACCAAGATTCGTTTTCATCAAAAAAATGAAGATTTCCGTTTCGTATTCGCACTAAATCAGGATGTCCCCAAATTTGAAAATCACCGTTTTTTAACATTTCTCTTTGACATTCAAAATATTCACAAACAAGTTTTTTTCCATCATTTTTGTAAATATGTTCAAGACCTTTTTTTACAAGTTCAGTTGAATTATCAATCGTGTAATTTTGTTCGAGAGAACCAAGATAATGAACCGAACCAATTATAAAATCCGGAGAATATTTTTGATATTTTTTTACAGAAGGTAAAACGGAATCTTTTATATAATCAACTTCAAAACCACAAAGAATTTCAATCTGACTTTTATATTTTTCTGCCAAAGAGTGAATTGTGTTTATGTAATTATCGTGATTTTGCGGTAAAAGATGCCAATCAGAAGAATAAGGCGTCATCGAATGGCTAGAAAACCCTAAAACTGTAAATTTTTTTTGAATTGCACTAAGAATCATTTCTTCCGGAGTGTTTTTTCCATCACAAAAAGTGCAATGTGTGTGAAAATTGATTTTTTGCATTTAAAATGATTTTCCTTTTATTGTTGAAAGTGATTTTTGGATTAAAACTTGAGGTTTTTGTGGTTTTACCAAATAATGTTTTGCTCCTAAACTTAAAATTTTTACGATGAAGTCGCGTTGTGCATTTGCAGAATAAACTATTACACCCGGAGCAGAAGAACGTGATTGTAAAAATTGTAAGACTTGAGTTCCTGAGTTATCTGGCAAAAGAACATCTAAAATGACAAGATTAAATTGATTTTGTTGATATTCATTACAAAAAGTTTTTCCAGAAGTAAAACAAGTACATTTTGCACCAATGCTTGTAAAAATAATTCGAGTTTGTTCTTGCGATTTTATGTCTGCATCAATAATTGCGATTTTCAAAACTGTTCCGTCATCAGAATTTTCGCCAAGTTCGTAAGAAAATCTTGTATCGACAGTTGCGGAGTCATCTTCAAATTCGTTTGATGGAGAAAGAATTTTATCTGTAATTAAATCTGAAACGTTAGATGAAAAACTTGTATCAACTAGGGAAGAAAGCAAGCGAGGTAACTGATTTGAAGTTTCTATATCTGTATATTGAGGATGACCTGCAATTAATTCTTTTACAAAAGGACTTAGAGAAAGAATTTTTACATTTTTGTTACGAATTTTTGGACAAGCAAGGATATTATTGATTAAAAATTCGATATTATATCCGTCTATAAAAGATAAATTTAAATTTGTAATCATTATAACAATTTTTGGATTATCAATATCCTCTTTTTCTATCATTTCTGAAAGTTTGTATTGCAAAAGAACTATTTTTTCTCGGTTTAAGCCTTGTGAAATTTCTATAAAAATAATGTTTCCGTTTCTGTGAATGTCTAGGACGCACGGAGTTGTATCGATGGAAAGTGTCGTTTTTAAAATTTTTCCGATTGATTCAAAAAAAACATCAAATTGAATTGGTTTTGCAAAATATTTTACGACTCCGTATTTTGCTAGGGCAGCAATATTTGTTTTATCGCGAGTTGGTCCTGTTATGATAACAGGAATATTTACGGTATTGAAATTTTTTGATTTTTGTTCAAGAAAATCCATCTCTTCAGAATCATCATCTTCTAAATCTAAAATAATTAAATTTGGAAGAATTGTTATCATTTTGGCAAAAACATCACGAGTTTCTTGCGAAAGAATGACATCAATTTGATCATCTTCGAGTTTTGTTTTTAAAAACTCTCGGAATAAGGTGTGTTTGTCGGCAATAAGAACCTTTTTCATAAAATTATTTTATCATAAATTTTGCATTTTTGAATAGGGAAATGTTGCAAAATGCATATTCAAAAACTTATATGCCTTCTATAATATTTGGATGTATTTTTTTAATTTAAATATTTTTTGATTTTATAACCGCAGATTTTTTGGAAAATAAACTAGGAATGCGAGTAAGACGATTTTCATTTTAAGGAAAGATTATGTCTCGAATAGCCTCTATGGGAATCGAACCCCGCTCAAATCGGAAAACCGTAAAAAAATA
>CAZIQK010000069.1:0-7562 GCA_964541735.1 uncultured Treponema sp.
GAATAGTTTTTAAAGTTTTCATAAAACCTTCCTTATTTTCATTTTTTGCTCCTATTATTACATTGGAAACGGTGCATGAACCGCATTTTACCCAATAATCTGTCCCGACAATTTCAACTTTTCTTTTGGCGGAAACGTTTTGTCAAACTCTTCAACGTCTTTTTCGTCCACAAAATAACATTCTGGCGTTGAATATTCGCCGGTGATTCCGTCAAGATAGCCTTTTTCAAGTTCCTTGCAGAGAAAAAACGATGAATCCGCATCTTCTGGAAGACCGTGATAGCGAATGCCGAATTTACTCGCAAAATCAAAGCCGCTTTTTCCATAAAAATCGATATTTCCTTCAAAACAAAGTGCTTTTATGCCAAAATCTTTTGCAGCTTCAAGCGAATAATCCAGCAAAATTTTTCCCCAGCCTTGTCGCTTAAATTCCGGCGCAATGCAAATCGGACCCATCGTCGCAATCGGGATAAGTCTTCCGTCGTCCGCTTTGATTTTTGCACACACAAAAACATTCTGCCCGATAATTTTTCCGTCTTTTTCCAAAACAAAATCCAATTCCGGAATAAAATCTGCACTTTTTCGCTGGCAGTGAAGCACATAATGCTCATAACATCCCGGACGATAAACATTCCAGAACGATTCTCTCACCAAATTCTCAACTTCCCGTTCGTCCTCTTTTTTCTCCAAACGGATTTTATAATCAAGATTGTTCATTTTTTTCTCCATTGTGTCATAATTAAGTTTCTTTTTTTGGGCGTTCCCTGCTTGCCAAGGCAAGCAGGGCGGGCTTTTCGCACTTCCGCTATCGCTCCATTCCTACGCTCTGGTGGTTTCGAGAACCTCAACCACCGCCACTTCGGAACGCCTGCGGCGGTGCTACAATCCCTAACGCAAGAAAGCGTCGCAGGTAAGCATTCTACAAAACTTTCAGCGTCCTTAAATACTTTTTCTGCTCGTCCGAAATCCTGTAACTTTCCAACGCTTTCTGAATCGCTTTGTTGTGCGTCCATTTTTCAAGGCTCTTATTTTCTAAAAACGGAAGAACCGCATTGTATTGCTTTACAAGTGCAGTGGCAAAATACCAAGCAATCATCATTTTTACGTAATACTCTTCCGAATGGATTTTCAAAATCATCTTTGGAAATTCCAAACTAAAATCTTCGTCCAAAAAATACTGCATCAACATTCCCACACCAAAACGCACAGTGTAAGTTTTTTCAGACAAAATCCAGATTTTTATTTGCTCCAAAAGTTCATCCTTGTGCTTTTTGAAGATTTTTGGCGATATTTGATCGCAAGTTGCCCAATTATCAACAAACGGAAGAAATTTGTTCAGTTCATCAATGCAAAAATCAAAATCCTTGATTTCAGAAATCAAAAACGCGTGAAGTTGATTTTCATCAAAATATTTGTGCGGCAAATCATCAAAAAAGTCAGAAAAATCATTCTCCTTGTAAAGATTTTTCGCAAACGCACGCAAAATCGGAGTTCTAACACCAATCACAGATTGAAGATTCACCGTCGGCAAAAGTTTCACCTGGAAATCACGATATTTTTCATCTTGATTTCTAAAAAGTTCCGCTTGAATTTCTTTTACATTCATTTTTCGTTTCCTCCTTCAGATTTCAACAACATCATCATCGCGTTAAAATCTTGTGTAAGCATTTTTGAAATTTCTTCGCCCGAAAGATTGCACATTCCAGTTGCGCACAAAGTCCCGATTCCGTAAGTGTGAACCCAAGAATGTTCAAAAAGCCTTTTTGCGTTCGAAAGCGTCAAACCATAACTTTTTTGAATTGCATCAAGACATTCATCAGCAACAACTCCCAAATAAGCGTAAATGTCATCAAAAGATTTAACGTTGCCGTTTTTCGACATAAAAATCAGCGCGTAAAGATTCGGCTCTTCTTTCGCAAACAAAATCATCTGCATTCCAACTTGCTTAAAAAGCGGCATTTCGCTTCCAAGTTTGTGGGCGTAAGATTCAAAACGCGTCATTGCCGCTTTTTTTACTTCAGACTGAACTTCGCTCATCGAACTAAAAACCGTAAAAATCGGTGTGGCAGAAGAATTCAAAGCTTTTCCCAACTCTTTTGCAGTCAAAGCATAGATTCCTTTTTTCGACACAATTTCCAGTGCGGCATCAATAACTTGATTTCTCGTACATTTTGGTTTTGGCGGCATAAAAATCTCCGTAAAAAAAGTGTCATTCCCGTACAACAACACGGGAATCTATATAGCATAGATTATCGTTCTAAAACATTTATTCTAAAACATACATTCTAAAACGATAATTCTAGTATACAAAAGATTTAGATTGTGTCAAGAAAAATAGTTAATATCCCTAATGTTAACTTTTCATAAATTATAAAAAAAACATCACCCTAAACTCGTTTCAGTATCTATTTTTATCGTGTATAGTCGATAATTTTATTTAATTCTTTATTTTTATCGACTGTACTCGATAAAATTGTTGATTTATATATTTTTATCGACTGTAGTCGATAAAAAATCAACGACAACTTTCCAAAACTTGTGATAAGCTCGGACTTAGCAGATTTAAGCCGAAAAGGAATTGTTCACAAAAATATCATTAGTTGGCTTTTGGAATAAATGCGTAGTAAATTAGTTTTATTCTAGAAGTTTGAACTGTCCTCATCCCACGCAACAAATCTTAGCACAAATTTCAAAGATGTTCTGAACCCAGACTACGAATGTGAAATCTGGATTGCCGTAAAAGAAAAGTAATTTTTATAATTTGGGCGTTCCCTGTCTGCCTAACGTCAGACAGGTCGGGCTATCCCTAACGCATTTTGCAGGTCGGGCTGGTCGCGTGCAAATTTATATAAGTACTTTTCGAATTTTGTTTTATTTGCCTTACGATATTCCAGAAAATTTAAATTCTGAACAAATCATCAAAATTATAAAAGCCTGACATTTATATTCTGACGGAACTGGTTTTTATTCTTTTTAGACAGCCCCCTGTTAATAAAAAATTCGGAATGACAAATTTTTGCAAAAAAACTAAAAGTCAAAATTAGGACAATTAAAATCTTTCGACGGTTGAAGTTCTCTAAAACACAAATTATTACTTGCGTTTTTTTATAAAATCTAAATTAAACTTTCGCCTTTTAAAAAGTCTAGTGCATAAATATTTTTTACGCCGTTAAAATCAACGTTTGGATTTTTGTCCATTGTAATTAAAATTCGCGGATAAAAATCTGGAACATTTTTAAATGCTGAAAGTTCTCTATTTAAAGTTTCTGGATTTTTTACGCTTTCTGAAACTTGAATATAAAAAATTGAATCTTGCTTTTTTGCAACAAAATCAATTTCTGCATTCTGATTTTTTCCTGCAAAAACTTCAAAATGTCTTCGCTTTAATTCAAGAAAAACTTGGTTTTCTAAAATGTGTCCAGTGTCAATGTTACGAAATCCTAAAAGCATATTTCTAAGTCCAGTGTCGGCAATGTAATATTTTGCAATGTTTTTTAGAATTTCTTTTCCACGTACATCGTAGCGTTCAACTTTGTAAATCAAAAAACATTCTTCCAAAAATTTCATATAATTTTCAACGGTTGGCTGGCTTGTTTTTCTCCCAGAACTTGTAATTGTGTCGCTTATTTTTTTTGATGTTAGAAAATTAGCACAGTTTTGAAAAATAAATTTTATAACTGATTCTAAAACATCAAGATCTTTTATTTGATGCCGACTCGCAATATCTTTTACAATAATTGTGTTATAAACGCCGTTTAAATATTGAAAAATATCTTCTTGATTTTTTTTTAATTGAAGCGTAAACGGAAAACTACCAAATCTTACATAATCAAAATAACTTTCTTCAAGACTTTGTTCAGCAAAATTATTTTCTTTTGCACATTCAATATATTCAGAAAAAGAAAAAGTTTGCATTTCAATTTGAACATAACGTCCGCTTAAAAGAGTGGCAAGTTCGCCAGAAAGAATGTCAGCATTTGAGCCAGTTAAATACAAATCCACATTTTTTAAATTAAAAAGACTTTCGATTGCTTTTTGAAAATTTTTGCAAAGTTGAACTTCATCAATAAAAATATAATTCATTATATTTTCTAGCAAATGTGATTTTATAAAATTGTACAAATTGTGATATTCCAAAAGATTTTCATTTTCTATTTCATCAAGTTTTATAAACATAATTTGAGACGCCAAAACGCCTTCATTTTTTAACTTTTGTGAATATTGTTCCATTAAAACTGATTTTCCGCAGCGACGAATTCCTGTAATAACTTTAATTATTTGTTTGTCTTTAAATGAATCAAGATTTTTAAAATATTTACTTCTGTTCATACTTTTCAAAGTGTATTTTGAAAATATAAAATAATCAAGTATTTTTCAAAGTTGACTTTGAAAAGTTATAGAAATTTTAAAGTTTTATAAGTTGACTTTGAGAAATTTTATATTGAGCGGCATACCCGAGATGAGAGAATAGCTGTTCGACAAGATTATATGTCTCCGAATTTATGTGTCAAGTGGTTTTAAATTATAAATCATTTTTTTTATATAAACAACAACAAACATCTATTTAAGAAGGGGGACAGTCCCTTGAATATCCTTGCACATCTGACTTTACATTTTTTCAAATCAAGTTAAAACTAAAGTTCTTCTTTCTTTATAACGATTCTTCTAAGGTAGGCCTATAAATTCAAGAAATCCATAACAAGCATAGCTTATAACTGTTCAAAAAAGAACAGCGTCGCATTAAATAAAATTTGAAAAAGCTCTAAATAATTTGGCTAGTCACTGATTAATATTCCGTCATCATCTGAAACGGATTTTCGGGCAACGTTGTTTGGGGTATGTTTATCTTCTTTTATCTCAATAATATTATTTTTAACAAGGCTTCTTTTTATTGATTGAATTAAATCGTTTCTGTCCAAAATCGCCTTGTCAGCAAGGTAATCCGAAATAACCATCTTTAAATCATTTTTTTTCAGGCTTGAAGATTTATAAATATCCTTGGTCGCCTTATCAATGCTCTCAGGAACTGACATTGTTCTGCACTTTTCAAGGATATCAGATATATACGAGTCACCTAATTTTTTTTTGAATTCTTTTTCTTCCGAGGTTACTATATGCATCGTCCTCATAAATTCTTTTTCTTCCTTTAGTTCAAGGTTTGCAATAAAATCAGTGAATTTTTGAGGTTCTAGCCTACCATTCTCAAGCAATTTTACATATTGAGTTCTATTTTTAGGCATTATAGAGATGGGTAAATAATGCTCCTGCAATAAAATAGTATTCATCACAAGCCTAGTTACCCTTCCGTTTCCATCAGGAAAAGGATGAATATAAATCATTCTTCTATGAGCTTCAGCCGCAAGTTCCACAGGATGAAATACGTTTTCTTTCCTTACAGAGTCAAGCCAGTCAGTAAAATCAGCCATTTTTGCAGGAACATCTTTCCAATCCGGATATACATAATTACTTCCTGTTATGCGAACATAAGTCCTACTCTTATCTCTGTATTCACCCGGAAAAGGAATATTTTTTATATTAGATGCAAACAGCCTATGCATTGTTTTTATATTTTCTTCTGTAATAACCTTGTTCTTGATTAAACCAAACATATATTCATAGGCTTCAGCGTGTCCTAAGCATTCGTGAATTTCATTTATTGTATGACCATGAACCGTTATGCCATTTTCCAAAATCATTTGTGTTTCTGACAGCGATATAGTATTTCCTTCAACCGCATTTGAAGACCATGTTGTTTGTATTTTATAATAGTTCCTTAGCTGCTTAAGAGACTCCCCCTCAAAAGGTCTGAGTTTATTTATCTCATTCATTCTTTGAGTGATTTCGTTATAATCGGTCATACACCTTTACCTTACTTGCTTGCTAATAAATTTATTGTACAAATAAAATACCAAAACATCAACTTTACACAAAACTGTAGTTAACAATTCGATATTTGGGCGTTCCCTGTCTGCCTAACGTCAGACAGGTCGGGCTATTCGCACTTCCGCTTTCGCTTCATTCTTCCGCTTCACTTCGTTCCGCTACAGAACGCCTACGGCGGTGCTACTATCCCTAACGCACTTTGCAAACTGGGCGCACATATTTCCAAAAGCGTTTACAGTCGTGATAAAAATAAAAAATCTTTCCTTGCGTTAAATCCAATTTGTAGCCTGAATTTTCCCAATCAAAATCTTTCATCGCCTTTTCAACTTTTGCTTCAACAATATGATTTTCTTTTTCAAAATCAAAAGGTCCATGCTCAAAAACAATGTATTCACTTTCGGGAACATCCATCAAAATCATTTGTTTTGGAATATCGCCGCTCCAATCTGCAGGAAGTCTTACTCCATAACTTTCAGCAAGCGGAATTCCCCAAGAACAAAGTCTTCCGTCCGGTTCATTTATCCAAGCCATAAGTTGACCTGCCGCAGCGTCGTTTTCTTTTCCACCAAGATCATCAAGTTTTCCTTTTACGCTGTCCAAAATTCCACAGATTGTTTCGCAGTCTTGACCGGGGATTTCCGCCTGTTTCTGCCAAAAATCCCAATAGCCAATGCTTTTATAATTTCTGATATGAAGAAATTTGTGCGCAGGAATTTTTACAAAATACGTTTTTACTTCATCAGAATTAAAATTACCCTCGGAATTATCGCCAGTTGAATTTTTCAATGCTTCTTCCATCAAAAAACAGTCAAAAGGTTTTATCACGGTACGAAGAACAACAGGTTTAGGATTTGCCCGATATTCAGTTGGCGTTGTTCCGTAGGATTCCTTGAATGCTCTTGTAAACGCTTCGTTTGAAGAAAATCCGTATTTCACCGCAATATCAAGAACAGAAGAATCCGTATCGCGAATTTCTTTTAGTGCAAACGCCAAACGTCTTCCACGAATATAATCTTTTAACGTCATTCCAGAAATTTCGCTGAACTTGTGCGAAGTATAAAAATCAGAATATCCAAACTGAGCAGAAAGCGCCGCTAAAGTCAAAGCCTCATCATCTCCGTTCTGAATACACAAATCAACCGTTCCTACAATTTTTTGAACATTTTTTTTCCAATCAGACATATCAGCCATTTTTTCCTCCAAAATCCTCTTTTATTATATTGCGATTTAGCAAATCACGCTATTTTTTACAAATTATAATAGAAGAAAAACTGTTTTATTTGATTTTAGTTGCGATTTTCTTTGTTTTGGCGTTGTTTTTTTGTGATTGAGCAACGTTTTGTTTGATGATGGTCATTTCGAGAACCTCAATGACCGAAGGTTGTCATTCCCACTGTGTTGGTTGAGGCTCTCGAAACCTTTAGATTGAGCTTGTCGAAATCAACACTAGTACGTTGGTTGAGCAATGTCGAAATCACCAGTGAGCAATGTTTTGTTTGATGGGTGGTCATTTCGAGGGCCTCAATGAGCGAGTTTTGTCATTGCAAGGCTGGTGGTTGAGGTTCTCGAAACCACCATTGCTTGCGCACGAGCGTAGCGAAGCAAACTCGTGCAATAATGATGCCCGCTCCCTTTTATATTAATCTGCATATACAGATTAAATCCGACTTTTACACTAT
>CAZIQK010000070.1:0-7295 GCA_964541735.1 uncultured Treponema sp.
ATTTTGTATAATTATGTAATTTTTATAAATTAAAACTGCATAATTATTCATTCCAATTGTAATTTTTCTATAAATTTACAAAAAATTAATACATTTATAGGTCATAAATGGAGGTAACTTTGAGCACCGAAAAACAACAACAAGCAATTCTCAAAAAACTTGAATCTCTTGCAAAACACAACGATCCTATTCAACAAAGTCTTTACGCAAAGTATGATGTAAAACGTGGACTTAGAAATGCCAACGGAACTGGAGTTCTTGTCGGACTTACTAGAATTGGAGATGTTGTCGGTTACGAGATTAAAAATGGAGAAAAAATTGCCGTCCCTGGAAGATTGATTTATCGTGGTTATGATGTTTGTGATATTGTTACTGATGTAGAAAAAAACAATCAATTTGGGTACGAACAAGTTGCTTATCTTTTGCTTTTTGGACAACTTCCAAACAAAACTCAACTAGAAATTTTTTCTAATTTTTTGGGAGAATGTAGAGTTCTTCCACCAAATTTTACAGAAGATATGATTATGAAAGCTCCTTCTAGCGATATTATGAACAAAATTGCTAGAGGCATTTTGGCAAGTTATTCCTACGACGATTATCCAGAAGACCGTTCGGTTGCAAATATCATCAGACAATGTATTTATCTTATTGCAAGGCTTCCTTCCATTGCGGCTTACGGTTATCAAGCAAAAAGACGTTATTATGATGATAAAAGTATGTACATTCATAATCCAAAACCGGAACTTTCATCTGCAGAAAATTTCTTACGATTAATTCGCTCAGACAAAACTTATACAAGACTAGAAGCAGAAACTTTAGATTTAGCATTAGTTTTGCACGCTGAACACGGAGGCGGAAATAACTCATCTTTAACAGTTCACGTAGTTTCTTCTGCTGACACAGACACATATTCTACAATGGCAGCCGCAGTTGGTTCCTTAAAAGGGCGTCGACACGGAGGAGCAAATATTCGTGTTGTAGAAATGATGGATGATATAAAAGCAAACGTAAAAGATTGGTCAAATGAAAATGAAGTTGCCGAATATATTAGAAAAATTGCAGAAAAACAAGCATTTGATCATTCTGGATTAGTTTATGGAATGGGGCATGCTGTTTATACAATTAGCGATCCGCGCGAAGTTCTACTAAAAGCAAAAGCAAAAGAACTAGCAAAAGTAAAAGATTGTATGGCTGAATTTAATCTTTACGATACAATCGAAAAAGTTGCACCTGGAATTATTCAAGATGTTCACAAAACCGACAAAAAAGTTTGCCCAAATGTAGATTTTTATTCTGGTTTTGTTTACTCAATGTTAAATATTCCTCGCGAACTTTTTACACCAATTTTTGCAATTTCTAGAATTTCGGGATGGTCTGCTCACCGAATAGAAGAAATTGTTAGTGGAGGAAGAATTTATCGTCCAGCATACAAAAATGTTTCAGAAGAACGAAGATTTATTCCGCTTGAAGAAAGAAAATAAAAAAGTAGAAATAAATTCATTTTATAAAGGAGATAAAGAGAAAAATGAAAAAAATTTTAACTTTTGTTATAGCTACATTTGTAGCTGCAAGTGCATTTGCACTCGATTTAGGTTCTATTCAAGGAACATGGCAAGATGAAAATTACAAAGCAAATTGGACTTTTTCTGCAGACGGAAAAATTATTTTGACAGATTCTAATAGTGATGAAGTTTTTACTTTTACAGATTCAAACATCACCAACTTTAAACTAGAAGCATCTAAAGACGGAGCAGGATTTTCTTTCTATTGCAAAGAAACTCAACGAGCTTACAAATTTCTAAAACCAGTAGCTTTATCATCAGATTTAACAATGAGCATCGACCGCGATTGGACAGATGAAGCTTATGATGTAACAATCAAATTTCAAAAATAATGTCAAAACAGAGAATTGATAAACTTCTTTCGCATGAAGGATTTGGTTCTCGGAAAGACATAAAAAAAATCCTGCATGAACACAAAGTTTTCTTAAATGGAAACCGCGTAACTAATGCAGGAACGTTAATCGATGAACAAACTGATAATCTTTTTATAGACGACGAACAAATCATCTTACATAAAAATATTTATCTTATGATGAATAAAATCAAAGATACAGTTTCTACAAATAAAGATGGAGAACATCAAACTGTTTTTGATTTGCTTAGTGATGATTTTAAAACACCTTATTTACAAACTCATCTTCATTTAATTGGAAGACTCGACATTGATACCGAAGGTCTTTTGCTTTTTACAACTGATGGCTCTTTAACTCACAAATTAATTTCACCAAAATCACATATTGATAAAACTTACTTTTGCATTTTAGAAAAAAAGGAAGATGATAATCACAAACGTCAAATAGAAAAACAATTTTTGGAAGGCATAGAAATTGCTCCTGAAGGGCATGAATCAGGTTTTACGGCAAAAAGTGCAAAAATTGCTTGGATAGACGATAAAAATGAAATAAAAAAATATCTTTTAAATGGGACTTTTTTAGAAAATTTAGAAGATACAGAAAAGATAGAACAAACCGCACTTTTAACAATTCACGAAGGAAAATTTCATCAAGTAAAAAGAATGTTTTCTGCGGTTCAGAACAAAGTAATTTATTTAAAGAGAATTTCTATAGGAAATCTTCATTTAGATTTTTCTATTCCGGCAGGAAAGTATAAAATACTTTCTCCAAACGAAATAGAAAAAATTACAGAATAGAAAATGGCAAACTCTAAATCTTGTATTTTTGTTTTTCAGGATTTTTGTTTTGCTTAAAAATTATAGCGATATTTCCAATTATTCTAACTAAAGTTGCATCTGTTTTTGTACAAATTTCTTGAGTTAATTGTGATTTCTCATCTTTAAAATCATTAAATTTTACTTTTAAAAGTTCGTGTGCGTCCAAAGATTTTAAAATCATTTCTATAACTTGAGGTGTTAAACCATTTCCGCCAATAATTACAATCGGTTCAAGCGAATGTGCAAATTTTTCTAAAATCTTTCGTTGTTTGCTAGTTAATTCAGTCATAACTAAGAATATTATCAAGAGTTGTGATTTTTTTCAATTTGAAAAATAGGGGTCTGTCCCCTTTCAAAAAAAAACTTCTGCAGATTTTGCAGAAGTCAATCATTTTTAATTTCTTTCGTCCCATTTACTACGGCTTGCTTTTAATTCTAGTTGAACTGGAATTTGGTCAAATCCTAAATCTTCACGAATTCTATTTTTTAAATAAGTTATATATGGTTCCGGAACTACTTCTGGTTTTGTCGCAAAAATTATAAACGAAATTGGATTTATTCCACTTTGAGTCATATAACGAATCTTAAAATGTGCAGTTTTACTTGCCGGTGGAGGATAACGTTCCAGCCAATCTTGCAATGCATTATTTAAGCTAGAAGTTCCAATTTTTTTTGTAAGTTGTTCATACATGCTAATTGTTGTATTCAAAAGATTTTTTATGCCTTCTCCGTTTAATGCACTTAATGGCAAGATTGGAGAAAAATCCATTTGAGCAAACATTATATTTATCCATTCTCGTGTTGATTTTATTGCTTTGTTATTTTGCTCATCACGTAAATCCCATTTGTTTAAAACAAAAATAATTCCTCGTCCGCGTTCAAAAGCCAAACTACAAATTTTTTTGTCTTGCTCACTAAGCCCCTCAACTGCATCAATCATGAGATAAACAATATCACATTCATCCAAAGTTTTTATTGCACGATTTACAGAGTAGTATTCAACATCATCATTAACTTTTGACTTTTTTCTAATTCCCGCCGTATCTAAAACTTTGAAATTTTTTCCACCATAATTAAAAATTCCTTCTACAACATCACGCGTTGTTCCTGCGTAATCACAAACAATAGAATTTTGAGTATGAGTTAAGCGATTTGAAAGTGTAGATTTTCCTGTGTTTGGTTTTCCAAGAATTGCAATTTTTATTGGTCGATTTTTGTTAACAAGTTTGATTTTAGAAAAATCACAACGTTTTGAAATTTCATCACAAAGTTCTCCAAAATGATCACCATGTTCTGCAGAAATAAAAATCAAAGAGTCAAAACCGAATTTTGCATAATTCCATGCTTCTGCTTCGTTTTTTCCGCCTTCAGTTTTGTTTACGACCGCAATCACTTTGTTCCAAAAAGGACGCATTTTTAAGATAAATTCTTCATCTTCACCAGTGATTACACCTGCTTCTAAAACTAAAATCACTACATTCGCTTTTTTTATCATTTCCAGCGAACGTTCTACGACAAAATCATCAAGATCCGCTTCTTTTGAACCGATATCGCGAGTTAATTTGTATCCGCCAGTATCAACCAAATGAATAGGATTTTCTCCTAAAAAAGCCGTCGCTTCAACAGGATCTCGTGTAACTCCAGGTCTATCGTTTACAATCGCAATTCTTTTATGCAAAAATCTATTAAAGAGTGTAGATTTTCCAACATTCGGACGACCGGCAATTACTACGAAAGGAAGATTTTCGTATTCTTTATCATCTGTATTAATTTCGTCTTTTGAGGAATTTTCTGTTATAAAATCTGGTTCTTCTTTTGGAGAAAGAGTTTTTATTTCTTTTGGTTTTGAAAAGTCAGGTTTTGATTTTTTTTTCGCCATTTTATTTTTCCTTTTATTTTTGTAAATCCCACATATCATTTATATGTTTTGCAGAAATTGCTTCTAGTTCTTGAATTGTAAAGCGTGATAAAAGTTCTTTTGTATTCAAAATTTGTTTTGGACTCATACTTAAATCACGAATTCCCATTCCTGCAAGAACCATTATACTTTCTGATTTTCCAGCCATTTCGCCACAAACCGAAGTTGGAATATTTGCTTCTTTTGCAGCTTTTATTGTTGTTTGAATCAATCTTAAAACTGAAAGATTAAATTCGTTATACAAATTTGCAACATGTTGATTTTCTCTATCAATTCCAAGTGTATATTGAGTTAAATCATTTGTCCCTAAACTAAAAAAATCACTGACTTTTGCAAGGCAGTCCGAAACAACAGCAGCAGCAGCTGTTTCAATCATAATTCCAACTGGAATATCATCTTTGTAAGGAATTTTTTCGTAACTCAACTCATTTTTAACTTCTTTTATGATATTTAAACATTGTTTTACTTGATCTACACTTGTGATTAATGGAAACATAATTTTTAAGTTTCCATAAATTCCTGCTCGATAAAGAGCTCTTAACTGAGTTTTAAAAACATTTGGAGCACTTAAACTTAATCTAACAGCACGTAATCCCATCAAAGGATTTTTTTCTTCAATTTTTGGTAAATCTACGGAATTTATAAGTTTATCACCACCGGCATCCAGAGTTCTAATTGTGACAGGTTTGTCCCCCATTAACTGTAAAACGTATTTGTATGCTTCAAACTGAGTTTCTTCGCTAAAAGAACGTGCTGCTGCATTAAAAGATGCTCCACTTTGTGCCATATAGAGAAATTCTGTTCTAAAAAGTCCAATTCCGTCTGCACCTTCTTGCATAGCACTTTCTGCTTCTTCTGGTGTTCCAATGTTTGCGAAAAGTTTAAAAGTTGTTCCGTCTTTTGTAACCGCTGGTTTATTTAAAAATGATTTTAAACTCTTTTTTCGCTGAAATTCCGTTCTGATTTTTTCTTTATATTCATCAATTGTTGATTTGTCTGGACTTACAAGAATTTCTGCACTTTTTCCATCAACAATAACAGTTTGTCCTGTAATAACTTTTTTACTTATATTAACTAAGCCGGTGATTGTAGGAATTCCGTAATTTCGTGCAAGAATTACAACGTGACTGGAAACTCCTCCTTCACTCAAACCAAGTCCAGCAATTTTTCGTTTAGAAAGGATGATTGTATCAGCAGAACTTAGCGAAGTTGCAAAAATCACCGAACCGTCAGGAACATTATTTATATCAAAAGGATGAATATCGAGCATTTCGTTTAAAACTAAATCAAAAACGTCGGTAATATCTTTTGAGCGTTCAGAAAGATAGTAATTTCCTGCTTGTTGAAGTCGAGATGCATATTCTTGAGCTTTAAACTGAATTGTATATTCGATATTAAAAAGTTGAGATTCATAAAAATCTTTTACTTCTTTGTTAAAAACAGGATCTTCAAGCATTAGAATATAAGTTTCAAAAATTTCTCGTTGTGCTTTATCTTTAGGATTTGTTTTAGAAAGGGTTTCTAATTTTTCGCTAAGATTAAAAATTACAGTTTGACACGCAGTTTCAAAACGAGACCAACCTTTATTTAGTTGATCAATACTAATGTGATGTTGAGGAATTGCTCGTTTTACAGCATCCGGAATAACAAATGCTGTTCCAATTCCAATACCTTCCGCTGCCGGAATACCAAGAAATACTTCCATAAGAATATTATATCACAATTTATAAACACAAAAAAGTAACTTTTTTAAGGTAATTTATAACAAATTTTAAGAAAAAAAATAAAAAAAAACATAACATAATGTGAATGTAATCTTGACAATAAATACATAAAACTATATTATATCGAAACACGACGCGGGGTAGAGCAGTTGGCAGCTCGTCGGGCTCATAACCCGGAGGCCGCAGGTTCGAGTCCTGCCCCCGCTATAAGGCATTCTCTATCTGAGAATGCCTTTTTTTATAATCAGAACTTTATCTTACGCCTCAGTTACAATTTTGAACCTTTCTCGTAAGAATGTATAATTTTAGTAGATTGTTGTTATGTTTTTTTGCATATTTTGCTTTAATATGACTATAAATAAAAATTTCATTTTTAGGATTTAAAATATCGTGCTGTTTGATGAAGAAGATTTTTAAATTCTTCCTTTATATTACTTGGAATAGAATTTAAATCCTTTATAATTTCCTTTTCTTCTGAATATGATGAAATTAGTTGGTTGTTTTTAAAATCAGTTCCAGTTACTAAATATTCAACAGAAACATTTAATGCTTTTGCAATTTTTACAGCAATGTCCGCAGGTGGAATAACTTGGCGAGTGCTCAAATAGCAATCAAGTGTTGGTTTTGGAATATTTGTTTTTGCTGATAATTCTTTTACTGTTAAATCTTGATAATTCAGTTCTTCTCTTAAGTTTTCTCTGAATGTTTTTGACATAAAAATATTTTAATGAGATTTCATAATTACTTAGTTGAAAATATTGAGAAGTTATAATATTATATTACTAAATAATGAGATATCATTATTTAGATTGTTAAATTATAAAATTTAATTAATCAAATTTTGGAGATTATTTTTGAGCAAATTTTCCATCCTTCTCGGCTCCGCCCATGAAGATTTCAGACAGAAAAAAATAGAAGAA
>CAZIQK010000071.1:0-7158 GCA_964541735.1 uncultured Treponema sp.
ATATCAACTTTTTATGATATTTAACAACTTTTATCAATTTTAATTGCATAAAAAATCTTTTCGTTTTATAATTTTGCTTATGGAAAATAAAGAAATTATAGAAAATGGAAATGCAGCTTTAGGCATTGAATTTGGTTCAACTCGCATAAAAGCGGTTTTAATTAACGAAAAACATGAACCGATTGCCAATGGTTCTTTTACTTGGGAAAATTCTCTCGACAATGGAATTTGGACATATCCACTTTCGCAAATTGAAAATGGTTTACAATCTTGCTATGCAGACCTAAAAAAAGATGTAAAACAAAAATATAATCTTACGCTAAAGAAATTTGCAGTTGGCGGAATTTCTGCAATGATGCACGGCTATCTTGCTTTTGACAAAGATGATAATTTATTGGTTCCGTTTAGAACTTGGAGAAACACAATTACAGGAGAAGCTTCTTCAAAACTTTCAAATCTATTTGATTTTCCAATTCCAGAACGTTGGTCAATTTCACATTTATATCAAGCAATTTTAAATAACGAAGAACACGTTTCAAAAATCCAAAATGTCTATACACTTGCTTCTTACATTCATTATAGGCTTACAGGAAAAAAAGTGATTGGCGTTGGAGATGCATCTGGAATGTTTCCAATAAAAACCGAAAATAAAAAATCACAGTATAACTCAGAATTTGCTAAAAAATTTGAAAATTTAACTGAAGTTTCAAAACTAGGAATAAAAATAGAAGATATTTTTCCAAAAGTTTTAATGGCTGGAGAAAATGCAGGAAATCTTACCGAAAAAGGAGCAAAATTCTTGGATCCAACTGGTGATTTACAATTAGGAATTCCATTTTGTCCACCAGAAGGCGACGCCGGAACAGGAATGGTTGCTACGAATTCAGTTGAAGTTGAAACTGGAAATATTTCTGCAGGAACTTCTGTTTTTAGTATGGTTGTTTTAAAAAATGAACTAAAAAAATCATATCCTGGAATTATTGATATTGTAACAACTCCAGATGGAAATCCTGTTGCAATGGTTCATGCAAACAACTGTACAAGCGAACACAATTATTGGATAAATCTTTTTGCAGAAGTTACAAAAACAATGTGTGGAGAACAAAATACTCCTCAAATTGGACAATTTTACGACAAATTAATTGCACAATCTTTAGAAGCAGATAAAGATTGTGGTGGATTACTCTCATACAATTTTCTTTCTGGCGAAACTTTGATGAATTTTAATTCTGGAAGACCACTTTTTGTTCGTTCCGAAAACGCAAATTTTAATCTTGCAAATTTTATGCGTGTTCTTATGTTTTCTTCGCTTGGAGCATTAAGAAAAGGTATGGACATTCTTTATGACGATGAAAAAGTTCCTGTAAAAAGTATGACCGGAGCCGGCGGATATTTTAAAACCGAAACAGGATTAAAATATATGGCAGCCGCAATGAAAACTTCAATTTCTGCAATGGAAACAGCAGGAGAAGGCGGACCTTGGGGAATGGCAATTTTAGCTTCTTATTCTCAAGAAAAATCAAAAGAAACTCTAAGTGATTTTCTAAATAAAAAAGTTTTTGCAAATTCTAAAAAAATAACTGCAAAGCCGGAAAAAGAACTTGCAGAATCATTTAACATTTTCTTTGAAAGATTTATAAAAGGGCTTCCAATAGAAAAATCAGCTATAGAAAATTTGTAGAAAATTATGATTTAACTGGTGGTTTCGATAGAATGAGCCACCTCTTATCGAGGTAAAATTATGAAATATGAAGAAATAAGAAATCAAGCTTACATTGCAAATATGAAAATTCCAGAAAATCATTTGGCACTTTACACATGGGGAAACGTTTCTGCTTTTGACAAACAAAATGCAGTTTTTGCGATAAAACCATCTGGAGTTCCTTATGAAGAATTAACTCCGGAATCTATGGTTATTGTTGATATTGAAGGCAAAAAAGTTGATGGAAATTTAAATCCATCTTCCGACACTCCAACTCATGCAGTTTTATACAAAGAATTTGTTTTGAAACAAAATGCTCAAATTGGAGGAATTATTCACACTCATTCAACTTATGCAGTTAGTTGGGCTCAAGCATTAAAAGATGTTCCACTTTTTGGAACTACTCATGCGGATCATATTCAAACTTCGGTTCCTTGCACGCCATATCTTTCAAAACAAGCTGTAGAAACAAATTATGAATACGAAACAGGAATTCAGATTTTAAAACTGTTTGAAAAACGAAAACTAAATCCTTCTGAAGTAAATATGATTTTATGTGGTGGACACGGACCTTTTTGTTGGGGAAAAGATGCCGAAAAAGCAGTTTACAATGCAACAGTTTTAGAAGAAATTTGTAAAATGGCAATTAATACTTTGATAATAAATCCAAATGCAAATTCACTTCCGCAATACATTGTAAACAAACATTATGAACGAAAACATGGTCCTAATGCATATTACGGGCAAGGAAAATAATCTCAAATTTTACAGAGAACGCAAACGAATTCGAAATTGCTAATACAATTTTTGGAGTATTTTTTTTACTTCTTTTATTTCTAATTCCTCATTCCTATTATTCAATTAAAAAATTCTACGTGTATTTGCGTAATCTGTGGAAAATTTATTTCTCATTTCTATTTTAGAATTTTTACAATTTTTATTCCGAAAATCAATAATTTTGTCTATATTATATATGTATGAATCGTTCAATCACGACAAAAGCAATTATTTTAAACTTAAAACTTCTAGGCGAAAATAATTTTAGCGTTACATTAATTTCTCCTCAAAATGGGATTTTTTATGCAACACTTTATGGCGGTCCAAAAAGCAAAATGCGCTCACTAGTTAGCCAATTTAATTCCGGAAAAATTTGGATTTATGAAAACCCAGAAAAAAAACAAACAAAAATCACCGATTTTGAAGTAGAACATTATCACAATTCATTTTCGCAAAATCTTTTTAAAATGTATGCAGCATCATTAGTTGCAGAACTTGCAATAAAAACTCACTGTGGGGGAAGTAATGAACAAGTTTTTACGCTTATAAAAGGATTTTATGATGGAATGGAAATTTGCAACGAAGAACAATCTCGGCTTGGACTTTTAAGATTTTTGTGGCGATATTTGGAAATTCTTGGAATTCAACCACAAACTCACAATTGCGGTTCTTGTGGAAAATCTTTTTTAAATAACGAAATTGAATCAGAGAGTATTTCTTATTATAATAATTTAGAAAATTATTTTGTCTGCCCTTTTTGCTCAAACGAAAAAACAGATATAAAAATAAAAACTTCAACAATAAGATATTTAGAGGGAATTTCAGTTTTATCACCACAAGAAGCGAGAAAACTAAAAATTGATAAAGAATCTTATGAACAAATAAAAAATATCGTATTTTTTTTAATAGAAAATAGCATTGCTCAAAAATTAAACTCTATAGAAACTGGGAAGGGAATTTTATAAGAGTTCTTTTCCGTTATAAAGGACAAAATTTTGAAAAATTGGAACAAACAAACGATTACAAAAAATCAAATTGAACCGTTGTGTTCAAAATATAATATAAATCAGATTTTAGCTTCGATTTTTGTACGTCGAAAAATTACTGATGGAAAAGATATTCTTTATTATCTCGAAAACGATTTACGGTTTCAAAATGAACCGTTTATGCTTCCGAACATGGAAGATGCTGTTGAGCGAATTTTGCAAGCAAAAGACGAAAACGAAAAGATTTTAATTTTTGGTGACAGTGATGTTGATGGAATTACAAGCACGACGATTTTATATCAATATTTAAAAAAAATTGGTTGTGATGTTTCTTGGCGACTTCCGCTTGGCGATGATGCTTATGGACTTTCTATTGAGGCAGTTGATGATTTTGCAAAACTTGACGGGACTTTAATCATTACAGTAGATTGTGGAATTTCAAATGTTGCTGAAGTTTCTCATGCAAATGAACTTGGAATTGATGTAATTGTTACAGATCATCACAATCCTCCAGACATTTTGCCGGAAGCAGTTGTAATTATTGATCCAAAATTGCCAGATTCAACTTATCCTTTTAAAGATATTTCAGGAGCGGCGGTTGCATACAAATTAGTAAATGCATTACGTTATGCAACAACTGATTTTTATAATTCTGAAATTTGTATATTGGAACTTACAGAAGATAACGAAAACAAATGCATTTATGTAGATTGTTTAAAAATCAAAAATAACGTAAAACTAAAATCTTTACACGAAAAAATCATTCCAGGTCAAACTTCAATTTATGATTTAAAACTTCCCTACTTTTTACAAGGCCAACTAATTTATACTTGGGATATTTCTTACACAAAAACTCTTTTAACTCAAATTTTTGGAAAAGGAATTGAATTTAACTTAAATGATTTTAAAGCAATGATTTGCAGTTCAATTCCGTCCGTAAAAATGAAATCTGTTGTAGAATTAAAAGAACTTTCTCTAATTGGAAAATATATTGAAGAAGAAAAAACTTCAACAAATAGCCTTTACAATCTTTATGTAACTTTTTCTAAAAAAATTATCAATTCAAAATATGCAGATTTTTATAAAGATGAACAAAACGAAATTCAACTTGTTGGAATTGCCGCTTTAGCAGATATTATGCCCATGAAAAACGAAAACAGAATTTTCGTAAAAAATGCCGTCTCCTCAATGAAAAAAAATTCTCCACATTATGGACTTAGCGAACTTTTTGCAAAATTAAATATTAATAAAGATTCATTAAAATCGACAGATTTATCTTGGTCGGTAATTCCAGCATTGAATGCGGCAGGACGACTTGGAAAACCTGATATTGCATTAAAACTTTTACTTTGTGATGATGGAAATGAAAGACAAAATCTTGCAGAACAAGTAATTTCTCTAAATGAAGAACGAAAAAATCTTGTTCAGAATGCAATTTTTAAAGTTCACGACAAAGCGCAAAAAAGTATAAATGAACACGAAAATAAACTTTGCGTTGTTGTTGATGAAAGTATTCAAAAAGGTTTAACCGGACTTTTTGCTGCAAAATTAATGTCGGATTTTGATGTACCTTCAATTGCAATAACTTATGATAATGATATTTGTGTCGGTTCAATCCGAAGTAATAGAAATTTTATTGCAACTGATTATCTAAACTCTTTCGGAGATTTTTTTATTGCACACGGAGGACACAACGCTGCCGCTGGTTTTAGTTTCAAAAAAGAAAAACTAGAAGATTTTTTAAGTCTGATAAGACTTTCTCTTCCAAAAATCAATCTTTCTACCGAAGATTCTCAAATAAATATTGATGCCGAACTTCCACCTTCATTTTTAACTCCAGAAGTTTTTAAATTACTTGATATTTTTGAACCTTACGGAAACGAAAATGAAGAACTGTTTTTTCTTTCTCGACGCCTTAAACTTTGTGATGCCTCCAAGGTAGGAAAAAAAGAACCGATGCATTTAAAACTTTCTTTCGATTGCGGAAAATATAAATTTCCTGCAATGTTTTGGGGACAAGGCGACAAATTAAATAAAGATATAAAAATTGGCAAATTTTATGATATAATCTTTACGTTGAGTAAAAATACTTTCAATGGAATAACGACAAATCAACTTATAATAAAGGAAATGTACGAATGAAAAAAATTTATAAATCTATTTTAATTTTATCTTTTTTGCTTTTTACATCTCAAATTTTTGCAAAAACAGCAAATTATCAAAGTGAACTCTATACAATAAATGTAAATTACAACGAAAAAATTGTTCCAGGTGATGCAATTTTTGTTAAAATGAAAATCTCCAGTCCAAAAAAGAAGTCAAAAACAGAAATTCAAAAAAAGGCTTCACTTGTTTTAATTCAAAATAAGAAAGCAATAGAAAATGCTGCATTTTATCAAATTAACAAAAAGAAAAATTCTTCTACAGAAGAAATGCTTTCCGGAATTCCAATTTCACCTTGGATTACTGGAGGAGAATTTTCCTTAAAAGTTATATTTTCTGTTTCAAATGATGAAACTTTTGAATTTGAACTTCCAGTTGAATTTGAAATACGAGAATGGAACAAAGAAACATTAAAACTTGATGAAAAAAATTCTGCAATAAAAACTGATACAAGTCCAGAACGAATCGCACAAATAGAAAAACTAAACAATATTTTGTTTACAGTG
This sequence comes from uncultured Treponema sp., assembly GCA_964541735.1. Classification (GTDB taxonomy): domain Bacteria; phylum Spirochaetota; class Spirochaetia; order Treponematales; family Treponemataceae; genus Treponema_D. Next base: position 6,135 of record CAZIQK010000071.1, read on the forward strand.
ATGACTCAAGATGTTTATTCTTTGAAAAAATTCATAGTTCCAACATCATCTACAAGATATACAGCTTTTTTTGGCGACCGAAGAATTTACGAATACACAAACGGAAAATCATCAACAAGTCTTCATTATGGAAACGACTATGGAATTTCAGAAGGAAGTGAAGTCGAAGCATGTGCTGATGGAAAGGTTGTTATGGCAGAAAATAGAATATCTACCGGCTGGAGCATTGTGATTGAACATCTTCCGGGACTTTACAGCCTTTACTATCATTTGAGCGAAATGGACGTAAAAGAAGGTGATATGATAAAACAAGGTCAAATCATAGGAAAATCTGGTTCTACCGGACTTGCAACCGGACCACATCTTCATTGGGAAGTTCGTTTAAATGGAAGTGCTGTTCGTCCAGAATTCTTTTTAAACAATTTTACATTTGACGAAGAATAAGATTTCCATTTTTATCACAAAAAATAACATAAAAAACATCATTTTTGCATTCAGACAGGTCAATTGTAAAAATATCTACAAAATTTAATGTTGGAATAAAATATTTTTTATTTATAAATTGAGAAATTACATACAAAGATTTTCTACTTTTTTTAGAATGATTTTTTGAAAACAGAATGCATTGACCGTTTTCATTGTAATATTTTTCAAGTTTAATGCCTTTTTTTCGTTTATGATGTTCAAAAATCTTCTCTTTTGCAAAAATTTCTGATGGAAAAATAAATTTTTTTCCCATAAATTCAAGTTTATTAAAATTTATAGCAAGATAATTTCCATTCCAGGAACGTTCAATTTCTGTGATTGTATTTTCATTTGAATCTAAAATTGAAAAATGAGCACTTATGGTAGATTCACCTTTTGTGTTAGAACTTCCATATATTTTAAAAATTAAAAAATCTTGATTTTTTATTTCATCAGTTTTTTTTATCGCAAAAAAAAATCTTGCATAAATAAAAAGGCAATAAAAAACATAAATAAAAAAAATAATTAAAAATAATTTAAAAATATTTTTTTTATAAAA
>CAZIQK010000072.1:0-6495 GCA_964541735.1 uncultured Treponema sp.
TAAATTTCGCCACACACGGTTTGGAGGAAGAATCTAAAGCAACCCTGACGGCTTGTTTTTTAACGGTTCTTCGATAAGAGCGGGTTCAAGTCCGGCAGTTGGTTTTAAGTTTTAAAGGCTTTCTGAAAATGCAAGTCTTTTTAAATCTTGCTAAGTGGCTCAATAAATTTCGCCACACACGGTTTGGAGGAAGAATCTAAAGCAACCCTGACGGCTTGCTTTTTAACGGTTCTTTGATAAGAGCGGGGGCAAGTCCGACAGTCGACTTTAAGTTTTCAAGGCTTTCTGAAAATGAAAGTCTTTTTTTATTTTAAAATTTATTTTGTGTCGGACTTGAAGTAAAAGTCTTTTTAAATCTTGCTAAGTGGCTCAATGAATTTCGCCACACGCGATTTGGAGGAAGAACCTAAAACAACCCTGACGGCTTGCTTTTTAACGGTTCTTCGATAAGAGCGTCTAATGCGTTAGCGCTGGTAGGGGGCGACACTGCCGACAGGTAGTGTCGTTGCGTAGCAATGAGCGTAGCGGAACCCCGAACATAGCGACCCCAAGTTTTTGCTTTGCAAAACTTGGGGAAACGCCCAACGTGTGAAACTTTTACGTAAAAAAATCTATTGAATGACCATTCAAATTTCATTATTATTATTTTGATATTTTAGGAAATCTATTGAAAGATTCCCAAAATTTTATAAGGAGTTTTTTAATGACTGTTAATGACATCAAAAATGCTAAGATTAAATCTTGGATTGAAGAATGTGTTAAGATGTGTGAACCAGATAATGTTCGTGTTATCGATGGTTCTCAAAAAGAGTATGAAGAATTAATGCAAAAATGTGTAAAAGAAGGACTTGCTACTCCATTAGCAAAGAAACCTAACAGTTTCCTTTTCCGTTCAGATCCTTCTGATGTTGCACGTGTAGAAAAAAGAACTTTCATCGCTTCTAAAAACGAAGAAGATGCAGGTCCTACAAATAACTGGATTAATCCAGATGAGCTTAAAGCAACTATGAAAGGACTTTATACAGGTTGTATGCATGGTCGTACAATGTATGTTATTCCTTTCTGCATGGGTCCAGTTGGTTCTCCAATTGCAAAATATGGTATTGAACTTACTGATTCAGAATATGTTGTTTTGAATATGGACATCATGACTCGTGCTGGCGAAAAAATCTGGGCTTATCTTGATGATAATTTCGTTCCATGTCTTCACTCAGTTGGAAAACCATTGAACAATGGCGAAAAAGATAATGGTGTTTGGGCTTGTGCTCCAGTTGAACAAAAATACATTTCTCAGTTCCCAGAAGAACATCTTGTTTGGTCTTATGGTTCTGGTTATGGTGGAAACGCTCTTCTTGGAAAAAAATGTTTTGCTCTTCGCATTGCTTCTGTTATTGCTCGTGAAGAAGGCTGGCTTGCTGAACACATGCTTATCTTAAAACTTACTCGTGAATCTGACGGTGAAGTTAAATACGTTACAGGTGCTTTCCCATCTGCTTGTGGAAAAACAAATCTTGCAATGCTTATTCCTACAATTCCTGGCTGGAAGGTTGAAACTGTTGGTGATGATATTGCTTGGATGAAATTCGGTGATGATGGTCGTCTTTATGCTATCAACCCAGAAGCTGGATTCTTTGGTGTTGCTCCTGGAACTTCTGAACAATCTAACAAAAACGCACTTGTTGCTGCTAGTGAAAATACAATCTTTACAAACTGCGGTCTTACAGAAGATGGCGATGTTTGGTGGGAAGGAATCGGATACGCTCCTAACGGAAAAGAAATTACTAACTGGCACGGAAACAAAGTTGCTTGTCCTGAAAATGACAAAAATCCTAAAGACAAGAGTCAATGTATTGCTCATCCAAATGCACGCTTTACAGCTCCTGCAAAACAATGTCCTTGTATTGCTTCTGATTGGGAAAATCCAAAAGGTGTTCCAATTTCTGCAATCTTATTTGGTGGACGTCGTCCTTCTACAATTCCACTTGTTCATCAGGCTCGTTCTTGGGAACACGGTGTATTCTTGGGTTCTATCGTAGGTTCTGAAATTACTGCTGCTTCAACAATCAATGCTGATGAAGTTGGTAAAATCCGCCGCGACCCATTTGCAATCATTCCTTTCTGTGGATACAACATGGGCGATTACTTCCAGCACTGGATTGATGTAGGAAATGCTGCAAAAGATAAAGATTTACTTCCAAAGATTTTCTACGTAAACTGGTTCCGCAAAGATGATGATAATGCTGATTTACCAGGTGGATTCATGTGGCCAGGATATGGTGATAACAGCCGCGTTCTTGCTTGGATTTTTGACCGCTGTGACGGAAAAGACAACTTTGTTGATACACCAATCGGATATATGCCAAAAGAAGGCGCAATCAATACTGATGGTCTTGCTGATTACTACAAAAAGACATTACCAGAAATCACAAAAGTTGATATTGAAGGCTGGAAGAAAGAAGTTAAAGACGTTCGCGAAAATCACTATCCAAAATTCGGAAAACATCTTCCAAAAGAACTTTGGGACACATTGGACGATTTGGAATCTCGCTTAAACAAAGCATAATTTCTTGTGTCTTAGAAAAATTATAAACTGACTGTTTTTTTATTAAATGGTCAGTTAAAATAAAAATCCTACTGGCAAATTGATTTTTCAAATGTTAGTAGGATTTTTTTTGTTTAAATGTCATTCCTGTGCGGTGATTGAGTGTTTCGACAGGCTCAACAACCGTGTTTCGACAGGCGGTTACTGAGTTTATCGAAGTGCAACAACCGAGTCCGATAATGATAAATTAAAAAAGACGTACGACGTTTGCGTAAAAGATTCATTCATTTCAAAACTCCCGAAAGCGTACTTGCTAACGGGAGTTTACATTTTTCTTTTCATACGTTTGTTTTTCGTATATAATGATTTGTAATTTTAGATTATATTTACGAGGAATTTTGCAAATGAAGGGAATTATTCTTGCCGGCGGTTCGGGAACGCGACTTTATCCAATTACAAAGGCAGTTTCAAAACAGATCCTGCCGCTTTACGACAAACCAATGATTTATTATCCGCTAAGTGTTTTAATGCTTTCGGGAATCCGCGAAGTTTTGATAATTTCAACTCCGCGAGATATTTCGCTATTCAAAGAGCTATTTGGCGACGGAAGTTGGCTTGGAATGCGTTTTGAATATGCTGTTCAAGAAAAGCCTCGCGGTCTTGCCGATGCTTTTATTGTCGGAAAAAACTTTATTGGTTCAGATGATGTTGCATTGGTCCTTGGAGATAACATTTTTTACGGTCAAAGTTTTACATCAACGCTAAAAAATGCTGAAAAGAAAATCCGTACAGAAAAAGGTGCAGTTATTTTTGGATATTACGTAAAAGATCCGACTGCTTATGGTGTTGTAGAATTTGACAAAGATGGTAAAGCTTTAGGAATTGAAGAAAAACCAAAAACTCCAAAGTCGAATTACGCAGTTCCGGGACTTTATTTTTATGATAATTCCGTAGTTCAGATTGCGGAAAATGTAAAACCTAGTGCACGAGGCGAAATAGAAATTACAACTGTAAATAACGAGTATCTTTCGCGCGGAAAGTTAAACGTTGAACTTTTAGGACGCGGAATGGCTTGGCTTGACACAGGAACTTACGACGGACTTTTAGAAGCAAGCAACTTTATTGCCACAATCGAAAAACGACAAGGAATGTACGTCTCTTGTATTGAAGAAATTGCATTCACAAACGGTTGGATAACCAAAGATTCACTCTTAAAAATAGCAGCCGGCTATAAAACTGATTACGGACGCTACTTGGAATTTATTGCAGAACAAAAATAATTAATCAGAAAACAGAAAGTAAGAGGGGAAAGTTTTCCCCTCGCTTCAAACCTTCGGTTTTCCGCTACCCCTTCTAGCGGGGACACCCCGCAACGCCCCGTTCGTGATAATAAAAAATCTGGTAGTTGAATTTATCGAAATGAGCAAAAATAAGAACGGTCATTTTTACAGGCTCAATGACCACTTGGGAAAAAATATAAATTGGAGGAAAAATTAGGAATTGAGTGAAAAATGTAATTTCTTCATTCATATTTCCTAATTCGTAATTGAATATGTTTGAATTCAAAAAATGCGAAATTGACGGACTTTACGAAATTCAGCCTAAGATTTTTGGCGACAACCGCGGTTATTTTTTGGAAACTTACAGCGAAAAAGACTTTTTTGACGCTGGCTTAAAAATGAAGTTTGTTCAAGATAATCAATCTAAATCCACAAAAGGCGTTTTGCGCGGACTTCACTTTCAAAAACATCATCCGCAGGGAAAACTTGTTCGTGCATTGGAAGGAAAAGTTTACGACGTTGCAGTTGATTTGCGACTTGGAAGTGCAACTTTTGGAAAATATTACGGAGTTGTTCTTGACAGCGAAAAGCAGAATATGTTCTACATTCCAGAAGGCTTTGCGCACGGCTTTTGTGTTCTAACTGATGAAGCAATCTTTGCTTATAAATGCACAGATTTTTATCATCCGGAAGATGAAGGTGGCTTAATGTGGAACGATAAGCAAATTGGAATCGATTGGGAAAAAATCTTGCCCGGTATAACAGAAAACGCAAACCTAAGCGAAAAAGACAAAAAACATCCGGCGTTCAGTTTAGAAAATAGATATTTTGATTTAAATGCAAAATGGATTGGTGAATAAATAATTAGGAAATAAGAATTAGGGATTGTGAAACTGAGTATATAGATAAAGCAAAATATCAAAATTTATGCGGAGATTGTGAAGAAATTATTTGAATTCTTGTGGCTATTACAAAAATCACAAAAGAAATTCCTAAATTATTGAAGGAGTAAATTATGGCAAGAAAATTGCATAACATTATGGTTACTGGCGGAGCCGGTTTTATCGGTTCGAATTTTATTAATTATCTTTTTGGAACCAGTGCAACTGGACAAAAAGAATTTATGGATAGCGACTTTGACGGGATTGTTGTAAATGTTGACTGTCTAACTTATGCCGGAAATTTAGAAAATCTTTCTATGGTTGAACAAAAATTTGCCGGAAAACGTTATTTTTTTGAAAAAGTTGATATTTGCGACCGTCCGCAAATCGAGCGGATTTTAAAACAATACGACATTGATACAATTATTCATTTTGCGGCAGAAAGTCACGTTGACCGTTCTATTCTTGGTCCGGAAGCATTTATGAAAACAAACGTTATGGGAACTTTTACGCTTTTGGATTGTGCTCGCAATTTTTGGAAAAAAGACGATGGTTCAATTCGCGATGATGTTCTTTTTCATCATATTTCAACTGACGAAGTTTATGGTTCTCTTGGACCAACGGGCTTTTTTAAAGAAGAAACTCCTTATGATCCACGCTCTCCTTATTCTTCAAGTAAAGCAAGTTCCGACCACATTGTAATGGCTTATTTTCACACTTATGGGCTTCCAATTACGCTTTCAAATTGTACGAATAATTATGGACCTTATCAGTTTCCGGAAAAATTGCTTCCACTTATGATTTCCAATATTCGTGATGGAAAAAATCTTCCGGTTTATGGAAAAGGTGATAATATTCGCGATTGGATATATGTAGAAGACCATAACCGTGGAGTTTGGCAAATTGTAAAACAGTCTCCTGCCGGTGAAAAATGGAACTTGGGTGGCGAAAATGAATGGCAGAATATCAAACTTTTGAACACTGTGATTGATTTGACTTCTAAGGAACTTGAAAAAGATGCAGAAGATGTTAGAAAAACAATCACTTTTGTAAAAGACCGACCTGGACACGATAAACGCTATGCAATCGACTGTACAAAAGCAAAAACAAAACTTGGTTGGGAACGCAAAATGACTTTTGAACAAGGTTTGAACCTTACAATAAAGTGGTATTTAACTCATCCAGATTGGATAAATCATATTTTAACTGGCGAATATAAAAACTGGATAAATAAAAACTACAAAGAACAAGGACGATAAAATAAGGAAATAAAAAAACGTCATTGCGAGGAGCGTAGCGACGAAGTAATCTTTTTACAATGAACGAGATTGGTTCGTCTGTGGCTCGCAATGACGGCTCTGCACATTTGTTGATTTTTATGTATATATTATATATAATTTTTAACTATGGCTAAAGAAAAAGAAGATGATGAAATCAGTTTAATCGATTTACTTGCAGTTTTGTTGCACAGAAAATGGCTTGTAATTGGAATGACAGTTGGCGGTGCCGTTTTTGCACTTGTTTTTTCTATAATTTCGCTTATTTTACCTCCGGAAAAATCCTTTCTACCAAATCAATATACTCCACAAGCACAAATGCTTATAAATAACAGTGATGCTTCTTCTTCCTCAATGGGAAGTCTTTCAAGCCTTGCTTCAATGGCTGGCGTTAATCTTGGAGGTTCTGGTGGAATTTCTTACAGTGAACTTGCAAAATATTTAGTTAATTCAAATACAGTTCAAGATTCTGTAATCGAAAAATTTAATTTTATTGAAGAATGGGAAATTGAAAA
>CAZIQK010000073.1:0-6154 GCA_964541735.1 uncultured Treponema sp.
GGCTTAGGAATCTTCTTTCAATGTAAAATTAAGATACGAAATCAAAATGTGGCTTGGCGCAAATAAAAGTGATGAAATTATCAGTAAAATTGAGCGGGTCATTATGCCACTGAACAAAAACAAGACTGACGGAATGATTGAAAGTGCTAGTGTACGGAAAACACTGTTTTTCTTAAAGCAGACTGCCCAAATCAAACAATAAAAAAATACAAGTGTTATGCAGCAAACTAGATATATGATAAAGATTTTTTTGCTCCACCAGCCAAAACTTAGTCCCGGAATATTCAAAATCATAAAAGCAAAACAGCCGAATCTTCCGACTTGCTCGATTATTTCTACAAATTTGTTATTCCAATTATTTTGAAATCCGTCTTTGCATTTTACAGCAAAAATGATGTTTGGAATCATAATCACCACAACAAAAATCAGTCCGTAAATGTTTATAAATTGCATATTAGTTTTCCTTTTCGGATTTGTTTTCTATCATTCTTAATTCTTTTAAAGTTTCTATGTACGCTTTTTCTACAGAAGAAAGTGTTTTTACCTGATATTTTCGGTATTCAGATTCAGCCTTTTCCATTGCACGTTTATGAGTGATTTTTCCTGTGCCTTCCAATACTTCTTCACCCACAGATTGAATAGTTCGGTCAAGTTGTTCAACATAATCGCTCATGTGCATTTCATTGTGATTTTCTGCTTGATACTCTGCAATATCAAAAAACGCAGAAACAAGTGCATTGAGTTTTTTTAGTTCTTTTTCAGAAAGATAATTTTTTGCAATACGTACATCTGCAAGACTAACATCAGCACCTTTAAACGAACTAAGTCCCATAAAATCTTTTTCGCTGTCAGCACGATTATAAATAATTTCGGCAGCAGTTTGACGATTTACTGCATAATGAAGTTTGTTTTGAACCATTTTGAAAAAAGCAATAGATTCAGATGATTTTGGATTATAGTCCACGCTTGTTGCATACAAATCTAAAACCTGACGATACATCACTTTTTCAGAAGAACGGATGTCTCGGATTCGTGCTAAAAGTTCTTTCCAATAGTCACCGCCGCCAGCTTGTTTTAGCCGTTCATCGTCCATTGTAAAACCTTTTCGGATATATTCGTTCAAGCGTTTTGTAGCCCACTGGCGAAATTGGGTCGCAATTTTGGATTTTATGCGGTAACCAAGCGATATTATCATATCCAAATTATAATATTCGATTTCTCGTTCAACTTGTCTATTTCCTTCATTTTGAAGTGTTCGGAATTTCCGAACAGTTGAATCTTTTGAAAGTTCTTCTTCTTCAAAAATGTGCTTTATATGTTCACTGACATTTGCTTTACTTGAACCATATAAATCCACAAGTTGAGATTGTGTTAGCCATACAGTTTCATCTTCAAATCGGACATCAACAGAAACTTTGCCATCTGAAGTTTTAAAAATTATAATTTCACCTTTATTTTTTGTGTGCATATTTTCTTTTTCCACTCGCCTAAAATTATAAATCTAAACTTCTTTTTTTAAAAGGCAATATTCTAATTGCACATCAAACGGCTCTTCTTCCGCCAGCATTCGCCCACTTTTTGATGCCGCACGAAATCATCCAGCGAATTAATATTGAAATTACCAGCGTTTAACCGCTCATAATGGATTTTCATATTTTTTATTTGTTCTCCCATTTTCGTAACATTTTAAACATTCCAGGTCCGTCCCATTCGCAAGGTCGTTCTTCAAATCCAAACTTTTTATAAAAATCAACTGCTTCTTTTGAACTGATTAATTCTAAACTCACTGCCCAATTTTCGTTGATATGAGCAAAAATGTAGTTTTCCAGTTCCAAAAGCAATGATTTTCCAATGCCTTTTCCTTGCTGATTTGGCAACACAGCAAAATCTTTTATGTAAAAAGACATTCCGCCGTCGCCAATAAGCCGCACCATTCCAACAGGATTTTCTTCATCATAGGCAACAAAAGTCACCAAACTATTTTTTAATGCACATTCAACTTGTTCTTTGCAAGGCGGTTCCCACCCAACCGATTTATACAATTCAAGAAATAAATCTGCATTAAGTTCATTTTTCCGAATTTTTATCATATTTCCCCTATAAAAACTCCGCGTTAGCGGTCGTGTAAGGAGGCACGAAATACAAGTTGCAACACAACTTGCGTGATAAAAATTACACGGATGTAATTTTTATCACATCTCTTAATAATTTTTGTGCAAACTTTTTTGCACCGAGTGTCGTTTCTTCACTTTGAAAAGAAGCTAAATCATCCTCATCTTGAACGGAAAACATTCCGCAATAAACAAGATTTGAATGTTTGCAAAGTCGTTTTACTCCAGTTTCAAAAGGTTCTGTCGCATAAGAACGTTCATATCCGTGAGTTGCGATAATTGCAACTTGTTTTCCTTCCCACAAAGAGGCTTCCGCCGTTCCATAATATTTGTTCAGTCCGTAGTGACGGTCCAAAAAATTTTTCATCGGAGCGGCACAATACCAAGCGTAAATCGGAGTTGCAAGAACAATCAAATCCGCCCAAAGAATATCTTGAACAACGCCGAACATATCATCTTTTTGAACACAGCCATATTCATCCGCAACATTTTGGCAAGCATAACAACCTTTGCAAAAAGCAATATTTTTCTTCACAAGCTCCACATAACGCACGCTCGCACCTTTTGAAATCAGTTCATTTATAAACGGCTTGCACAATTCTGCCGTGTTTCCGTTTAGTCTTGGACTTCCCATTAAAATTAGTACGTTCATCTCTTATATTTCCAAAGAATTGTTATTCAACAAAAAATCGTACACATTCATCATCAAAATGCCATCATCATTATAAAATGGTTTTGGCGTATCTGATGTAATTACAATTTTCTTAAAGGAATCGTTGATTTTAGAAAATGGTCTAAGCTCTTGATTCATTTTTTCTGCTGTTGAAAGCATATAAGCAGACTGAATATAATATTTTTTTGACCCCTTATTGCAGACAAAATCAACTTCAAGCTGCTTCTTTACAAGTTTGTCCTCTTTTCCTTTTTCAACAATGGTCAGATTTCCAACATCTACACGAAAACCGCGCATTCTTAATTCATTGTAAATTACATTTTCCATAGAATGTGTGACTTCCATCTGTCTGTAGTTGATTCTTGAATTTCTAAGCCCCATATCCATAAAATAATATTTCAAAGGAGTGCCTATATAGGATTTTCCTTTTATATCATATCTGTTTGCTTCTTCAATCAAAAAAGCATCCTCCAGATACTCAATATATTTTGTAATTGTAGTTGCTGTAATATTTGATTTACTTACACTTTTAAATGTTTTCTGAAGTTTATTCGGATTTGTTAACGAACCGATTGCAGAAGACAGTACATCCAGCAAAGCTTCCATTTCGTAGGCATTTCTAATCTTGTTTCGTTTTACAATATCACTGATATATGTTTCCTTAAACAAGTTGTCTAAAAGTGCCATTTTTTGCTCTTCTGTTTCAGCAAGTACTACAAGCGGAATTCCGCCATACGTAATATATTCATTCCAACCATCATATTTATTTCCATCATAGACAGTCATAAATTCAGAAAAACTTAAGGGGTACATATGAACTTCATCTCCTCTGCCCCCAAATTCTGTTGTTATATCTTTTGACAAAAACTTCGCATTGCTTCCCGTCACAAACACATCACAATTTTTTTTATCTGCCAAACCATTTAAAACACTCACAAATTCATCCAATAACTGAATCTCATCTAACAGAAAATAGTATGTTCCATTATCTTCCAGTTTTTCCTTAACCCAAGCATAAAAAATTTTAGGGTTTCGATATTCGATGTTATCAAATAAATCAAATGACATTTCTATGATGTGCTTTTCATCTACTCCGCTTTCAATCAAATGATTTTTAAACAATCTTCTCAGCAAATATGATTTTCCGCATCTTCTTATCCCAGTTACAATTTTAATCAGACCATTTCCTTTGCGTTTTATAAGTTGCTCCAAATAATAGTTTCTCTGAATCTCTTTTTCCATATTGGACACTCCTAAAAGATATTTCGGTTAATTTATCCCTAAATTTCTTTTAGTTTACTCTTTCTGTTGCATTTTTCAAGAATTCTAAAAGATATTTCGGTTAAAAATAACCAAAATATCTTATAAATCATCATGCAGTTTACTTTTCTGAGAACCGTTCTGTTCCCCACCAATCCGGGAGTAATTCTTTTAATCGAACAGTTTTCTTTGTTTCAAGGTCAAGAAGAATTTCGATATTTCCGCTGTCCTTATCTAACTGCATCATATACTCACGACAAGCACCGCAAGGTGAACCAACTTTTCCGTTAGGCATAACAGCAACAAGTTTATCAATTTGGCTTTCGCCGTTGGTAATCATATTCGCGATTGCATTTCTCTCTGCACACATTCCAAGTGTCGATGCAGTATCAATGCAAACACCAACGTAGATATTTCCGGATTTTGTTAAAATTGCCGCCGCAACACCACCGGCTTCTATAAAAGGTGAAATCGTTCTGCTGTTTTGTACTTGAACAGCAGCGTTATATAATTTGTCCCACATTTTTTTCTCCTAAAAATCGGTCAATCTAATTGTTTGACATACAATCGGGCTATTCCATTGCCGTAATTCACAATGTCCTTCAGATAACAGTAACCGCTCTGCATACGTCCTTTGCATTTTTTTCATCAGATTCACTGTAGATAAATTGCGAAATCCCTGATAATCCGAACTATTACAATTTAATACAAGTTCATATCCCAATATGCTGCTTAATCCAGTTAACAACAGCAGTATCCGTACCATGATTTAAAACATAATCAATCACATTGTTCTTTTGTAAAACTTTTGTAAGCAAATCACAGTCTATTCTTTCCAACAGCGTAATAAAATCAACTTGTGATTTTTCTCTTATAGACTTAAGCAATTTTGTATCTCGAATCTTTCTCTCTGATTGTTCTTTCGGATACCCCTGTCCAAACGGCTCACAAAATAGTCGTTCAATCGTTTTCTTACAGTTGTCACTTCCGGCATAGGTGTATTCTTCACCTAACGGTAATGAAATAGCATTCCCATTATTTATTTGCGCAAATAAGTATGCATCTTTCGGAGTTGGAGCATATCCGCAGATAATTCCGGGCATATTATTACAAGCTAACATCATTCCCTGTCCGGATGAACATCCTGTTACAATAAAATCAACCGCTTTACTTGCAAGAAGAATGCCTATTTCTAAGGATATTTCAATATATGAATACGTGATGCTCTCATTTGGAAAACAGCCGAAATTTACAATTTCATGCCCTGTTGCATATTTCTTTACAGCTTCAAACAAAATACTGTTTTTATTCGTCTGTGAACTTGCCTGAATCACACCAACTATCATAATAATTCCACCTCCGTTTTTATCATCCTAAATTCCGGCTGCAATAAATTGAATCATATATAATTTATACCTACTTTACCGTATATGACAACTAATCAGTTTTAGGATTGCACTAATATTGATTTTTTACATACAACCCCAAAACAGATTTTCAAAATAAACAGTAAGGATATTATGATTATTTTCTACATTTAATTTTCTTTGTTTTCTTCCTTCAACTCTGCTCCGTATTTACATATCAAAGACATTACAATAAACATAACGCCCAAACTTACGCTTTCAAAACCGTCTAAATCGAGTTTTTCCACTTCCATAAGATTTGCAAAAATTTCTTGTGAAATCTGAGCCAAAATAAGTGTAGCAAGTGGAATCCAAATTGCAGAAATTCCTAAACGGAACATTTCTTTTGCACCTTCTTTAGAAAAAGGCGTTCCTGCTTTCAACTCATTTTCAAAATATTGGTACGACATTCTCGCAAGAAAAAATTCTCCTACGGTAAAAATCAAACCAACCACAATCGCAGACCAAATTGTCCCTTCGGCAACATTTGCTTCTGTTTGCAAAATAGAATGTAACGATATTCCTTCAAGTCTGGCCGTTTGTCCGCCAATAATCATCGCAATGATTCCAACAACGCAACCAGCAAATCCAACAATACAGCAAATATAAATAATTTTGCTAAGAATCTTTCCGATTTTAGAAAGAGTCTGAATAGTTTTTAAAGTTTTCATAAAACCTTCCTTATTTTCATTTTTTGCTCCTAT
>CAZIQK010000074.1:0-5580 GCA_964541735.1 uncultured Treponema sp.
ATTTTCTCAAACTTACAAACCGCGTGTGCCTTTGTGCTCGTGCGGTTTTTTGATTTTAAATTTCGGAGACGAGGAAAACTATGGCAGAAAATAAGGTAGGCTTTTTCTTTGGAGCAGGAACGGAAGTCAAATACGGATTTCAAAACGGAGCAGAATTTGCGATTAGCATTATGAATCCGTCTGGCGATGTTATGAACAAGGCAAAAGAAGATTATAAAAATCTTGGATATAAAAAATATGGTGCGTTTACAAAGCTTTCTTCTGCCGATGTTCAGAAAGTTTGCGAATCGATGATTGAAAACCGCAAAGATGAAATTAAAAATTTGTTTTTAGAATCTGACAAGAATTTTGATAAAAATCACAAAAACGAAAAAGCGGGCAAGATTTTTGATGACTTTGTGGAAAAATTTGCAGAAGAAAAGCTGCCCGAATTCAATCTGCTTTTAAAAGCAATAGATGTAAATACAAAACTCAAGAACGAATTACAAAAACTTGAGAATGAAGAAAAATCTTCATTTTGCAATAAACTTTCAATTCTTATAAAATTTAACATTTCGCTTTTGTTTTTTCTGTACGGAAATGCAATTCTTGAAAAATTAAATCAGAAATTTTTTGCAAAAAAGTTCAATGATTTTTTTAACGACAATGACGGCGCGTTTATGCTGAACAAAAACAACGCACCCGCGCTTTCGGCAAAATTGTTCGAAGTTATATCAGAAAATCGAGAAACAAAAAATCAAAAAAATAAAACTCAAGAAACTAAAAAGCAAAGTGATGACGAAAAAATCTTTTCGAAATTAAAAGACTTTACAAATAAATTGATTGAAAAATGCATTGACTATCAAAAACTTTTTGAAAACTTTGATGCACTTTTTTATCCGGAAAAGAATAAGACTCAGTTTAGAAAAATCGTTTCGTTGCTTTTAGTTATGCGACAGACGATTCTTCAAAAGCAAAATAAAATCGAAAATCAGAGCGGGGAAAAATCTTATTACGACGAAATTATTGCTGATAGCGAAATTAAGATAGGCTCTGTCTGCACGACAAACTATTCAACTTTTTATGATGACAAATTCGCTAAAAAATTAGATCAAGATCAAAAGGAAGCTAATGTTTTTCACCTGAACGGCAAAATCGATTCGTTTTTTGACCTTGACTCAAAGTCGGTTTGTGAACTGTCGGATTTGGAATTAAAAAATGAATCTTCAAAAAATCTTGTTCCGTTTTTATATCCGCAGGTGGCGATGAAGCCAATTATGTATTTTGATGTCGTCAAATTATACGCCGATGCCTACAAAAGCCTTGCCGAATGTTCAAAAGTTGCGGTTCTGGGATTTGGATTCAACAAAGACGACAATCTTTTGAACGGAATGTTTAAATGTCTTTTAAAAGAAAATCACAATCTGGAAATTTTTTACTTTGACTATAAAAAACAAACTACAAAAGATGAAGACAAATTTTTCGAAGATTTAGGTCTTGCTGAATACAAAGACCGATTCAAGATTTTAAGGCTGGAAGAAAAACATCTTGTTGACGGCAAAAACTGGCTTGAAGTTTTAAAAGGATAAAGCAAAGGAATTTAATATGAAAAACCTTTGTAAAAATAAATCAAATTCATTTTCATTAGGAGAAAAAAAAATGAAAAACTTAT
Organism: uncultured Treponema sp.; assembly: GCA_964541735.1. Classification (GTDB taxonomy): domain Bacteria; phylum Spirochaetota; class Spirochaetia; order Treponematales; family Treponemataceae; genus Treponema_D. Next base: position 1,652 of record CAZIQK010000074.1, read on the forward strand.
CTAAATTTGCAAGTTTATTTGCAATGTTATTGATTGCCTTAGGCGCTGTTGCGTGTAAACAGGAACCAGAACCAACGCCTGTTGACACAACTGCACCGGCGGAAGTAACAAAACTTAAAGCCGAAGCAAAAGATAGCCGAGTTTTGCTCACATGGACTGACGCAAACGATGACGACATCTTTGGCTATGAAGTAAGCTACAGCGGAACTAGTGCAATTAACCGTGCGGTAACAGCACTTGAAAAAACTTCGATGATTGTTCCTCATGGCGCAGGCGGAACTTACATTTCAGGACTTGAAAACGGAACTGAATACACGTTCACTGTAAAAACAATGGACACAAGCGGAAACAAAAGCGATGGCGTAACAGCAAAAGCAACGCCAGAAGCAGTAGACGCAAGTGAAACATTAAAAATTGCTCTTTCTGCTAGCGTTCCAACTTCAAACGCCTACACAACTAACTATACAGGAAACAAAAGCAACACAACTGTAACAGTTTCTGTAAACATAATGAGTGCAAGTACCGTAAAAAAAGTTGTTTACAAAAAAGACGGTTCTTTAATTGCAAAAACTTTACTTGCTGATACAGAAGCGAAAGACGCTACAAAAGACACTTCTGACGATAAAAAATGGACGTTTGAAATTTCCGCAACCGATGAAACAGCAAACGGAACGTATACAGTTGCAGCCATTGATGAAGCAGGACGAGAAGAAGCAGAACAGATTGAGATTGACCAGTTTGATTTTACTGGGCCAGCAAAAGTAAAGAGAATAAGCGGAAAATATACAAGCGAAAATTCTTGCATAATCTTAAACTGGACAGAACCAAGCGACGAAGATTTTGACAAGATAGAAATTACATATAGTTCATCAGATGACGGATTAAATTACAGCACACCAAGTGAACCTGAGTCTGTATTAAAAGGAACTGAAGAGAAAACATTTAATAATATAGACGGCGACAAGGCATCTTACAAATTTTCGTTTGTGAGCATAGATAAACTTGGAAACAGAAGCAATGCCAAGATATATGTAGTTGATGTCAATAAAGGGGCAAAAAAACTTCCAGAAGGTTTTGTTCTGGTTGACGGAGCAAGTTTTGACGGAACAGAAACTTGGACACCAAGTTCAAGTGTCTTTGTAAGCGGACGTGCAATTACAATTCGCGATTTGCTTGTAAGCGACCACGAAGTAACACAAGGCGAATACGAAACATACTGCAAATACGGCTCATCAAGTCCAAGCGACAGTTACGGCAAGGGTGACGATTTCCCTGCTTATTATGTAAACTGGTATGACGCAATTGTATATTGCAACTTGCGTTCAATAGCAGAAAATCTTGAGCCTGTATATAAACTTGGCGAAGAAGAAGAAAGCGACCCTAAAAACTGGGACGGCATTATTAGTACGGATGGAAAATACTGTGGACCTTCGAACAGCAATTCACAATGGGATGCAATTACAATGGATATAGAAGCAAACGGCTACCGCTTACCAACAGAAGCAGAATGGGAATACCTTGCACGAGGCGGAGAAACGACTTCAACCACATATAGCGGAAGCGACAATATAGATGATGTTGCTTGGTATTATGATAATTCTAATAGAACTCATGAAGTAAAAGGTAAAAAACCAAACGCCTTAGGACTTTACGATATGAGCGGAAACGTTTGGGAATGGTGCTGGGACTGGTATGATTGGTATGATATTACAAGTTCGACACCTGAAACGGGCGCGGCCTCTGGTTCGTACCGATGCCTGCGCGGAGGCGGTTGGGACGACAATGCTTCTTTCTGTTCTGTTTCTTACCGTTACTACTACTACCCTTATTTCCGCTTCAGCAGCCGCGGTTTCCGTGTTGTGCGTTCCAGTTCTAACTAAAATTTAAAAAAAATATTACGGAGTAAACACTATTTACTTTGCCGCCGTGCCGCTTAAGGCGGCACATAAGGGCGGTAAAGTAAATAGTGTAAAAGTCGGATTTAATCTGTATATGCAGATTAATATAAAAGGGAGCGGTCGTAATTATTACACGAGTTTGCTTCGCAAACATCGCAGGGCTCGGTTGTTGCAGAAGAAAACTCTTGACATTTGTGCTAATCAAAATATCATAACTAGTATGAATGTCAATTCTGATAATAAATCTGTTTTACTTGAACGAATTTCTCAAAACGGTGGTAGAATCACCACTAAAGAAGTAAATGAACTTGGCATCCACCGTCAGTTTTTAAAACAGCTTGCGGATAATGGTGAAATTGTTCAGATTTCTCGCGGTATTTATCAAACTCCTGACAGTTTTGAAGATGAACTTTTTAATCTCCAATCAGAATATACCTCTGGCATTTTTTCGTACGAAACATCACTTTTTCTTTTTAACCTTCTGGAACGGGTTCCTTTTGAATGGACAATGACTTTTAAAGGAAATTATCATTCTGAAAAATTAAAAGAAAAAGGAGTTACAGTAAAACTTTCAAAGCCTGACTTTTTTGAAGAAGGAATTGTAGATGTAAAAACGCCAGGAAATCACATTGTAAAAGCATATTGTGCTGAACGAACTTTATGTGAAATTTTACGAGGAAAAGCTGGCACCGACGTTCAGATTATTTCTTATGCGTATAAAGAATATGTAAAGCGAAAAGAGAAAAATCTTCCGTTACTGATGGAATTTTCAAAAAAATTCAGCGTTGAACAAAAAGTTCGTTCGTATATCGAGGTTTTAGTATGATTACAAAAAATCCAATGCAGTTAAAAGCAATAATCAAAAATAAAGCAAAAGAAGCTAAAATCACTCCGCAGGCAGCTTTGCAGACTTATTGTCTTGAACGCTTGCTTGAACGAATTTCTCTTTCTGACAAAGCTGATAATTTTATCATTAAAGGTGGATTTTTAATTTCGTCATTTATTGGAATTGAAAATCGTTCCACAATGGATATTGATACTACTGTAAAAGGTTTTGATGTTACAAAAGAAAATGTAGAATCAATTTTCAAACAAATCTGTGAAATAAATGTAGAAGATCAGTTGAATTTTGTTTTTGACAGAGTAGAGGACATTCGTGAAGAAGATGACTATCCAGGGATTCGTGTTCATCTTCATGTAGTTTATGGAACTTTGAATACTGCAATGACTGTAGATGTTACAACGGGAGATACAATTGTTCCTTCCGAAATAAGATATACATATCATTGTGTTTATGGCGAAAAGAACATTAGCATTATGGCTTATCCAATTGAAAATGTTCTTGCAGAAAAACTTGAAACCGTAATTTCCAGAGGAATTGCTAACACAAGGCCTCGTGATTTTTATGATATTTACATTCTTTCAAAACTAAAATCTAACAGTATTAACTGGAAGATCTTAAATCAGGCTCTTGAAGCAACTTCTAAAAAAAGAGGTTCCCAGATAATTCTTGCTGATTACAAAAAAATTATTGAAACGCTAAAATCTGATGAAACACAACATAATTACTGGAAAAAATACGTTTCAAAAAATCCTTATGCCGAAGGAATTACATTCGAAGAAACACTTAAAGCTATAGAAGACTGCTTTACGAAAATAGGGTAACCCTATGCACCACACCGCGAAATGGCGTGCATAGCGAATTTTACTTCCACGAATAATATTCCGTGCTTTTCCATTTTCATAGGACTATCTAATAAGTTTTAAACATATCGCTCATTGAGGCACTCGAAATGACCATCATCAAACAAAACGTTGCTCACTGGTGATTTCGACATTGCTCAATCTAAAGGTTTCGATGCTTCGACGTGGCTCAGCAACCACAGGCTCAACCAACGTACTAGTGTTGGTTTCGAGAGCCTCAACCAACACAGTGGGAATGACAACTATTGGTCATTGAGGCTCTCGAAATGACCAAAAAACAAAAGATATATACAAGTTATAAAAGCAATGTTATAATCTAAAATATGA
>CAZIQK010000075.1:0-5539 GCA_964541735.1 uncultured Treponema sp.
CCCTCATTTGATTTTCGGGTGTTTGTCGACTGTACTTTTATGTTAACCTTTCAAAATTCATTCAACGAGGGGACAGACCCCTTAGTGCGTTAGCGCTGGTAGGGGCGCCTGCCTGTTGAGGGACAGGCGTTCTGAAACGGCATTAAAAAAATGTACCGCGGAGGCGCGGCAACTCCAAAAAAATAATTGCCGTTTTAGAATGGAGCGATAGCGGAACCCCGAACATAGCGACCTCAAGTTTTAGCTTTGCGAAAACTTGAGGGAACGCCCATATAAAAAAAATCAGAAAAAATCTATTGACAATAGTTTTATATAAAACTATTTTTTGTATATATGAGAAAATTAAATATAATCTTACTGTTTTTAAGTTTTTTTATTTTTGCTGGGTGTTCTAAAAAAACTAACTCTCAATCGATTGCACTTTTTATTCCGGGAATTGTTGATAATAGTCCAACTTATGCGATGCTAAAAGAAGGCGTTGAAGAAAGTATAAACGAATATAATTCTAAAACCGAAAATCTTGTGGAATTTTTTGTAATGGAAGCGGGAACAAATCAATCTGAATGGCTAGGGCAATTAACATCGCTTGCAGCAACTGGGAAATATGATGTAATTATTTCTTCAAATCCGTCACTTCCTGATTTGGCGTTAGAAATTTTAAAAAAATTTCCTACGCAAAAATTTATTTTTCTTGACGCAATGTTGGAAGGAAACCCGAATATCAGAACGATTTGTTACAATCAATATGAACAATCTTATGTAACTGGTTATATCGGTGGATTAGTTTCAAAATCTCATAAACTTGCACTGATTGCGGCTCAAGAGTATCCTGTTATGAATAACATTATTTATCCCTATTTTGAAAAAGGTGCAAAAGCGGCGAACGAAAATTCAATAGTTGATTTTCGTGTTGTTGGAAATTGGTACGATGCGACAAAAGGTGCGGAACTTGCCGATGCGGTTATAAAAACAGGCGTTGATGTAATTCTTCCAATTTGCGGAGGAGCATCTCAAGGTGTGATACAAGAAGCTGTTTCTAATAAAATCTATATTACTTGGTTTGATGATGATGGTTTTGATAAAGCTCCCGGAACAATCATTTCGAGTTCTGTAATGGAACAGAAAAAAATGTCAAAAGAAATTACGGATAAATATTTGAACGGAGAAACTCCTTGGGGAAAAGCTGATATGGTTGGAATAAAAGAAGGCTATGTGAATTTTATTCAAGATAATCCAATTTATATTTCTACTGTCGAAAAATCAGTTCGCGAAAAAATGGCGAATCTTTTGGATGATATAAAATCAGGAAATGTTACAATTAAATAATATCGCATTAAAATATTCATATAAAACCGTTTTAAGTGATGTAAACTTAAATTTTGAAAACGGTAAAATTTATTCTTTGCTTGGCGAAAATGGTGCTGGAAAATCAACTTTAGCTGGAATTATTTGTGGTGACAGAAAAGCTGATTTCGGTACAATTTTGATAAATTCTGTTCCGCAAAAAATACGTTCCCCAAAAGATGCAATAAATCTTGGAATTTTGTGCATTCATCAGAGGCCTCTTTTGTGCGAAGAAGTTTCGATAAAAGATAATTTTTTACTTGGTGCAAAAAAAATCGATTTGAAAAAAGCAAGCGAACTTTTGGAATATTTTTTGCCGGAACGAAAACTTTCTACGCTCGTAAAAGAACTTTTTTTAGGCGAAAGATTTTTTGTTTCTTTAATCGGAAATCTTTTGAAAAATCCGAAATTTTTAATTTTGGACGAGCCATCTGCACTATTAGATGAAAATCAGATTGAAAAACTTTTTACATTTTTGAAAAATTTGAAAAAAGACGGAATGACAATTTTAATCATCACTCATTTTATAAAAGAAGCGCTTTTGCAATCTGATTTTATCATTCTTTTAAAAGACGGCGTTGTCGTTTGTGATGAAAAATCAGGAAATCTTACTGAAGAAAAAATCGTGAAACTTTTGTATGGTTCTGTGAATGTTGAAAATTTTTTGCAAATGAAAAATCAACTGTTTAAAAATAAAAATATCACGCAAATAAAAGCAAAAAACGCGAATGATTTTATGGAAAAAGAAAATGAAATTTCTGTTCGTGTGGATTCTTTTGGAAGAAAAGTCGGAATAATTCCATCGGACAGAACTTTTTGTGGCTCAAATCCAAATTTAACAGTTTTTCAAATTTGTACAGCATTAAAAAACAAAATGAATAAAAAAGAACTTTTGACATTTTGCAATTCAATTTTACAAGAAGCAAAAATCAACATAAAACCAAACGAAAAAGCAAAAAATCTTTCTGGCGGAATGTTGCAAAAATTAATTTTGGAGCGAGAAGTTGCTGAGAAACCTGATATGATGATTTTATGCGAACCGTGGCAAGGACTCGATTTTTTAGCGTGCAAAAATCTTTTTGAAAAGCTAGAAGAATTTTCTAAACGCGGAAAAATTGTGATTTTGGAGGCGGATAAATGAATTTGTATTATTTTGGCTCTGCATTAAATCTTGCTTCTTTATATATGTTTTGCGGTTTAGGAGATGCAATCATCATAAAGAGTGGAAAATTTAATTTGGGAGGAGAAGGTCAAGTTTACGCAGGCGGATTTGTTGCAGGAATTTTGCTTGCGAAATTTAGTTCGTTTCCAATTTTTTTTGCTTTTTTGATTTCATTTTTCGCTTCTTTTTTGATTAGTGCATTTTTGTCATTTTGTTCAGCTTTATTACAACGGTATAAAAATGCAGATTTTTTGTTTACATCATTTTTAATTTCTGCTGCTATAATTCCAATTATTGACGGATTTATAAACGGTTCTGCACGTGGAAAAACAGGAAATCTTTTAGCAACGGAATTTATAAATAATTCTTTTAGATTAAAAAGCGTTTTGCCACCTTCAAACTTAAATTTTAGTTTTGTGATTGCAATTTTTTTGTGTATCGGCGGATTTTTTTTAATTTATAAAACAACTTTTGGAAGACAACTTTGCATTTATGGAGTTTCGCACAAGTTTGGAAAATATTGTGGATATAATACAAAAAAAATTGATTATTTTGCAGCAATAATTTCTGGTGGATTGCACGGAATTTGCGGATTTTTTTCCGTTGTCGGAACTTATTTTACTTGTCATAGCGGATTTTATTCCGGAATTGGATGGAACGGTCTTTGTGCTTGTTTAATTGCAACTTCAAATCCACTTTTTGTGATTTTTGGAGCTATTGCAATGGGATTTATAAAAACATACGCCGATATGTTTGCAATTTTTCACAATTTTGGTTTTGATTTAAGTTCTTTTATTCAATTTTTGATTTTATTTTTGTTTGCAATTCCTTTTGCTACAAAAAAAGTGTTTTGGAGTAAAAAATGATTTTTGATATTTTAACATCATCTTGTCCGCTTTTAGTTTCTTCAATCGGAGCACTTTTTTCTGAATTTGCTGGCGTTTTAGCATTATTTTTAGAAGGGATTATCTGTTTTGGCGGATTTTTAACCTACGCTTTTACAATTTTTACAAAAAATATCTATTTTGGAATTTTAATTTCTTCTTTGATTTGCATTTTCATTTCTGGATTTTTTTATTTTGTGATTTATAAATTTAAAGCAAACATTTTTATTGCCGGAATTGCAATAAATCTTTTGTTTTCGTTTTTGACAACTTTTTTATCTGTAAAGATTTTTGGAACAAGAGGCGTTTTGTCATCACAAGAATTTAATTTTGCTTTACAGAAAATTTCTTCCGTTTCAATATTTATTTTTATTTTGTCAATAATTGTGATATTTTTGGGAATTTTCTTTTTGGTTTTTACAAAACCTGGACTTTTATTACGAGTTTGCGGTTATGATAGCGAAGTTTTAAAAGCAAAAGGCGAAAATCCTAATTTTTATAAAACTTTATCTTGGTGTTTTGTAGGTTTTTATTCTGGTATTGCAGGAAGTTTTTTAGTTATGAGAATTTCTTCTTATGTTCCGAACATTTCTAGCGGACGCGGTTGGATGGCTTTGGCTTCCGTTTATCTTGGAAAAAAGAAAGCTTGGAAGATTTGTCTTGCAGTTTTAATTTTTTGTGCTGCAGATTATTTTTCTAGCAATATTCAAAATATGTTTCCTCAAATTCCAAATTCAATTCTGCTGGCATTGCCGTATTTTGTAATGATTTTGCTTATCGTTTTTGATAGAAAATAAGATTTTTATAATTAAGGCGTTCTCATAAAAACTAACGTTAATTTTTATGTGGGCAGTTTATATACATATTTTTTAGTCACGTTTTGTGAATAATTTGTGCATTAATTCATTTTTTTGATATATAATAATTTTTAAGAGGCAATGTTATGGAAAATTATTTAGGAAAAGATGTTTTTAAACTTGGTTTTGGACTTATGCGACTTCCAAAAAATGCAGATGGTTCTATTGATATAAAACAAACTAGCAAAATGGTGGATAAATTTATTGCTGCTGGAGGAACTTATTTTGATACTGCTTACGTTTATGATAGTGGAGAGTCTGAAAAAGCAACAAAACTAGCACTTGTAGACCGTTATCCAAGAGAAAAATTTACTCTTTGTACAAAACTTTGTGCTTGGCAACAATGTAATGATGAAGAAAGTGCAAAACAACAATTTTATACAAGTTTGGAAAGAACTGGAGCTGGGTATTTTGATTTTTATCTTTTACACGCTTTAACAAGAAGCAATTACAAAATATACGATACATATCACATTTGGGATTTTGTAAAAGAACTTAAATCAAAAGGATTAATTAAGTATTACGGATTTTCTTTTCACGCAGATTCTAGTTTACTTGAAGAACTTTTAACAAATCATCCTGATGTTGATTTTATTCAACTTCAAATAAATTATGCAGACTGGGAAAATCCTGATGTTGAATCTCGAAATTGTTATGAAATTGCTTTAAAACATAAAATCCCAATTACAATTATGGAACCTATAAAAGGTGGTGCTCTTGCAAATCCACCTGCTAAAGTAAAAAAGATTTTTAAAGAAGCAAATCCAAATGCAAGTTATGCATCGTGGGCAATTCGCTATGTCGCAAGTTTGAATGGAATTATTACAGTCCTTTCCGGAATGAGTAACATTGAACAAATGGATGATAATCTTTCTTATATGAAAAATTTTTCTCCCCTTAGTGATGATGAAAAAAAAGTTATTCGCCAAGTTCAAATTGCTCTTAGTAAAGATAAATCAATCCCTTGTACTGCGTGTCATTATTGTACAGATGGATGTCCAAAGCAAATTCCAATTCCAGAAATTTTTGCAGTTCGTAATGATGAAATAAAAAATAAAAGTGAGGATTATGGAAAACGAAAATATTCGATTGTAACCGCAAATAAAGGAAAATCAAGTGATTGTATTCGATGTAAACAATGCGAAAGAGCGTGTCCTCAGCATCTTCCAATTATAAAATTCCTAGAAGAATGTAAAAAAATGGAAGATTAGTATAGGCATAGGGGGACAGACCCCTAAAAAAAAATAAAAATTTTTTCCAAAATTTTTGTCGAAAACACCACATTTTTGTCT
>CAZIQK010000076.1:0-5413 GCA_964541735.1 uncultured Treponema sp.
CGCCCATTGGTGCCGTTTTTACAAATTGAAGTTCGGCTTTAGGAAGAATTCCCATGTCAAGAAAATGCTGGCGTAACGCCCCTCTTCCTCCAACTTTTTTTATTTTTGCACATTCACCGACAGATAATTCATTAAGTTTCAATTTTAAGCTCCTATATAATATTCCAATATAAAGATTGCCCCATATTACTGAAAAATATGATTTTACTCAAAATATTTACTAATAACAATAATTCGAAAAGTTTTGTTTTTGTGTTATATTTTTCATATTAACTACTACAAAAAAAATATGACTACTTCAGATTTTATAAAACTTGCAGATAAATACGAAACATCCTCATTTTACGAAACCGATCCTTCTCAATTTTTAAAATGGTATTCCGACATAAAAAATATAGAAATTGCAAGTTTTTTTACAGCAATGCTTTCTTTTGGGAATAGAAATCAATTTATTCCAAAAATAAAACAAGTTTTACAAACCGCAGACAAAACTTCCGGTAATTTTGCAAATTGGGTTTTAAACAGTGCAAAAAATTTTCCAAAAGGAAGTAAAAAATTCTACAGATTCTATTCTTTTGATGATTTGCACATTTTTTTTGATGAAATTTCAAAAATTTTGCAAAAAAACGAAACTTTTGGCCAATATTTGCAAAAAATTTACGAAAAAAACAAAAATCTTCAACTTGCAGAAATAATTTCTCAAAGTTTTCAAAATTCAAAAATTGTTCCAAAAGGAAAGAATTCTGCAAATAAAAGAATAAATATGTTTTTACGCTGGATGGTTAGAACAAATTCTCCAGTAGATTTAGGCTTATGGACTTGGTATAATCCCAAAGATTTAATAATTCCACTTGATGTTCATGTTTTGCAAGAAGCAATAAACTTTGGATTTTTGCCAAAAAATGCAAAACCCACAAAAAAAACGGCAGAAGAACTTACAAAAAAAATGAACTATTTTTTTCCAAACGACCCTGTACGTGCAGATTTTGCACTTTTTGGTTTGGGAATAGATTTTAAGTCAAATACCTCCGAAAAATCTTAAAATCTCTTTATTAAACAAACATTTGCCACATCGCATAATTTTTAGTAAATTAAATATAAGAAAATCTAAAACAAGGAAGGCGTCTTATGATTGATAAAAAAATTGAAGATACAATTAAAGAAGCATTAGAAATGTTCCGTCCACAGTTACAAGCAGATGGTGGTGATATTGAATATGTTGGTATTGATGATGATAAAAAAGTCCATCTTAATCTTACTGGAGCTTGCGGCGGTTGCCCAATGGCTGTAATGGATTTAAAAATGGGAATTGAGCGTTATCTTATGGATGCTTGCCCTGAAATTACCGAAGTTGTTCAAGACAATGCAACAAATTTTAGCGAAATGGAGTTTTAAGTGCAGATTTCAAAAAATAAATGGGTTTCTATAAACTATACTTTAACTGATGATGATGGTGTTGTAATTGACTCTTCCATTGGACGAGAACCTTTAGGTTATGTTCACGGAAACGGATATTTAATTCCGGGTTTAGAAAACGAACTTGAAGGAAAAAATGTTGGCGATAAATTCAAAACTATTATCAAACCGGAAGACGGTTACGGCATTTACAATAAAAATCTAATTTTTGACTTAAATAAAAATGATTTTGACCAAAGTGCAGGTTTAGAAGTTGGAATGCAATTTCAAATGATGGCGGGCGAAGGTCTTATAATTGTTCGCATTATAAAAATTGATGGTGATAAAATTACTGTTGATGGAAATCATGAACTTGCCGGAAAAAATTTAAATTTTGATGTTGAAGTTGTCGATGTCCGAGATGCAACCGAAGAAGAATTAAATCCATCTTGTAATTGCGGCTGCGGAGGAGATTGCGGCGGTTGTGGTGGTGATTGCGGTGGATGTAGTTCAGATTCTTGTTCTTGCGGTTCGTAATTTTTTTCTAAAAGGATTTTTATGCTTTATTTAGGAATTGCACTTTGTTTTATTCCGCTTTACGTTTGCTTTTTCATTTGCACTTTTGCTTGTAAAATCAAAATTTGGCATCAATTTTTAGCAATTTTATTTGGTCTCGTTGCGATTGTTCCAATTTCGTTCGTTCAATTCCTTTTACCGCAAAATAATTTTTTTTCTAATCTTCAAATTTTTGGGATTTTTCTAAAGTCGTTAATTTTTTATGGTTTTATTGAAGAATCCTTAAAAATGCTTTTGATTTTGCCACTTCATCACAAAAATTATACAAGTTTAAAATTTTTAATGATTTCTTTTTTGTTTGGAGCGGCAAGCGGAAGTTTTGAATCTACAGTTTACTTTATTGACCAATTCCAACTTTCCGCATTATATAATGGCGAACCAATTTACAAGCTCATCATTTTAAGAACTTTTTCTTCCGATATAATTCATATTACGTGTGCGGGTTTATGCGGACTATTTGTTTATTCAATCCGCACAAAACCGGCTAGATTTTCAATTTTAATCTCTGCAATTTTACTTCACGGACTTTATGATTTTTTTGTCGGATTCACCAACAACTTAAAATGGTTTGCCATTATTGTAATTCTTCTTGCCATTGTAGAATGTCGAGTAAAATATGTTTCTTTAAAAAAAGTCGATGATGAATGAAATCTGAATTATCTATCTTGAAGAGCGTTATTGCAAAGTTTCTGTAAAAGAAATCTCTTTTTCATCTTTAAGTTTTTAGATTTTTGGCCGAGTCAGTCCACCAACTCGCATTTCGTGGTTCGGTACCCCTCAGTCGCACACTTTGTTCGCGACCGCTACGCGCCACTCAATTCTCGCGGCGTAGGCATTTTGAAATAAAAATAGAAAATTGTCTAATAAGTTCAAAACTTATTAGACAATTTTAAGTGCAGATTAAAATGCTTTACTTGAAAATAAAATTGCAACCTGCACATCTCCAATTAGTCTTATAATGAAAATCTAACCGAAGCAACAGAATTTTCTGGCATTTCAATTACGACTTTTTCGCCATCCAAAACTTGTGTTTTTAACGATTTTTCTACAACTGTATCTGGTTTTTCAAAACTGTTAAAATCATTCATTTTGTCAGAACTGATTATAGAACCTTCTGCTTTTTCAATCTTTCCACCAAGATTTGCAAAAGAAATTTCTATAGAATTTGATTTTTCGCAACTTGTGTTAACAATTGTTACAAGATAATCAATTTTTCCTGTTTTTTCATTCTTTTTTTCAGAAGCAGAAACCGAAAGTCCCGGAACTAATATATTTTTTTCATATTCACCAACACTTTCACTCGCAAAACTTGTTTCCAAAAGTTGTGCATCTTGATGACCTTTAAACATATGGAAAACGTGCCATGTTGGAGTAAGTACTATTTTATCACCTTCGGTAAGAACAGGAGCTTGAAGAACATTTACCGCTTGAGCGATATTTGCAATTTTTACTCGATCAGAATGATTATTAAAAACATTAAGATGAATTCCGGCAATGACAGCATCACGAACTGTATTTTGTTGATATAAAAATCCCGGATTTGTTCCCGGTTCTTCCTTACACCATTGTCCCCATTCATCAACAACAAGAGCGATTCTTTTTTGCGGATCGTATTTTGTCATAATTTCATCGTGACGGCGAACTAATTCTTCTATGTAAAATGCTTTTTGAATAGAACGATAATACGCTTCTTTATCAAAATCTGTAGCGATATGTTTATTTGCAAAATCTTCTTCAGATGTATAATAGTGAAGAGAAAGTCCATCCATCATCCAATGTGCATTTTGCATAAGAACTTCTGTCCAATGATAATCACCACCACTTGGACCACATGCAATTTTAAAAATTTTATCTTTTCCAAACTGACGAACATAAGTTTGATAGCGACGATATAAATCTGCATAAAATTCAGGACGCATATTTCCACCGCATCCCCAGTTTTCGTTGCCAACACCAAAAAAGTCTAATTTCCAAGGCGATTTTCGACCATTTTGTTCACGTAAACGACTCATCGGAGATTCACCATCAAAAGTCATATATTCAATCCATTCATTCATTTCTTGAACAGACCCGCTTCCAACATTTCCACAAATATATGGTTTGCATCCTAATTCTTCACAAAGTCCCATAAATTCGTGAGTTCCAAAACTGTTATCTTCAACAACTCCGCCCCAATGAGTATTTATCATTTTTTTTCGATTTTCTTTTGGACCAATTCCATCTCTCCAGTGATATTCATCAGCAAAACATCCGCCCGGCCAACGCAGATTTGGAATATCAATATCCTTGAAAGCCTGAACCACATCTTTTCTGTAGCCATTAATGTTTGGAATGTCAGAATTTTTTCCAACCCAAAAGCCACCATAAATACATCGACCTAAATGCTCAGAAAAATGTCCATAAATGTCTTTACTAATTTTTGATTTTTTGTTTTTTGCATTAACGATGATTGATTGTTTCATATCAAATCTCCAAAGAAAACAAATATTTTTTACAAGTTTTATAACTAGTGATTTTATTCTAACATAGGAAAAATTGATATTCAATAAATTTTGATATTTATCAACAAAATAAGAATTAAACCTTAGAGATTTTAATATTTCTAAAAAATGTAATTTAGGGGACAGACCCCTCTTTCGTCGGATAATCAACATTCCGTCATTATCAGACTCGGTTGTTGAGCCTGTCGAAATATAATCCGATAATCTGTACTAAATAGATTGCCTTATCAAGTTTTAATATCATACAAAAACGACACAATCAAAATTAAAACTATCTAAAATTTATGCATTTCCATTGACTAAGTTTTCTAAATATTTTATAACTTTTATAACAACGGCAAAGAGGTCGTAGATATTATTTCAATTTATATTGAGATTCTGTCTACGGCCTTTTTTATTTTAACAAAAGAAAACAGAAAATGGTGGATTGTTAAAAACCTAAAATCAGTTTTTCCGCAAGAAAATTGGTTTTTTAACGTTTTCCCCAATAAGAGTATGAATAGATTAAGTTTTTATATAGAGGAGGAAGATAAAAACTGTTAAAAATTTTGAAAATTCTAAAAAATTGCTGCGCTAACTCGCAATTTTTTTAACGAATTTTCGATTTTGTGCTTGTACATTTGTAAGTGGAAAACTAAAACCAATTTTTCCGCAAGAAAATTGGTTTTTTAACGTTTTCCCCAATAAGAGTATGAATAGATTAAGTTTTTATATAGAGGAGGAAGATAAAAACTGTTAAAAATTTTGAAAATTCTAAAAAATTGCTGCGCTAACTCGCAATTTTTTTTAACGAATTTTCGATTTATCGCATTACGATTTTTGGTAAAAACCTAAAATCGATTTTTACGCGGTAAAATCGATTTTTTAACGGTTTTTTCTATAAGAGTATGTGTGGATTTGTTGGTGCTTTTGATTTAAATAGTGGAAGTCTGCCGATTGAT
>CAZIQK010000077.1:0-5372 GCA_964541735.1 uncultured Treponema sp.
CTGACAGTTTACGGATTTCATCAGCAACAACAGAGAAACCTTTTCCTGCTTCGCCCGCGTGTGCCGCTTCAATAGCTGCATTCATTGCCAAAAGATTTGTTTGTTCCGCAATTGCGGCAATCGCACTATTTGCTTCTTGCAACATTTGAGACTCATTTTCTATAAGAGTTATTTTTCCGTTTACATCATTTTGCTTGTTTGCTCCATCAATCGCCATTTGTTCAAGCTCTTGGAATTGTGATGCCATTCTTTCTACAGAAACATTTACAGCATTAATATTTCCAATCATTTCTTCAACAGCACTAGACGCTTGAGCAACCCCTGCAGATTGACTTTCTATCAGATTTTCAAACTCTCTTAAACTTTCAGAAATATCATTTATACTTACTACAGTTTGTTCAACACCATCAGCTTGTTCAGAAATACAATTATTCATAGAATTAATACTTGTGATAATTTCGTCAATTAATTTTTTTGCATCATCTGAGTAATTTTTTAAATCTACACCAGATTCATTTAATGCACTCTCTGAATCTTTTATTTTTGTTACAATTGATTGAAGTTTTTCTACAAATCCGTTAAAGCCTTCTACAACCGCTCCAATTTCATTTTTTGAAGAAACTTTGATTCGACTAGTTAAATCTGCGCTTCCGGAAGCAATTTCTTTTATCGAATTTTTTACATTTATAAGAGGACGCAAAATTGAAGAAACAACAATAACTAATACAAACATTAGAATAAGACAAGAAATCACATTTACTAAAATAAATTGTGGGAGATAAGTATCGTAACTTTTGTTTATTTGAGATTTTGGAACGCTCACACAAAATGACCAATGTGTATTTGGAATAGGACTATATGCAACAAAATCAGTTTCCGTGCCTTCAATATTTTCTACCCAAGCATTTCCCATTCCACCTTTTACAAGAGAATTTGCCATTGCTCTTAAACTTTCGCTTGAAGAAGATGATGATAAAAGATTTGTTTTCATCGTATAATCACGATTTTTATGAGCCATGATTAAACCTTTATCAGTTACAATTTCTGCAAGGCCTTTCTCACCAATTTGGATATATTCAATCATATATTGGAAGTTTTCTACAGGAACAGCCGCAGAAAAATATCCAATCACTTTTCCTTGAACTTTAGCAGCTCTTGCTAAATAAACAACGCTATTTCCACTTAATAAATCTATAGAAGGATTTGAAACATATTCATTTTTTCCACCACTAAAAATTGCGTTGTAAGTTTCAGAATCTAAATCGCTTCCTTTTGAACCAATATCCGAATAAAATTGACCACTGGAATTTACATACATAACGTAAGAGAAATAAGAACGTCTTGAACCAGCGTGATTCTGAAGCCAATTTACAATCATTTCGTTATCGCCGGAGCCAACAACATCTGAATCTGTGTAAAAACGAACTTGTCCTAAATATTCGCTTACTTTATTTGCAATTGCCAAAGAATACGCACTAGCAACTCTTTCTGCGTAAGTTTCAGTTTCTTTTCTAAGAGATTCTTTAAATTTCAATCCAATATATGTAGTTTGCAAAGTGATTAAAATGGTAAACACTATAACAATTGCAACACTAACCGTAACCGCTATTTTCCTTTTCATAGCAACTCCAATTCTTAATAATTCTTTATTTTTAACAAATTTCATTTTAGTATAAAAATGAGATTTTACAAGTTTTTTCGATGGATGATGCAATTCGAATAGCTTTTTTCTAATAAGATTAACTTTATTCGTTCAAAAAATTAAACCAATCTTGACAAATAAAAATTTTCGTCTTAAAATTTATGTAAATAAAATATAAGAGAAAAAAATATGAAACCTGAAGAACTACATCAAATCATCGAAAAATTTAAAATCTGCACTCCTATTTTTATTGCACTTGGAGATTCTGCCCGCCAAAAACTCATCTTAGATATCGCAAATTCAGGCACCGAAGGATTAAACGTTACAAATCTTTCTGCAAAATCAGAACTTTCTCGTCCTGCAATTTCTCACCATTTAAAAGTTTTAAAAGATTCAGGCTTGGTTTTACCAGTAAAACATGGAACTCAAATTTTCTATAAATTAAATCTTAAAGATAATTTTAAAGAAGTTGAAAATCTTATAAATTCAATAAAATCAGTTTTAGTAAAATTGGAAGAAGTTTCTTCAAAATCTATTTCAGATGTTTCTAATTCTGCCCTACCCTCTTCATAAAAATTTTTAAAATTAATTATTTTCTCACAGTTTTATTTTAAGATTACAAAAGTCCATTTATCCTTTAAAAAAATTAAATGATGCTCACAATTATCAATTTTGAATAAATTTAGAATCTTAACTTTTTTCAAACTCTAAGGTTATCATTCTCGGACCTGAAACAATACAATAATAAAAAAATTAAATCTAGAATTATAGTTTCTCACGTGATTTTATAAAAGAAATTCTATAATGTTAACTTTTTTAAACATCTGATTTTATGATTTTGGGGTCTGTCCCCTATTTATTTTTCAAATAAAATCTTTTGGACTTTTGTAATCTTTAAATTTCCAAAAGCTGTTTTCTATTCAAAAATTTGTCTAGTTAAATTAACACTTTAAGATGGACTTTACTAATATTTATGGACCATCATAATTTTTTACTGGACTTTTGTAATCTTTAGTCTACTTTTATTTCAAATTCTGTCGACCAAAACAATGTTTTTAGTATGGACTTTTGTAATCATAACTTGGACTTTCAAAATATTTATTCTGTGGACTTTAATAATCTTTTTGGACTTTGCTAATCTTTCTATATAAAAGTGCATTAGTTTGATTGTCTACTCCCTCTAAATCAAAATTCGTCAAAATTTATGGACTCTACTAATTTTTATGGACTTTTGTAATCAAAAATATTTCATACAAAGCTGAATTAAATAAAAAATCATTAAAATTTTGTGGACTTTTCTAATCTTTTTTATGGACTTAACTAATCTTTTGGCATATAATATAAAATGGGTCGGGAAAATTATCCTTCATTATTGCGTTTTGGACTTTTATAATCTAAAAATGGACTTTTATAATTCATTTTTGGACTGTCATAATTTTTAGGTGGACTTTTCTAATCAATCTCTCACCTAATTCTTTGTATTGCAAGGATTTACGTTCTCTTAAAATTTAATAAATTTAATATTTAAAAAGGAATTAAAAATTGAAAAAAAAATCATTAGTTATAAAAGGTTTTCCAAATATTTTAACTATTCCAAATAATTTTTTAAGAGCAAGTTATAAATGTTCATCAACAACACAAAGAATGTATTTTTATTCAATTTTTAAATATCTTTCTTCGCAAAAAAATGATAACACTGTTTCTTTTTCGTTTTCTGATTTTTTTAATGATTTAAAACTTAGCGACGGAATGAAAACTAGAAAACTTATAAAAGAATCTGCAAACGAAATTCTTGATATGAAAATTGTTCTTGAAGATAATGAAAAACAATACGAAGTCACAAATGTTTTTCAATCTGCAAAGTGTATTTTTACAGAAACAACTTTTTCTTTTAAATTTACTGAAGATATGAAAATGTTTCTTGATGAATTAAAAGCGATTGGTTTTTCTCGCTTTGAAATTGTCGATTTAGGAAAATTAAAATCTTTTTATGCATTAAGATATTATCTTGTTGCTCTTTCGTATAAAGGTTTTAAAGGCAAAAATGGAAATGTAAAAAATTCTTGGTATTTTGAATATTCTGTTGAAGATTTACGAAAACTTTTTGATATTCAGGATGATGAATATCCTCAAATGGGACCTTTTAAAAATTCTGTTGTAGAATTACCACTTCAAGAATTAAATGAAAAAAATTTAGGTATTCAAATTGTTGTAACACCTATAAAAAAGGGACGAAAAATTATTGGATTCCATTTTGATTGTTTAGATGCAACAAAACTTGCAAAAATTTCTGATGAAAAATTTGCTTACATTGATGATAATTCTGTTCAAACTTCAGAAGAAAAAGTATCTCGCGAAGATTTACAAATGGATGCTTTAAAAATTATTTCCCAAAATCCTATCCGTTATGCAGAAATTCTTGCTGAAGAAAAAAGCAGTCCTACCCTATTTGGATTTTCTCCGGAAATGCAAGCTGTTTTAAAACTAAAGCAAGAATTGGACTCTTCTAATCTTTCGGAAACAGATTAAAAAATTATTGTGTAATTCCACCTTTAGAAAGTCGAATATGTCCTTTTTCAACTTCTGATTTTAAAAATTCAACAGCTGTTTCTATTCCTTGAGTCATAGATAAATCATGTTCTAAAAAAAACATTTTCCAATCTTTTTTTGTGGATTCTCGAATGCTTATATTCATTAAAATTTTTCTTGGTTCTGATAATTCTTCCTTCTTTTGAGTTGAACTTTCATTTGAAATGTTACTTACTTCTGTAAAATCTGCTTTTTGTTCTGTGACTTTTGTTTCTGTAGAATTTAACGTTTTTGAAGTTGCTTTTAAAATTTCGTTTGCATCTGAATTTTGCTTTTCTTCTTTTGCAGCACTTAAAACTTTCATAACAGGGTTATCATCATATTGATCAAAATTTTTAGCCATTTATAAACTCCTTTATAAAATTTGCATAATCAAGAGCGACATTTGAAGAACTGTCATAATCAAAAATATTTTTTCTTGCTAATTGAGATTCTTGAATGGCAATTGCATCTCGAATTTTAGTTTCAAAAACTTTTGTATCAAATAATTTTGCAAAATCCTCGAATTTTTTGTTCATGTGTTGTGCAAGACCTGCTCTACCCTTGTAACGAACAATCAAAATTCCAGAAATCTCAAGATTTTCGTTTACTTCTCGAATTCCTTTTATCGTTTCTGCCAATGCCTCTGCTCCTTGCATCGAAAATGAGTCTGCTTGAACAGGAATTATTACAGAGTTACTTGCAACTAAAGAATTTATTGTAAGTGGAGAAAGTGCCGGCGGTGTGTCAATGATTACATAATCATATTCATCTTTAACTTCTTTTAAAACTTTAGAAAGTTTATAGACTTTGTCTAGTGCAGAAAGTTCTGTCATAACGTTATCAAGGTTTTTATCTGATTGAATAAAGTCGCCATCTCTTGTGTGTTGCATAGCATCTTTTAAAGAAACTTCTCCTCTGAAAACATTTATGATTGATGGCTTTGAAGCGTCAGCTTTTATGCAGTAAGAGAAGTTGCATTGTGAATCCATATCTATTGCTAAAACTTTTTTTCCAATTTTTCCAAGACCAGCGAATAATGCACTTGCAGTTGTTGTTTTTCCTACTCCACCCTTTTGATTTGTGATAGTTACAATTTTCATAAAAATTCACCTTTTAAAATTTTTGATTTTTGCAGGATATTTAATTAAAGAAATAAATA
>CAZIQK010000078.1:0-5070 GCA_964541735.1 uncultured Treponema sp.
AAATATATCATTAAAATTAGTAAATGTGAAAATTTTTTAATTAATATAACCTGTAATTGCTGCTTTTGCGGCTGTAGCCGGACTTGCAAGATGAATCATTCCACCTTTTCCCATTCTTCCATTAAAGTTACGATTTGTAGTCGAAATACAAACTTCACCCGGTGCAAGAACTCCATTGCTCATTCCAAGACAAGCTCCGCAAGTTGGATTTGTAATACAAAAACCTGCTTCCATAAAAATGTCCATAAGACCTTCTTCCATTGCCATTTTATAAACTTTCGGAGTTGCCGGTGCTAAAATTCCTCTAACACCTTCTGCTAAATGTTTTCCTTTTAAAATTTCAGCAGCAACTCTTAAATCGGAAATGCGCCCATTTGTACAAGAACCAATATAAACTTGATCTACTTTTACATCATTCATTTCTCGTGCCGGTTTTACTAAATCAGGTTTGTATCCGTATGTAACTAAAGGTTCAAGCGTAGTAACATCAAGATTCATCGTTTTTACATATTCTGCATCAGAATCAGAATTCCATTTTGAATATTCTTTTAAAGCATCTTCTTTTGTTGCAAATTCATCTTTTATAAAAGGCCACAAATAATCAACTGTAACAGAATCTGCATAACAAATTCCACTAGTTGCACCAGCTTCTACAGCCATATTACAAATTGTCATTCTTTCTTCCATAGAAAAATTATCTACAACAGAACCTGTAAATTCTATAACGCAATTTGTTGCACCATTTACACCAAGTTTACTGATTACAAAAAGAATAACATCTTTAGCGTAAACACCTTCTTGTAATTTTCCTGTAAGATTGATTTTTATTGTTTTTGGTTCCTTAAAAGCACAAACTCCTTTTAAAATTCCAACTTCCAAATCTGTAGTTCCAACACCGGCTGCAAATGCTCCAAACGCTCCATGTGTACAAGTATGAGAATCTCCCATAATTACAGTGAAACCCGGACGAACAAATCCTTTTTCTGGAAAAATTGCATGACAAACTCCATTTTGACCAATATCAAAAAAATCTTTTAATTGATTTCTTCGAGCCCAATCACGCAAAATTTTTTCTTGCATAGCAGTTTTTGAATCTTTTGCCGGAGAAACGTGATCAATAACGACTTTTATTTTTTCTTTATCAAAAACTTTATCTAATCCACGATCTGTTAAATCATTGATAGCAAGTGGAGTTGTAATTTCGTGACAAAATACTCTATCCAAAGAAAGTACAAATGTATTGTCAAAAGGTTTATCAATAAGATGTGCATTAAAAATTTTTTCTGCAATGGTTTTTCCCATAATTCATTACTCCTATAATGATAAAATAATTTATTTTAATTATATCTTATAAAATATACCAAATCAATAAAAAATTAAAAAATATTAAAGAAATTTAGTATTTTTAAAAAGAGATATAAAAGTTTTTACAGTAATTTAGAATAAATTTACAAGTGTGATATTATCTATTTTATGATAGAATATAATGATAAATAAAATTAGGAAGGTAAAATATGTTTTTAGAAGCTAAAAATGCCTTAGTTTTCAAAAAAGGAAATGAAACTTTAATGATTGAACCTTGGGGAAAAGATTCACTCCGTGTGCGTTCAACAATGGAACCTGTTTTTATCGATAGAGATTGGGCTCTTACTGAAAAAATAAATCATGGTTCTGCAAAAATTTCTGTTACATCTTCTGGTGCTGAAATTTCTAACGGAAAAGTATCTGCAAAGATAAATCCAAATGGTGTGATTACATTTTATAAAGATGATAAAGTCATTCTTCATGAATATTATCGTTCCTATGATCCTTCTGCAACAAAAGAAAGCTGTTGTACAAAAATCATAAATCGTCAATGGCAAGGAATTATTGGTGGTGATTATAAATTAACAGTTCGCTTTAATCCGAATGATGGTGAAAAACTTTTTGGAATGGGACAATATCCAGATCCTTATCTTGATATGAAAGGTTGTTATTTAGAACTTGCTCAAAAAAATTCACAAATATCAATTCCGTTTGCACTTTCTTCTTTAGGATATGGTTTTTTATGGAATAATCCTGCTGTCGGACACGTTAATTTTGCTAAAAATATTACAGAATGGACTGCTGAAACTACAAAAGAAATGGATTATTGGATTACTGTTGGTGATACACCAAAAACTATTGTTGAAAATTTTACAGCGGCAGTTGGTCGTGCTCCAGCACTTTCTAAAGATTATTTAGGTTTTTGGCAATGTAAACTCCGTTATAGAACACAGGATGAAGTTTTAACTGTTGCAAGAAAATATAAAGAAATGGGCATTCATCTTGATGTAATGGTAATTGACTTTTTCCATTGGCCACGACAAGGAGATTGGTGTTTTGACCCAGAATATTGGCCTGATCCAAAAGCAATGTGTGATGAACTTCATGCAATGGGGACAAAAGTTATGGTTTCAATTTGGCCTTCTGTTGATAAAAAATGTTCTCATTATTATGAAATGCTTGATAGAGGATTTTTAGTTCGCACAGAAAGGGGATCAAATCAAACTTATGATTTTATGGGTGATTGTCTTACTTTTGATGCAACAAATCCAGACGCTCGTGAATATTTATGGAATATTGTAAAAAAATCTTATATTGATTTTGGCATTGATATGTTCTGGATGGATAATTCTGAACCTGATTTTAATGTTTATGATTATGGAAATTATCGCTATCAACTTGGAACTGCAAATTCTTGTTCAAATATTTATCCAATTTATTATAGTAAAACTTTTTATGATGGAATGAAATCAATCGGAAAAAAAGATATTGTAAATTTGGAGCGATGTGCTTGGGTTGGTTCTCAAAAATACAATAATGTTATTTGGAATGGTGATGTTCAATCAACTTGGGAATGTTTAAGAACTTCTATTTGTGAAGGTTTGAATATTGGAATTGCAGGAATTCCTTGGTGGAATACTGATATTGGTGGATTTATGTATGGAAATCCTGAAAATCCTGAATTTGTTGAACTTTTGGAGCGTTGGTTTGAATGGGCTGTTTTTTCTCCAATTTTAAGACTTCATGGCGACCGCGATCCTCACGATACACCACCACTAGATAAAGATCCTCAGAGAGGATATGGTGGCGGTTATCTTTACACTGGTCGTCCAAACGAAATTTGGTCTTATGGTGAAGATGCTCAAAAAATTATGGAAAAGCAAATAAAACTTCGTCAATCTTTAATTCCTTATACAGAAAAAGTGATGAAAGAGGCGAGTGAAAACGGAAGTCCTGCAATGCGAACAATGTTCTACGAGTTCCCTGATGATGAAAAATGCTGGAACTTAAAAGAGCAATATATGTTTGGTTCGGATTACTTAGTTGCTCCAATTTTGTATGCAAAAACATTCTCTAGAGAAGTTTATCTTCCAAAAGGAAAATGGGAAAATATTCATACAAAAGAAGTTTTTGATGGAGGAAAAACTATTACAGTTGAAGCTCCTATCGACCAAATCCCAGTTTTCTTGAAAAAGTAATCACAGATTTGTAGGATTATTAGGATTAAAAAACGTGGTGATTGAGCCTGTCGAAATCACCACAAAAATTTTTCAGCAAATTACGCAGATTTTCGTAGAAAAGATAGCCACGCGGATTCGGAAAATCTAACGATTTTCCTTAAAATCAATGTAAGTTTATATTTTTTTAGTTTTATATTTCAACTTGCACATTAGTGGTATCTAAAAAGTATGAAATGTGGTGGTTGAGCTTGTCGAAATCTTTAGATTGAGCCTGTCGAAATCACCATAGGCAAAGACTTTTTTTTCTATTGCAGATTTGCACACCTTTCGTCAGGAATATTAAATTCAAACATATCAGAAAAAAGTTCTTCTGTCTCACTTATTCCAAGCATTCCTTTTTGATATAAATTTGAAATAAAATCAGTTCCTAATTCTAAGCAATCTTCATAGTTTAAAATCGCTTCATTTTTGCTAAAATCCAATAATTTTTCTGCTTTTTTAGTTTCTGCAATCAACCAACTATTAGCCATAGATGATGAAATAAAAGTGTAACCATCATTTAAATTACGATAATTTAAATCATCAACAAAAATAAATTTTCTGTTTTTATCATCAAAGATACTTAAAAAATCATTTTCTCTCATAATTTTCTCCTCTTTCTTTAGTTTTTCTTTTAACTCCAACATAATTTTATCAGCAGTTGTTCAAAACACAACAAAAAAAAGGTCATAAAAAAGTCATATTTTAAAAATTTATTCTCTAAATTTATTTTTTTGTGCTACAATCTTTTATTAGGAGCAAATAAAAATGTTAAGTTCAAATCTGGCAATTAAAAACGAAGAAAAAACATGGGATTTACAAATTTGGAAATACTATGTTGAAGAGGTAGTCTATGAAAGTTAAACCTTATTATTCTTCTAAAACAAAGCGGATTTTTAGGCTAATTTCTATTTCTGCAATTGTTATATTGCTTTTAGCTACAATTCATGGTGTTGTTTCAAAAGGGGTTTCTAATAAAAAGGATGTTTTTTGGTTTGTATTTAATTGTGTTAATATTTGTTTGGCTTGTATTCTTTTTATTTTTCCAACAAAAATAGAACTCATTGCAATAGCTGCTTTTTTATACAGTTTTGTAATTTTACTTTTTGAACCAGAAAATGCAATGGGCGAGATGATGTATTTTCTAGCAGTTATGTTTTTATATGCAAGAGGTTTTTATATTCGACACAAAAAAGTAAAAAATATTATTACAATTATACTTTTTGTTTGTCTTGTTTTGACTGAAATTAGATTTGGATTTGATGTATTTTTAAGAGCTGTTATAGGAATTTTGGGATTTTCGCTTATTTTAGGAATTATAGTATTTTTTTCGAATGCATATTTTTCAAATTTATTTGAAACAAGATTAGATATGCATAAGTTAGATTTACAAAAATATCCAGGATTAAAATCTCGCGATGCTCGTTGGCTTACAAAAATCTTAAATGGCGAAAAATATGATTCTATTGCTGTTGAAGAAAAACTTTCTTCTGGCACAGTAAAAAATCGTTTGAAATATATTTTTGAAATTCTTGGAGTAGGCGAC
>CAZIQK010000079.1:0-4987 GCA_964541735.1 uncultured Treponema sp.
TTTTTTATAATAAGTTTAAATCTAAAAATAATCAGTTTGTACCAAAGATGATTGTTATAAATAGTTTGCAAAAAATAAAAAACAAGAAGCAAAACAAAAAAAACACCAATAAAAATTCCTAAATCTTTTAAAGAACCTTCATTTGTAACTAAATCTATTAAAAATTTTTGAAAGAAACTATAAATATAACGTAAAAATGCATACGTAAAAAAAGTTATTGGAAATAATTTTAATAAAGATTTTTCATTGATGCTTATTTGTTTTAAAATATATTTTATATTACTAAAAAGACCAAAAGTTTTATGATAAGGATCGTCTTGAATTTTTGATTTTTCTGACATTTTTAAATTATATCACAGAACTATTTATAAGTATAATAAAAAAATATTCGTATTTCGATTAAAATTCTATAATGAATCTGCTTCCTTTTCCTTCTTCTGATTCCAAAAAATTTGAGCATCATGATATTTTGCACCATATTTTACAATCGAAAGTCTAAGTCCAGTTCCTCCAAATAAATCATCACTGTGAAGATTTATCGTCATTGTTTTTCTGTCGTCAGGGCAATTTTGTCGGAATAGATATGCTTAAGTCATTGTTGAACTTGGTACACTCGACTGAAAAAGTCCATTTCTTACACAAATAATAATTGGATTCGGCGTTTTAAGTTGATTTTTCAAGAAAAATCATTATTGAAAAACTTTTCTTAATATTGCAAAATTGTTTTGGGTATTTATGAAAACTAAATTTTTTAAAATCTTTTCTGTATTTTTTATTTTTTTAGGTGCTTTTTTTATTTTTTATGATTTTATTTTAATCTTTCTTTCTCCCGGAACTTTTTGGGATAATATTTTTTCATTTACTCATATTTGGCTTATTTTAGGTGCATATTTTATTTTTGTTGGAATTTACAGATTAAAAACATCTCATTCATTTTGGAAAATTTGGAAAAAATGGATAAAAATTACTTTTGTGAGTTTGGTTTCGTTTGGATTTTTAATTTCTGTGATAAATCTTGTTTTTATTTTAACTCCAAAGACTGTAGAAATTTCAGAATCTTCAGATTATGTAATTTTACTTGGCGGTGGAATTGATAAAAATGGAAATTTGCCATCATCAGTAAAAAAGCGTGTAGAAAAAACTGTAGAATATTTAAAAAATCATCCTAAAAGTATTTGTGTTGTTACTGGCGGAACTTTAAAATGGCTTCCTGTCGCAGAAGCTCCGGAATTAAAAAATCAATTAGTTTTAAATGGAATTTCTGAAGAAAAAATTTTAGTTGAAGACAAAGCGTTAGATACAATTCAAAATTTTCAAAAAAGTCTTGAAGTGTTAAAAGATTTTACAGGAAAAACTGAAGAAGAAATTTTAAACAGCAAAATAGTCGTAATCACAAGTTTTTATCATTTGCGAAGAGCAGAACGTTTGGCAAAAAGAATTGGTTTTACAAATATAAAAGGAATTGGTTCAAAAACAGATTTTATAAAAATTCCGCATTCGTATGTTCGTGAAATTTGTGCGTATATCAAATTAAACTTAAGAATTTTATTTACCGAGTTTTAATTTTAATTTTTCATTGTTTACCGCTGTGAATTGTGATAATATTTTTCTATGAAAGTTGCTATTTTTTTTGGTTCAAAATCTGACAAAGACACTATGAAAAAAAGTGCCGATATTTTAAAAGAATTTGGTGTAGAATATAAAGCGTATATTATTTCTGCACATCGTGCCGGAGCTTTACTTCATGAAACTGTTTCTCAAGTAGAAAAAGATGGATGTGAAGTTATTATTGCAGGTGCCGGTCTTGCTGCTGCTCTTCCCGGAGTGATTGCAGGCTGTACAACTTTGCCAGTCATTGGTGTTCCTTTGGAATGTGTTTCTGAAAAATCAAACGGATTAGGCGGAATGGATGCTTTGCTTTCTATTGTTCAAATGCCTCCACAAATTCCAGTGGCAACAGTTGGAATAAACAGTTCTAAAAACGCTGCTTATCTTGCAATTCAAATTTTATCAATCAAATATCCGGAATTAAAAGAAAAGTTATTGGCTTTTAGAAAAAAATTAGCAGAAGATGCCAAACAAACGGGATTAAACGTAGAATTATAATTTATTAGAAAGAAGATATTTTTTTCAAAGATTATATAAGCCGAATTTGGACTTACTCCTCATTATGCTGTAAAAATGATTGCCAGAGCAGAAGTTTTACATAATGTTGGTTATGGTTCTAAAAAAGGTGTGAAGTTTCTACAGGAATTCTGGATTCAATTTTTTATAAACCATTAAAATAAACTCCAAAAGAATATGAACTCATCAAACAACATTTTGTGATTGTAAGTCAGTTTCTAAGTTATTATTTATTTTGATGCAGTTTTTTTTTCATTGTAGAAACTTGCTTATAACAAATGATTCTTAGGTAAATTTACTAATTGACTGAAAAAATGTTTGATGTAGAATTATTATGTTAAGCGTAGGGATAGTAGCACCGCCTGTCTGCCGAAAGGCAGGCGTAGGCGTTATTTTTGCGTTGGTTGAGCAGTGTCGAAACCACAGCAAAAATAATGAAGCGAAAGCGGAAGTGCGAATAGCCCGACCAAAATATTTGAGTTTACGAAAATATTTTGGTACGCCCCAAATTTTAAAAATTAAAAACAAAGAGGAAAAAATGAAAACTGTTGCAGGAATTGACTTAGGTACTCAAAGTATGAAAGTTGTAATTTACGATTACGAAAAAAAAGAAATTATAGAAAAAGCATCTTGTCCGATGGAATTAATTTCTGAAAGTGACGGAACTCGCGAACAAAAAACTGAATGGTTTGATAAAGGTTTGGAAGTTTGTTTTGGAAAACTTTCGGCAGAAAACAAAAAAACTATTGAAGCAATTGGAGTTTCTGGTCAGCAACATGGATTTGTTCCTCTCGATAAAAATGGAAATGCTTTATATAACATCAAACTTTGGTGTGATACAGCAACTGCGGAAGAATGTAAAATCATAACAAAAGCGGCAGGCGGTGATGATGAGGTCGTTGCTGAACTTGGAAATTTAATGCTTCCTGGCTTCACGGCTCCAAAAATTCTTTGGTTAAAACGAAATAAACCTGAAGTTTTTGCAAAATTACAATACATTATGCTTCCTCACGATTATTTAAACTGGAAACTTACTGGCGAATATGTGATGGAATATGGTGATGCTTCCGGAACTGCATTATTTGATTCAAAAAATCGAAAATGGTCTAAAAAAATTTGTGATTTAATTGATTCAAAACTTTACGAACTACTTCCAAAATTGATTGAACCTTCCGAATGTGCCGGAAAAGTTAGCGAAAAAGCAGCAAAAGAATACGGAATTCCTGTTGGAATCCCAGTTTCTGCCGGCGGTGGCGATAATATGATGGGAGCAGTTGGAACCGGAACTGTTGCAGATGGATTTTTAACAATGTCGATGGGAACTTCAGGTACACTTTATGGTTATTCTGATAAACCGATTGCAGATCCAAAAAACGGTCTTTCCGGATTTTGTTCTTCAACCGGTGGATGGCTTCCTTTACTTTGCACAATGAATTGTACAGTTGCAACTGAATTTATTCGTGGTCTTTTTAATATGGATGTAAATGAACTTGATAGAGAAGCCTCAAAAGCACCTTGTGGTTCTGAAGGTGTTTTAGTGATTCCATTTTTTAATGGTGAAAGAACTCCAAATCTTCCTAACGGACGTGCAAGCATAACAGGTTTAACTTCTGCAAATACAAATCGTTCTAATATTGCAAGAGCATCTTTGGAAAGTGCAGTTTTTGCAATGCGGGGCGGACTTGATGCATTTAGAAAATTAGGATTTCAACCAAAAGAAATTCGTTTAATTGGTGGCGGTTCAAAATCTCCAGCTTGGCGACAAATTGCTGCGGATATTATGAATTTGCCAATTCGAGTTCCTCTTTTAGATGAAGCTGCTGCTCTTGGTGGTGCTGTTCAAGCGTTGTGGTGCTTAAAAAATCAAACCGAAAAATGTGATATTGCAGAACTTTGTGCAGAACATATCAAACTTGATGAATCAAAAAGCACAAATCCAATTCCGGAAAATGTTCAGGCGTACGACAAAGCATACGCTGAATATTCTAAAATTGTAGAAACTTTAAGCCCATTATACGTATAAAATTTTGATTTCTAAATTTTGTTCACAACCCCCGATTCTAGCGTCGGGGGTTGTTCATTCATAAAAAATATTATGAGTCGTCTAAAAAAAATGAAATGCGGTGTTTGAGTTTCCTATCGAAATCACCATATTCAAAACTTCTAGAACACCTCATTTTTAATTTTACAACCAAGTTACAGTTTCTGTTAATGGTTTTCTAGAACTGTGATTTGGAAGAGGTTTGAAATTTTCATCTTTGTAACCTAAATCTAAAAGCATAAGAATTTCTTCGTTTTCCGGAAGATTTAACAAAGAATGAAGTTTTTCGCGGTTAAAATTATTTATCCAACAATTGTCTACGCCAAAATTTGTTGCCGCAAGACAAAGATGAGTTGCCACAATAGATGCATCTTCCATTCCGGAATTTCCTTTTCCATCAGAATAAGCGTAAACTTTTGTTTTATCAAAAGTAACGACTAAAACAGATGGAGCTCCATAACGACAAGGTGATGTTTCGTCTATTAAAGAAATGCTTTTTTGTGATTGCAAAACATAAATATGATATTCTTGAAGATTTTTTGCAGTTGGAGCAAGACGACCTTGTTCAAGAATCTTTTCAATCACATCTTTTGAAATAGATTTATCACTAAATTTTTTACAAGAAAATCTGTTTTTTACAACTTCTAAAAAATCCATAAAAACCTCCAAATTTTTATAATTTTAATAAATAATAGTAGTTTTTTTTAATTTTTAAAAGAATTTTTTAAGATATTTTTTGAATTTACAAAATTTCAAATAGTCAATATGATGAAATATATACGTAATTTTGACTTGAAAATTTGGAGGAAAAATGTACTACAC
>CAZIQK010000080.1:0-4843 GCA_964541735.1 uncultured Treponema sp.
ATATAAACTTCAGAAAGTAAAACGATTGTGTTACTTAAAACGCCGTAAATTATATTGTACTTGTTTACATTCAAAAAGATTTTCATTAAAAGCAAATATGCCCAGAAAACTAAGGTTGTGCCGCTAGCCATAATTATACAAAAGAAAAGCGGAGGTTTTGTTCTGCTGCCGGCTTTGTACGCAATTACAACAATTATAAAAATCAGAACAAGCGGAAACGAACTTGTAATAAAATTTTCTACAATACTTTGTATCCAGTCAAACTGAAAAATGATTTTGTTTAAATTTGGAAATTTTATAACAGCGCGCGCCGTAACAACCAAAGCAATCAAGGCTGAAATTAAAACAACTACAATTACTTCTCCGATTATAACTACAAGCTGCATCATCAGCGAATTTGTCTTTTGTTCTTTACCAAAAATTTTGCTGAGACTTCCAATCACTGAACTAAAAAATCTTCGTGCCATATAAATAATTGCAAATCCCAAAACAATTTCAAAGTTCGTTATAGGATGAATTTCTGTAATTGATTTTATAAACTCATCAAAATTTAAAATACTTGTGCTACTTAAAAACGGTGAAAGAAAATTTGTAACAATTTCTGGCGAAAGATGAAGAATTCTTATAAGAATAACCAGAATCATCATTATAATCGGAATAAATGAAAATAAAAAACCAAAAGTGCAAGCTGCCGCATAAAACAGCAGGTTGTTTGATAAATAAGATTTTACGGTTAAATACAAAGATTGCATAAAAGTAATAAAAGTGATTCTTGAAACTTCCGCAGCTTTATTTTTTTTTAATCGCATTTTACTTTTTAAATCCTGATTTAATTTTGATTTTTCCCTAATTCTTTTAAATTCACCGTTTTAGCAAAAAAATTATTTTTATGTTCTAAAAATCTGCTAATTTTGGAGCACGTGGATAAGGAATTACATCGCGAATATTTTCCATTCCTGTTACATAACGGATTAATCGTTCAAAACCAAGTCCGAATCCTGAGTGAGGAACTGTTCCAAATCGACGCAAATCTAAATACCAATCGTAATTTGACATATCCATTTTGCGTTCTTCGCATGCTTTTAAAAGTTTTTCATAACTTTCTTCGCGTTCAGAACCGCCAATCAATTCACCAATTCCTGGAACCAAAACATCAACTGCTTTTACAGTTTTTCCGTCATCATTTTGTTTCATATAGAATGATTTTATTTCTTTTGGATAATTGTAAACCATAACAGGACAGCCAAAAATCTTTTCTGTAAGATAGCGTTCGTGTTCAGTTGCAATATCACAACCCCAGTAAGGTTTAAACTCAAATTTATCAGCGTGTTTTTCAAGTTCTTTGATTGCATCTGTGTATGAAATGCGTTTAAAATCTGCATTTGCAACTTTTGTAAGATTTTCAATCAAACCTGGCTGAATTCGTTTATCAAAAAATTCCAAATCTTCACGACATTTTGTTAAAGCCCAATTTAAAAGATATTTTACAAAATCTTCCTGAATGTCCATATCATCTTCCAAATCGTAAAATGCCATTTCTGGTTCAATCATCCAAAATTCAGACAAGTGACGTGGCGTATTTGAATTTTCTGCACGAAAAGTTGGTCCAAAAGTATAAACTCGGCTCAAAGCGGTTGCTAAAGTTTCTGCTTCAAGCTGCCCCGAAACTGTAAGATTTGCTTTTTTTCCAAAAAAATCTTTTGAATAATCAACAATTTTGTGAGCATCTTCAATTTTCATGCCATTTTGACCCGCTTTTACACCAAGTTCAGCAATTTTTTCCATAGAAAGAGTTGTAACCTGGAACATTTCGCCGGCACCTTCTGCATCTGAACAAGTAATTTCCGGAGCATTTATGTAAACAAATCCGCGTTCTTGAAAGAAGGTATGAACTGCATAAGCCATTTGATTGCGAACACGGAAAACTGCACCAAAAGTATTTGTTCTTGCTCTTAAGTGTGCATTTTCCCGCAAATATTCCATAGACATTCTGTTTTTTTGCAAAGGATATTCTTCAGGATTACACATTCCCAAACATTCAATATTTTCAAGAGTAACTTCAACTGCCTGTCCGCTCGCCGGTGAAGGAATTAAAATTCCAGTTGCACGAACAGAAGCACCTGTATTCAATTTTTTTAATGTTTCTTCAATATTATTTACATTTGCATTATTTGAAGGAGAATTTCGGTCAAAAGTAAGTTGAATATTTGCAAAACAACTACCATCATTAACCTGAATAAAAACAAGATTTTTTGAATCACGAACTGTGCGAACCCATCCACAAACTTTAACATTTCTTCCGTCTGGAGAAGAAGTTAGTAAGTCTTTAATTAAAGTTGGTACCATAATTTTACTCCCATAGCAATAAATAATGTAAATATGAAAGATAGTTTATCACTTTTTAAAAGATGTGAAAAGTAAAAGTTCTTAACTAGAAAAAATGTACAATTGCGAAAATATTATTATCTGCATAGGTCTGTCCCCTCTCACTATCAAACTAAGACTAAAGCTCATAAATTTGATAAACTACAACTTATGCAAACTAAAATACAAAAACAATCAGAAAAAGAAAAATGGTATCAAACAAAAGGTTTTAGAATTTCTTTTTCTATTATTATCTTACTTATTATTTCGTTTTTTACTTTTACAATAATCAGAAGTCTTGAATTTAGAAGTCTCTCACAAGCAGATTCTCTTTCTATTTCACAACAAAACGATTTAGATTTATTTCTGAAAAATAAATATAGCGAACGTAATCAAATAATTCAAAAATTACCTTACGCGATTTCATCTCAAAAAATTGATGTTTTGGCAGAATCTGCAATTTTAATTGATATGGCAAATGGAAATATTCTTTATGAAAAAAATGCTGATAGAATCATACCTCCGGCAAGTATGACAAAATTATTTGCGATGTACGTTGTTGAAGAAGAAATTCGAGCTGGAAATCTTTCATACAACGATATCATTTATCTTCCACCTGAATGTTGGGCTTGCAATATGCCACCGCACTCATCACTTATGTTTTTAGGAGAAGGCCAGATTGTAACTGTAGAAGAACTTCTTTTAGGACTTTCAATTTGTTCTGGAAATGATGCCGCTTACGCTTTGGCTTATGCAATTTGCGGAAATATGGACGATTTTGTTGTAAAAATGAATCAAATTGCAGTTTCTCTAGGTTTAGAAAATACTCGTTTTGTAGAAAGTTCCGGTTATAGCGAATTGAACACAACAACTGCAAAAGAAATGGCTGTTTTTGCAAGAGTTTACATAAAAAATCATCCTAAATCCTTAGAAAAATTTCATTCTGTAAAAAGTTTTACTTATCCAAAACAAAAAAATCTTGCTCCGGGTGATATTTTGCAATCTCAAGATTTTTCACAAGGACTTCCACATCACATAACAATGAGCATCACTCAAAAAAATACAAATCCGTTATTGGAAAATCTTTTAGGATGTGATGGTTTAAAAACTGGATATATTGATGAGAGTGGATATAATCTTGCGCTTACAGCAACTCGAGATAATCGTCGATTTTTATCTGTCACGATGAAAGGACCGGGCACTAATACAAAAGAAGGACAACAAGGACGCATTCATGATGGAACAGAACTTATGGAATATGCATTTAAAAATTTTAGTGATTTATATGTGGCAGATTATTTTAAGCCAATTTTTCTAAAAGTTTACGGTGCAACAGAAAAATCAATAAATCTTATTCCTGCTTTTAATATTGAATACGAAACAATTCCTTTTATTTTAGGCGAAAATTTTAAAGAAAATATTGATAATGTAAAAATTGAATTTTCATATCCAGATTTTATTTTTGGTGATGTTAAAATGGGACAAATTTATGGCGAAATAAAATTTTCTCTTGGAGATTATGTTCTAGACTCTATTCCTCTTGTCGCTGATAGAAACGTAAAACGCTCAAATATAATTGTAAGATTGTCTGATTTTTTGTATTGCAATTAAAATAATAAAAAAGTATTATGTCCAATATATTAAACTAAATGATATTTCTGAAACTTCATACTATGATTTTTTTAGAAATTGCACAAACTCATTTCGGAGGTTATTTTATGTCATTGAAGAAAACTTTTTCCGCTGATGGAAAAACTTGCACAGTAGTTTTTAATGTAAATCCAACAGCAGCGTCTAATGCTCAGAAAGTTTATTTGGTTGGTGAATTCAACAGTTGGGATACAACAGCAACTCCAATGAAAAAAGGTCCAGATGGCTCTTTTTCTATCAAAAAGCAACTCGAAACAAACAAACAATATCAATTCCGTTATTGCCTAGATGGAAAATCTTGGATAAATGATTGGAAAGCCGATGGTTATGTTCGATCAGAACTTGCTAATGATGATAACTCAATTGTTGATACTACAGTTCCAAAAGCAACAAAAACTTCTAAAAAGCCAGCACCAAAATCTGCTGCAAAAACTACAAAAAAATCATCTTCTAAAAAATAGGTGATAAAAGCGAGTATTGACGCAATTTTTCAAAAATTGTATAGTTGAACTCGCTCATTCCCCGATTGTGTAATGGTAGCACTTCAGATTCTGGTTCTGACTGTGGGGGTTCGAATCCTCCTTGGGGAACTTAAACTGAACTAGAAAATAGTTCAGTTTTTTTTGTTTTTGGCCTCTTCGAATATCGGTTTAGTTCACGGCCCTCTCAAGGCTGAAAGATGGGTTCGATTCCCATAGAGGCTATTTACTTAGCATTTTCATAAATGAAAATGCACGCTTTTTGGTGGTAAAACCTAAAATAACCCTAGCGGCTTATTTTTTTACGGTTTTCCGATTTGAGCGGGGTTCGATTCCCATAGAGGCTATTC
>CAZIQK010000081.1:0-4187 GCA_964541735.1 uncultured Treponema sp.
TTATATATATTTCCTTAAAAATTTTCTTATAAAAAAGAATTTTTTAAAACTTATTTGTCACGTCAGTGATTATTTTAAGAAGTATCACAGTTGACGACAAAACTTATTTAAATGGAACACTTATTGCTCACGAAGAATTTTTTACCTCCAATTTTGTACATATTTTTATTGTTGTAGAAGTTTGCATAAAAAAGCAAAAAGATGCACTTCCATTTTGTTTGTTTTGGGAAGCAGATTTTCAAATAAACATTTAACAGATGAAGTTGATATAACACACTATTAATTTCTGTAAATTCGAAACTTGAAGTTGCTCATAAAAAGACAGAAGAAGATTTAGCAATTATTGGCTTGTAGAAAAAGTAAGAGTTTTTATACCCCCCCCCGTTTATTCGTTTTTTTTAGAAATCTATTCTTTTTTTTTTCGTTTAAACTCTGATTTGAATTTTCATCATTTATTCGGCCCATACGACCTAAGTTTATAGCTCGATTTATATAATGCATAACAGTAAAAAACGCAAGTAAAAACAAGAGTGTTACAAATAACAAAACAGTTCCATCCGGTCTACTAATATAAGAAGAAACAACTACACTCACACAAACCAAAATTTGGAAAATAAAAACTGTGTACAAAGTTGCTGTTTTTGAAAATCCAATATTCAAAAATTTATGATGGAGATGTGATGCGTCTGGAGATATAATAGGTTTATGGTCGCGTAAACGACGCCAAATTGCAGCAATTGTATCAAAAACCGGAAATGCAGTTAAAACTATCATTATTAAAAATTTATTAAATTCAAAAGAATCGCTGCTTGTAGTATAAAATGGCAAAATAGCAATTACAAATCCTAAGAATTGACTTCCGGAATCACCCATAAAAATTTTTGCAGGTGGCCAATTAAAACACAAAAATCCTAAAATCGCAGCAGCGAGACAAAAACAAATTCCACTTTCAAAATTTCCAGAATTTACATAAAGAATACCCATGGTAATTGCCGAAGTAAAAGTTAAAGAACCGCAAAGACCATCAAGACCATCAATCAAATTGTAAGCATTTATAATACCAATAATCCAAGCTAAAGTAAGAATATAACTTACAGGAAGAGGCAAAACCCAATTAAAAATTTGCTTAAATCTAAAACCACCAAAAGTAACTATAATAGCAGCTACAATTTGAGCTAAAAGTTTTATGATTGCTTTTAAGTTTTTTAAATCATCAATTAAACCAAAAACAAAAATTATTGCTCCGGCAACAATAAGCGGAAGAGTTTCCCAAAAGTTTATTTCATCAGTAAAAACTAAATATAAAACTGTAGAAACAAAAAAACCTAAAACAATTCCAATTCCACCAAGACGCGGAATTTTTCCTGTGTGAATTTTACGTTCATCCGAATAATCATAACATTCATATTTTTTGCAAAGTGTAATAATTATTGGCATTGAAATAAAAGAAATTAAAAATCCAATTCCGGCAAAAATAAAATTGTTCTTCATAGAAACTCCCATAAGTTGTAATTTTGAACAAGGAATTATTTCAAATACAATAATTCATTATATCACTTATTTTGAATTTATTACAGTCATTACAGAAATTGTTGTTGTAATTAATGAAGCTAAAACGGTTACAAATCCTGAATACCGTGTAAAATAATATGTAAAACTATTCGCTTTTGCAGTTATTGTTGTTTCTGGCGTAATTATGTCTGTAGATTTTAGTTTTTTGCCATTTATATCAACAATGTTCATTGCATCACCAAAGTTTTGTGTTTTATCAAATCCGCCTGCAAGTCCTATGTAGTAATCTGCGGTTCTGTCCGGAATGTAAGGAAAACGTCCCGGAGCATTTACACTTCCTGCAACAGTTACAAAGTATTGTCTAAACGGAACAATTAAAGTGTCATTTGACTGAACTAAAATTTGAGTGCTGTAAGATGAATCGTATAAAATACTGTCTAAATTAAGCGGAATATTTTGTTCGCCCCGAACTATATAAGCATTTTTTGTATCTGCAACTGCGGAATTAAAAAGTGATAAGTGATTTCTTATTAAATAAGCGTAATCAGTTCCGTTTTCAAACTGAATAATTTTTCTTGTTGATGATTCAAGAGAAACGCCTTCGTTTACTTGAATTGCACCTTCTACAAACATAACAGGCTTTAGTGATTTGTAAGAATAAACTGTAATTACGTCAAAACATTCAAGCGGATAATTTGCGTTAAAATCATCTTGGTTAAGGTAAATTTTTTCGCCAGACTCGTAGCCTTCTTTTGTCTCCAAAGAACGAGTAAGTTCAATTCGTCGAGTATCCGCAAGTTCGGTTAAGCCGTTTCCGTAATATTCTATGAGTTCCTTTAAGTTTTCACCTTTCATCAACTCATAAGTTCCCGGTCGCTCTACACTTCCACTGATTGTAACTTTTCTGTCCATTCGCTGAATTGTGATTGTTTCTCCGGAACGAATGTATGGATTTTGTTCAAGGTCACCAAATCTTGATGCTCTGAATAAATCGTAAGTTGTGGTTTTTCCGTCAACACTTGTAACTTGAACATTTCTTGTTGAAGAATAGTTTGTTAAATTATCAGCGATGATTGTTGAAAGACGTCTTAAAGGCCAAGCATTTTCTTCTCGAACAGTCGTAACTTCACCTTTTACAATCACTTTTTGGAAATTCTGTTGGAACGGAATTACAAGTTTATCATCTTTTTGAACATTGTATTCGCTTACAAATGCTGCGTCATAAAGAATATCTTCCAAATTCATTGGAACTTTTTCGCCATTTCGCACTACATAAGAATTTTGTAAATCTGAATATGTCGAAAACATTCCGCTAATTCTTCTGATTAAAGTTGCATAATTTTCGCCATCATAAAACTTAACTGACGTTCTGTAAGATGCGTCAATTGCACTTTTGCTTTCTTCAGTAATTGTGTTTGTGATATTATCAACATTTGGTTTTGGATTATTTATAATTCCTTCTACGATAATTGAAGGTCGTAAATCCTCATTGCTGTAAATTGTAATTACATCTCCGTTTTTAAGTTCATAATTTTTTGTAATTGCATTTTCGTCTAAATATATTTGGTCGCCTGATTTATTTTTACTATCTCGACTTCTCACTAATGTGATTCTTGTTGTATCCGCAAGTTCGGTTAAGCCGTTTCCGTAATATTCTATGAGTTCCTTTAAGTTTTCACCTTTCATCAACTCATAAGTTCCCGGTCGCTCTACACTTCCACTGATTGTAACTTTTCGTAAAATTCTGTTAATTGTAATAACATCACCTGGTCTAAGATACGGATTTTGACTTAAATCACCATTTCGCTGAGCTTTGAATAAATCATAAACTCGCTTTTTGCCATTTGCTGAAGTTACAGTTATGTCTCGCACAGAAGAATAAGGCGTTGTAATTCCGCTAACAACTGATGACAACCGCGTTAGTGCCCATATAGAACGTTCTGTAGTTCTTGTAACTTCGCCTTTTACAGTAACTTTGTATGTAGCAGGGTTTAATAAAACAAATTGAACGCCACTTAATGGATAGTTTTTCTGAACAATTTCTTCAACTTGTTTTTTGACAGTTAAATATGATTTACCGCTTACGTCTAAAACCGCCAGATTAGAAACACGCATGCGGTAAGATGAATCAACTGCGATTGTGTAAGAAACCGCAGTTCCGTTTGCAGCGTAAGTTAAAGAATAAACATCACCCGCAGTTACCATATAATCTGCGTTGGACATTGCTTCTTGAACTGAACCGCTAAAACTACTTGCATCAAGTGTGTTTTCTGCAGAAACATCATCAGAATTCTGAGCAAATAGTGAACTTGCTAACAATAAAATAAGACTTACTAGAAACGTAATTTTTTTATTCATTGTGTTTTCCTGTTATTTTTTTCATTGCTTCTGGATCTTTTTTGATATTTGAAATTGCATTTAGCAAGAAAGCTATAAAAACTGAAATAAAAAACGCTGCAAAAGTGATAATAATGCAAAGTTTACCGCGACTGGGTTTTGATTTTTGGTCAGGAATTTCTGCATATTCCAAAATTTGAAAGATTGGTTGCTCGCTAGCCATAGTAACTTTTAAGGTTTCGTATTGAGCTTTTAGTTGCTTGTAAACCTCTTCCTGAACAGAAAGTTCCATTTTGATTAAAGTTGTGTCCATAACAATGGAAGGTGCATTATAAGGT
>CAZIQK010000082.1:0-3736 GCA_964541735.1 uncultured Treponema sp.
TTATTAAAGATTTTCTATAATAAAAATAGGGATTTTCCCAAAGGAGAAAAAATTGAAAACATTTGGTGGTTCAGTGTTGTTCTTAGATCGTTCAGATATAAATACTGACGAAATTATTCCTGCAAAATATCTTACAGAACTTTCTAAACAAGATTTAAAACCATATCTTTTAGAGGATTTAAAACTTGACGGATTTAATCCAAAAACTGATGTTGCAGGTGCTAAAGTAATTATTACAAAAGAAAATTTTGGATGTGGTTCTTCAAGAGAACATGCTCCTTGGGCACTTGAAGTAAATGGAATTTATACAGTTGTTGCTCCAAACTTTGCTAGAATTTTTAGACAAAATATGTTTAACAATGGTCTTATGGCTATTGAAATAGATAAAAAATCTATTGCTGATATGTTCCATACATTTGCAGATAAAGATACTGAATGTAAAATTGTTATAAATGATGATGGAACTGCAAAAGTCAAATTGATTGCAGGTTCACTTTCAAAATCATATCCATTCCACTTAGACGACTTTGAAAAAGCTCTTGTTGAAAAAGATGGTTGGGTTGGTTTTGCAGAAAGTAAATATTAAGATTTTATAAAATCTTATTTTTTATGTATCTCCAAAAATAATATTTTCTTGGAGATACTTTTTTTTATCTTTCAATAAATTGCATTTCTTCTAATTTTTTTAAAATAATTTCCACTATTTCTGTAGGATTTTTTTCATCGACATTAATTATAATATCTGCAAATTTATAATCATTGTTATCAATTCCATAAAATTCTTTATAACGATTTGTATCTTCTCTATCACGCATTGCAGTAAAATCTTTTATTTCTTGAAGATTTCCACCTTCTCTATTAAAAATACGTTTTGCACGAATTTCATCACTAGCATAAAGATAAACTTTCAAATCTGCCTGTTTTAACATCCAAATAGCAAGACGACTTCCAAGAACACAAGATTGTTCTAATGCTAATTCAACTTGATGAGTATCAACAAATTTATCATAAAAATCATCATTTTTTGCTGCTTCAATAACTTGTAAAAGAGTCATTCCTTTTTCTTCTGCAAGTTGTCTAAAAGTATAATTTATTAATTTTATACCAAGTTCATTTGCTAAAAGTCCACTAACAGTTGTATTTCCACATCCACTTTTTCCACTAATTGCAATTCTTAAATCTTTTTTTAATTTCATAATTTTTCCATAAAAAGTCGCTAGACGATTTATCTTGCCTCCTCTATTTATTCAACGTTTTTACTTTGTTCGCGTATATTTTCAAGACTATCTTTTGCAGTTACAACAACAGAACTAACTTCCGCAAATTGATTTTTACTACCAATTGTATTTATTTCTCGATTCATTTCTTGGCAGATAAAATCCAATTTTTTTCCCGGAGTTTGATTGTTTAAAATTTCATCTTTCATTGCAGCAATATGACTATGAAGTCTTACAACTTCTTCATTTATTGTATATTTTACAAGCATTGCAGCAGTTTCTGTCATAATACGATTTTCATCAACGTGGTCGCCTAAAAGTTCGTTAAATTTTTTTGTAATTTGTTCTTTAAAAACACTTTCCATTTTTGGTTGCCATTCTTTGAAAAATTTTGCACAATCTTCTAGTTTTTCTAGTTTTTCAATTAAATCTTTCTGCATATTTTCGCCTTCACGAATTCTATCAGCATAAAATTTTTCAAAAGCGGCATTAAAAACTGGTTCAATTAAATTTTTATATTTTTCAACATCATAAGAATTATTAGAGTTTAAAACTCCTGGTTGAGAAAGAATAAGACTTAAAGGAATATTTTCGCTATCATATCCACAAGCTAAAGCAACATCTTTTATAGCATTTAAATATGATTTTGCAATTCCAACATCAGCAGAAACACTTGCATCAGATTTTAAATCTTTTACACGAATAAAAACATCAACTTTTCCACGAACAATTTTTTCTACAATTTTTGCTCGAAAATAAGTCTCTATTTGATTCAAAAAAGAAGGAAGATTTATTGTCAAATCCAAAAAGCGAGAATTTACAGATTTTATTTCAACGCTGATAATTGCATTTTCATAAGATTTTTCTTCGTAAGCATAACCTGTCATTGATGTCATATATTTTCTCCAAAATTATTTATTTTTTAAAATTTCTTTACCAATTTTCCAATTATCTCCTGCTCCCATCGTTACAAAAAGATAACCACTATAATCTTTTGATAAAGGTTTTTCTAATTCTTTTTTTACAAAATCTAAAGCGTCTAAAACTTCTTCAAAATAATATACATTTTTATGATTTTTTAAAACTTCTTCATATAAAGTTTTTCCTGAAATTTTAAAATCTTCAGGATTTTCGCGAGCAGAAGAATAAATTTTATGTAAAATAACTTCATCAGCACTTTCAAAACATTCTCCAAATTCTTTTAATAAAGCTTGAGTTCTTGAATAAGTATGACTCATAAAATCTACGATTATTTTTCTGCCTTTATAAAATTCTTTAAAACCTTCTAAAGTTGTTTTTACAGCAGTAGGATGATGACCATAATCATCAATTACTAAAACTGAATTATTTGAATTTGTAATAAATTCACCAATAATCTCTGAACGACGTTTTCCACCAGAAAAATTCAACAAACCTTTTGCAATATTTTTTTCATAATCAAGTGGATTTTTTCCAAAAGTTTTTAAAAGTTGACAAACTAAAGCAATAGCAGCACAAGAATCCATAACTTCATGTTTTCCGGGCATTTTTATTGAAAAATCAAAATTATTTACATTAAAACGATTTTTTTCGTCAGAAACTTGTCCAAATTTTAATTTATAAATAGAATTTTCAGAAATTC
Organism: uncultured Treponema sp.; assembly: GCA_964541735.1. Classification (GTDB taxonomy): domain Bacteria; phylum Spirochaetota; class Spirochaetia; order Treponematales; family Treponemataceae; genus Treponema_D. The sequence continues at coordinate 2,839 of CAZIQK010000082.1, forward strand.
CATAAGGAATAAAATTTATATCAGAACGTTTTTGTTTTACAATATTTGCAACTTCAACTGCACCTTTATCATCTGCACAATAAATTAAATCACCATTTTTTGGAAGCAAACAAACATAATCAACAAAAGCATTTCGAATATCTTCATAAGTTGGATAATAATCTTCGTGATCAGGTTCTACAGAAGTTAAAATAATCTTTTTTGGACAAAAACTCATAAAATGTCTTTGATATTCACAAGTTTCGGCAACAAAAATATTATTTTTATTATCTTTTGAAGAATTAATCAAAGGAGATGTAAAAGTACAAGAATTTCCAAAAGCTCGAATAATTGAACCGGCAAGAATTTGAGATGGTAAATCTATTTCTTTTAAAATAGAACCAACAATTCCTGTTGTAGAAGTTTTTCCATGAACGCCACAAATTCCACAAGAATATGCTTTAGAACTATAAGAACCCAACGCTTGTGTGTATAAAAGGCAAGGAATATTTCTTTTTGTAGCTTCTATTAAATCTGGATTTTTATCAAGTTTATATGCAGAAGAATAAATTACATATTGAATATCATCTGTGATATTTTTTTCACTAAAAGGAAGAGCATTTAATCCTAATTTTTCTAAGATTTCGTCTGTATAAAAGCGTTCAGAAACATCAGAACCTGTAATTATTGCTCCATTATGAAAAAGAATTTCAACAAGAGCTGCCATTCCGGTTCCTTTTATTCCAACAAAATGAATATGAATTCCAGAAAGATTTTCTGGTAAAGATTGCGTTTCTACAATTGTTTTCATAATTAATAGTATAGTATTTTATTTTTATAAATGGAATATAAATATTTTTATAAAAAAAAATCACTACCAGCCAACGACTGATAGTGAAAAGGATGTAAACAAAAATAA
>CAZIQK010000083.1:0-3685 GCA_964541735.1 uncultured Treponema sp.
ATTGCCGCTTAAGTAATTAGGGTATTTTCTGACTGTACTTAAATTGACTTTTTCAATATACAAACTTTCGCCAATTATCTTATTTTAGCAATATTAGATTTTTCGAAACTTCTTTTATAAAATGCGAATTAAAATCATATAAATAATTGTGCCGCCAAAAATGCTAAGTAAAGAATTTCTTTTCAAAATGTGAATTCCAACTGTAGAAATAACACCAATAAAATATGGTACGAAGCCTTTTAAATCTACAGATTTAACAAAATTATCGGTTTTTACAAAATTTATATCTTTTAAACAATAAAACAAAAGTGTAGCCATAACCATTGGTGGAATATATTTTTCTATAAAGTGAATTATTTTGGGTGGATTTTTTTTAGAAAATAAAAAAAAAGGAAAAGCTCTTTCAAAAAAAATTATTAAAGCACAACAAAAACAAGCTATCACTGCATTTTTAAGACTTGTCATTTTGAATATCTCCTATCTTTTCCGGTTTTTCATCATTTTTGTAATTTTTAAGACTTTTGCGAGATTTTACTAAGGATAAAATTGCAATTCCACTACAAAGAGAAACTAATAAAATATTGGAACTAGAAATAATTCCAATATTGCACAAAATGATTGAACAAATTGTCGTTAATGAACCAATTAAGATTGGAATAAAATCTTTCGATTTTAGAAATTGTTCTACAGTTAAAACGGCAAACAATGCAGTAAGTGCAAAATCGACGCCAGTTAAATCAAAAGGTAAAATTTTTCCGATAAGAGCACCTAGAACTGTCCCCAAGACCCAATAAAATTGATTAAAAAGCGAAATTAATCCATAAAATTCGCCAGATATAGAATTTTTTGGAATATCTAAAGTTGTTGAAATCGAATAAGTTTCATCTGTGAGTGCAAAAATTAAATAAAATTTCCATTTTCCTGTATTTTTATATTTCGTGATTAGAGAAAGTCCATAGATGATGTGGCGAATACTCACTAAAGAGACTGCAATTATGATTGAAATTAAAGGTGTATTTGTAGTAAAAAGTCCAATTGCAACAAATTGTCCTGCTCCAGAATACATAAAAACGCTTGTTAAAAATGCAATCCACCAAGGATAACCAGAATTTATCACAACAAGTCCGAATGCAATTCCTAAAGTTATGTATCCAAATAAAACTGGTACGGAAACTTTAAATGCTTGGATAGCAGTTTGTTTATTCATAATTTGAGTATATTCACTATGAAAAAAAAAATCACTATAATTGAAAGAAAAGAATTTCATAGGAGACTTTTATGATAGTTATGAAATTTGGCGGTTCATCAGTTGCAAATGCCGAACGAATAAAACACGTAGCTTCAATTATTAAAGCGTATAAAGAAAATCGTCCAGTTGTGGTTTTATCTGCAATGGGAGATACAACCGATTATCTTCTAGAAGCTGCAGATGAAGCTGTAAAAGGAATTGTTGATGTAGAAGGTGTCGCAAAACTTCACGAAGAAACTGCAAAAGAACTAGGTGTTAATATTGATACAATAGATTCTCTTTTAGATGAGTTAAAAAAACTTCTTACAGGAATTTCTATGCTAAAAGAGCTTAGTAAAAGAACTCGTGATTATCTTGTAAGTTTTGGTGAACGGATGTCTGTTAGGATGATGAGTTCTTATCTTAATTCAATTGGAATTTCTGCAAAATTTTATGATGCTTGGGATATTGGCATAAAATCTGACTCAAATTTTATGGCAGCAGAACTTTTAGACGAAGTTTGGGAAAATATTCCAAAAGCTTTAAATGCATACAAAAATGGAGAAGAAAATCAAATTCCAATTGTAACTGGCTTTATTGCAAAAGATTTAAAAGGAAATATCACAACTTTAGGAAGAGGTGGTTCTGATTTAACTGCAACAATAATTGGTGCTGCGATGAAAGTTAACGAAGTTCAAACTTGGAAAGATGTTGATGGAATTATGACAACGGATCCAAGAATGGTAAAAAATGCAAAACCTGTTCCTGAAGTTACTTATGAAGAAGCTCAAGAACTGGCAATTTTTGGTGCACAAGTTTTGCATCCTCGTTCTATGATTCCAGTAAGAAGGACAGGAACTCCGGTTCGTGTAAAAAATTCTTACAATATTTCCAGTCCGGGTTCAATAATTGTAGAAAAACATTCTGGAAAAGTTCCTCCAGTTTGTGCAATTACTCTTGTAAAAAATATCACTTTAATTGATATTGTCTCTTCAAGAATGCTTGGGGCTGCTGGTTTCTTGGCTCACGTTTTTAATAATTTTTTAAAATGGAATATCAGTATTGATGTAATTGCAACGTCTGAAGTTTCGGTTTCTCTTACGGTAAATACAAAAGCTGATTTATCAGGTTTAATTGCAGATTTAGAACAAGCAAGTGAGGTTACAGTTAGAAAAGAAAAAGCAATTGTTTCTATAATTTGCGATGCATCTCATTCATCTGCAATTTTAGCGGCAGGTTTTGATGCACTTAGTGATGAAGGAATTAATGTTCAAATGATAAGTCAAGGTGCAAGTAAAGTAAATATTAGTATGATTGTAAATGAAGATGAAGCAGAAAAAACTGTGCGAATTTTACATGCGGCTTATTTTAATTAAAAAAATGAAAAAGTGAGGTTATTTTTATGAAAATTGCGTTAGTTGGATATGGAAAAATGGGACACATGATTGAACAATGTGCAAAAAAAAATGGACACGAAATTGTTGCTACAGTTGATAATTTTGCAGAAGATGCTTCTTGTAAAATTGCTACAGGCGATACAGATGCAATTGTTCGAGCAGTAAAATCTAGCGGGGCAGAAGGAATTATTGAATTTACAAATCCAAGTTGTGTAATTGAAAATATAAAAGCGTTATTGCCTTTAGGACTTCCACTGGTAGTTGGAACTACAGGTTGGAATGATAAACATGAAGAAATTGCTGAGTTTGCAAACGAAGTTGGTGGAACTATAATGACTGCTGGAAATTTTTCTATTGGTGTAAATATGTTCTATAAAATTGTAGAAGAAGCATCTAAAATTATGTCTGAATATAAAGATTATGATGTTGCAATTTGGGAAGCTCATCACAATCAAAAAGCAGATAGTCCTTCAGGAACCGCACTTGAAATTGCAAATAGAGTTTTATCCGGTTATAAAAATAAAACAGAAATTGTAACAGATGCATTTCACGAACAACCAAAAGAAAATCAGTTGCATGTAAGTTCAACTCGTTGTGGAAATATTCCAGGAACGCATAAAGTTTTTTTTGATGGCACAGCAGATACAATTGAATTAACTCATACTGCACGAAGTCGCGAAGGTTTTGCTGTTGGTGCAGTAGAATCATTAGTAAAACTTTCTTCTGCATTGAAGACAGGAAAACTTTCAAAAGGCAATCTTTACGGTTGGGATGATTTGTTTAATTAAAAAAATCGGAATCATAAAAATTGCGGCAGCTGATAAAACTGTTTTTTTTGCTGGGGGACAGACCCCTATGTTGAATGTAGTATTCTCGAGTATTGAGTAATTCATTAAGTTGTTATGTAGGTTAAAATCGATTCTAAATATTAGATGATTTTACCCTAAAATACTCATTTTACTTCGTAAAATGAGTATTTTAGGGTAAATGTATTGAAGCTATCTCTGAAAAAGTCAATTTAAGTACAGTCAGGAAATACCCTAATTACTTAAGCGGCAAT
>CAZIQK010000084.1:0-3350 GCA_964541735.1 uncultured Treponema sp.
TAAAAATTTGACCTTCTTCAACATTGATTTTATTATTTTTAAAAGTTTTTTCCTCTTTTTATGTGTATTATATCTTAAAGAAAATTTTCCTGTCATTTCGGCACAAGCATAACTTGTTCCACTAACAATTTCCTTTTTATTATTTAACCCTAAAACTCTATAGTATTTATCTTTCAAAAAAAAATTTATTATAGAATTTTTTTGAAATTTTTCATTTGTATTTTTTTTTGTTTTAGTTACATCAATTCCTATTACAGAATTAAATGATGCGGGAAATGATAACGCTCCATTATTGTCAAATGCAGAGATTAGAATTGTATTTTTTAATAAAAATTTTTCACAGATTTTTTTTAGTTCATTTATGTTGCTTATATTAGTTATGCCACAACTTAAATTTATAAAATCAATATCTTCTTGCTTATATAGAAAATTTAATGTGGCAGCTAATTCTTCTACGGTTGAAAGATATTGATTAAATGCTTTTATAATAAACAATTGAGCTTTTGGATTTTCTTTTACAATTAAGTTTGCAATTTCAATTCCATGTCCAATAAAATCTCTTGCCCTTTGTTCGTAAAAACGAATTGATTTTTCATTTTTCTCTAGTACGTATTGTTTTTTTACATGTAAATACGCTGGAGATGAGTCATCTATTCCGGTATCGATAATTGCTATATACCCCATATTTATTTTCCTTCTTCAACTTTATAAATTCCGTAATAAGAATTACATAAACGCTGAACTTTCATTTTGCATGGTTTTCCATTTTGTTCTCCGTATGCTAATTGAACTGTAAAACGTAATTTCATTTTATGTTTAATTGGTAACGAAACATCTAAATAAAAAGGCTTTTTTGCTTTTATATTTGAAACTGAAAAATCGGCGAAATTTCTTTGTTCTTTTACGGATGAACCATCTTTTGAAAGATTAAGCCAATAATTTGCAGAAATAGAATCGTCAACTAATCCAACAATAAGATTATCAATATCAATTGGAGATATAAGAATTCCTGTAATACGAATAGTATCTCCAATTTCTGGCTTATTTAGACGTATGAATTTTGTAAAATTTAAACAAATCTGTCTTGTTGTTTCGCCTTTATCTCCATAAAAAGTATTGTCTTCAAATTTAAAATTACCAACATCAGATAAATCTAAAATATATTCAATTGGATGCTCTGCTGTAGTAATTTTTTTTTTCTTTGCATTAGCATCTAAACAAATTAGAAAAATTAAAAATATAATAATTATTTTTTTATTCATTTTCATTGTTATCTCCATATCTTTTTGATTGCGTTTTGAACATTTTTGCATATTTTCCATTTTTCTTTATTAATTCACTATGAGAACCATCTTCAATAATCATTCCGTTTTCAAAAAATAGAATTCTATCCATGTTTTTTACAGATGATAGTCTATGAGAAACAATAATTAGAATTTTTTCTTTAGATAAGGAATCAATAGTTTTATAAAATTTTTCTTCGGATATAGCATCTAATGCTGCTGTTGGCTCATCCATTATAATTAAATCTGTATTGCGATATATAATTCTTGCAATTCCTACTTTTTGAGTTTCGCCTCCAGAAAAATCGATTCCATCTTTGTTTATTTCCGAAAACATAAGAGTGTCAGCTTTTTTAGGTAAAGTATAAATTTTTTCTGATATTCCACTTTTTTCAAAAGCATAACCTATATTTCTTTCGTTTGATGATGAAGAACTTGCAATTTTTATGTTTTCATTGATGGAGAGTGCATAACAGTTCGTTTCTTGAAACATTGGTGAACATAATTTGTAAAAAGACGATGTGTTTATGTTTGATAAATCAGTTCTATTTATGTATATATTTCCAGATGTTGGATTATAAAGTTTTAGAAGAAGTTTTAAAAATGTTGATTTACCAGCACCATTTTTTCCTACAAGAGCAATTTTTGAACCTTTTTTAATTGTAATATTAAGATTTTTTATAACATCAATTCCTTGCTGATAACCAAAAGAAACGTTCTTAAATGAAATTTTTAGAATTTTTTGATTAGAAAAATCTATTCCAATATTGCTATATAATTCTGAATAGTTTTCTATTATATCTCTGTAGTCGTTAGTAAATAAAGATATTTGTTTAAATTGAGGAATTATCGAACCAGCCATGCTAAAAACATTTCCAAGTTCTTCCATTGTGTACAAGCCAGATACTAAATTTCCAATAGATATATGTCCTATAATGACATTTATTCCAAGATAACAACCTCCTATGCCAAGATTTATTACATTGAATATCAGATTGGAAGCAGAATAAATTACAGCTCTAAAAGGTTTGTATCTTAGAATCTTTTTTACAAGTCTAGAATTTGCTTCATCATATTTTTTTAACGTTATTTCGTCTAACTTAAAAAATAATAAATCGTTTTTGTATTGAGGAATGTAAAATATACGTTTTATATATTCAAAGATTCTTTTTTCTCCAGTTGTATTTACTTCAAAATCGTAGTCTTTTTTACTAATAAATGAGTTTATCCAAGTATTAAAAACAAAGCTAATGATTACTATTATTACTGTAAAAGGTCCTATACATGTAAGTGTTGCTACAAGAGCGATTGCGTCAAAGGTAAAACTTAAAAAGTTAGTGTAAATATCAAGTAATTGTTTTGGTAATTCTTGTGCTTTATTTATCGCTCTTGAATATTTATCATAAAATTCTGGAGTATCAAGATTTTTTAGATCGATAAATTGTGCTTTTTTATATAACTCTGTTACAAAGTATTCGTTGATTTTTGAATCTTTAAGAGGAAATATTTTTTCTGAAAAAACTCTAAATAAAATATTGTAGAATAATGTTAATCCTATACGCGATAGAATTATTAAAATAATAGATAAAATAGATTCATAATTTACAATTGAATCAATAATAAGTTTTGGAAAGAGCATTATAGAAACTGTACATAAACTTCCTAATATAGAAATGAAAATCGGTGTAATTATTCTTGTTTTACTGATTTTCCATATTTTAGAATATATAAATAAGCAGTTTTTTAATGTTGTTTGATTTTTTGTCATATAATTTCTCACAGAAAAAGGGAAATAATTTTTTGACTTTTTTAATTAAAATATTTTTATGTAGTTAACATTTTATATTTGCAGTACAATAACAATTTCCAAAGTTACAGCCTTCATTACCATATAAAGCAACCATTTTTTTTGATTTTTTTATAGGTTTTACAAGTACTTTTTTTACTACTTTCTTTAGTTTCATCTAGAATTCCTTTTTTTTATTTCCCTTTTTTTATATTTTTAATTGTAAAGTAAAAAATGTAAAAGACTTTTATCCGAAAACGGTTGCGCTTTTTTGTATACGG
>CAZIQK010000085.1:0-3067 GCA_964541735.1 uncultured Treponema sp.
GGAGCTGTCCAATAACTTTAAATCATAGCGGTCATTGAGTGTTTCGACTATGCGGATACTGAGCAAAGTCGAAGTGCAACCCGCATTTTATTCTTTTTGGACAGCCAATCTGTCTTGCACAAACCGCCAAAAACTACATAATTCTCCACATTGACTTTCTTTCCCTAAATTTTCCCGTCAATTTTAGATTTTTTTTAGTTTTTTCTATTAGTATTAAAAAAAACAATTCATTTAAATACTAGGAGGCTAAAATGAAACTTAAAAAACTTTTCGCTATTGCAGCGACATTATTTGTTATGGGTTTTTCAACATTCGCTTTTGATGGAAAAACTTTCTGGAAAGAATACGGTGGCGGATTGAAAAACGGAGATTCTCTTGTTCAAGCTGGAGTCAATCTTTGGTTGTCTGATGGTGTTCATCCAGGTTTCCTTTGGGGAACTAATGCTGGTGCAACTTGGTTCTTTACAGACAAAATCGCGGCAACTATAGAATCAGGATATCCTTATTGGGTAAACGCAAAATTTACAATGAAGTTCTAGTATAATTGTAAGGATTATTTTATAAACATCTCGGAAGATAAAATTATTTCTCGATATGTTTTTTCTTTCTAAGACATTGAGTTTTATCAATTATATAAACAAGACAAAGGTTATTTATAAAAAACATTTTTTAATATCTTAACTATGAACGAACTTAGTAAAAAAGAATTTTTTGAAAACGACATTCAAGAAAACATTTCTATTGGAATTTTTGGCACAAAAACAAAAAAAATCTTGAATTAAAATTGGCACTTCAATGTTATGGTTTTTTTGTAAAATTTATAGAAAATTCTCAAGAAGTTCTTTTTTCTATTGAAGATAATCTTATCCGGCTACTTTTAATTCCTTCAGAAATAATTTCTACAGAAGAAAAGCAAAATGAAACTTTTAGATTGTGCGAATGTATCCGGAAAAAGTTTATCTTTATGATTTTCTTTTTGAGCCTTTTGATATTTCTGCCCTACTTTCTAAAATTCAAATACTCGATGAATACAAAAAACTTTATCTTGAAAAACAACAACTTTTAAAATCTGAACACGAAAAAAGCGTTCTTCTTTATTCCGTAACTCATAATGTAAATATTCCGCTCACAATTCTTTTAAATGATATTCAAAAATGTACTTGTGAGGAATTTTATAATCAATCTGATGAACTGAAAAATATTTCTGAAAGTGCAAGAGAAATTTCTCTTATAATACAAAATGCACTAAATTCATATAAAATTTCTGATGGAGGATATATTGCTCTTAAAAAAATTGTCAATCTTAAAGAAATTTTAGAAAATGAAAATTCATTTCTTTTTAGAAAAGCTGAATTAAAAAATCAACAATTTAATTTTATATTTCATTCAAAATCCGGCGACTGTAATTCATTTTAAGTTTTGAAAAATGTTCTATATCAATAATAATCAAAACTGAATCATTTTTTAATGTATTTAAAGATTTATAAAAACTATTTTGATTTTTTTAATAAGTTTGACTGTTAGTCCGCTGATAAAGCGTATCAAAATAAACAAACATTGAAATTATAACAGTCGTCCAGGTTATTTGAATTTTAGGAAAAAGAACTTGAATTGTAGTTCCTGACAAAATAAAATTCAAAAATAAAATTTTATTTGAATTCTGTAAATATTGTGTTGAAAGAAATATATTTTGAATTAAAAAATAAAGAAACCAAACAAAAATTAGCGGATTTATAGTTTTATGTTTCTGCGGATTTGGAAGAAGTGCTTTTCTGAGCGTAAGAAAAAGTAACGGCGTCAAACTAAAACCAAAAAAATTCGCCAGAATATGAAAAAACTTAAAACGCACTGGAGAACCATTAAAAATGATTGTAAGAACTTCCATTATGCAAATTCTTTTTTTTGTCGGTGTTGGATTTGAAAAAAGTGCAAACATCGCAGGACTTGAGACGACAATCTGTACTGAATAGATTCCCGTGTTGGTTTCGACTGGCTCAACCACCGCACGAGAATGTTTGTGTTGTTTTTCTATTCAATTTCATAAAATCTTCAAAAATTTTTATTTATTTTGATATTTTTCTTCAAAGATGAGAGTTTCACTTGACAAAGGTTTACGGGGGGGGGGTACAATTTTTTCTATAAAAATTTTTTTAAGGAGTTTTTCTATGAGAAAATTAGGAAAAATTGTTTTAGCTACACTTGTTGGAGCTATGATTTTGGCATGTGCATCTTGCAAAAGAGATGACCCTTCTGTTTCTGGTGCAACTTTTAAACTTTCAGAAGTGACAATGTATGGAGTAACTGTACCAGCAACTGAAGAAATGTCTATGTCTATTAAATTTAATGCAGATGGAACTTGTGTAATGACTGATGTAAACGATGGTGATTCAGAAGGAACATGGACACAAGATGGAACTTCAGTAACAGTAGTTCTAGGAGAGTTTATGGAAATAGCGATGACAGTTTCTAGTGATGGTTCAATTTTAACTTGGACTATTCCAGAAAGTGAATATAATGAAGAAATGACATACACTTTTACACGTCAGTAATTTTTAACTGAAATTATTTTGCCAGTTTTCTTTTTGAAGACTGGCTTTTTTTATGAGCTATTATCAGATTTAAGATTTTTTCATACTCGGATTTGATAGCATAATTTGTCATTGTTAGGTGTGATGTGACAATCTGTATGAGAAGATAAAATTTTTAGCAGGCGTTGCGGGCGGCGTTTGAGCCCGCTTGAGGGGATAGGACGCAACGAAGTGCGGACGAAAGGGGAGACTTCCCCTTCCTTAATTAGCAATATTTCACTGTTAATATCGAGTGCGGATAAAAAAAATCCTAGTCACTTTTGATGACTAGGAAAATGTAAGCGACATTTTTAAATTTATATTTTTTTAATACGAATTTTTATGAACTCCGGAAATTGCTCTTCCGCTTGGTTCGTCCATTTTGCTCCAGGCGGCATCCCATTCCAGTGCTTTTGCAGTTGAACAGGCAACTCCGGCTTCTTGTGGAACGGCTTTTGCTGCGCTGTCGCTTGGGAAAAGTTTTGAATAAATTTCGCGGT
>CAZIQK010000086.1:0-2961 GCA_964541735.1 uncultured Treponema sp.
AAAATAGGGGTCTGTCCCCTCACAAAATAAAAAATAGGAAAATTCTAGAACCTTTAAATGCAAAATTTTTAACTAAATTTATAAAATGTAGACTCTGATGATGGGGAATTTCAAATTTCTGCTTTAGGAACAATGTATAAACGCACGGAATTGACTTCAATAATTTGAAAGGAAAAAGGACAGTTTCAAATAATATTTAAATGAAGACACACAAAAGAGCAAGATGTAAATGTTTTGACCTTAGATAAAAAAGAGTTCATATTTAAAACTTCCACAGAAAGCGAAAAAACTTATATGATGGCAGAGTTTATGAATCGAATAATTCCTGAAAATAAAAATGTCATCTTTATAGTTTCTACACTTTCAAAATTAAATCTTACAGAACAAAATTATGAATCATTTAAAAATTTAAACGAAAATGGTACTTTTAAAATTCTTCGGCTTTTTATAAAATGATGGTTGAATTTGTTTTTTTTCAGTAGATTTTAGTTCGCGAATAAAATATTCTATCTCCTAGTTGTCGTTCATTCGTCTTAAACTCTAAAGCTAGATTTTTCATTTATGACAATTTTTTGCATCTCGTCAAAATCTGTGTAATGATAAAGATTCGTAAAAAAATAATATCTCAAAATTGTAGAAATGAAGATGTATTTTTTTTATGAATAGGTTATTTTAAAATAAAGATTCCCGCATTAAATGCGGGAATGACATGTGTGATTTTTTTTACAGTGGTTGAGACTAGCTCAATCACCACTTTTTTTACAACAAAGGTTTCATTGCTGTCATATATGCACGAAGTTTTTGTCCTACAACTTCAATAGGATGATTTCGGATTTCAGCATTTACTTCAACAAGTTCTGTATTGTTTACTGAATTATCTTTTACGTTTAATCCTTTTCCAACTACATCAGTGTGAATGCTTGGCATAAATTCCTTTTTTAGAAGAGGAACAGCTGCGTTTGCAAATAAATAACATCCATATTCTGCTGTATCAGAAATTACACGATTCATTTCATAGAGACGTTTGCGGTCAATAAGATTTGCGATTAGAGGAACTTCATGGAGAGATTCATAATAAGCACTTTCAGGTTTGATTCCGGCATCAACCATAGTTTCAAAAGCAAGTTCACAACCTGCTTTTACCATTGCAACAAGCAAAATTCCTTTGTCAAAATATTCTTGTTCTGTAATTTCATCTGATGATTCTGCGTTGTGTTCAAAAGGAAGTTTTCCTGTTTCTTCTCGCCAAGTTAACAAATCGTGATCTTTGTTAGCCCAATCTTTCATCATTGTTGAAGAGAAGTTTCCGGAAATGATGTCGTCCATGTGTTTTTGATAGAGTGGAGTTAAAATCTTTTTGAGTTGTTTTGAAAGTTCGTTTGCTTTGATTTTTGCAGGATTTGAAAGTCTATCCATCATATTTGTAATTCCGCCCCATTTTAATGCTTCAGAAATTACATTCCATCCGTGCATTAAAAGTTTTGTTGCGTATTCAGGAGAGATTCCTTCATCAATCATTTTGTCGTAACAAACAATAGTTCCGGTTTGTAACATTCCACAAAGAATTGTTTGTTCTCCCATAAGGTCAGATTTTACTTCTGCAACAAATGATGATTCCAAAACTCCTGCTTTGCTTCCGCCCATTCCAACTGCTAAGGCCTTTGCAATTGCCCAACCTTTTCCTTCTGGATCGTTTACAGGATGAACTGCTATTAAATCCGGAACACCAAATCCACGTTCAAATTCGTGATAAACTTCTGTACCGGGACCTTTTGGTGCACACATAACAACTGTAATATCTGGGCGAATAATCATTCCTTCTTCAATCATATTGAATCCGTGAGAATACCAAAGTGCAGAACCTTTTTTCATCAATTTTTGAACGGTATTAATTACCGGAGTATGTTGTTTATCTGGAGTAAGGTTTCCTACTAAATCTGCCTCAGGAATCATTTGTTCGTAAGTTCCTACTTTGAATCCGTTTTCTGTAGCGTTTTTCCAAGATTGTCGTTTTTCGGTGATTGCACTTTCTCGTAAAGCATAAGAAACATCCAAACCTGAATCTCGTAAACACAAACCTTGATTCAAGCCTTGAGCTCCACATCCAACAATTACGATTTTTTTGCCTTTAAGAGCATTAACTCCATCTACAAATTCATCTTTTGCCATTGAACGACAATGTCCCAACTGAAGTCTGGCTTCTCGCCAAGAAATTTTGTTGAAATAATTTTCACCCATTTTTTATTACCTCGATATAGTTTAGAAATTTTATTGTATAAAATTTCATTTATTTGAAAGTAGAATTTATTTAGTCTTTATATAGTATATAAATTTTATAGATGTTTCAAGATTTTATGAAAGAGGAATTAATTTCTGAAGTATTTTTTAAGATTTTTACAAGTTAAAACTTTGAGGCAAAAGTTCTCCCAAAGTAAAAGTTTGTATTTCATTTTTAGAATTTGCTAAGATGATTTTAAAATCTTTAGAACAGAATTCTGCCATAACTTGACGACAAACTCCGCATGGTGGACAAAATTTACCAAGAATGGCATTTTTTCCACCTACGATAGCAATTTTTGTAAATTCTTTTTGTCCTTCGCTGATTGCCTTAAAAAAAGCCGTTCTTTCAGCACAATTACTTGGACCAAAAGCAGCATTTTCGATGTTGCAACCAGTGTAGATTTTTCCATTCTTTGAAAGAAGTGCAGCACCTACACAAAAACTAGAATAAGGTGAATAAGAAAAGGTTAGCATAGAAACTGCATTTTTTATTAATTCTGAATCTGAAATTTCACTCATAGAAACAGTTTAACTTTTAGTGGGAAAGTTGTGAAGTGGGGATTTTAGGGGTCTGTCCCCATTTACAAAAATGAAAAAGTCAATTTAAGTACAGTCAGAAAATACCCTAATTACTTAAGCGGCAATTGTATCAACTGCTGCTTTTTCTCTGTAAATTGACGG
>CAZIQK010000087.1:0-2435 GCA_964541735.1 uncultured Treponema sp.
ACCCTCATTTGATTTTCGGGTGTTTGTCGACTGTACTTTTATGTTAACCTTTCAATGCATGTAAAAAAGATTAACAAATCATAAAAACTGCTGCAGCGGATAAAAGAAGTTGTGAAATAATCAATAAAATAAACCGTACCACTTTAGAATGTTTAAAGTGGTATTGTTTTAAATCAATCATATAATAAAAAACTAAACTTAAAAAAATGAATGATGCTAAAACCAAAAAAACTGCATAGAGTTGTTTAGAATAAATTAAACTCACAATCGCAATGTAATTAAAAAATCCGGTGATAATTATAGAAACAAAAATCCATAAATAAACAAAAATTTTTTGCTTTTTAGAAAAAACACAAATCACGATTGCAATTGCAAAATAAAATAAAAGCAAAAAAATTGTTAGAATTTTTGAAATGTGATAAATATAAAAAACAGAAAAATTTAAATTTATGCTCATCAAAATTGAGCAAAAAAAGAGAATTCTTGCAAAATAACGGAAAATCTTTTTTTCTTCAAAAAACAAAAAGAAAATACATGCGATTTCGCTAAAAAAATAACCAAAAACACTTTGCGTTAAAATGCGATATGAATCTGGTAAAAACGGAATCAAAAAATAAACTGTAATTCCTGTAATAATTGGAATAAAAAAGCAAAATAAAATTTTTTGTATAAGTTCAGAGGTTTTCATAAAAATCAAAAATCTTTAGTCTATTAGTCTTTTTACAGAATCACGAATAATCAACGTTCCACTTACAAGATGCCTTCCGCGAATGTAAGGTTCTCCATTGATTTTTTTTATAATTAATTCTGCTGCAACGCTTGCTGTATCTTCTGGTTTTATATAAACCGTTGTAAGAGGAATGGACGCTCGGTTGGGAGAAAGATAATTGTCAAATCCTGTTACACTAACATCATTTGGAACTTTGTAACCTAATTTGGTTAACTCATCAATTAAATTTGCCGCAGTTAAATCGCAGTTGCAAATAAATGCGGTTGGCATATCATCGAGAGGAAGTTTCATATCAATTACTTGACCTTTTTTATCGCGGTCATCAATAATATCTTTTATGCTCGTTTCTAGATTATTTTCTAACATTGCTTTTTGAAAGCCCATAAAACGATCGCGAATAGAAGTTGTTGCATCAAAATTTCCAACAAATCGAAGTTTTTTGTGACCTTGTTTTATCACATAACTTGTAAGCATATAAGAACAATAATAATCATCGTTAGAAACGCAATCTAAAGACATTTTGTTTGTGTAAAAATCTAAAAGTATAAATTTATCAAAATTCTTTTCAACTTTTTCGATATATTCGTTTGAAACTTGTCCTAAAATTATAAGACCATCAACTTTTTTTTCATTTAATATTCTCGGCAAAGTTAATTTTTCTTCATCATCATTTGAAAGCAGTTCCATTATACTGTAATAATTGCGATTTAAAAGTTCCGAAGAAAGATGATTAAAAATGTACCAATAAAATGAAAAATCTTTTGAAAAATAGCGATAAGGAATTAATATTCCCATATTTCCAGTGATTTTTCCGTTTCCGTAAAGAGATGGTGATTTTTTTTGTTTATATCCCATTTCGCTTGCTAAATTTTTTATTTGTTTTCGTAAATCATCACTAACGCCATCTTTATCTGAAAGTGCTTTAGAAACTGTTACGGTACTAATATTTAACTTTTTTGCAATATCTGATAAACGTACTTTTTTCTTCTGTTCCATAACAAGTAAAATTATATCATATATTTACTTAAAAAAAAACTAAAAAATGCTATAATTTAAGTATGGGTCGAGAAATAGAAATAAAAATTCCGTTAGAAAAATCACAATTTGAAAATTTACAAGATGTATTTTTTTATTGCAAAAATAAAATCGAAAAAATTGAGATTTTAAAAGATTCTCAAAAAGAAATTCTAAAAAGTGATGAATATTGGTCGCGTTTTGAAATTCATAAAGAGCGAATAAAAAATGGTGAACCTCAAGTTATAAGAATCAGAACGGAAAAAATAAAAGATGAAGAAAAATCTTATTTTACATTAAAAAGAAAAACTTGCGAAAATGGAATTGAATTAAACAAAGAAGATGAAACTTTTGTTCAAAATGCAGATGTTTTGCGTGAATTTTTTGAAATTTCTGGTTATAGAAGATGGTTTCGCAAAACAAAAAAAAGTTTTGGTTCTTTATGCAAAACTGAAAATTTTCCAAATTTGATTTTTCATGTTGAAATTGAAAAAGTAAATGATTTTTTTTATGCAGAAATTGAAGTTACGCAAGAAGATTTTGATGCAAAATTCATAAAAAATGCTTTGAATGCATTTGCGTTGCAGATTGGATTAAATCCTCAAAAAAAAGATTCTAGAAGTTGGATGGAAATTCTACAAGAAGATTTGAAATTATAAAGAATATTGAATACATTATTTAAATTTTGTAT
>CAZIQK010000088.1:0-2251 GCA_964541735.1 uncultured Treponema sp.
CATTTCTTTGTGCGTAAATAACTGGAGTTCCGCCAATTGCCTTAATAAAATCTTCTAAAATTTTTGGATTTTCAGGATCATCAAATTGAAGAACTTTTCCAGGTCGGAGCAAAAGACAACCGTAATAAGCGCCAATTTTTTTTCCGGTAAAAGGATTTTTTACAGCCTTTTTAACGTTATCCCAACCAACAACATCACGTAAAATTTCCAAGTAATGAATTACTTTTGTTTCTCCGTGATACTCAATTTCATCTTGAGCCAAATAATTGTTCACCTTAGAAATCGTATCTTCATCTGTCTGCATATCATGATTAACTTGTTTTAAAACATTATAACAAGCGGAACAAAGTGTAACTAATTCCTGATTTGCATCTCGTGAAGCAGCAAGTGCACGAATTGATGAAAGTTTTGGAGCGACTTCATTTGTGCCAAGCGGATATTCTCCACCACAGCACTGCCAGTCTGAAATTTCTTGAAGAGTGAACCCTAAAACTTCTGCGGATGCACGAGCATATTTATCAAGGTCTTGAGCCTTGTTTTTTAGTGTACAACCTGGGAAGTAAGAATAGGTGATGTTTTCCATCTTTTTACATCCTCATCTCAATACGCATGTGTACGGAAGGACATAATACACAGCCACAAAATTTATCAGATTCCTTAAGAATTTTTGGCATAAAAATGTAAAATAAAATCAAAGCCCGAATTTTTAAACTTTACGTTTCAAAACCCTGGTATAAAAATCACTTTGGATTTACATCTTTTGCATTTTTTTTACACAATCAGCAAAGCAAACCTAAGAAATCGTTTAACACAGAACATTTTACTCATTCTCCTTACCACTTAAGTAAAATGTTCAGCCAACAAACAAAACTTATTTAATTTTTACGCCAGCCATTTCTTCAGGATGGAATACTTCATCAAATTTTTCTGCTGTAAGGAAACCAAGTGAAACACAAGCTTCTTTAAGAGAAATATTTTTTTCGTAAGCCAAATGTGAAGTTTTAGCAGCATTTTCATAACCGATGTATGGATTAAGTGCGGTTACAAGCATTAAAGAATTGTGAAGATTGTAATGCATTTTTTCTTTATTCGCTGTAATTCCAACTGCACAGTTTTTATTAAAACTCAAAATACTTTCAGCAAGCAATCGGCAAGATTGAATAAAATTGTATGCAATTACAGGCATAAATACGTTAAGTTCAAAATTTCCCTGACTTGCAGCAAATCCAATTGCAGAATCATTTCCCATAACTTGAACAGCAACCATTGTAACTTGTTCACATTGTGTAGGATTTACTTTTCCTGGCATGATTGAAGAACCAGGTTCGTTTTCTGGAATATGAATTTCTCCAAGTCCAACACGAGGTCCTGATGAAAGCCAGCGAACATCATTTGCAATTTTCATCATATCTGCGGCAAGTGCTTTAACTGCTCCGTGTGCAAAAACAATTTCATCTTTTGAAGTAAGAGCGTGAAATTTATTTGGTGCAGTAATAAAATCTTTTCCTGTTAATTTTGAAACTTCTTCAGCAACTTTTGAATCAAAACCTTGAGGTGCGTTAAGTCCTGTTCCAACAGCAGTTCCGCCCAAAGCAAGTTGTTTTAAATAAGGAAGTGATGATTTTAACATTTCAACATCGCGTTCCAAAGAAGTTCTCCAGCCGGAAATTTCCTGACTAAAAGAAATTGGTACAGCATCCTGAAGATGAGTTCTTCCTGATTTTACAATTCCTTCGTTTTCTTTTTCGAGTTTTTTGAAAGTTTCAATAAGAACATTTGCAGCAGGAATAAGTTTATCTTCAATTTCAACAACAGCAGAAATGTGAAGAGCAGTAGGGAAAGTATCATTTGAAGATTGGCTCATGTTAATATCATCGTTTGGATGACAAAGTTTTTTGCCGGCAATTTGATTAGCACGATTTGCAATAACTTCGTTAGCATTCATATTGCTTTGTGTTCCACTGCCGGTTTGCCAAACTACAAGAGGAAAGTGGTCATTTAAAGAACCTGAAATTACTTCATCGCAAGCAGTTTTTATTGCAGAAAGTTTTTCATCAGTCATTTTTTCTGGTTTTAAAGCATTATTTGCAATAGCCGCTGCCTTTTTTAAATAACCGAAAGCTTTTGTAATTTCGCGAGGCATTGTTTCAATTCCAACACCAATTTCAAAATTTTCGTGGCTTCGCTCAGTTTGTGCTCCCCAAAGTTTATCTGCAGGAACTTTAACTTCTCCCATAGAATCGTGTTCAAT
>CAZIQK010000089.1:0-2146 GCA_964541735.1 uncultured Treponema sp.
CATGGAATCTGTGTTATATCCGTAAGCCATTTTTCATTTCTTTCTACAAACAATCTTTTATGATTTTCTTCAGAAACCATTTGTTCAGTCAAAAAATCAAATGCATTACACCCAAAAAGAAATTCATGAGATTGCTGAATAAACAAAATCTCACGATTTACTAAAGGCTTTTATTAGAATCTAAAATTTTTATCTTTGTTTTTACAGTTCTTCCGTTCATAAATAAAACCTCATAAAATATTTTCTAAGATTAACATAATATATTGATTTATAAAAACTGTATAAATATCTAAAACTTTAGTAAAACAAATAAAACCTAAAAAAATTGTAAAAGACTATTCCGATTTTTTGCTTCAAAATACAAAAAAAATTCCCCAAAAATGTTGAGGAATTTTTCACAAATTTTATCAAAATAAAATCAATGCTAATAACAATTAAAAATCATCATTTCCTGGAAAACGAGGAATTAAATCTGTTGATTTTTTTATTTCTTCATCAGTAGGAATATAATCGCCCATTGTTCCGTTGTTGAATGATTCATAAGCTTTCATATCAAAATAACCAGTTCCAGTAAGTCCAAAGAAAATTGTTTTTTCTTCACCAGTTTCTTTGCATTTTAATGCTTCATCAATTGCAACTTTAATTGCATGACTTGATTCTGGAGCAGGCAAAGTTCCTTCTGCTTTACAAAACAGTTCTGCAGCCTTGAAAACTTCAGTTTGTTCAACACTTCGTGCTTCAATATAACCATCATGATAGAGGTGACTAACAATCGAACTCATTCCGTGATAGCGAAGACCTCCAGCATGATTAGCACTTGGCATAAACTGAGAACCAAGAGTATACATTTTTTGCATAGGACAAACTTTACCAGTATCACAAAAATCATAAGCAAAGACGCCTCGGGTAAGACTTGGACAAGAAGCAGGTTCAACCGCAATAAAATGATAATCTTTTTCACCACGAAGTTTTTCACCCATAAAAGGACTGATAAGCCCGCCCAAATTAGAGCCACCACCAGCACAACCAATTATAATATCAGGTTTGATTCCATATTTATCCATTGCAGTTTTCGCTTCAATTCCAATTATCGACTGATGCAAAAGAACTTGACTCAAAACCGACCCCAAAACATATCTATATCCATCATGATTTGTTGCATATTCAACCGCTTCAGAAATTGCACATCCCAAAGAGCCAGTACATCCAGGATATTCTTCATTAATTTTTCTGCCAATTTCAGTTTCCATACTTGGAGAAGGAATTGCCATTCCTCCGTAAGTTCTAATTACTTCTCGACGTTGAGGTTTCTGCTCATAAGAACAACGAACTTGATAAACACGACATTCTAAGTCAAGATAAGCACACGCCATTGACATTGCAGTTCCCCATTGACCAGCACCAGTTTCTGTAGTTACACCTTTTAAACCTTGCTTTTTTGCGTAAAAAGCCTGAGCAATGGCAGAATTCAACTTATGACTACCAGAAGTATTGTTTCCTTCAAATTTATAATAAATTTTAGCTGGAGTTCCAAGTTTTTTTTCAAGACAATACGCTCTAGTTAAAGGTGCAGGTCTATACATTTTGTAAAAATCAAGAATTTCTTGAGGAATTGGAATATATCTATCATTTTCATTTAGTTCTTGCTTGACCAGTTCTTTACAAAAAACATGTTCAAGTTCTTCAGCAGAACAGGGCTTTAAAGTTTCTGGATTCAAAAGAGGAGCCGGTTTTATTTTCATATCTGCACGCATATTGTACCATTGACGAGGCATTTCTTCTTCATTCAAATAAATTTTGTAAGGGATTTTTTCATTTTCCATAATAACCTCCAAATAATTTCGCTTATGTTTCTATAAATAGTAACATACATTCTATTTATGTTTCTGTCAATAGAAACATAAATATTTCATTATAAAAAATTTTCTTTTAGAAATTTAAAAATCATAGCTTAATGAAAACACCAACTCGCATTTCGCAGTTCAGTAACCTTCAGTCGCTTCACATTCGTTTGCGACCGCTTCGCGCTGCTCAATTCTCGCAGCAAGTTGATTTTTTGAAAGAAAAGATTCTGTAAATAAAAAAGCCAGTAGCTACCTAGCTTTCGTCGCAGGAGAACCTGCTTACTCAGTTTCCGCTAACGCAA
>CAZIQK010000090.1:0-2121 GCA_964541735.1 uncultured Treponema sp.
AAGCCACATTTTGATTTCGTATCTTAATTTTACATTGAAAGAAGATTCCTAAGCCAGTGCACAGTGGGAATGATATAACTCGGTCATTGAGGCCCTCGAAATGACCACCATCAAACAAAACGTTGCTCACTGGTGATTTCGATGCTTCGACGTGGCTCAGCAACCACAGGCTCAACCACCATCTAAAAAAAAACCTTCGGTCATTGAGGCCCTCGAAATGACCAAAAAACAAAAGATATATACAAGTTATAAAAGCAATGTTATAATCTAAAACATGAGAGTTGTGTTGAAAAAATTACTTGACAAGCAAATTATAACGCCTCACAATTCGTCAATTCTAAGTGCGAACTTTTTTTTAATAAAAATAAAACATACAAAATATATTCTCAAATTTTCAAACCGTTTGGATTTTTGCGTCCAAGCGGTTTTTTGTTTTTAAATTTTGATTCTTGCACAAAAGTAGCGAGCAGTTTTAAAAGGATAAAGCAAAGGGAACCCTTTGTAAAAATAAATCAAATTCATTTTTAATAGGAGAAGAAAAAATGAAAAAATGCTCTAAATTTGCAAGTTTATTTGCAATTGGTTTGTTCGCAGTTGGCGTTATTGCGTGCAAGCAGCCAACTGGCAACAAAAATCCAGACGCTGATCCGAAAGAACCGACAACACAGGAACCTGGAGAAAGTGATGATGGACCGGAAATAATACCAGAAGGATTTGTCAAAGTTACCGGCAAAACATTTGATGGAACAGAAACTTGGACACCAAGTTCAGAAGTCTTTGTAAGTGGAAGTGCAATTACAATTCGCGATTTAATTGTAAGCGACCACGAGGTAACACAAGGTGAATACGAAACATACTGTAAGTATGGCGACTCAGACTACAGTCCAAGCGACTGGACTGGCAAAGGCGACAATTTTCCTGCTTATTATGTAAACTGGTATGACGCAATTGTATATTGCAACTTGCGTTCAATAGCAGAAAATCTTGAGCCTGTATATAAACTTGGCGAAGAAGAAGAAAGCGACCCTAAAAACTGGGACGGCATTATTAGTACGGATGGAAAATACTGTGGACTTTCGGACGACAATTCACAATGGGATGCAATTACAATGGACATAGAAGCAGACGGCTACCGCTTACCAACAGAAGCAGAATGGGAATACCTTGCACGAGGCGGAAAAACGACTTCAACAGAATACAGCGGAAGCGACAATATAGATGAAGTTGCTTGGTACATAAATAATTCTGATTATATAACTCATGAAGTGAAAGGCAAAAAACCAAACGACTTAGGACTTTACGATATGACCGGAAACGTTTTTGAATGGTGCTGGGACTGGTATAGTAGTATTACAAGCTCGACACCCGAAACGGGCGCGGCCTCTGCTTCTCTCCGATACCGGCGCGGAGGCGGTTGGGGCAACGATGCTTCTTACTGTTCTGTTTCTTACCGCGACGTCGACTACCCTTTTAGCCGCTACTACAGCCTCGGTTTCCGTGTTGTGCGCACTAGTTCTAACTAAAATTTAAAAAAATACTACGGAGTAAACACTATTTACTTTGTCGCCGTGCTGCTTAAGGCGACACATAAGGGCGGTAAAGTAAAATAGTGTAAAAGTCGGATTTAATCTGTATATGCAGATTAATATAAAAGGGAGCGGTCGTCATTATTGCACGAGTTTGCTTCGCAAACATCAACCAACACAGTGGAAATGACCATCATTAAACAAAACATTGCTTACTGGTGGTTTCGACAGGCTCAACCACCATCTAAAAAAAACTTCCGGTCATTGAGGTTCTCGAAATGACCAAAAAAACGGAATCTCTTCATCTGCACGGAAAACATCAGCGAGAAAATTGCAAAGTGATTGATATGAAAATATACTCAAAATAAAACAAAGATGTAAATTTGAAATTTTGGAATTACACAACGATAATAAAAATGATTACAATTTCGTTTTTCGATAAAATTTAATTTCAAGGCTGATTAATTATGCTCATTAAAAATGAAACAATAGACAATGGAAAAGCTTTTGACTGGGGCAGAACTTCTTTGGATTATGCCAGATACAGAGATATATATCCACAAGAATTTTATGATAAAATCATAAGTCGCAATCT
>CAZIQK010000091.1:0-2001 GCA_964541735.1 uncultured Treponema sp.
CCCATTTAGAAACTGTTTTGTCAGTAATTCCAATTTTTTCAGAAAGTTCCCGTTGAGTATAACCTTTTCGTTTTCTCTCTTCGGCAATGAACTTTCCAATCAAAACCTGATCCATAAAACCTCCAAAATCAATTTAATAAAAACTCAAAATAACCAGCGCCAGTTTTCTCGTCTTCGCTCTCTATTATTGCACAAGAAAATTTTTAATCACACCCACGAACCGTAGAATATTATGATTTTTTGAAAATTCTATGATTCGTAGATTTTTTTGATTTGGAGAACTGCTTCGTTCACAGAAAACACCATTTGTATAATCTTGAATATCTTTTTCTATCATTCAAAAGACGTTTTGGAATCTAAAGACAATCTATTTATAATAGTAAGTTTTTTTAAGAGAACGCTGAAAATTTGATGTACATTTCCAATCGCCACAAAGATATAGACTTTCATTTGGTTTTAACTTTTTACAAACATCACTTAGCCAAGAATCTAAATAAGAATCGTATTTTTCATCACTCATTGCATTAAAAGAAAAACCATTAAAATTTTTAGAAAGATTATAAGAGAGGATAAATAATGATTAAATCTGCAAATTCATTTGGCAAAAGAGGTAAAACCTTAAAAACATCTCCATTTATAATTTTATTCAAAGAATCTTTTTTTTTCTGAAAATTCTTCAAGTGAAGTTATTTGTTTTTTATGTTTTCAATTTTTTTTGGTAAAATAGTCAAAGTTCTGTTGTGTAAAGCTCGTTGTTTTTGTTCCATGTTTTTTACTAGTTATCAAGTTTTTAAATATTAAAAAATGGGTTCTGGATATTCTATTTGGACTATCGTAAGTATTAGAAAAGAATTCTAACATTTTTATAATTTATTTTAGATTATTTTAGAAAACTAACAATATTTTTATTATTGAATTAATCCGCCATGAAAATAACATTCATAATTTTTTTCTTTTTGATAAAAAATTTCTTCATAACCTTGAAACCATTCAAAATTTCCGGAAACATTACAATGATAGAGATATTCACCTTTTGAAAAAATTTTTGGACCACGAAATGGCAAATCATCAGAAACATTTTTTAAAGATTCTTTCAAAAAATCACCACTAAAATTTTCACCAATTACTCTGCCGATATAATTCATACTCCAAATTGGATTTTCTTTAGAAAAAACAATTTCTTCTCCGGAAAATTTTTCACCACCAAAATACGAATCATAATATTTTAATCCATTTTCATTTTGAAAACAAAAATCATGAGAATTTGGTCTACAAGAAGAAACAGAATTTTTACAAGAAGCATAAGTATTTTTTTTAGCAATAATCAAAAAATCAATTAATTCATTTTTATTTAAATTTAGATTTGTACATAAAGAAAGATTACAATTATCATCATCTTTTACAAGTCTATCAATAGAAATTCCATAAAGAGAACTCAACGCAATTAATCCGCTCAATTCAGGAACTGCTTGTCCTGTTTCCCACTTGCTGATTGTTTGTCTTGCAATTCCAAGTTTTTCTGATAATTCTTCTTGCGAAAAACCGTTTTTCTTTCTTAAAAATTGTAATTTATTTTGTAAATCCATAAAATCCTCTTATTCTAGTATAGACGAAGATAAATTTTTATCCACCACCAAAAACTAGAAAGATTGACACTTGAAGATTGCAAAATTATTTATAAAAATTTATGTTTTACAAAATTAGTCTAAAACTAGTGATTTTTTCTTTCCTTTTTTATTTCTTGGAAATTCTCTAATTCTAATAACAAAATCCAAATTTATTGCTTCAAGATTTCCTGATTTTTCCAAAAGAATTGCACTGTCAGAAACTTCTTTTATAATGCCATCAAATTGATGATTGTTATCAAAAGCATAAATAATACATTCTTTACCAATAAATTTTTTTGCAAGTTCAATCATTTCTTTATTATCCTCCAATTTTCTTTTTTCTATAATTTTTTTTGTAATTATGGATTTTCTTTTTCTTAAAATAAAATATACA
>CAZIQK010000092.1:0-1835 GCA_964541735.1 uncultured Treponema sp.
CCATTTGAAGGCTTCACTTAAAAACTGTTATTTTGTCAAATCCCTAAGTGAGTCTTGCAAATTCAACTCTTTTTTTTTACTTTTTTATACAGATTATTGGTTCAATCTAGACACGGGAATCTATTTTCACAGAAATCTTTTTTTATCTTTTTCAATTATTTTTACAATTCTAGTGTATAATAAAAATATGACTCATCTTGAAGTAAAAACAAAAATTCCTTTTTTATGGGGAAAATCTGTTTTTAAAAAGAACAATTGGACTCAAATAAATTTAATTGTTGGACCTAACGGAAGTGGAAAAACAATTTTATCTCAAAATATTGCTGAACAATTTAAAAATGCAGGCTATAACGTGGTTTTTGTTCGCTCCGATAGGAATCTCGATGATAATAAGAATCAATTAGAAATTTTAAAAAGCAATGAACGGATTCGTTTAAAAATAGAAAAAGTTCTTTCTTCAATGTTTGGAAAATCTATAAAACTTATAGAGGATATTGATAAAACACTTATTCCAATTGTAGAAAATAAGGCTTTAAATGTTGAATATATGCTTGATGACTCAGAATGTCATGGATTAAAAGAAATTATCTCTCTTTTGATTTATCTTTATTACGATTCCGAAAATAAAAATTCATCACTAGGAAATGTTATGTTTTTTGATGAACCAGAACTTCATCTTCATCCTCAATTTCAATCATTTTTTATGAACGAAATTCGAAAAGAAGTTCAACATTCTTCAAAAAAGATATTTTTTTTAATATCTCATTCCCCATTTTTTATTGATTTGCGAACTCCTCAAGATTTAATTGGTGTTATTGTATGTCATATAAATAAAATTCCAACAACAATAGACAAACTTTTAAAAAATGATGAAGATTTATTTTCCAGATTTTTGCCTCGTTTTAACACTTATCATAAACAATTCTTTTTTAGTGATAATCAAATTTTTGTTGAAGGTTATACTGATCAACAAATTTTTTTCAATCTACTTGAATCTATAGATGATGAATATAATATTGCTGGAACTGGAATTATTGATGTCGGTGGAAAAGACGAACTTGGCGTTTTTTATAAGGTTTGTTCACTCTTAGGAACTAATGGTAGAATTATTACAGATTTAGATTCTCTTTTTAGTGGAAAATTACGTGATGTCTTTTGTCAAGATGAAAGGACTAAACTTTGGCTTTTAAAACAACAAGAACGGCAACAAAAGTTTTATGAACAAATTTTTACTACAAAAGAACTGTCTTTTCCTATCACACTTGAATGTCTAATTCTAAAATTGGAAAAATATCTTATGGAAATTGGAAAACAAGTTATTCTTTTAAAAGGTAACATCTCTTCAAATTTGAGATTATTTTCTGAAAAATTAATAGCATTAAAAGAGAAATATGAGAATGCAGAAAATATTGATACATATAAAACTGTAGTTTTACAAGGAATATTTCTTAATCAAGACGAACTTGAAAAAAAATTGCCAAAAAAACAAAGTTTTTTGATAAATTATATAAAAAATCTTTTTAATTTAATTTTAGCAGCAACAGAAACTACAAGAGTTTATATTCTTCCAAAAGGTTGCATAGAACATTATTATACACAATCAAAAATTTTGTATATGCCAATTTCATCAAAAGATAGATTATTTCACTACGAAAATAACTTTATTCAACATAGCCACAAAAAAACGATTCGTAAAAAATACGGTGAATTAATTGAAATCCTAACAAAGGCTTGTATTAAAAAGTAAAAGAAATTTAGAGCATAGGGGGACAGACCCCTAAAAAAAAATAAAATTTTTTCCAAAATTTTTGTCGAAAACACCACATTTTTGTCTA
>CAZIQK010000093.1:0-1769 GCA_964541735.1 uncultured Treponema sp.
ATATATAATTTAGCCATTGAAAATTCAATAGAAGTAAATAATGAAGGAAAATTTGAAAATTTTGACTCAATAGCTTTTCTATCTTTTTTAGTTTCGCTAGAAGATGAATTTGAAATAACATTTCCTGACACAACACTAACATTTGCAAATATGAACTCAATTATAACTATAAAAAATATAATTACTTTTTTATTGGAGGACAAATAATGATAAAAAAAAATGATACTAAAAAACCTAAACTCTCTCCTAATAAGACTTGTATGTTATTTTTAAAGGAAATTTGGAAAATAAGCCCTATAAGTTTTGTAACACCTATCGTTATGTCATTAGCTGATACTGTAAGTTATATAACTGCATGCTTTTACTCAAAATTTATGATAGAAGCGGTTCTCTATAAAGATCCTTTTATTGCTGTAATAATTGTTGCATTAATTAGAATTGGTATTCATTTTATTTGGAATGCTTTATCTACAATTCTTGAAGATATAATTGGTTCTATCCAACAAACAAAAATAAAAAAACATTTTACATCTCAAATATATAAAAAAATGACTGAAATTGATTTGGCACAATTTGAAAATACGGACTTCTATTCAAAATTATCAAGAGTTATTGAACAAGCACAAGAAAGACCTTTATTACTTTTAGGAACAATTCGGCAACTTTTTTCAACGCTTTCGACAGTATTAGGTCTTTTTACAACACTTTTTATTTTAAGTCCTATTTCGGTATTGTTTTCTTTTCTAGGTGCATTTATTACATTTATTATTTATCGTATTAATAGCAAATTAGAATATGATTATTATGTTGATAAAGCAGAATGTCAGCGTATTTTTGATTATATAAAACGAATTTTTTACATGCCAAAATATAAAAATGATATTCGTTTTTTTAATTTAACATCCGTATTTTTAAATAAATATCATAAAAATACAAAAAAACAGTGTTCTGTAATAAAAAAACATACTCCTAAAATTATATTTCTAAAATCTTTTAGCACACTTCTGTCAATAGGAATTAATATTGGATTTACGAGTTTTTTTGTTGTATTTCAAATTTTTAATGGAGATTTACGGATAGGAGATTTTGCTGCAGCGATTGCAACTATAACTGCTTTAGGAAATTGTCTTTTTAATTTAGGTATGACATTTCCACAATTTAAGGAACATTCTTATTCTATAAATGATTATTTCGATATTTTGAATTATCAATCAGATTTGTATTCTTTAGAGAATATTGAAATTTCTAATGAAAAAATGAACACAATAATCTTTAAAAATGTTTCTTTTGAATATAACGAAACTTGTAAAATAATAAAAAATTTGAATTTTTCCATTAAAAAAGGAGAAAAAATAGCTTTAGTTGGAAAAAATGGAGCGGGAAAAACGACTTTTCTGAAATTGCTACTAAAACTTTACACTCAAAATGATGGAGAAATTTATTATAACGAAATTCCTTATCAAAATATAAACACAAAATCACTATATTCACAATTTTCGCCTATGTTTCAAAACACAACCCCTTATGCTTTTTCTATTAGGGAAAATATCCTTCTTGCAAATATAAAAAATAAAATTAAAAAAGATGATGAAGAAATAAAACATTGCCTTATAAAATCAGGATTATGGGACAAAGTTAGAACTTTTGAAGAAAAAGAAAACACAATGCTTATTTCTGAAATTAACAAAAATGCAGTTGAACTTTCTGGAGGAGAATGAAAGGTTAACATAAAAGTACAGTCGACAAACACCCGAAAATCAAATGAGGGT
>CAZIQK010000094.1:0-1748 GCA_964541735.1 uncultured Treponema sp.
TATTGAAGAAGAACTTGGCGATAACGCAGTTTACGGATATGCAAAATTAAAGTAACGCGTTGTTTTATGTAAAAAGCCTTTCTAATTCGTTATGAATTAGAAAGGCTTTTTTATTTAACTATACCATTTTTAATGAACTTCTTAATTTATAGTAAATTTTTTATTCAGTTACAGGCACAAATGGGACCATAAAGCATTGGTCTAAAACAGAAGTCCTTGTTAAAGGAGCCTCTCCGGTTACAGTTGTTGAGGCAGAAACTCCGGAACTTGTAACAAATCCTTTTGTGTTGCCGGTTTTTGCAACTTGCACAACAAGCTCTAATGCTGTTGAAGCTTGTCCACTTGCATCTTGTAAAACCGTCGCATAAAGTTTGTGTTCTTTTATAGATTTTTTTGCTACGTCAGTTGCATCAACGCCAACAACAGGAACCGAAGCTAAAGTTCCATCTCCATCAGAATCAGAAGAACTGATATAACCAAAATCTCCCAACGCGGTAAGTGCTCCTAAAGCCATATCATCATTTTGAGCAACAATAGCATTGATTTCGTTTCCAAAAGATGGAAGAAATCCTGAAATTATTTGGCGAGCAGAATCTAAATTCCAATTTGCTCCGCCTTCACCTAAAACATTTAGTGTATAACCACGAGAACTCATTCCATCCATAAAACCTTGGCGACGGAAAATTTGTGCAGAATGTCCATATTCACCATTTAAATAAAGAACATTTACTGTTTTTCCGTTCAATTTTGAAGGATTTTTCTTAAAATAATCATCTAAAATTTGTGCTTGAAAATCTCCTGCAGCAATTTCTGAAGATGATGAATAAAAAAAGTTTTTTCCAACATCTAATGCAGCATCTGAAGCTAAAATATTAGAAAATGCAGCCGTTCCATTTTGCGAATTAATAATTTTTGTAATTTGTTCTGTTATAGATGTATCAACCGGAGTAATTACAAAACATTTTACTCCACGACTAAGCAAAGTTTTTACTTGGTCAATTTGAACCGCAGAATCATCATTACAAAGATAAACCGAAAGTTCTACATCTTGTTTTTGAGCGGCTTCTTTTAATGCATCCATATACGAAACCAAAAAAGTTTCTTTATCATTACGAATAAGACCAGCAACTTTTATTTTTCCAGAATCAGAAGATTTGGACTTTGAACAACCGACAAAAATTAGACTTGCTAAAACTAAAATATAAAAAATTTTTTTCATAATAAAATCCTTTTAATTAAACTTTAAACTGAGAAATTTGATTTCCAATTCCATCGATTGAATCTTTCATCTTATCTGTAATTTTAGAAAGAGAAAGTTCCATATTTCCCATATTTTCTGCCCCTTCTTTCATACTGTCCATATTTGTTTTCATAGTTTCTGTAGAATTTTCCAATTTTTGAATTTGCTCAAGGACAGATTGATTTGTAGTTGCCATATTTTTTGATGCAGTTTTTACATCAGTTGTACTTGAATTCATATCACGAAGAGCTTCATTTATTTGTTTTGAACCTTCCGCTTGTTCAAGCATTGCAGAATGAATTTGTTGAACAATATTATCAGTTGATTTAATTCCTTCAACAACGGATGTAAAGGCTTTACTTGAAGATTCTGATGCAGAAACAACAGATTCAATTGAATCTTTAATATTTTTTAATTGTTTTCCGATTGTGTTTGACTGTTCGCTGGAAGTTTCTGACAGTTTACGGATTTCATCAGCAACAACAGAGAAACCTTTTCCTGCTTCGCC